>JACPJU010000003.1 GCA_016187385.1 Candidatus Aenigmatarchaeota archaeon
TCCTGGTTATTTAAGCAGAGGAGAATAATCTCTAATCAAGGTTATTCTTTCTGCAGAGGCATTGGCCTCTGATTTATTCTTAGAAATTATGATAGGATATGCCTACCACTGGTGACACACCAGTGGAATTAATGATTTAAAAGTTTTATTGCAAGTTTGTGTTATCGGTAGTTTACGCTACTTTTCTCAAACTTGATATTTGATATGCATTTTCAGATGAGTTTTCGTGTCTTACATTCTCGATTCTATCGACGAATGACATTTCAACTCTATCTCCCTCGGACCCCAAGTTAGAGTAGTCGTATCCTGTTACCCATACACCTTCATCGGGGCGAATTACATAAACTGTAACAGGTATCTTATGCCACAAGCGTTTTACATACCCGTCTTCCTTTCTTACTATTGAACCCGTAACTTTCTCTATAGGAATATATAATCCTAATGACTCAAGTAGCCCCATCTTACCAATAGAAATTAAGAATGTTAAATATTTATCCTAGTATTAAATTTGTTAGTCATTCTACAGCTCTATTAATTCCTTGCTGGACTTGGTTAAGATATTGGATTTGTTTCCCTTTACAAGAACTGTGTCTTCTATTCTCACACCACCTATCTCAGGAATATAAACACCCGGTTCTATCGTGATGACCATGTTCTCCTTCAGTTCAAAATCTTTCTGGTAGCTTAATGATCCACCATCATGAACAGTCAACCCAACTTCATGCCCTAAACTATGAATGAATCTGTCTTTGAATTTCTCGTTTATCATATTTCTGGCGACCTTATCTATTTCTTTTCCATTGGCGCCAGATTTCACTATGTCTACAGTCTTCAATTGTGCACCAAGCACTGTATCGTACATCTCCTTCATTTTCTGGCTAGGCTTTCCGAAAACAAAAGTTCGTGTAATATCGGAACAGTATCCTTTGTACCGAGCACCAAAATCTATTAAAACAAACTCATTCATCTTCAGTTTCCTGTCAGATGGCGAATGGTGAGGATCTGCAGAATTCTTTCCGAAGCAAACTATGGGCGGTGAAAATGCCAAGTCATCTGCACCGTAATTGTATTGGAGTTCTACGAGCTTCTTTGACAGTTGTTTCTCTGTAATATTCTCTTTAATGTAATCAGGAAATTCGTCTGCAACTTTAGATGAGATCTTGCACGCTTGGGAAATTGACTTTATTTCATCCTTGTCTTTTATCGAGCGTGTTTTTGAGAATGCTTCTGATATGTCCACTATTTTCGCTTTCGTCAGTTTCGAAATGTACTTGTATTGTCTGTATGTCAGGTTGTTGCCGTTGATTCCGAGCTTCTTGACTTTTGATAATGCTTGCTTCAGACTGTTCTTTCTATCGTCTCTTGTCTTAAAGACTACGATGTCTAGCTTTGTTTCTTTCCTTGCTATGGGCTCTTCCAGTTGTGAAGTCATAAGAGTGCCATTACCATTTTTATAGGCTACTATGTAACAGTGCTCGAATACGCCTTGTTGGGTTTTGCTGACATAGGAAAAATTAGCATCTAGGTTTGGATGTTCTGAATTTGCAACGAGGAATGCATCGATTTTTTCTTCAGTGTTTGAAAATATCCTCTTTATGCGAGACTCCATATAATGAATTATTTTTGAATTATAAAAGACGGATTATTTTTTCATGCATTCTGCAAGTTTATCTATTTGTTTTTCATAATAAGGATGCTCGACAGAGAACGAGTATCCTAAAAATCTTGCGACTATCCTACCCACGAGCCCCATCCACTCATTTATGTAAATAACCAACTGATTTTCGTACCCAAGCTCCAAGTCCCTAAATGAAGGGTCTGCCTTTTTTAGTTCTCGAAATGCGTCCTTGACTGATCGTTCATATTGAGTTATCATAATAAAATAGTGTATATCGAAATATTTAGGTTGGTTCGACAATGCTAAAATTCAAAAATATGTATGTTCAAATTATATAGAAAGTCTATATTTCTGGTACATATTTTCCACCGTTCGCTTGTTTACATGACTGTGACCTTTGAACCCTCCTCCAAAAGCCTTGGGTATGTGCATTAGTTCATGTATCAACGTCTTTATCTTGTCTTCGTCGCTGAGTTTGTCGAAGTTTTCAGATATGACTTCAATGACATAATGCGCCTTCAGTCCAAGTCCTGTCTGAATTGCCCGTGAGATTGTGTGGCATCTCGCAAGCACGCGCCTGCTTTTGGAACCAGTGCTTCTTATGCATATCACCCGGGAAGAATCGTGATTTATGTCCAGCCTATCGGAAATCTCCTTTACCTTGGACTCCATGTTAGGATCCTTGTAGTATTTTATCATGCTATTAATTGTCGGAAAAAGTAAATATTTTCAATTCTATATGCAATACATGTTCTATTAAGTTGTTACTACTAATGAGAAGCATAAATAGAAACGTTTATAAAGGAAAATCTATATGATGTAGTAATATGACAAAATTAGAAACAAAAATTGTAGATTCGGCAAATATTTTGATTACTGAAGATAATATCCTAAAACATAACAGAGAACTCTATGGAGATACTTTTCACAGTATTAGATATGCTATCAAAACAGGAAAGGCAGATGAAATCCCTCCTATAGTGGTTTTGCAAAATCCTTTCGATTCAATAGATGAAACTGTTCAATTTTATAAAAGGTATGCTGGAGCTGTTCCGAGACGAGGTATTCATGACTATGAACGCGAAGATGAAATCTTGAGAGAAACCCTAAAGCGAAATGCATTACTTTGTTATAATGGAAATAGGAGATTGGAGGAATTTCAAAGAGTAGGAATTCCAATAAGAGCATTTGTAATAACTTCACAAGAAGAATATGATATAATGCCCACAGAAGAAAGAAGAGTTCCCGAAAGATTGAAAACTGAAATGCCTACTCAATATGTGATTGATCAAAGATATGATTTATCATATTTAGGATTATTAGATGATGTTGTTTCTATCGAAGCTGAAAGAAGACACTGGGACACAGTTCTCGGAAAATTGTAAAATATTTTACATTACTAATTAGTTATTTCTTCTCGAACTTCAACGAACTTGAAAGTACACAAAACCTCTTGCCTGCTTCGGGATGCGTGTCGCCGCACATCTTGCCGTCATCGAATACATGACCCAGATGATTGCCGCATTTCTCGCACAGGATTTCTGTCCTGACCATGCCGTGAGAAAGATCAGGTTTTGTTGCTACTGTACCTTTCATGGATTTTCTGAAGCTCGGCCATTGTGTTCTAGAATCGAATTTCGAAGTGGAATCAAAGAGCTTAACGTTGCATTTGCCGCATTTGTACATCCCCTTGTCACGTTTGTCCTTGTATATTTCTTCCATATCTATCCTATGAAAATTATTTTCAAATTAGTGGGCAAGGAGAGATTTGAACTCTCGACCTTCCGGTTATCAGCCGGGTGCTCCAGCCAGGCTAAGCTACTCGCCCATAGGTTTATTAATTAATTAGAATTACTTAAGTTTTTAATTGAGGTCCAGTGGATTACCTACATTTACTTGCGTTTTGAACCTACTTTGACAGGGACTCTGACCAAAGCTTCGTTCGTGGCTTGGATACCCAAAGTAAACTCAATTGATATAAGCTTTTTAATAAGCTCGTTCTGCTCATTGATCTTATATAACTGTGCCTTTCCGTATCTTCTTGTTGGTGTAACAACTTTGAATTTTTCTAACTTCTCCCAGACTTTGTAGAAGGTTGTTTTTGACATGCATGTACCTTTTATTATTTCGTTTTTGGAATAGTCTGTCCTGTTATCCAAGAAAAAATCTATGATTCTAATTGTTGGATTGTTGCCGAGAAACTCTACAAGCAAAGTCGGTTCATCTTTCATAAATATAGTATATCTGTAAGGTATTTAAATGTTGCTTACGAAGTATCATAAGTGTACTCATGTTTTCTGATGAGGAAGTCGAAGTCAGAATTCTTTTGAAGATGGATAAAAGAGGTAAATGGGGTGGAGCCTACACGTCTGTGGATAACATAAAGAAAGGGTGGAATATTCGAGATATAGGGAAGGAAGGGTTAAAGAGGGTCGATAAACTAACTAAAGAGCTGATTAGAAAAGGTTTCATTTTATCTAAGCCTACAAGCTATGGATTGGAAGTTAGTTTAAATCCAAGATTTTCACAAGAAATAATAAGCTTAATAAGAAAATATTTTCAAGAAGGGCCAGTGGTCTAACGGTATGACGCAACCTCCGCAAGGTTGAGGCTTCGGGTTCAATTCCCGACTGGTCCATAAGAAACCCTTAAAAGTTTTGCATCTTAATCTGTATAATGAATTTGAGAATGTATACCCCCGGAATAGAACTTCAGGATGACGGGGTGCTGATAAGCGTCTTATATGAACGCATTATGTCAAGGTCAGAATATGAGAAAATACTGGAAAAGACTAGACATCTTTCGGGAAATCTGGGTAGGAATACGATTTATATACCAGTATCTTCCAATGATGTGAGAGCTGTGGGAAAAGCAACTTTTCTTGTTCAAGGAAATGATCCACTGTGTTCAGAATGGATGACCCTGCGCAGAAAAGCTCCCTATGTCATACCGTGCTTGATCCAGAGTTTGAGAAATTTCAGTCCGGAATCGACTGAATCAACCAAGTCAAAAATACCAGAAACAATTTACCACGTTGCAAACGAACTTCAAATGCTTATTGATATCATTTAAGACAGGTACCCGGATATCATTTTTTCAATCATCTTCGTGGTCTTACCCAGTTTTACACCTTCTTTCGCCATTTTTTCTACGTACTTCTTTTCTATGTACCCAAACACCACTAGCACTATGAAAACGAATACTGTGCCGGTGACTGCGGCGACATAAAGCCCAAACCCTATAGCCATCCCTATTGCAGCCGACACCCATATCAATGCTGCTGACGTAAGACCTCGGACTCTTTCTTCAGTCCTGAATATGGCGCCTGCTCCTAGAAAACCAACGCCGGTTATTATCCCAGAAGCTATTACAGTATTGATATGCGAAGCGAGCACGGTGAACAGAGCAGCTCCAAGAACCACCATAGGATGCGTCTTCATTCCTGCCGGGCTGAACCTCATCTCCCTTTCAATGCCTATAAGAACGCCCAGTACAGTAGCCAACGTAAGCTTAATGATGATTTCGGTCTCAAACGGAGAAATAGTCAGCGCCATAATGTAATATCGCATTTCCCGCTTATAAATGATAGTTCAGATATGCAATAAAATTGCATAGAAAAGCAAAGCTTTAAATATCTTCCTGGATAAACTACAAAGACTGTAAAAATGACTAGATATACTGTTGATCGGGATAAATACGGAAAAGTAGTTAGAGTAGTGAAATATACACTCCCAACTGTAATCCAATATAGTCTAGACGGACATGGTGATGATGTGGTGGGTGTAGTAACTGTTCATAGAAAGATTTCTAGATTAGGTGATATAAAAACGTTAGGAATCGAAGGACCAGACTATGTAGAACTTGGAAAAGTTCCCCGTCCTTTTCGTAAAAGATTCAAAAATGGTTATAGTCCAAAAGAATTAAGATTAGTATAGTCCAAAAGAATTGATTAAATTCATATTCATAATTCAGCTGTATTCTCTCCATCTCCAGTTGCATGTCTTGCATTGGTAGAATCTCGTGGGTGGCTCGTCACCGCCCCTTGTCTGTTGTATTGTCCAAAAAGACTCTCTCATTTCTTCGCATTTAGGGCACAGGGCATTTGTCACAGGGAATGATTCCTCCTCGCTTTCGGAAACAACAGTTATTTCTTGGTTTTTGTTTTCAATTGGCGACTCCAATACAATTTCTTCTGTCAATGGCTCCTTTGCGTGGCATGACAAACAATAGAGAAATTTACCGCTGTCATCGGACTTCACCCGCATGATGTTGTTGCACTGCTTGCAGAATTTCATATTTTCTATAATGAAGCCATGCTTAAGTCATTTGCTGTCCGAAACCTTCTTCCAGTCAAGTTTGGAGCGGCTTATCCACGAAAATTTTTTCTGGAGCGACGATGTGTAAAGCTTTGTCCAGTCTATGCCCATCTTGTCGAGCCATGCCTTGTAGACCCTGGGATCTATATAATTCTTCAGAGACGTGTTGAGGTTGTATTCTTTCGTCTTCTTGGACATGTCTATGTCCATCTTCAGTTTTTCTATCCTCTCCTTCAGCTTCTCGGCCTGCTTTTCCGTTTTCGGCGTTGTGTTCATCCACTTGGTGAGTTTTTCCTGTTTTCGTGCCTGGGTTTCTTCCCAGCTCTTTGGCGGTGTTTTCTTGTGGTTGCATGTCACAGCGACTTCCAAGTTAGCCATCTTTGCCTGGTACAATTTTGAAAATTGTCCGTCTTTAGGATTGACATGAACATCCTTCAGGTATGAAATCAAGGTCTTTGTTGCGTGGTATGTTCTGAAGACTTTAGCCGTGAGACCTTTTACAGCACTGCCAAAAAACTGGTTGACTATGCGTGAATTTACGCCGTCGAATACAAGAGAAGATTCTTTTTTGTTTTTCGTGAAATCATTCATGTTCTTGACGAATGAAGGATCTGCTTCTGCAAGTGAAATCTTCTTCTGCCACTTGACGCTGTCCTTACCAAGGAAATCAAATTTGATTGAATCGGGATTGAATTTCACATGCTCCACGCGCAGTGTAGATGCACCAACAGTATCGGCTTCATCCTCGTCCTTTTCGTCGCCCACCCTCATGACAAGCCTGTCTATCAAGTAGCATACTGTAGCGACCTTACGCGTCTTCTCGTCCTTTGACATCATTCCTTTGGAGACATGCTTTCTTATTACGTCAAGCTTTTCGTCTATCGATATTGCCTTGTCGTATTTCTCCTTCTCCCTTTTCTGACGAAGTTGCGATCCTTCGCTGGGCCACACGTGCTTTACCTTGTCTGTGAGAGTTTCCCTCCATGAAGCTATCCACATGAAATCATTCCCGTGGAGGATTTTTTTCCAATCGCCCGCAGGTATAGGAGCGTCCTTGCTCAGGTTGAGGGTGATATCTGCAGGATATATTCTTGGTTTCCATCTTCCTCTCAATGGATGCTCGCCGCGACCCAGGAAGATACCTGGAGGCTCGACCATCCAGTTGGCTATTTCCGATTTGTTGCCGTCGATTTCAACATAACCGTATTTTTCCTTCAGTTCTTCCCTGACCCTTTTCATTTTTTCAGCCAGGACTTTCTTTTCCTCTTTTGTCAAGTCTTTTTCATTTTCTTGGTATTTGACAATTTCCGATAAATCGATATCGTCCATTATTATGCCTGAATATTTGGTGGACATGAGTTTCTTGAAATCGGATAGGAAATTTTTCTGGAAGACTGGGTCTTTTACGTAAGGCGTATTTATTTTCTTTGCCCACGCATAAAGCATCTCTTCCTGTTCTTTATTCAGCTGGACCTTCTCGCCACTTATTTTCACGGACAATTTCTTCCATTCATACTCAGGCGGGAAGTAGACGCCATTGTGCTTGAAGGATTTCCATTTCACCAAGACTCAACTTTTAATCCCGGAATTCTAGCAAAATGTCTGGTGTTTCTTGTAACAATCGGCACACTATGTCTTAAACATATGCCAGCTATCATTTCATCTATAACCCCAATAGGTGATCCTCTCTTGCGCAAATATACACTAGATTTAACGGCATACATCATACTCTCATCATCATACCCAACAGTAGGCAATGAATCTAACAATTGTTTGGTACTGTCATAATCTTCTTTCTTTTCCTCTGAAAATATACCGAATAAGATCTCTTGTTTGTTGAATATAGTTGTAGCTATAGCTTCGCTTTCTAACTCTTTTATCTTATCTAAGCTCGTTTCTTTGTTCAGTACAGCAATTAAAAAATCTGTGTCTAAGATTTTCATCTAAAAGACCTTTTTATTCTTTCGTGAAAATTTTCAGTCGCGTCTTCTCTGTATTTCCTGATGGTTTTCTTTATACTTTCAGCGTCTTTCTTGGACATCTTCCACGCTCCGTAGAATCTCTCAATATTCGGTCTTTTGCTCACAGTCTTGTCTAAAAACTCGCTGAAGCTTTCTTCATTGTTTTTGGCTCTGAGCAATTTTTTATACACTTCTTCTTTTATTGTTATGGTCTTGAAACCCATGTTATGTTTATGTTTAAACATATACTTAAAGCTTTATTTTTATTCTCACAGGCGACGTCTATACTTCCATTCATATTCACAAGGAAAATAGATACCATTGTGCTTGAAGGATTTCCACTTCATTCTCATTAGAATTAGTTAGAATAATTTATAAGATTAAGAAACTTCTTCGAAATAAAAATCTTGTTTTCTTAGATTTAATATATGAGATAATCCGTATTGTCGCAAAATATCTCTTGTGTGTTTTCTAGTTCTAAGAAATGATTCGGGGTTATCTTTCATAAATTTATTAACAGTCTCTATTTCGCGTAAAAATGCATCTCTGTCTTTTGTTAACGAGTCTAAGTGTTCTCTTGGTGACATTGTAATACCACGTAATTCTGGGTGGAGATTTATCCATGAAAAAAATCCACCGGCATTTATACGATATCCCATTTGATCGTATTTTAATCCATATAATTCTTCTAATTTCTCTATTTCTCTTCTAAGTCTTCTCCTGATATCGCTTTCATCTTGAGGAACACGCCCTTCTGTGACATCTAAAGCATGGTTTTTAGCGAAATTCAAAAAGTCCCAGACTCTACTCGGTATAGTTGTACGTGTCCTAAAATGAGCCTCTGATAGACTCAACATAGTACCTCTTTCATATCCAAAAAATGAATCCATTTCACCAAATAGAATAGCGTCTTTTATTTTGTTGCAAAAATCAGTTCTTTCTGCAGCTGGTATGCTCATATATAAAATTCCTGACATCGATTCCATTTTTATAGTTTCCATACGAGAATCTAACCCTTCGCCAAAGTGCTCTAATAACAACGGTACAGCAAAGACTGATAAAGAATATTTCATAAGAGGAGTCAAGGTAATTCTCCTTCCATCGTGAAATTCTAAAGGATCAGAATCAAAATCCTCGACTGCAGCATGTAAATAAGCAAGAAGGATTTCTTCATCTTCAATTAATTCAGGGAAAGATTTAAGGGAAAGTTTTATACGTGGACTTTCTCTTACAATGCCTTCTCCTAGAAATCTATTTGTTTTTCTCGCATATTCGATCTGCCTTCTTTTTTGCATTCTAGTAACATTATTGACTCTAGCAGAAGCATAACTTATGCTTAAATCCTTTAAGAAGTGACTAAATACAATTTGGTACTCTGGTGTTAGGGAAATTATATTCTCTGCTTCATTCCATCCTTCTTCAGAACTCTTTCCTTTTGCCTGATTTAAGTATCTCATTACACCTTGTCTTATTGTCACGTATAATCTATAATTAAAGTACATGCTTGTGGGTTCCCCTGAACCATACTCAAAGCTGGAAAATTCTGGATTTAACTTTCTTGATAATGTCTGTAACAATGACCAGTCTCTTGGTGCAAGTACACTACCTTCTAACCAATTCCTAATACCAGACCGACTCATTCTGGGTTGACCGTCTATCGTTAATACATTGAAGAGACGCTCTTCCATTGTCTTGTATTCTTCAGGTGTGAAATCATTACCGCTCTCGAAGAGTATCATTGAGTCTAGATTTTCTCTATTAATCACTCCTTGATTGGCTAGTCCTCTTATAAGTAAAGTCCTCAGTTTTGGTATGTAGTTCCCACGGCTATTAGTTTCGTGGATCATTTCTTTTGCCGTAGCATATCTTGGGCTTTTAGTTAGATATGGGTCTACATCTTCCAAATCTGTACTAGCAAATGGTTTAGCAAAAAGTACAAGATCACCTGGTCTTAAATCTCCTGATGACTTTCTGACGAACCTGTCTCTTGTAACTTGGACATATGTATAATCAGTTGGGTCGAGTAGAGTATCACCCATTGCTGTAGATACCAAGTATTTGGTTGAACTCATAGAAGAATCTATTCAATAAGAATTTATAAAGCCATGTGTTACTTTTGAGCTTTTATACTTTAGCAAAACATAAGCCTTTTATTATCCAATTATTAAGAGATAAAATGCTAATAGCAGCCACAAGCGACATCCACTCGCCCAGATATTACGAAGACTTTGTCAGGGCTGTAGATATGGTCAGTGTAAAGCCAGACTTGTTCCTTTTAGCTGGCGATGCCATAGAACGTGCCCATCCAGACGAATACCAGAAAGTTTACAATGCCTTGTTCGGCAAGTTCAACTGCCCGATAATCGCGTGCTTCGGCAACAACGAGTTCATTCCTGATGTCAGAGACCAGATAAAAGCCATCATAAAAGAAATGAAGTTCATAGACGACAGCGCAATATCTGTAATGACCGGTTATGATGAAGTAGGCATCGTAGGGACATTGGGAGCTTTAGACAGTCCGACAAGGTGGCAGAAGGCAAACATACCGAACATAGAAAAGGTTTACGAACAGAGAATGGCAACAGTTGAACGATACCTCCACAGGATGACGACACACATGAAGATTGTTGTCATGCACTATGCACCAACATACAAGACTCTTGGTGGCGAGAATCCCGCATTTCACGGCGGTCTTGGTTCGCAGGCTTTTGAGAATGTTCTGTTGAAGGAGAAGCCGAATCTAGTTATTCACGGTCATTCACACAGAGGAACAAAAATGGCATGGGTTGACAGCGTGCCTGTTTTCAATGTAGCTCTTCCTGTGAACAGGGAGATTGTAATCATAGACACGGACAAGATAAAACCGGGATTGGCGAAATTTGTTTAGAATTGTTAGTGGATTTGGATAAACTCTCTGTTATTGCAAGCAAAACGATATGTATAAATATTACTAGCGACACTATTATTTACAATGCCTATGGTGGGGGTGCTCCGTGAGCACAGCCACGGGCGATGTCCATTTTCTTAAAATAAGCCAGAAATTGAATTATTTTTATGGCATTAGACGTTGCGATGCAGAACATGATAAATTTCTTTGTCACTGATATACTGCACAATGTGCTTCAGTTGGACGCAAATGTCTTTCTGTTTATAAACCACAGCTTGGTTAATCCTGTTTTCGATGCAATCCTTCCGTTCACGCACAATCTTCCTTATATTCTTTTTGCGGTTTCTGTTGCTTACTTTTTCCTGAGAAATGAGAGGAAATTGTCTTTGCTGCTTGCAATCGGAATAATAATCAGTCTGGTGGCAGTGACCCTGATCAAATTCTCTGTAGACAGGCCGAGACCTTTTGAAGTTTATGACGATGTTCGCGTGCTGGCGGATGCAGACAACAGCCCAAGCTTTCCATCGAATCATGTTCAGACTAGTTTTTTGGTGGGCACAATAGTCGGGAGGTTTCACCCATACATCGGAATATTCATTTATTTTCTTTCAGCAGTCGTTGCATTGGGCAGAGTTTATACAGGCGTCCATTATCCGACAGATGTTATTGCTGGCGCTCTAATTGGAATCCTGATAGGGTGGGTTGTTCTTAGATTCTTGAGTGATGTGAAAATAGTCAGAGCATTCGTCAAAAGAGAACTGAAGAAATATGTGAGATAATCACTTTTTGCTTTTTGTATGAACGTATGTTTGAAATGTCTCCATGAATAACGTCAGTATCAAAGGTCCTATGATAATCCCGCTCAAGCCCATGAATGACAGACCTCCGACAACGCCCAATATGACTACCAGCGGATGAATGTTTGATTGCATTCTGACCAGCTTAGGTCTCACGAAATTTTCTATGTTGGTTACAATAAGAATTCCGTATGCCAACAATCCTGCACCTTTGAGAAAATCCCCTTGGTATATTAGGATAACAGAAGCGGGTATGTAAACAACAGGGGGACCAACTACAGGAATCAGGGCAAATACAGCTATCACAAATCCCCAGAAGGTTGCATTCGGTATGCCGAACAGATAGAATCCTATACCAGCGACCATACCTTGTATTACCGCGGTAAGAAATGATCCGACGAAAAGAGCATGTACGGCTGAATGGGATTTATTAAACAAATTGTTTTTATATTTATCTTCCAGCGGCAGATGTCTTTTTAATTCTGTTACCATATTTCGACCATCGACAAAAAGATAAAACATGACGAAAATCATGAGGATTGTTCCGGCTAAGAAGTTGGCTATTGTTTTTGTAAATGAAACCAGATTGGTAACGATGTACGGAGTAGCTAGCGTGGGTAAATCGGTGAGTTGCAAGGTCAAACTGTCAATAATGTTAAAATCGACGCCTAAAAATACAGAAATGTTGTCTTCTAGTTTTCTGAGGGTTGTCAGTTCAATTTTGCTTAATTGAGAAATTACATCCCGCGTTTGCGTGAAGATTGCGATGGTCAAGTATATCGAAGGGACAATTAACAAGACTGTTATCAAAGTAATAACTATTATAGCTGACAGGGAAGCAAACTTTAATTTTGACTTGATGCTTTCGTATAAAGGATAAGTGACTACTACAAGGATTATCGAAAATAATATATAGGTCAAGAACGGCTTTAGGACAAGGAAACCTACAAATCCCAGAATCACCAGCAGGATAAGCAAAAATTTGTTGTCTTTCATTGATTATTATTTCGATTTGGTATATAAATTGAACTTTCTAATTACAATTATTTTATATGGATAAAATCAAAGTTTATTTGGACACTAATACGATAGAAGACTCTTTTATTAATCAGACACTTGCACTTAAGCAAGGAATACCTCCAAAGGTTCCAGAAAAATTGAAATTCTTTCTTGAAAACACAGACAAGATAAATTTCATGACATCAATAGCAACTGAAGCAGAAGTATCAAGAGAATTAATAGCAGGATATGGATTGGCAGAAGAACAGTTTGACAGACTATGGAAAAATTTCTTAGAAGAATTAAATTGTTACTTTATCAAAGAATTTAATATAGATGAAAGATTTAGTCGCTTACCAAAGAAAATAAAAATGAAGATGAGAACTTTAGTAAATTTTATTCATCTTTTTATTGCTATGAAAGAAGATGCTTATCTTGTCTCTGGCGATAAAGATCTGATAAAAATTGTAAGAGAAAACAAGATTTATGATAAAATTTTGAGCTACATAGAATTAAGAGAACTTATCGCTTCTTTTTCTCAAGACCTTTAGCAATTTTTTCGAAAATATCTCTATTTTTCATTACAAAATTTTGCCATTCTCTGACTTTACGTTCCGCCAGTTCGTTATGTTCTTTTCTCATAATAGTAATAGTAGTTAGCAGTATAAAAGTTTGGCGGGTACTGACGAAAATGTATACTGTGAAATATAACTCTAAAATGATAGGAGATTTAAGTTCTTATCGCCATATATAATCACCCTGCTTTTAACGCCTGAGGTAAACGTCAGACACAGTCTGGTAATGAACCAAATGCACGAGGCGGGGGCATAACATTTTTAACTCATACCTAATAATTTCTTCAGAAATTTGGTTTTGTTCTCCACTTCCAAGAACTTTATTGTTGATCCTAAGATTATCAATTTGTACGTCTTAATTGTTGATGGCTGGGAGAAAATAAATTCGACTTCTTTAGTTCTGTTTTTCAGCCAGCAATAGAATCCTGTCAAACACCCTTTAATTATGGAAAATACAGAAGCTCTTTTGCTATGAATTTTTAGGAAGTCTCTAGTAAGACCGGTCTTGTTCTCGTCAATCAATCGTACTTGCTTTTTGAATGATGACATTGTCATGCTAAATGCCTTTCGTAGATCGAAATGCTTGAAGAAAAAATAAGTTGTATTTCTAAACATGTAATAAAGAAATCTGTCCAGTTGGAAGTTGATTATAGTTCTTGAACCGCCTTTTTCTGCAGTATTGTGATAAGTGACAGCATATGGTTCAAACATGATTTTCCCCATTTTTGCTACTTTGAAACATAGATCAGTCTCTTCCCTATAGGAGTTTCCAACAAGATTCGCATCCCCCCCGCTGATTTTCAGCAGAACATCTCTCCTAAAAGACATGTTCCCGCCTTGAAGAAATGGAACAAACTTTCTGGGTAAATAGCCGATTTCCTTGAATTTTCTTACTCTCAGGTTTGAAATGACTTTGCCATTTCTAATATACGCCAGATTCTTTATGGGCTTTTGGGGGGTTTTCATGCGCCTGGATTCGACTACAGGACCACCCACACCTACAATGGTCTGATTATGGTAATGTTTCGCCAAATTTTTCAGCCAGTTTGGATGTGCTAAACTATCGTCATCCAAGAAAGCTATAATGTCACCGCTTGCGACCTTTATTCCAAGATTTCTTGACTTTACAATGCCAGAATGGTCTTTATTTCTCAACAGAATCAATCTTGTTCTGAAATTGAACAACATCTTCAAATTGGAAAACAACTGGTAGAATTCTTTCGCAAAGAATTTGGCAACATTGGTATCAGAGTAATCGTCGATTATAATAATCTCTTTAGGCGGATAATTCTGTTTAAGCAGAGAACTAACACATTTTGCCAAGTATTCATTTCTGTCCCTTGTGCATATTACAACAGACACATCCAATTTCTGCATGAAACTAATAAGGATTGACGATTTAAAAAATTATGCTTTATTTTGAACTAATATTCTTTTCGCCGCATAACAAATAAGACTCGGAGATAAGTAACGCCAGATTTTTGAAGATTTCACTCGAATTTTGGGATGTTTCTGTGATTCTTTTGAAAAATTTTAGGGCAATTCTTTCCAAATTTTCCCATATTAACGGAAATTCTCTATTGCCATTTGCAAAAATCGGTAATCTTATTATAACTGGCTTTACAGTGATATTACTGAGGCCGTATTTTATACAAAGCTCACTCAGACGCTTAGGTGATATTTTGTCTTGCCAAAAATTCTTTTCTTTTTTCGTTACACCCCAAAGACACGGCTTGCTTTTGGTGATTATAACAATTTTTCCATTATCCTTCAGCAGAGACATGATTTTTTCGAACATCTTATCTTTGTCCGGTATGTATTCTATTGATCTGATAGCCACTATTTTATCGAATTTTTTATTAGAGTTCAACTCGGCAATATCTCCGTGAATAAATCGCACGTTCTTGTTTTTACAATATCTTTTAGCTTCGTTAATCATCTCTTCTGAGATGTCCACTGCAACCATTTTGCCGCATTTTTCAGAAATTAGTTTCGTCCATTTTCCCGGGCCGCATCCGATTTCAAGCACAGTGTCATTTTTGTTTAATTTTAGGAATCGAAGAAGTATATTTCTAGTTAGGGTGTAATCGAATCTGGCGATTGCGGATTTTTCCCATTGATTGAATCTGTATTCTTTCGATGACTTGTCCCAAAATTCTTCAACGTAATTCGACATTTTAAAACCGAAATAACTTTAAATTTCACACTATAAATAGGTGGCGAAACAATTAATTATTGAGGCTCTGTCTGGCGAATGCCGGGTATATCGGTTCTAAGATTTTATTAACTTTCATTCACAAATTTCAATTCACTATGACTATTATTGGCATCGATACCAGTGGAAAAATCGGGCAACTCCCTATTTATGTAGCTGCGGTTAAAATTAAAAATCCGAAAACATTAAATGAGTTAAGAGAATCTCTGATTAAAAAGAAAACCGTTTTTGGTACAAGAAGAAAATTTGACGCTAAATACCTTAACAAAAATGATATAGAAAATTTAGTTCGTAGCATACAGCATTCTGCAACAATAGTGACATCAAATGTTTATTCAGAAGTGCTTTATCGGTTTTCACACATCAAAAAACCTTCCATAAGAGTTCTAGCATCTACAATGTATATGACATCAAAAAATTTATCTGAAAAGAATGATACAATTTTAGTTGATAAAGATTATGATTATGAAAGGATGAAATTTCTTTGCTCTACCATTAAGACATTATTCAGAAAAATTGATTCAAATGAACTAGAGGTGGAAATAGGAACCTCCTATAACGATTCGATATCTATAGCCGATGTGACTGCAAGTCTATGTAGACTTGGAAAATTAGAATATCAAAGACTTGAAGCTGATAAACTAATTAGTGTTTTAAATGAATTATAAGAAATTGTTGTCATCCCCACTAGGAGACCTATCCCGGATAGGTAGACATCCTAGCAGGTGTTATTTAGTAGAGATATTTACATATATTTAAACATTTCGGTGATCATTTGAAACCCAAGATTAAAGAAATAAGATGGAACCCTAAACTTGAACAGCAAATAAGAAACCTGTGGAAAAATGAGGGCATTTACAAATTCAATCTAAAATCTGAAAAGAAAAAGTTTGTTATCGATACTCCGCCTCCGTACCCAAGCGGCAGACCGTGGCATGTCGGTGCGGCAGCACACTTCTCACAGATAGACATGATAGCACGCACTGCAAGAATGCTCGGCCATGAGACATTGTTCCCTATAGGCATAGACAGGAACGGTCTTCCTGTAGAAATTTACACGGAAAAAAAATTCAACATATCAATTCACAACACTCCTCGAGAGAAATTCATAGAATACTGCAAGACTGCATTGGATGATTTGGAAGCCGAGATGCTCCAGACAATGAAATCCATGGGAATGTCATGCGACTTTAAAAACTACTACAGAACAGATTCGGAAGAATACCGAAAGCTAACGCAAGCGACATTCATCGAGTTGTGGAACAAAGGACTGGTATACGAAGACACAAGACCGAACAATTACTGTCCTAAATGCGGGACAACAATAGCAGATGCGGAAATAGTCTATCAGGACTTGCCTACAGAATTAGTTTTTATTGATTTCAAACTGAAAGAAGGCGGAAACATAACAATTGCCACGACAAGACCTGAATTGCTAGGTTCCTGCCAGACTGTGATTGTGCATCCCGATGATGAAAGATATGCTAAAACAATAGGCAAGACAGCTATAATACCATTGTTTGACAGAGAGGTCAAAGTCATCGCACACAAACAGGCGAATCCTGAATTCGGGTCTGGGTCTGTGATGATATGTAGTTATGGTGATTATGAAGATGTTAGATTGTTCAGGGAATTGAAACTGGACGAAATCATAATGATAAATCCCGAAGGTCGACTGACGCACAATGCGGGAAATTATGCGGGCATGAAAATTGAAGAAGCAAGAAACAAAATCATCCAAGATTTGGAAGAAAATCGATTTGTTGTCAAGAAGGAGAAGATAAGCCATAGGACGCCTACATGCGAAAGAAGTAAGAATCCTATAGAAATTGTGCCTATGAATGAATGGTACATAAAACAGATTGACTCGAAGGACGACATGATGAGGATGGGGAAGAAGATGAAGTTCCATCCTGAGACTCACAGACAGCTTCTTCTGGACTGGATAAATGCAATAAGCATTGACTGGCCCGTTTCTCGTCGACGATATTACGGAACAGAGATTCCAATTTGGTATTGTCGTGATTGTAAGAAAGTCCACGTGCCTCCAACAGGGAAATACTACAGACCATGGAAGGACAAAGCACCTTTCAAGAAATGCGAATGTGGATGCAAAGAATTCATCGGCGACACAAGGACATTCGACACTTGGGTTGATTCTAGCATTACTCCTTTATTTGTTTCAAAATACGGCAAAGACAAGAAATTCTTTTCACAGACTTATCCAAACTCACTCAGACCGCAGGGTAAGGACATCATTCGCACATGGCTCTACTACACTATGTTGAGATGCCACCAGTTGACGAAAAAATCTCCATTTGAACATGCATGGATAATGGGCTATGGTGTAGACGAAAAGGGAGAGAAGATGAGCAAAAGCAAAGGGAACGTAATTGACCCGATACCACTTTTGGAGAAGTATGGAGCTGATGTTTTCAGATTTTGGAGCGCAGCAGAATCTTCGCTGGGATCAGATTTTAGATGTTCCGAACAAAGGATTTTGAGTGCAGGTAAATTTCTGACAAAGTTATGGAACATCTCGCGATTCATTTCAATGTTTCCTGTTGTCAAGAAGGTCGAGCTTACAGATACGGATAAATGGATGTTGGCAGAGTTGAGCAAATTGGTCGAGGAATGTAAGAAAGGCTACGAGGATTTCAATTTCTTCATCCCTGCCACGAAGATTAGAGAATTCACTTGGAACATTTTCGCCGACCATTATATCGAGATGGTAAAGAAACGTGCATACGGGGAAGGTTTTAGCAAAGAAGAACAAAAGTCTGCATGGTACACTTTGCATGCTTGTTTCGAATCCATTTTGGAATTACTCGCCCCTATTGCTCCATTCATCACGGACTTCGCTTCAAGAGAATTATATCACAGATATAGCGTTCATACAGAAGAATTTCCAAAGCCGAAATGGAAAAGTAATCTGACAAAATTAACTCCGAAAATTGTTGAATTCAACTCTATGGTCTGGAACGAAAAGAAGAAATCTGGAATGTCATTGATGGACGAAATCAAAATGAAAATACCGAAAGGATTAAAACAGTTTGAAAAAGATTTAATTGCGATGCACAAAATAAATGTATAGACACGTTTATTCTATGTTACCACTTATATGGAGTGATGAATAAAAAGCTTATATATATGTAATTTAGTAGTAAGACTTGTGAAAGCGACACAAATCATGAATGCAATTGCCGCAGGTTTAGTGGCATTAACAGTAGGTTGTACAGAAGTTCCCCCTGTCAAAGTATATGATACACAAACCTTCACTTTTGATGGACAAAGTAGACAAGTTAAAAGAGTTGTAGTCAATTATAGATCTAGTCCGGATTGTGTCGCACTAAAAAAAGAATATGGACCGGGTGGAACTGGTTATATAGCTTTCGACAATATGACAAGGATCTTACAAGATGCTAAATTAAAAGGCATGCAAGGTCTAAGATATGATAGGCTTGGTGTTGGTTCGCTAGATAGAGAAAATGCATATCTTCTTGACCCTTTGGTATTCGAAGTCCCACAAGAACTTTATAGTAGAACAGAATTGGAATCATTGGGAAAACGACTTTACGACGATGCATGCGCAAAGGACTCCAGTTAATATCAGATTACAATAGTCAATCTTTTTAATTCTAGAGAATAAATCTATTTGATAGATAGGGGATTGTATTTAGCGATGAAGCAAAAATCAGAATAAAGAAACTTTTGAAAGAGTTGGAAGCTATACGGGGAAGGCATACTGAACTGGTTTCTGTTTATGTCCCTGCAGAATATAATCTAGCCGAAATTGTAAACCAGATTAACACGGAAAAATCCACCGCAATAAACATAAAATCCAAAGGCACGCGCAAGAATGTTGTCGACGCGTTGGAGAAAATCGTCCAGCATCTGAGAGTTTTCAGGGGAACACCGCATAATGGATTGGTAGTATTCTGCGGCAATGTGTCTGAGACGGAAGGCAAACAAGATTTGAAGATATGGAGTTTTGAACCTCCTGAGAAGATGACAACGAAGATTTACTGGTGCGACCAGGTTTTTGTTCTGGATCCTTTGAGGGAGATGGTTTCTGAAAAGGAGGTTTACGGTTTGATTGTAATGGATTCTTCCGAAGCTGATATCGGATTGTTGTACGGCAAGAAGATAGTCAAGTTGAAGCACATTGATTCTTTGGTTGCTGGCAAGGCTATAAAAGGCGGCATGAGCCAGAGACGATATGACAGAATCCGCGAGGAAGCAATAAATGAGTTTTTCACAGAAGTTGCTGAACTGGCGTCAGACTCGTTTATGAAACAGAAGGAATTGAAGGGCATCATAATAGGAGGACCTGGACCTATAAAGGACCAATTCGTGAAAGGCGAATATCTGAATTACCAATTGATACCGAAGATTTTGGGCACGAAGGATACAGGATATACAGGCGAGCAAGGACTAGAAGAGATGGTTCAAAGGTCGGAGGATTTGTTAAAGGAAGCCGCTGTGCTGAAGGAGAGGCAGTTGATGGAGAAGTTCTTTATTGAATTGCAGAAAGGCGGGAATGTTGTTTACGGTTATACTCAGACTATAGAAGTTCTGAACTTGGGTGCGTTGGAGACTTTGCTTGTCTCGGAAGACTTCGACTGGATTAGAGCGAAACTGAAATGCGACAACACGCATGAAGCCGAAAGGGATTTGCCTGAAAGTGAACTCGGAAGGCAGATATGCGAGGTTTGCGGGCAGGCCATGAAGGTTGAGGACAAGGATTATCTCGGTGAATTGCTATCTGAGAAAGCGCAGAATTTTGGAACGGTTGTTGAAATTATTTCCACAGACACAAAAGAAGGACAACAGTTCAAGCAGTTAGGTGGAGTTGGCGGATTTCTAAGATATAAGATTAGATAATCGCCAAGAATTTAAGCCAACTGGATTAATGAAAACTATTCATCACTTTCTGGAAGTTGTTCAGCCGAAGATTTTTTAAGGTTTAACAACCATGCGTATTCAAATCTATTAAACGGTATATCAGATAATTTAACTTCGGCTCTAGTATTTCCGTAGAAACCAGTAAAATTTTTATTCTTAGGGAAATAGCCATAAATCTTTCCCCATTCTAACTGATAAAAAAGGGCATCGCCTCTTTCACGATTTCTAGGACCTCCTATATAGATTCTGCCAGAATCATCATTTCCTAAATTAGAGATTAAACGTTGTGTAACAGATTCTATAAGGTCAGATTGACTAATTGTTTGCTCCATTGCATCACAATTTCAAATTAAAGAACTTCACAGCATTATCACAGCATTTTTTCCACGTGTCTTCAAACATCATTTTCTTAATTCCTGATATATATTCGCATGGTATTCTTATGTTTGTTGACACTCCTCTTTCACCGTTCTGTCCAAACCAAGGCGAATCTGTTTCTAATAAAATACTTTCGATGGGCATGTTTTTAACAATTTCCTTGTGTTTCTTGCTTCTTGCTATTAGAGGACCTATAGTTATTGAATAACCGTCCTCAACAACTCTTGGTATCAGTTCTTTGTTACCCCATAAATGCAACAAAGCCTTCTTCACGTCTTCCTGCTCTAGAATTTTCAACACATCCTCCCACGCATCCCTGCAATGAACAACCAATGGTAATTTCAATTCTTTCGATAAATCTATGTGCTGGATGAAAAGTTCCTTTTGCTTTTCCCTCCATGATTCTTCCTTTATCCAAAAATAATCACCACCAGTTTCACCAACGGCAACCAATTTCTTTTTATTTTCTTTTAATAAATCGAAATATGCATCTATTTTTTTCTGGGTGAATTTTTTTACATCTTGCGGATGAATAGCAGCACAGAGAAAAACGTAATTTTTATACTTATCGACAATTTCCAGCGACCTTTCAAAATCATTCGGATCAGCACAGACAGTCACCAATGCCTTCAAGCCTTCTTTCTTGCACAATTCGATTACTTTGTCCAAATCATTATTATAATCCTTCTGTTCCAGATGACAGTGGCTATCAATCATAAATTCACGGTGATGGCTTCTTTTCAATTATTTTCAATCGCTCAAATATCTTTTTAAGATTTGAGAACGGCAGTATTTTCTTTTGTATTCCGGCGTTCTCGAGATTTCGCTCAAGTTCGACGACATCATTAGACAGCTTCTCAATGCCAGATTTCACTGTATTCACTATCTCCTCGTCTGATACAGCTTCTATATCTCTTTCAAGTTTCTGAACGCGCCTGCCGAAAACATTCAGTTTTGGGATGAAAGTTTTCAATTCCTTGTAATTTTCTATTCGTGCAACGGACGTATCGACAACGGCTTCCAAATCTTTGAGCAGGTTCATTGTGCTTTGTTTAACTTTCAATGCTTCTTGTGCGACTAGTTTCTGACCACCTCTAACAGCTTTCATGCTGTAAATCAAAGGCAAGGTTGCAATACCTACAGAAAACTGGCTGATATTGTAAAAGCCGGCGAAGGCAAACATAATCTTTTGTTGCTTCAGATCCGAAAGAACATCTTTCACCTGACCTGATTCGGGATCTTCTATGTCTTGTACCATTGAATTGCTCCACAATCTCAGGACGAATCCTATCAAGAAAAGGAAATGCAAACCAGAAAGTGTTATTAAAGGAATAGAATATGTAAGACCCTGGAAGACTGAAGCCAGTATGCCGCCTATGATTGTTGCGACCGCAAATGCCAACCCCGTAGTTGCCGCGAAAGATGAAAAGAATATGGGCTTGTTCGTTTGAGGTGATGTTCTCAAAAGCAACTGGCCTGTGGAAAATTCAACTCCGGCAGCAGCCATTCCCACAAAAATGTTTACGGGAAACAAAAGATAGAAATTGCTCTTTGTCGTGAGAATGAAGAAGAATGGATACAAGGAAATGATCAAAGCGCATATGGCAAGAACAGGCTTTGCTCCATACCTGTCAACTATCCTCCCCCAAGCATTCAATGCCATGATGCCGCTTACTATGAACAAAGTGTTCAAAGCCGTGATTAGTACATAGCTTAATCCGAGAGTGTCCAGCATGTATACGGTGAAGAAAGGCCCTGCAATGCCAAGGGCAAAACTCCATAAAATTCCGAACCTTATCAGTTTTCGAAAGTTGATTTCTTCATATGGCTTTTTCACCAACATCATGAATTTTGAGAATGTCGCCTTTTCCTCGAACACCGGAATTTCGCGAACCCGTCCAAGAAACAGGATACTAAACAGTCCTATGGCAACGGATATGGAAAATAATATAACAAAACCATACAGCGGGGAGGAATAATTCAACGTCCAATAGTCCATGAACAGGCCGCCCAAAAGCCCGACAACAACACCGACAACGCCAACGAAAAGCTGGCGCTTGCTGAAGTATCTGCCCATTATGTTCTTCGGGACAAGGTGAGACATCCAGGAAAGCCATGCCACACCAGCAATTGCTGCCGATATGTTTGACAATCCGTACATCAGTATGACCATCCATATGGCAGACTCTGCCGGAAATATGAAAAATGGGGTGAGTATTACCAGAATCCAGATTAGCCTGTTGAAGGTAGCTCCTATGATTGTTATCAGTTTTTTGTTGCCGCCCGTCTCAAGGAAGTAAGCGCCGATTATCTGGAAGACGTTTGCGAAAAATGGCAATGATGAGAGGACTCCAATCTGGAAAGGCGTGGCGCCAAGATAGAGAGCGAACCCTATCAGGAAGACGCCAGAGGTAACGCTGAAGAAAATAGACCATGCTATGCCGTCTGCTATCGAATAGTCGAGACTTTCCTTTGTCGGCTTGTCAAGACTTTGGTAATCTGGTTCGTTGAGAAAGACCATATATAATCTTTGTCAAGCAATAAGATTTATTTTCGCATTGGACAAAAACCACTTACTTATCAAAAACCAATTAAATATAGATGGTCAACTGGCATTCCAAGAAAGTTGAAGACGTCCTTGAAGAGTTGAAGACAGGGAAAGAGGGACTGAGCGATAGGGAGGCAAAGGAAAGATTATTGAAGTTCGGCAGGAATGAACTGAAAGAGACCAAAAAGATATCGCCGTTGAAGATATTTCTCGCGCAGTTCACAAACTTTCTCATTGTTATTTTGATAGCAGCGTCCCTTCTTGCGTTTCTGGTTGGAGAGAAATTTGACAGTGTTTTGATTCTGAGCATAGTGATATTGAACGGTGTTTTCGGGTTTGTCCAGGATTACAAGGCTGAAAGGAGCATAGAAGCCCTGAAGAAGATGATGAAGACCAAGGCAAAAGTGATAAGAGGGGGACAAACATTTGTCGTACCGTCCAGTGAAATAGTTCCAGGAGACATACTTGTCCTGCAGGAAGGTGCCAGCGTTGCGGCTGACTGCAGGCTTGTAGACGCTTCCGATGTTGCTGCGGACGAATCCATATTGACTGGCGAGAGCGTTCCAGTGAAAAAAACTTCTCAAGTAGTGAAATTGGCATCGGCAATTTCCGAAATGGAAAACATGGTGTTCATGAATACGACAATCACGCGCGGCAGGGGTTATGCTGTTGTGGTTTCTACAGGAATGCAGACCGAAATGGGGAAGATAGCATCCAAGCTTGACGAGATAATTGATGACAAGACTGTCTTCCAAAAAGAACTGGACAAAGTTGGGAAGAAGATAGGTTTTATAGTTCTGGGCATAGCGGCACTTGTCGCGTTTACTGAAATAGTGTTAAGAAGTTCTGATTTGGTCGACACTTTCCTGATTTCAGTGAGCCTTGCTGTGGCTGCAATACCCGAAGGGCTGCCTGCAGTTGTAACACTTTCCCTTGCACTTGGCGTGACAAGAATGGTGAAAAAGAATGCATTGGTAAGAAAACTTCCTGTCACGGAAGAACTCGGATCTGTCGATGTTATATGCACGGACAAGACGGGAACTCTGACAGAAAACAAAATGACCGTCAGGAAAATATTCTTTGACAACAAGACTGTTGGTGTTTCGGGAACCGGCTACGTCACAGAAGGTGCATTCATATACAATGACAAGACGATTGACCCGAAAACTCTCGAGAAGATTCTGATGACAGGTTTGTTGTGCAACAACGCTGAGATCGGATACGAAGATCACACGAAAAGTTTTCTTGGCGACCCGACCGAAATAGCGCTTGTTGTTTCTGCGATGAAGGCGAAGATGGACAAAAAATCAATGGAAAAATCATATCCGAGAACAGGCGAAATTGCATTCACATCGCAAAGGAAGATGATGACGACTGTACACAAGCATGGAAAGGAAAAAATATCGTTTTCAAAAGGCGCGCCTGAGATTATACTGGGCAAATGCGACAGGTTTTATGAGAATGGGTTTGTCAAAAGGTTGAGCGAGGAAAAGAGGAAACAGATACTTGAAAAGAACGAGGAGTTCGCCGAAAATGCGCTGAGGGTTCTCGCATTTGCGTACAAGGAAGGTGAGAAAGATCCTGAGAGCAAAATGATTTTTCTCGGGCTACAGGGAATGATGGATCCGCCGAGAAAGGAAGTTGGAAGTGCCATAGCATCTGCGAAAAAAAGCGGCATAAACGTCATCATGATCACAGGTGACAACAAGGCGACTGCAATCGCAGTCGGGAAAGAAATCGGGTTGACGACAAGGGAAGCAATCGAAGGAAAAGACATGGAAAAAATGGATGACAATGAATTGAAAGAAAGGCTGAAGGATGTCAGGATATTTGCGCGCGTTGATCCGTCCCACAAGTATCGCATATTGAAAATTCTTAGAGAAAGCGGTCACATAGTTGCGATGACTGGCGATGGTGTCAATGATGCGCCGGCGCTGAAGGAGGCTGATGTCGGTATAGCTATGGGAATAAGAGGAACCGACGTGGCAAAGGGATCGAGCGACATGGTCCTGCTGGATGATAATTTCGCGACCATCATAAAAGCAGTTGAAGAAGGGAGAAGAATTTTTGATAATATAAAGAAATTCATCATGTATCTTTTGTCTGCGAACATCGGGGAGGTT
Organism: Candidatus Aenigmatarchaeota archaeon; assembly: GCA_016187385.1. GTDB lineage: Archaea > Aenigmatarchaeota > Aenigmatarchaeia > CG10238-14 > SCSR01 > JACOWB01. The sequence goes on from JACPJU010000003.1 coordinate 25,323, forward strand.
TCTGTCATATTCCTCGCGTCTGTGATAGGATTAGGGCTTCCGCTGACCGCGCCAATGTTGTTGTGGATAAATCTTGTTACCGATGGCATGCCAGCACTTGCTCTCGGAGTCGACCCTGCATCCAAGAATATCATGAACAGAAAACCAAGGGACAAGAAACAGGGCATCATGGACAAACCAATGATTGCTCACATACTCCTGAGCGGAGCCATAATGGGACTGATAGTCCTCGGACTTTTCTACTACAACTTGCCCGATCTCGCAAAGGCTCAGACAGTCGCTTTCACGGCGATAGTCGCGTATGAATTTGTTCGCGTGCAGACCGTAAGGGCACAGTTCGGGACAAACATTTTCTCAAACAAGTGGCTCATCACGGCTCTGGTTGTCTCCTTCCTAGTGCAGGTGGGCATACTTTACACGCCTGCGAGCAGCTTATTCAAAGTTGTCCCGCTCACCCTGACAGACTGGTTGGAAATATCAGCAGGATTAGTCGCTTTTGTCGCTCTTACGCTTGTAATCGGCAGGATTATCAAAATGAAGATATAAACAACCACCAGTATAAAACTGGTGGTATTAGTAACCTTGGTTTCTGACATAGCTACTGATGTTCTCTGGGTCTTGTCCAGTCTGTCCGATTGAATCGAAGTAAATCATTGGAGACCACAATCCCGAGCCCCAGAA
>JACPJU010000001.1 GCA_016187385.1 Candidatus Aenigmatarchaeota archaeon
AAGGTTTCTCAATTCACATACTTTTATTTTTCCCGCATTTAAAATCATCTTCCAGCGTTTTTTGAAATCTGCGAAATTGTTTTCCAACGCTTCTTTGACAGCATCCAAATCAGGATACTTTCTGTTTATCACGATTATCGGCAGATGAATTTTTTTATTCAATTGTTTTATGTCGATTATATTGAAGCCGCCGAATGCTATTCCATCGAACATCAGAACTTTCAATTGCGGTTTGTGGCGGGAAGAATTTATCAACTCTATTAATTTTTCAGTGGCATCCAGACCATCCACAGCCACGTCAGTCTTCAGTACAACATCCAAGAAACTGCCGCCGCGATAGATAACACCAACAACAAGAACCTTTTCATCATTTCTTTTGAACGGAGAGTCGTCAAAACCGAGTATCCTTATCTCAGATTTGAACATGTTCTAACTATCTTAATAACAGGCAAGTATATTTAAAGCTAATACCAAAATTATAACTCATGGCGAAGAAACTTTTCCCGGAAGCGATGGCTCGGCTGTACGCAAGAATGTTTGTATGCAAGGTGTGCAAGTCGAAGATAAGGGCAGATCCTGCAAAAGTCAGGCTGGGAAAGGTAAAGTGCAGGAAGTGCAAGTCCAATGCTCTGAGATTGAAGAGGAAGCCCGCTGTGTGATTTCATGGAGAGCAAGCTGATAAAGAAATGGCTCGATGCCGGATTGAAGCCGAGCAGTTTTGAATTCTTTACCAACAGGTCGGATTTGATTGTAGGAAAACAACCTAATCAAGACGCTGAAGTAGAATATGCATGCCCTCAATGCAAGTTCTATGAAATTAAAAGCGTGCCGATGGAAAAAGTAACAACAAAATTGGGAAAGACGAGCAGAAAATATGAGAGGCCTGAATTTTCTTGTTCAAAATGCAGTAAAATTATTAAAGTAACTCAATTAAAAAAAGGTTAGTTGCAGACTTTTGATCAAGTTATTTCTTCAACTTTAACACAAGTCCTTTCAGGAACAACAGAGCACCGACTGCCATCAGAACTATGTTCCAGTCGTATCCGAGATTTCTGAGAAGACCTATTAGAAACAAAATAGCTCCTAACATCATAACTCGCTTTGGTGCTGTTTTCATCCAAAAGGCGTACATGTCTTTTTCTGCCATTGTTTGCATCCTAGATATAATTTAATTTATTTCGTATATATAGATTCTTTGGGTAGAACTTAATTAGCAAAATTCTTTCCAATCGCTACAACTTTATCAAATTACTAAGCCTATTCCTGAAATTAAGCCTATAATCATTGGTGCTAATCCAACAAGCAACAAGAAAAATGATATCCATGAAAGTATTTTGCTTTTCTTCTTATCTTTTATCCGGTTAGATACCCAAATTGCTAAAATTACTGAAACCACAGCGAGTATACCAAAAGTAGTTTTATATAAAATAAAGTTTGATACCAAAAATACTATCCATAAAACATAAACAAGTATTTCCTCTTTAGTAAAATTCATAAATAGTAATAGTTTTTACAATTTAAAGGCTTATATCCTACTGATAGTTTCTGATCTGAAAACATTTCTTATAAGTTCTCTACTGTAAACAGAAGAAACTTTTCCAGTATCAGCATAGATATACAAAGCAGCAACAAAGATTCCATCTAAGCTTGAACTAATTATAGCCAAAATAACCCAATATAAAATTACAAGAATACCTGCAGATACTATAAGAATCAATGAGCCTGTAAACGCTATCATTGCTAATGGTATAACCCCGATAATAGCCAAAATCAAAAAGAATAACCCCATAGAAAATTGTCCAACCACATTTTCTCCCCAAGTTTTTCTAAACAACTCCGTTGATTTTTCAATAGACTTACCAACACCTTTGTTCTCTAAAACCATTACTGGAATAACAAAAAAAGTTAACAGACTCCAAGCCATGCCCGCAATACCAACTGCTGTTTTACCTAAAGTATTAGATCTTCTAGCAATTAGTCTTAAAACCATTCCAACTGTAGCAGAAATCAGAGCCCATAAAAATATATCTTTTATGTGTTTCAGAGCATTTTTAAAACCATCACCAAAAGTTGGGTCGCCGCCTTTTAATCTTAGATACGCACAGGTGACCAGTCCTGTATTAAAGAATATTATGATAAAATAGCCGAATAGATAAAAAACGAATAATAACAAATAGTATAGATAATTATCTGTCATAATTGCTATATTGCCTTTTGTTATTGCAGCTGGTATATCGGTATAAAAATAGATTGGTAGTACAAAAGACGCCAATAGGATGATAGAAGCAATAGCAGAAATTATTGGGAATAATATAATTTCTTTATCTTTCTTAAGAACCGCAAAGCTTTCTTTTACCAATCGAAAACTTCTTGAGAAGGTTCCTACCATATTATTATCCTGATGTTTTTTTATTTTTAAGCTTTTATAATGCACCTTTTAAGAATGCATAGGATTGAATAGCCAGTAGAGCTACATAGGCCAAACCTACGAGTAGCAGAGCAATAGACGTCAATAAAAGTACTTTAGATTTTTTCTTGTCTTTCACCTTTGTAGCTCGCCATATTGCTAAAATTATTGAAATTGGTGCAATTACGCTACCGAAAGGAACCTGTATTAGAAAAGCAGTTGTCACGTAAATTATCCATAAAAGATAAATGAGTAGATCTTCTTTCTCCATAAAAATATTTAGTGTTAGATATTTAAAAGCTTACCATCTAGGCAACTAAACTTTTACCTATTTTCAATGCCTGGTCCCAATTAGCAACAAACTCCCACCAGTTTCTTATTTGTTTATCACCATATGTGAGATTAGTGTAGCTGGAACTATTTTGCAATCATCATACCAATTGAATCATTCGATTACTTTAACCATATAGGATCTCTTTCTAGATTTATAGCCCAGACTTTACTCCATGTATGATCTTGGACAATTAAGTTATCTTGTGGGTCAAAAATGAGTTCTCCTGACGCACCTAATGGAAGATTTATGTAAGCGTCGGGTGTTTGTTTGTTTAAAGGATCTCTGTACAACCACAACTGTCTTACTTGTCTTGTTTCGGCATCGCCATAATATCCGTCATTACCAATGACTGCTTCATTTTTACTGTTGAATGCTATAGAAACTGGCGATCCTGGCGCTCCTGTTATTCCAGCACCAGGACCTATAGAAGTAAGAGTTCCCAAGAATACCTTTTTTGCATTGAGATTTGGAAATAGTCCTTGAGCATTCTTCAGGTCTTCTGATAGAAATACAGTAATACGTCTGTTACCATGTCCTTCGTAATCATTTTCAATGACATACAGGTTTCCGAATTTATCAAATTCTACGTCGGACGGTTCACATAAACCATCAGGAACCGGTGTAGGTGAGCCGTGATTACAAGAGAGAGAAGTTCTGCTTGGTTGACCTATAACCATATCTACAAGTAGTTTATCATTATTGAGGTTACCATCGAAAAGATCGTTATAGTTGCTTACGCGCAAGACTCTGCTGTTTTGTTCGTCTACTATATAAATCTTTTTATTGGTCTTGTCAATTGCTATACTCCCTTCCCAAAATGCGCTGGGAATTTGCACTTGAGTATCACTCCAATATAGCTCAACCAAATCCTTTACAGGTATATCGCTGTTGCTCAAAAATGGAAGTTGATAAACTCTTATTCTGTTCTCATGGAACATCCATAGCCTGTTCTGTTCGTCTATGGCATTGCTAATATAGCTGCGTCTGTTTGTGCCGCCGACTACAATGTCGGGCGCAGCACCAATCGGCTTGTTAAGATAACCATTCCATACCTTGAGTTTCTCACCGGCAACAATGAGTTGGTTACCAAAAACTGTCACGCCCGCTCCACCACCGAAGGCATTGTCAATGACGTTTGAATGTGGACCAGGAGGTCTAGTTGCCGGGAAGAGGCCACCGTTTGGTGAAGGCAGACAGGTTATATCATTTATTTTATACGGCTCATAGGGAAGCGCGTATCTCATGATTCGCCTTGGAATCTCGTCGGCAAGATATATGTTGTTGGCGCTGTCGATGCCAATGGATCCGCCTGGCGTCCACAGGCTAAGTGTTCTTCCATCAGGTGTCCAAATGTTACGTTGTTCAAACGGTGCACCGCTGTTGCATTGAGGAGGATAAGCAGTATCACCTGTTACTATGCTGTATTTATCCGGTACTCCGATAGTCTTGATTATATTGCCTTCGTCGTCTATAAGTATTGTCCTGGCTTGCGGAAGTTCGTTTATCCATAAAGTACCGTTTGCATAGCCGCCTTGCTTGAATGTGTTGAAGATGAAGCCCAACGATGCGAACCCGAATCTTGATGTACCCTCATATTTTGGAAATATTACTTTATAGGCTGACATTCCATTAGTGAAAGGCTGTTTAAAGACTAGTATTCTTGTAGCAAATGCACCATATTCGTCGAGAACATACAATTCGCCTGTATCTGGACTCACCTTTGCTAGAATAGGTGCACATGTTGCATTAAGAGGTGCGTCTCTAGGCCCCTTAGTGCATGCATTTGGACTGTAGTCCCCGTAGATCTGGCGATGCACCCAAACCGAATATGTGAAATCAGATTGTCCTAATACCAAATCAGCTTCTTTAGAATTCGGTGGGAAGCGCAAGACTCTGTTGTTGAAGGTATCAGCGACCCATATATTTCCTTGTGGGTCGACCGAAACTCCTCGAGCTGATATGTGATCAGTAGTGCCGAAACCAAAGCTCGTCCATAATGAGCGACTATCTGGTCTAGGAGTTGATCCCTTATAGTAACCTGATGATCCTCTGTTGATCTCGTTAGATTCAAAGTTATCCTGACCCCAAACAAAATCTGCAACAGTATCTCCTTTGCCATTTGATTTATCAGCACTGAATGGTTGGTTATATTTAAGGATCCGATTGTTCCACGTATCAACTATGTAAAGATTGCCTTGGCTGTCGACATCGAAATTGGCCCTCATCCAGTATTCTCCAAGATTTGTAATATAAGGATAACCTATCAGACATAGTGTATCAATAGCGGGTTTTTTATTTATTCCAAGGTTATTATCCCGATTGCACGCTCCACTTTCGAAATCGGGTTGACCAAAAACTATATCAGCAGGTTTGGTGCCATCGATATAACAAGAGCTAGACCCACAGTCAGAATCAATCGTGCACGATTTGCTGTTATCATTTGTGCACTGTCCAATACCGTTAAATCCTAGAACTCTGTTATTTCCTGTGTCGAAAGTATAGACTTTGTTTGGTGCGCTACTTCTGTCGACCACGACCCCTGATGCGTGATCCATACCATTAGCCGTAATTTTATTTATGGCTGTTTCCTTGATGTTTTTCTGACCAAATAATTTCAAGACGGTTAAATTTTCATAGAAATTACCAAGAGTATTTATGGTTTCATGTCCTGTACAATCTGGTTCACAAGCTACACAAGAGCCTGTAGTGGAATTACATGTTTGTCTGCAAATAGCTACAAAACCATCAAGACAAACTTTTGTTGTACTACCGCATATGACATTTCCGCATAAAGATGTATAGTTGTTTGTTATATTAGACTGTACTATGGACTGATTTCGTGGTAATGGAGTTATACTAGGTTGAACTGAAGATTGGTTTTGAACAGGCAATGAATATGTCTCATTCTGGATTGGTGGGGGTTTGGATATTCTTTTGATTTTAACTTCGGCATAATAATCTCCAATCTCAACTTTCACAGTTTCATTTTCTTTCACTTGATTATCGATTTGAATTTTATATGTTGAATTAGGTTTTATGTCTTCGAGGCTGATTCCAAGAAGAGAATTACCCAGATATATCTTGATCAACTGTTTGTCTATCGTTGTATTTCCGGAATTTCTTAAAAACAACCCGCTTTGATTCTGTATGACGGAGAAGTTGTAGATTTTTACAGGGTTTTCTTCTATTGGAGGCTGTATGCCTGTGTACACAAGAACAGATGTTAATGCTGCAATTAGCAAACCGGCAAGTATAAAAGCTATTAAATAATCCATTTTATCTAAATTCATATATCTAAAGCAATATTAATTACACGCCCTCGACGAAAAACAGACTTATTTTACTTCTTGTAGAGCAATTAAATCATAGATTACTTCCTTTAGAAAACATGTGGGAAATGAACCCCTCCGAAAAGAGGATTATACACATTTACTAATTTTAAATAGATGACTGTATGTTGACAAAGGAAAAGGCAGAAATCTTAGGGTTATTATGTGCTGAAGGTACACATTATGAATATGTTTCTGTAGAAACAAAATTCGATAAGAGGAGAGGTAAATATTACACTCATTCTCGGATAAGAGAGCAAATAGAATTTGGAAACCTGAACAAACTACTTTTAAAACATTTCCAGTATCTTTTAATAAATGTTTACAAGTATCCAACTAAGATTACGGGTATTCCTACCAGTCTGAAGATTCATATAACTAAAAAAGACATAATGAAAGATTTACTAAAATATACAGATTTTAATTCTGATAGGTGGAGTGTACCTAACGAAGTACTCACTGGTTCACTAGAAATTAAAGCCGCTTTTATTAGAGGCTTGTATGAAGGGGATGGAACGAAATTACAATTTGCTAACAAAACAACACCATATGTCGATTTCCATATGAAAAACCCAACTGGTTTGGATAGCGTTGCTATCTTGTTGAAATCCTTAGGGGTCAATACAAGGTTTTGGAAAAGTGATTACGGAAGGCTTGTAATATATGGGTTAGACGATGTGAGAAAATTTAGTAGAACCATTAAGCCAATATTTAAAAGAATTAAACTTAATACTAATTAAGCTCGGGTGGCAGAAACCCTAGGGCTGTAACGGCTATGCAGACTTCAAAGGCAGATTCGCCTGCAGAGCGACGTATAGGGGTTCGATAGTTTACACCGAAAATCCCCTCCCGAGCTCAATTTTAATTCCTTGAAGTATCAATTACACATATGCCACTTTCGCTCTTTAATACGATGACCAAAAAGAAAGAAGTCTTCAAACCATTGAAAGGCAAGACTGTCAAGATTTTCGTGTGCGGTGTGACAGTTTACGATTATACGCACCTAGGCCATGCCCGCACGTATTCATTCTATGATACTCTGGTCAGATTCTTACGTTACTCGGGATACAAAGTCACTTACCTGCAGAATGTCACTGATGTAGGACACCTGACAGAAGACACTGGAGAGGACAAGGTAGAAAGAAAGGCCAAGCAGGAGAAAAAACATCCGTTGGAGATAGCAAACTTCTATCTGGAAAATCATCTGCAGGTCGTTGACAGATTAAAGTTGTTGAGACCAGACATTCTCGCAAAAGCGACTGACCACATAAAAGAAATCACAGAACAAGTTGAGACTATTATCCAAAATGGTTATGCTTATGTTGTCAACGGTTCTGTTTATTTCGACGTGTCGAAATTCAGAGACTATGGGAAACTTTCAAAGAAGATACCGAAAGAATTGAAGGCTGGTGCGAGGGTTGAAATTAATGTTGACAAGACTGATCCACATGATTTTGTGTTATGGATTAAAGCTACGCTAGAACATGTCTTAGGATGGTCATCGCCTTGGAATGAGTGGGGATACCCTGGATGGCATATAGAAGACACAGCAATAGCTTTGAAATACTTCGGCTCTCAATATGACATTCATGGTGGTGCTATTGAACTAGCATTCCCTCATCATGAAGCTGAAATTGCACAAGCTGAAGCCACGACTAAGATCAAACCTTATGTAAAATATTGGGTTCACAGCGGCTTGCTGACAATCAACGGTCAGAAGATGTCCAAGTCTCTTGGGAATTTTATTCGAGTTTTTGACGCTTTGGAAAATCATTCGCCAGAGACATTGAGATTGTGGATCGCGTCAACATATTACAGGAAACCTCTGGACTACAATGAAAAGGATTTGGAAGTGGCTAGAAAAAAGGTTGAGAAAGTTAGAATAACATTAGAAAGAATAAAGGAGAATTATACAAAAGCTAGACGAAAAGAATATTTTTCAGACAGTATCAAAAAACTAAAGAAAGAATTTTTGGACGCGATGAATGACGACTTGAACACTCCATTGGCATTGACCAAGTTTTTCGAAATAATATCTCTTGTGAACAAGAACATTGACAATAACAAGTTTTCCAAGTCGGACTTGAAATTAGCAGAAGACACTGTTCTGGAATTTGGTAACTTGTTCCAAATAATCTCCGAAGTGAAGAAAAAAGAAATGCCGAAAGAAGTTATGGATTTGATTAAAAGAAGGGAGATATTCAGGAAGATCGGTAACTTTGCTGCCGCTGATGCCATAAGGGATGAGATCAAGGAAAAATATGGTATAATCGTGGAAGATACCAAAGAAGGAATAAAATGGAAATTTGTTGAATAAACCAATTTAAACCCTTCCCCTCAATATATTTTCGAGGAGTGAATCTTCTCAAGGCATACCATGGCCGTTGATTTCAAGCGCATCTGGAGTTACTATTCCCGCGAATCTGTTCAAAAGGCTCTTGTGGAAGCAGGCAAGGACAGGGAAGTGGTTTCTGTTTTTCAGGACGGAAGCTTCGGTAAGCGGCCAGACATCATACAATACCCGACAGACGTAGTTCAGGCTGTTTCTGACGGTACGGTCGCTTTCCACGGCTCTGTGGAGAGATGGAACAATCCGATGAACTTGAGCGTCGGCATGTACAAGCCTGACATGGACAACCTAAGAAAAGGCTGGGACATTATTTTTGATCCTGATGTCAAGGACTTTGAAATCGCTAAACTGGTCGCGAAACAGATAATACAAATACTAGAAAAGCACAATGTCAAAAATTACTCTGTTAAATTCACGGGTGGCAAAGGGTTTCACATAGGCGTTTGTTTCGAATCCCTGCCGGAAAGGATAAATCTTCAGCCGGTAAATACATTATACCCTTCGCTGTTCCAGAATGTGGTAGAGTATGTCAAGTGGTATTCTAGAGATGAGTTAAAGGAAAAATTGTTGGCTCTGGATGATCCCGAGAACTTGGCCAAAAGAGTCGGCAAATCGCTTAACGAGATAATAACAGAGAATGAACTTGACCCGTTCAAGATAATCTCGATGGATGTGTTCGGCTCGCGGCATCTTTTTAGGCTTCCTTATTCTCTACACGAGTCGACTTTGCTTGTCAGCATGCCTGTAAAAGTTGAGAAGATAGAAAAATTCAAAAAGGAAGATGCGTCGACTGAAAAGGTCAAGATTGATGAAAAGTTTCTTGTGCCTTTGGTAAAGAATGACGGCGAAAGTTTGATAGTCGAGGCGTCGGACTGGGCAAGCAAGTATAAGATTGAAGTCAAGACTGAATTCCAGCAAAGGAAATTTGTAAAAATCAGTGAAGTTCCTGAAACGTTTTTCCCGCCATGCATCAGGCAGTTATTGCAAGTTGGACTGGCTGACGGCAAGAAAAGAGCTTTGTTCATTCTTATCACATTCATGAGAAACATGGGATGGTCTGACGAAAAGATACAGGACAAGGTAGTCGAATGGAACGAAAAGAATATACCACCGTTGAGGTCTAACTATCTACGTTCGCAATTGAGATGGCATTTCAGGCAGGACAGAAATCTGCTGCCGCCGAACTGCGTTAATGATGTGTTCTACAAGCAACTCGGACTCTATGACATGTGCTGCAAGGAGATAGATCATGCGAACATCAAGAACCCTGTTAATGTGCCATTAAGGAGATTGAAAGAAAGGAAACAAGTGGTTAAATAACGTTTGGGTTTTGGGCTTAGGATTTTTGTTCGTGTCCCATATGGGATATTGTAGTACGTACTACATGTGTGGATTGCGGTATAAGACGCCTCATATCTCTGCGATCTTGTCTTATGTCACACGTGTGACATTATCAAATCGACAAGAATATCCTATATGCATCAATTACTTTAATGCAAACCCGACCTGTAAATCTTTATAAATTTATTTTATTGATTGTAATCCATGGAAGGGGAGATACTTGACTTTATTGCACAAAATAGATTGATAGTTGCTAGTCTGGGCTTGCTAGCTTTGGGGGGTGCATTATATTTACGAAAAATGAATCGTTCTCAAAGAATCACCGTATCCAATAATCTGTCACAAGCTTCGACTGTAGAAAAAGTTGATGAAGTAAGAGTTGATGATGAGGAAGAATTGCAAGTAAGAGACATTTCCCAGTTATTAGCACAAAAACTGGATGACAATAGTTATGAGCTGGTTGCTAAAGTCGACAAGGTTTACAACAGTCCAAGAGGTTATATAGGCCTATTGTCAGATCATGAGGCAAAAATACCTTTCATTTATGAAAAACATGAAGGTGATGACGATAGTTATTATGCTATCGCCGGACTTTTATTGCACGAATCATTGGATAGCCGGTCTGATTTAGAATTAAACGGCACTGTCAAATCTCCTTATACTGATGATACATCGCGAACTTTCCGTATAGAATATATGAAAGGGAAAATCGCTGGCATGGATTACGAAGTCTCACTCTAATTGATGCTTACCGAGGCTGATAAAATCTATTTAACTTTTCTAATTTTCTATATAAAATGAAAACATGCCAGAAGAAACAATCACTTTCGAGCTTATCCGAAAGGTGCATCTGGAAGAACAGAAATCGCCTACATTGACCAGAATACCGACGAATTTCTTCCATGCGACCTCGAATTACATCAACCAGAAGAAACAGTTGGACATCGACGACAGGAAGGCATCCCTTGAATTAAGAAGCGTCGAAAGACTGATAGAAGACATATTCAACAGGAGGGAAAGGAAGATTCTGAACGCCGCCATAATTTCTGCTAGAACAGGATTGCCTCCGGAAAATCTTTCGGAAGAGGAAAGACCGTTCTACAATTCAATTGTAGCCATGGTAAAGAACAGGAGACATGAACTTCTGTCTGTTATGATGCCTGACAAGAGAAAAGAATCCATGGCAATCTTCAAGGAGGACACTCCGGAATTTGTCGGAAGCGACGAGCAGACTTATGGACCTTTCAAGATAGGGGATACGTCCAAGCTTCCTGAGGACGACATGAGAATCCTTCTCGAAAGGGGCGTGGTAGAAGAGCTTAAATAACTTTTAAAATAAATCTTTACAATTGATTTAAATGAAATTCCCCCAGACTCTTAGGACATACTGCATATACTGCAAAAAACATACAATGCATACAGTAGAAATATCCAAGAAAAGGACCAGAGGGTCAATGACACAAGGTCAAAGGAGATATCAACGTAAATTAAAGGGGTATGGAAGCTTTCCACGCCCGAAACCAGATCATGAAAAGGTCACGAAAAAAGTTGACTTGAGATACAAATGCAGCGAATGCGGCAAGAAGCATATGAGAGGTCAAGGATGGAGAGCGAAGAAATTCGAGTTGGTGAAAGGGTGAAAGAATTGATCATGCCAAGAAGCAAGTTTGTCAAGGTTACATGCAGGAAATGCAGAAACGAGCAGGTAATATTCAACAAGGTTTCTACTGTTGTGAAATGCTTGAAATGTCAGAATGAGCTGGCGACTCCTACTGGCGGGGACGCTGAAATTAAGGGAAAAGTTACGAAATCTTTGATGTAAAATTTATATACTAGCTGCAAAAAAAAGTTTTTGCTGTTTATCCAAAATATATTATCATCTATGCGACAAATGTAGTACGTACTCAAAGTCGCGAATTAAGTATGAACAAATAGGAAGGTAAGCGTACGAAGAAGGACTTAAATACCTTACTATCAAGTAATAAATATGAAATTTCCAAAAACTTCTGGTTTCAAAAGAAGACAAGAATTAGTCAGACAAATTATCGAAGCTTATAAACAAAAAGCAATAAAATTGGCTTATCAGCTTGGTGATTTAAGAGACATCAGGAGTGATTATAGAGAATCAGTAGCAAATTATAGACCAACTGAAATTTTAAGTAATCCGCCATTGCAAGACGTGTTTGGGCATTATGATCAAAAAACTCAACAGCGTATAGGCACCGGACTTATACAAGCTATCTTATTCGCCCCAGACGAGGCTATGGCAGAAGCTGAATGGTACGAAAAACTTGTTGATTCTCCTCGATTATATTTTGTAACTGGATCTGATTTACAAGAAGTTCTTGAAAGATTACCCCTTACAAAAAAACCAAAATCTTTTACATATTTGAGAAACCAGCGTCCGCCGACCGTATAAATTAACATCTAAATCGAAACAAATTCTACCATGTCTAAAACCTTATCTTTTTAAAACGCGAAATATTAGTAGATATAATGTTCTGGAGCAAGAAGAAGTGCAGGAACTGCGATAATGAAGTCAAATCCGACTGGATGTACTGCTCTAACTGCGGGATAGACTTGACAGAAAAGAAGCATATCCATAGCGAGATTGACAAGGATTTCCGAAGGATCGACAAATTGTTCGACGGCAGGGAGCCAAAGTTCATTTTAAAGCCATCGCTAAAGTCCAAAGGCATCAGCATAACAATAACTTCTGATAATATGACTCCGCCAAAGATTGAGGTTATGTCATCTGGCGAGTTTAAAAGAAAGTCACAGATTGAGGAGCCAAAGCCTGTAAGAATACCAAAGGTTACAGAAGAGCCTCACACGAAGATTGAGAGAAAGCATGACAAGCAGATCATTACTGTTGATATGCCTGATGTGAAGAGCCTTGATGATATAGAACTCAAACAGCTTCACCAGAGCATTGAGATAAAGGCATTCGCAGGGGACAAGGCATACTTTAAGCTGATTCCTATACCAATGAACGCAACCGTCAACAATGAATTCAAGGACGGCGTGCTAAAGATTGAAGTTGTGAAATGATTATCTCATCTGACTGATATGTCTTTTTGGTTATCGAAAAGGTTTGTCGCATATGCGACATGTACAACCTCCCATGTAAAACGTTTTACATATTTGGAAAATTGTCTGACGCCATGCATTGTCCCATATGGGACATTATTCTTCGCGATACAATCACAACATTAATTGTCACACGTGTGACACACAAAGAACGCCATCAAAAAATCAACTTTATAAAAACCGCGAAAATTAAAATTGTCCCCAAATCTGCTATTGATGTCATAACCGGCAAAACAAGGTTGTTGGGATCCTCCTTCCGTGAATAGACATAGTATACAGCAAAAGCCGCGATTACAATGATCAGGCTGACCATCGACAACGTTGTGAACAATGAAATCTGCAGCACTTTTAAAACGGAAGCCAAAGTCAATGAGAATCCATTCAGATAAGCTATCAAGGAAGAAATCGCGCTTATGTAAAATGCGGAAAAAATAGCCACAAGTGCTATTGTTCTTATCAGTTTTCTGATGTCTTCATCCATCCACCAATCGCGCTTCGTGCCTTTCGTGAAAACCAGTGTAGACAGTCTAGAAACCATAATCATGCTGTAATCCCCAATCATGTCATTCAATGCGGGCAACAGAATAATCAACGGTAGAAAAGCTATGAACGATGATTGAATTTTCTGCAGGCTTATCCCGCTTATGGTGCTGAAAAGAAACGCCAGTATCAATGCCAAGAGACTCTCTCTAAGTATGACAGACACTATGTTTGACTTGGGTCCGTATTCTTTCATGTAGAAAATGGTTCTGTGCGAAATTTTGTGTTTGCGGTGAATCTTATGAATGAGAGGGTTATGCTCATGTCTTTTCAATCTTGCCAATTGTTTTCTGAGTTTTGATGATAATTTCATATAACCGCCACAGCCGCCAAAAGTGAAAGAATCGTCACAATATCACCGGATGTTGTAACATAAGGACCCATTATGTTGTTGGGATCAAAACCTCGCTTGAACAACCAAAATGTCAGAAAAACTGTCATAGGAATTTCTATGATGTTTGACAGGACAGCAGCGAATATGGAAATCAATATTATCTTTGGGTAGTCAACGCCAGAAAAAACATAGTTCGCCAAATAGGCAACCGACCCTAGAAGAAGACTGGTTATTAACGTCAGCAGAATAGCTACTTTGATGTTTTCTACTGTAATCCTGTTTATTGGTTTTCTGGATTTTATCACGCCCAAATGCAACCCTGCGCTTAACCTCGCCGCCAGACTCCCGCTCACATTGCCCCTCATATCCAAAAGACCCGGAAGCAATATGAAAAATCCTGGTATCAGATAAATCTTGTCAAGAGCTACCGCAAGAAAATATCCGGCTATCAAGCCGCCTGTGATCGAAATTAATTGGGTGGAGAAAATTTCTTTGAAGTCCTTTGCGAAAATCTGCATAATATTTATTGCGTTTTATCTGTTAAAATCAATTCCGTCTACAGACACCATTGTACCTTCCATACCAAACTTAACGCCTAGAATCTTTTCTGTCACAGCAATATTTGTTCTGCAGTGTTCTGTAATTTCTTCGACTTTAATTTCTGATTTTCCTTTTGCCAATGCGATAAATGGAATTATTTGATCAGCCATCCATTTGTCCAAAGCCGCATTGGATTCCATGGATTTAATCAATTCGAATGAAGCTTCTTCACCAACTTTCTGGGCGGGCTTGCCTATTTCTCCAATATTATCAGAACCTATGACAGAATTTCCACAATCAGCCCACAGTGTTATTGAAGTTCCAGGCGAGGCTGTATCGACAACTCTCTTTTCTATCTGTGCATCTGGAAAGCTGTTTTCAACTAATGCCTTCTTTGCGCCATTCGCCTGTCGTTTGGCTATGTCTTCCGGCAGCGACCCGACAACCGAGATTCCTTTTATGTGATTGATTTTTCCTCTTTCTGTCAGCTTGACCGGATTCAATTTTTTCACAGGTTTGAAAATTATTTTTACTTCTCCTTGACCTTTCGAATAAAATCCTTCCCTTATAACTTCCATGCGAGGCAATGGTAAACCCAATCTGTTCAATATCGGGAATGTTACATGTTCGAGATAATGAATGTTCGGAGCACCCAATCCAGCAGTGCCACCTGTGATGTCTAAAGTTATTTCATTGTCTGCAAAAATCAGCAATGGTGATAGCGTCTGAAGCAACAGCCCGATAGAACCGGCTGTTCCTATATCTATCTTTCTGCTTCTGATGTTGTGTGATTTTGGTATGAATTCTATTTCTGTAGAATGCAACTCCAGTCCTCTGACTTGAGCATTTGTAAACTCTCCCGCTATCTTCACTCCTGTAAGATGCTGCGCCTGCAATCCTGGTTTGGGTCTGTTCTTTCTTATGTTGATTATTTTTATTGGTTTGAGTGTTAATGCAGACAATGCGATAGAAGTTCTCAATACTTGACCGTAACCTATGGAGCCGTCGATTGTTATCATAATAGCCTTTTATTAATTCTACAGAAGATTTCTTTAACCTTTAAATATAAGATCGGTATCTTATAAAATTATGGAGCCTGTTCTTGTCTTTCTCATAGTTTATGTTGGAATGATTGCCAATGCCTTTTGGGAGTCTTATGTCGAAGGTAGGGATGCCTGGGACAAAGGAAAATTAGGGTGGAAGATAAGAATCGGCAGGTATGTTTTTACAGCTTATCACTTTTATCTTTTCTGGGTTATGTGGCCGATTCTTCTTAGCCTTCCCCTTGTGCTCTACGGATGGGATACGAGATTATTTGGTGTTCTGATTAGCGCGTATTTCTCTGGACTAGTATTGGAAGATTTCATGTGGTTTGTAGTAAATCCTGCTGTCAAGCTGTCAGAGCTCAATTCAAAATTTGCCGATTACTATCCGTGGTTGAAAATATGGAAATTCGAGGTTCCTTTGCTTTACATCAGTGGAATATCAATAGCCATACTGTCTTGGTATCTCATATGGAGAGTATAATAGAAGAATTTTAGAGGGCGCCAAAATAAAGAAAGTGTTCCACCGAGCGACGCGAATTTAAGCAGTTTGAGCTTCAAACCGCTCTCTGAGAGAAGCATCGATTTTTTCTCTTCTAGTCTCATCTAAAAGTTCTATTGTAAGAGTTATACTCGAATATCCACGTAAGCGTTGCCAAAAATTCTTATTTTCAAAATTATAAGCTTCAATTGTACCGGCGTCTTGAAGACCCAACAGATAGTTGCCTACAAATATACCGTTTCTCCACATCGAAGTAGGTATCTTATATTTAAGTTCCATAATTTACTTTTCACCTTTAATCTATTTATAAATCGCATAATAGAGCGAAGTGGAACACAAAATAATATCTGTGCCCTTCGAAAATTGAAACTAAAACTTCAGCCTATAACCCGTGATAACAAGGCAATGTTCAAGATTCCCAGGAAGCTGAACAGGAATGAGAAGAACAGAACTTTCTTCGCATCATAGCGAGCAATAGCCCACAACACGGACACGAAAACTTCTGTGGGCAACGGCAGTGAAACAAGTATGCCGGAAATGGCGGGTATCGCCGCTTGCAGGAACTTTGATCTGTATACTCTCTGGTTGAGCCTGTGCTCAAATCTTTCAACATCGAATCCCATCTCGCGGGAAAAGATGAACTTTACCTCTTCCAAGACATCCTCTTTGATGAATCTATATATGAGAAAATTGCTTATCATGGCGCCTAATCCCGCTATCAATGCTATTAGAACCGGATTGAAGCTCTTGGAAATAACGAATATTGCGACTGCTGATGCAGCTGTCAACGCGCCGTAAGAGAATAAAAATCCAAGTAGGAGAGCACTCAAATATCCAAATTGAGCTAGGAATTCTGTTACCGCATATATCAGACCTGAATGCGCGAGGAAATATGCAAATACCAGTCCCAAAACAAGAATAATGATATTTTGATGCATGAAATGGAACTTTATCAGGCTGCCCATGAAAGTATTGACTTTTCTAACCCGCTGGCTATCCTTGTAGGAATATTTCATACCTTATCTATTGGATTAGTAAAGAGATTAATTTTTAAATAAGATTGCCACTAGCTTTTTTTCTTCCAGACAGCATTGGTTCCTTTGATTTCAAGTCCCATCTGTTCGATTTCCTTTTCTGTGTAGACTCTTTTGGTGACTTTGAAGTCTTCCGGCGGCTTCAGCACAGCTTCTGTGGGACAGACAGGTACACAGCTCCAGTCGTCCTCGCATTTTTCAACAATCAATTCTGCGATATTGTCCTCGTCCATCTCCAAAGCCTTGAAGGGGCATACAGCCACACAGGCACCGCAACCAATGCATTTTTCCTGGACTATTATCGGCGGCATGTTTTATTAATAACTGTGTTATGTTTAAATAATTTCAATTGATATGAAAGATAGTATGAAGAAAAGATTTGTAATATGCGAAATCAATGAAGAATATCTGGAGAAGGTCAAGAAGCAGATGAAAAATCAAAAGATGCCTCTGCCTAAGGACGATATGAATATAACAATAGCACACAAACCCCTTGTTAGTATACAATCTGATGACTTGTGTGATTGTAAATTATGTAGAAAAATAAGAGAAAACTTGTAGTTTCACCAAAACTTTATTGGTTCCCTATATCCATAATTCCTTAATATTTCTGCGACATCATCTTGTTTGTCATAAGGAACTGAAAGTACTGACACGTCTGTTAATCTTGTTCTATCGTTCGTCAAATGTCCGACATAAAAACAGGCTATTGTGCCTCCTCTAACTAAACCTTCTTTACTTCTTAGTCCCTTTTTTTCAAGTACAAATACCCTCCCATAAGGTGTTTCTATCGGATTCACATCTCCTGAGACTCCCGGTATAGTGAAAATGCCTCTTGCCATATAATCACTTAACTTGTTTCAATCTCTCTTAAAATTTCCTTGGAATACTCGTTCAATTTCTTTGACAGGTTAATCTTGGCTCTTATCAGTTTCTGCTTTGTTTCTGGATCATTGCCTTTAGTCTGTTCTATAGTGTGCAAAAATACAAAAGCTGACTTTAATTCAAGCCAAAAGAAAGCCCTTTCCAACGCTTTTCTAGCCTGAGAAATGTCGTTAGTGAACAAAGCCCTGTCCTTCCACATCTGGTAGTTTTTGCCGCATGTGTCTATCTGAGTTACTATTGTCATAACCACTATATGGTAGTAACTTATATTTAAGCTTTGTGGTGTTTAACTATTTATAAGTGATGAAACAATAAAGATTTAAATAATTAACTGTCCATCTATAAAGTGAATAAAATGCCTGAGTTTATAACAAAAGAAGAAGTTGATTCGTGGTATAAATCTGCTATGGATGGAATAGGAAGGGTTGCAGCACTTCATTATAAACAATCGCCTGACAAACCTACTGGAAGTTCTGATTATATTGTAGCTGCACATTCACTTGGGAAAACTTATACACGTGCTTATGAACTATTAGGAATTGCAGAACAACCAACGCTAATAACTTGGGAAGAAGCATTCAGCAAACATCGATCCAATGTAGATTTAAGTAGTTTGAGATAAATGATGATAGTATGTATATCCACAGCTATAGAAATGGTCAACAAACCCTAGTCGGTCGGGATAATTTACTACTTGGACAGCGATTTACTTCACAAGATAAGTGGGAAATTTTTGCTAATCCTCGATATAAAATGAGTTATGGAAGAATGAGAATGTCTGGAAACATATACGAACCAGTCCCAGAAACAGTAACCGGGGATCCTTCTGTAGGACTAAGTCCTATAATGGATATCGATAAATTTGATCCAGGGACCCCATGGTGGGAAATATACAGAAACGACCTTGTAATTAAAAGAATCGAAGAAGCACCCCCAGAAGTAATTGAACAACAGAAGAAAACAATCCAATAGTTTCTTTTAAAGTGCAGCTTGTGTACTATCTCATTCGTCGACGACTGTATATTTAAAGCATTTAGGAAATGGTAATATGGAAAAGTTAATTTATTCAGCCTATGAACTTGCAGATATAAAGAAGAGGCTTTTGGGAAAAGAACCTATACCACTATGGGATGTTGTCTTCGGATTCGGTGTGGAACAGAGAGAAAATCGGACAATCAGGGAAATTCTGGACAAGTGTGGACAAAACATTGCCATAGGTCCGTTAAATGGCAAATCCGGCATTGTAATTTATTCCCTGTTATAGATTGAATATCCTGTTGTTAGCCAATGGTGCTGTAGCGTCGAATCCTTGTTCATTCAACTCTCGAGCGAAATCTTCCGTGTGCTCGCCGTGGACACAGAATATCTTCTCAGGATTCACATGTTTTATGAACTCGAACAGATCGTCCCTGCTGGCATGACTGGAGAAATTGAGTTTTTTGACATCCATGTGAACCTCAAGGTCTATGTCTTTGTTGATGTACCTGCCAGTTTCGAGTAATGTTTTCCCGGGCGTGCCTTCAACCTGAAATCCGCTCATAGTCAGGCTGCAGTTTTTCTTGTCGAACAATTTCTGGATATACCACACAATAGGTCCGCCTTGGAGCATGCCTCCTGTTGACAGAATAACGCCAGGCTGCTTGATTATTTTCTTTCTCATTTTATGGTCTGCGACATACTGGGCTTTTTCAAGCGCCTTGTCCAGGCTTTTAGGATCTTTCAGCAGGTTCTTGTGCTGGTTTATAATCGTGATTGCCTTTTTTGCCATGCCGTCCACATACAGAGGATAGTCTATCCCGTTACTATCCAATACAAGTAATAGTTCATCAATTCTTCCGACGGCAAAACCTGAAATAAGCGCAACACCGTCCCTGGACAGGGTATCGCGAACTGTTCTGACCAATTCCTTTTCCTGCAATTTTCTGTCAGGATGCTCACGGTCTGAATACGTGCTTTCCGTCACCATCACATCAACTTCAGGCAGTTTCAAATCAGCACCTTTAACCAATTTTGTGTCAGTGGTTTTGTAGTCTCCTGTGTAAAGAATCTTTTTACCGCCTGCGTCAAGATAAGTCAGAGCACTGCCCGGTATATGGCCTGCATCGAATAACGTGGCTTTGGTGTTGTGGACTTTGAATGGTGATCTGAAATTAACTGGAACGAAACTGTCCAATGTTGCTTCCACGTCATTTCTTGAAAATGGCAGTTCCACGCCCTCCTCGCGGCTGATCTTTATCGAATCCAGCCACAGCAATCTTGACAATGGTTTTGTCACACCTTGTGAGAATATAGGACAATTATTTTTTTTGGTGCTGAAAATTGGAATAGCGCCGACATGATCCAAATGGGCATGCGAGATTATTATGGCGTCCACCTTTCCCTGCACTGGTATGGGAAACAATGGCGGGATTTCCTGGACTTTTGTCCCATAATCCATCAAAATCTTTTCGCCACCTGTGTCAACCAAGACAGAAGAACAACCTATCGACGCCATTGCGCCATGGAAAGAAACTTGAACCATTTATGAATATTTGTATCGAAGGTTAATAAACATGACTAAAATATTTATATATCGGAAATATACATTGAATATATAAGGTGTATATATGCCCAAAGCCATGATAAACATATCAGATAGAGCAAATAGGGTGCTGAATATTATAAAAGCGAGGTATGGTTTGAAAGACAAGTCTCAAGCTATAAACAGAATGACTGAAGAATTTGGGCAGATACTTCTGGAACCACAGTTAAGACCCGATTATGTTAAAAGGTTAAGGAAAATCGAAAGTGAAGGTACAATTTCTGAAGAGGAGTTTGAGAAGAAATTTAAAGTGAAGCTATAATGTTTTCTGCTGAATTCTCCAAAGAGCTGACAAGAAAACTAGAGAAACTTCAGAAAAGAAACAAAGTCTTGTTCGATGTTATAATAGATAAGATAAGGGGGATTAAAGAAAATCCAGAACACTACAAACCATTACGACACGACATGAAAGGTCTCAGACGGGTTCATATCATGAAATCTTTTGTGCTTATATTCAGAATAGATTATGCTAGTAATAAAATAATTTTTGAAGATTTTGATCATCATGATGAGATATATAGAAGATAAGCTGATGCGATAGATAGCTTTTCCTGTCCGCATGATTTATAAACATATTATGTCATAATAAACTGAAGTGAGATGATGAGAAGCCAATACACGGTGAAAAGTGGCCAATGGGTGATGGATCGCCAATTCGTAGCGATCTTTCTAGCCTGAAGAAAGTCATACTCAAATCCCTTACTAGAAATCAGATTTTGCTTCTGAATGAAATAGAGAGTAATTCTACAAAAACTATTACAGCTCTAGTCAGCACAATATCAAAGAAATCCAAGATACCTATATCCACTCTGAAATTAAATGCACGTCTCTTGAAGGACTTGGAACTCATTAACTACTCAGTTTCTGAACCTGTTGAATTAAGCGATTCTGGTAGGCTTGTTTTAACTTTGTTGGAGAGTGGATGACATGAGTATACAAAATTTATCCGAATTATCTGTAGAAGAAACTGCGGATAGTCTCAGACGATTGAAAACGCTTAATGCGGAAAGATACGATTTAAAACTAGAACCGTTATCTCATCCACTTTTAGACGGGACATTTTTGAAAGAAAGAGACGCAGTTATTCCATACGGACTTGACGGATTCAATAAACAAAATGCCGTTGTATTCACAGGGCAATGTCTGCTTAAACATGATGAAGATCCGGAATGTCCTGTTACGTTAGAAGACATGTTGGAGATATTAAAACTTAGGGACTTTCTCCAAAAGACACAGCTTCCTGCGGTATGCATGATTCCAGATAGTATATACCTTGATAAGAAATTCTTAGATCCGTGGTTTGGTGGTCATACTGATTTGAAAGAAATCCGCGAAAGAGTGGAAAAATTCGCTGATCTCTACACAAATGTCAGAAGAAAATTAACACCATCTGTTAAGCATATAAGGACAAGTGAAATTGAAGAAAAATTAAATGGCGCTAGAAATAGACTAAGTTTACCTCTATTGATACCAAAAATAAGGCAGGTTTATGGCGGTAGGTTTCTAAAAAACAAAGAGCACACACATCCTCTAAGCCAAACCATACTTGAATATGGTATGGTATCATTAATTTTACGGGATAGAGCTGGTTACACTAACAGAGAACATATTATAGTCTTCTCAGAACCAGATGAAATATGCAGTGTCAAGGCTACTGAATTAATTCTTGCAGAAAGAGGAGATAGGCTAAGGGCAAATAATGTTAAATCAGTAGGCCTAATAGGTCAGATACCTTTACCTCCTTTGTATTACCCACCAGATCTGGAAAAGAACCGTATGTATGGAGCACCTAGGAAATCTAGAATTCATGTGAATGAACCAGATGAAAATATTAGAGGGAAACTTTTAGAAAATCCCTCTTTCGCATTACTTGCAGTCTACATGTCGCCCGCTACTGATCAGGATGAACTTGATTACTTGAGAGTTTATGGGACGAAGGGAGATGTTGCAGACATTTTAATAGGCCAAATTAGGGACTTTAGGAGATATTTGTAGGTGACTCTATGCAGCGAGATAAAATCATTGAAAACTTGGAACAGCTAGCACCACCGATACTTACCGATATGGACAATATAGGATTGATTGTCGATGGTAAAAATGAGATTGAAGTTATTGGTGTTACATTAGATTTCTCTATGAACGCGATAAAGAAGGCGATAGAAAAAAAATGCGATTTGTTAATAGTGCATCACGGGCCAGAATTTAAAGAAGATAAAGAAAATGAATACATTAAGAAAAAACTTCAACTCGCCAAAGAAAATGATCTTTCAGTATTTAGAATGCATTTGAATCTGGATTTTGTTAAAAATGGACTTATGGATAGCTTTTGCAAGCTTATTGGTCTGAAAGGGAGACCGGAAATTGTAGTTTACAAGAATACTAAGATAAAAGGCGGTGTATACTTGGCTAAAGATAACCTTACGCTAGATGATTTGATTGAAGGGATTAAACATCTAAACCCAAAGTCGATAAGAATAGCGGGTGTCAAAAAAGGTGTTTATAGAAAAATTGCAGTAACTACTGGTGCTGGGTTTATACCAGAATTTCTTGACCAGTTAAAACCCGATGTTTTCATTTCTGGAGAATTAACACAAGAAGCAATAAGAACAGCTGAAGATTTAGGAATTACTTTAATCGAAGTCACACATTACTTGGAGAGCAAAGCATTGGAAATATTTTCTAATAAGCTGAAGGGGATTTTGCCATTAAAGATTGAGTTCATAGATTTAGGTGATAGTTTGGAAGTGGTGAAATGAAAATTAAGATAGTTAATGGCGTTGATAATTTAGGTAAACGGCTTATTGCTATTGAAAAAGTAGCAAAAAATGAAGTTATATGTAAACTAAAAGGAAAACTTCTAGATAAACCAACTTGGCAAACTTTACAAGTAGGTCCAAATAAACATTTAAAAAATCGCATTATTGATTATCTTAATCACTCATGTAATCCAAACTCTTTCGTCGACACAGAAAAATTAGTCTTGGTAGCTAATAGAACTATTAAACAGCTTGATGACATAACTATAAATTATCTTTTGACTGAATGCGAATTAGCCAGTCCATTCAAATGTATGTGCGGTAGTAGAAAATGTTTCAAGGAAATAAAAGGTTACAAATTTTTGAATTCCAATAAGAGACTGAACATACCTTATTTATTAAAATTAAAAAGTAAACTACAATAGAGGTTAAGATGGACCTAGAAACACGATTAGAGCTTGTAAAGGGTGTCGGAGAGGAAATAATAACCGAAGATGAACTAATAGAACTTTTAGGAACTAAATTACATCCGATTGCTTATGATGGTTTCGAGCCTAGTGGGCTAGCACATCTTCCGTTTGGTGTTTTCCGTCCTTTGTTACTGAAAGACTTGTCCAAAGCAGGCGTTCGTTTCAAGCTATGGCTAGCGGATTCTTTCGCATGGATAAACAACAAGATGGGCGGGGACACAAACAAAATAAGAAAAGTGGGCGAATACTTTATCGAGGTTTGGAAGGCTGCAGGCGTTAAAGAAGGGAGAGACGTCCAGTTTCTTTGGGCTTCCGATGCATTCTCCGACAAGGAATACTGGAAGAAAGTTATCCTGATTGCAAAGAACACTACAGTGAGCAGAGCCAACAGGGCATTGACAATAATGGGAAGGAAAGAAGGCGAAATGCAGGAAGTAGCGCAGTATTTCTACCCCATGATGCAGGCTGCCGATATCTTTTATCTGGATGCAGACATATGCCAGCTGGGACTGGACCAGAGGAGAGCCAACATGCTTGCACGCGACATTGCCGAAAAAAAGAAATGGAAAAAACCAGTTGTCGTCTCTCATCATATGCTCATGGGACTGGAAGGTATAAAACAACCGGAAGGATATGAAGAAAACAAACAGATGGACATAGAGATTTCCTCAAAGATGAGCAAGTCCAAGCCGCATACCGCAATATTCGTACACGATTCGAAGGAGGAAATAAAGAGGAAGATAAATTCCGCATTCTGTCCCGAAAAAACTGTAGAAGGAAATCCTATATTAGATTATTCAAAACATCTGGTGTTCAGAAGATTCAAGTCGATGAAGATAGAGCGTGATAAGAAATTCGGCGGTGACTTAGAATTTGATGATTATCAGGAATTGGAGAAAATGTTCAAAGATGGAAAACTGCATCCGATGGATTTGAAGAATTCTGTCGCGGATTATCTGGACCAGATGATAGCACCAATTAGAGAACATTTTGAGAAGAACAGGAAAGCTAAAGAGCTTTATGATTTTGTAAGAAAGCAGGAAATTACACGATAAGTTTTTATATTTAATATTCGAAATAGTGATATGGCTGTAGAGTCAGTATACATTTCGCTAGAAGGCTTGGCAGAGGCTATGAGAGGCAAAATGTCTATTCATGATTATTTTGTAGATGTAGTCGATGCCAGAAGAAATGGCTTGGGGTCTATCCAAGTCTATAAAGGAAATGAACCTCCTGTAATGGAAGTAAGATATAGATTCTCTTTAAGGGAAGAGCCGCTTTCTCATATAAGACATCCACACGTTTCGTCTTCTTCTGAATTTGATATTTGGTTTCCAGATAAGTTGGA
Organism: Candidatus Aenigmatarchaeota archaeon; assembly: GCA_016187385.1. GTDB lineage: Archaea > Aenigmatarchaeota > Aenigmatarchaeia > CG10238-14 > SCSR01 > JACOWB01. Next base: position 24,885 of record JACPJU010000001.1, read on the forward strand.
AGAAGATAAGAAGCAATTGTTGAGAAGCGCATACAACGACGCATTAAAATCATATGAAAGCCGGTAATTATTTCGTAAATTTGTGAAAATATTTCTTGTCTACGCATCCATCAACAACTTTAATACCGTCTTTTCTAAGCATCTTGGTTTTTGTTTCCAAACCACCTTCCCCGCTGTATCCGCACAATTTACCTGATGACGATACGACTTTGTAGCATGGGTAAACAATAGGGTAAGGATTACTTGACATGATTCTACCTATAGCCCTAGGTGATGTCTTACATAGTCTGGCTAGAGTTCCATAGGTCGCAACCTTGCCTTTTGGTATTTTCTTCAACAGCAGAAGCGCTTTGTGCATATACTATTTTAAGTCTAATTTAGTAAATGTAGTTTATGCTGGACATCAAATCAGTCAGGGAGAACCCGCTTTCAATCAAGGAGAATCTTGAAAAAAGAAAAGACCCGGCAAAAATAAAGCTTCTCGACGAACTGCTGAAGGTTGACATAGAATGGAGAAAGCTTCAGACCGAAACAAACAAACTAAGACAAAAAAGAAATCAATTGAGCGTAGAAATCGCCAAACAAAAGAAACTTGGAAAACCAGCGAAAAAGGAACTTGCCGAAGCGAAGAAGGTTGATGCTTCAATAGGGAAATCCGAGAAAAAACTGTCACAACTCGAAGCCAATGAAAAATCTCTATTGATGAACATCCCGAACATGCTTCACTGGAGCGTGCCTATTGGCAAGGATGACTCGGATAATGTCGAAGTCAGAAAATGGGGTGAACAACCGAAATTTGATTTCGAACCAAAAGACCACTTGACAATTCTTCAGAATCTTGACTTGATAGATGTTGAAAGAGGGGCCAAGATAGCGGGCGAGAGATTCTATTACATGAAAGGTGACTTGGTTCTCTTGGATATGGCACTGCAAAAATTCGCATTGGACGTCCTGAGGAAGAAAGGTTTTACAATTATTTCACCCCCGCTGATGATTAGAAGGAAACCGTACGAAGGTGTGACGGATTTAACAGATTTTGAAATGGTTACATACAAGATCGAAAATGAGGATGCGTATCTGATAGCCACGAGCGAACATCCGATAGCTGCAATGTTTCTGGACGAAGTATTGGATGTCAAAAAACTTCCACTGATGTTTGCCGGAGTCTCTCCATGTTTCAGAAAAGAAGTCGGTACACATGGAAAGTATACAAAGGGTTTATTTAGAATGCATCACTTCAACAAAGTCGAACAATTTGTTTTCTCTCTACCTGAACAATCATGGAAGTTGCACGAAGAAATCCAAAGGAATTGCGAGCTTTTGTATCAATCGTTGGGGTTGCATTATCGTATTGTCAATGTCTGCACTGGTGATATTGGTAGCATAGCCGCGAAGAAATATGACACAGAAGTTTGGATGTCTGACGGGCAGTTTAGAGAAGTTGGTAGCAATTCTAATTGTACAGATTATCAGGCCAGAAGACTGGGAATAAGATTCAGAGAAGGCGAAGGTAAGCCCGTGAAAGGATTTGTACACACTCTGAATAATACTGCATTAGCAACAAGCAGGGTAATGATTGCCATAATAGAACAATTCCAACAAAAGGATGGCAGCGTTGTTATTCCCAGGGTGTTGAGACCATACATGTTCGGAATCGAAAAGTTGGAAAAGAAACGATAGTATGAGAAGAACTTTCTACATTCTTCTTGTTGCAGTTTTTGCAAGTCAACTCACTATTGGTGTTGTTAATGTTATCTTGCCGCTCTATTTCCGAAGCTTGAAAATGGACATGACAAACTTGAATTTAATTTTCACCGTTTTTGAATTCACACTGCTCTTCGCGATGGCATTCATTGGCAAAATATCCGATGTTATTGGAAGGAAATATATTGTTGCATTCTCGCTTTTGCTACACACCATAGTATCTTATCTTAATGTCGTGTCAACGAAAATTCTTGAATTTGCCGTGTTGCGCGCAATAAGGTCTTTTGCGACAGTTACAGACAATGTAGTTGCACCAGCTTACGTCGCAGACATCTTCAGAAACGGGCGAGGAATGAAAATCGGCTTCTTGAATGCGTTCAGGCATTCCGGAGTTGCTATAGGAGGTCTGATAGGTGGTGTCATTTTTGGGTTGCTCGGATTCAAATATGCATTCTATCTGACATCGGGAATTACATTTATGGTTTTCTTATTTTCTGTCACATTAATGAAGGAGCCCGTCAAAGAAATTCCGAAAGTCAATTTCAACAGGAATTTGTCGAAGGACCTCATAAGACTTGCATTAGTAAGCGTGATAATATGGGCAGGCGTTAGGGCAATAACACCGACACTATTTCCTGTTTATATTTCAGAGGTATTCCATCAATCACCAGCTATAGTCGGTCTTATTATCGGTGTTGGAACTCTGGGATTCTCTTTGTTCAATATTGTTGGCGGTAAGATGATACATTCTTTAGGTATCAAAAAAACGACCTTGATCTCCATATCAATATACGCGGTAGCTTCTCTGATGTTATATTTCTCAAATAATTTGATACTATCATCCATCCTATTCTTCATTGTGATGTCTGCATTCGGATTGAGCAATACTGGATTTTCAACATGGTCTGTTCTTCTTTCGCGCGACCATAAAAGGGCCCAGGACATTGGCATATACAGGATGATTGCCGGCATAGGCGCGATTCCGGGACTTTTAATAAGCGGCTTGCTAGCTGACTTTTTTGGGTTTAAGTCTGTCTTTCTATTCGCGGCGATTGTTTTCATAGCTTCGTTGGTTTCGACCAAGATATTTTTGCAAGATGTTAAAACAGTCTAGTCAGAAGGAAAATCAGATCTCCATAAAATAATGTGGTTAAAATCGCTAACGGGAATGCCGCTGCAAATGGCACACCAAGTTTTATGTCAACGTATTTTTTGCCGGATTTTTTCAATGATTTGATTTGCTCGGCTGTGACGCCAACCAGTTTTTTCTCTCCCAACAACATGTCGCCAACCTTCAAGCCCGAGACAGGAACTTTCTTTCTGAATCCATACGATTCTATAGATTTGGCGAATCTCCAAATGATGTACATAGCAAAACAGGCAAGCAAAGGATAAACAGAAATATACAGAGCTCGCTCAAAATCAAACGAACCATATAGAAGTTTTGTAATGTTGACGCTGCCAACATAAAATAAGACGAACAATCCTACAGAACCCATTACAAGAATGTTCATGCTGGCTTTCAAATCTTTTACAAATCCGAAAATTACTTTTCTGTTTCTCAGAGCATAGACAAGACCGTATAACAGCATGTAAACAGCACCCACGATGAACAGATTGACCAGATAACTTATGGGAAACGGAAGTATTGTTTTTGAAAATACGCTCGGCACAAACGGCAAAATGAAACCAACCGACGACAAAATCAACGAATCGGCGCCTCCCCATTGTCCTGTGTAATACATGAAACCGCCGAATGCGAGAAAACCAAGACCATAAATCAAGCTCCACAATACAGGCCAGTAGCTTCCTTCGGCGATGGACAAGTAGCCGTTGAACAGCAATCCGAAAGCTATCATAACATAGAGAAGTTGGTCAGGAACTTCTGTTGTCTTCAAGTCCCATATTGCAGCTATTGTTGTTCCAGTAAAAGCAACTGCTAGAGGAATATATTCGACGACCATCAAGATAACTTGAATTTTTTTCAATATATTGATGATGGTTAGTTCTACAAATCTTTTTTAGTTTAACTGACTCTATAAGATTAACAGTTAAGGATGTTGCATATGAGTACTCTGACAATGTTAAAGGAACATCTAGAATCCCTTTCCGGGATCGAAACTGTTAATTTTCGTCAAGAAAACCATTATCCAAAGACTGATGGTATATGGACAGAATTTGTCAGGATCGATGTTGTTCCGTCTGGGCTTTTTAAAAATGGTGTATACAGGGAAAATGAATTAACAGAACTGGCCAAAAAATTGGTTCCTCCTAATTTACAACCAAACGATGAGATTGGGTGCAGAGCAGAACTTGGGACACTAATATACCCAAAATTATTTTTCGATGAAGAAATTCCGGGAGAAGAACTCGATGGAAAATATGACAGTTCAGGACAATATCTTAGAAGAATTGTTGTAACAGGTTATCCACATATGAAAATCGCCGAAGAAGCTTCACGAAGTATATGGTATAAATATGCATCTAGGATTCCTGAAGATGTTCTGGCAACTTATGATCATAAACGAAGAATTTACATACCAAGCTTAAACTTGCAAACACAACCAGAAACAAAGTATGTTGCACGATTTGAAATTTTAAAGAGGATTAGAGGACTCTTGCCAGCACATTAACCGTATCTCTTGAATCCAAGACTGGAAGCTATCTCGCGTATGCATCTGCGGCAATAGTACAAATCATACTTCCTGATAACGCCGCGATGAGTTTTACATCTTCGGCATTCACGAGTAGCTTTCCCGAACTTCTTGGTCGTTTAACCACCTGTATTGCCAAGAACAGTGAGAACTTCCATGTTGCCTGTGAATTCCAATTCCATTATCTTTTCGAAAACACGGGTATAAGTTTGCGGGAAATCCTTGTTCCATTCGGCCTGTCTCAAAATAGAGCCGCTGACTTCAATTACCATATCCATCAATTCACTCAACATTAACACCTCTCCGCTTAAGCCAATTTATCGCGTCTTCTTTATAAATCTTATGCGACTTGCCTATTATACTCTTTTTGATCCTGCGCTTCTTGATGTGGAAGCCGGGTCTTTCCAAAGTCACTGCAACATCCAGACCAAACATCCCTATCTGCGGAGAATAACGAACATTTGGAAGATCTATGTATTCGCGGACTCCAAGATTGATGTTGCCAGAGCTGTCGACATTGGAATTCTTAACATTGTTGTCAAAAGCTTTCAATGTTCTTTCGAAAAATTCTTCCGCAGGTTTCTTTCTCAATGTAACCTTGACTCCGAGAGGCTTCCCCTTGGGGATTCCGAATGTTGATCTCTTTTTTGATTTCGTAATTACAGGTTTCCTGTTTGTAAGCATCTCCAGAAGCTTCTGCGCTTTCTCTATCTTCTGCTTGTCGTCACCGCATCCTATGTTCAAAGTGATTTTTTCAATTCTGATCTGACGCATTGGATTTTCCTGCATACAATACCTCAAGCGATTTTCATAACAGGCTTGTCCTTGCCCACAACAATGAAGCTGCCCCTTTCGATTATCTTTTCTTCTTTGCCGATCTCGCACAACACTTTAGGCGTTTGTTTCATGCCGCCTTTAATCAAGTCTTTCACTTTAGCAAGCTTTCCCACATTCTCGCCCTTGACGACCAATCCCGTATTTCCTTTCGTCAGAGGCAAGTGATCGATAATTTTGAGTGACGGTAACTCCAAGAGTAGCGAATCCCCTGTCTTATAATTGCCATCGGCTACTAAAATATTTTTACCGTTGTCGAGATTGAGCTGGACTTTGCCTTTTTCCAGGACTGTTTTGTTTTTGATCTTGCAGATTTTCATTGATTCTTTTTCATTTATTTCAATTATTTCCAAACCTTTCGGTGTTGGTATGACGCGATAACTTTTTTTCAAGCTCGGGATTGAAACCAAGTCGAACAATCCGACTGGATAACCGTAATCTTTTCTTCTCTTGCCGTCGACAAACAGTTCGCCTTTTCTTATGATTTTTTTGGCTTCTGATGTCGTGTCAGCTATTTTCAGAATGCTTGTAAGGATTATGGACAAAGGTATTGAAGAGAATTTTGGATGGGGTCCTGGCCTAGGTGTGACTACCCATTTGCTTTCTTTTCTTTTTACCCCCCAAAATTTGGGCGCTAGCAATCTTTTCAAGTGTGGCATGCTTTTCAACAATTTATTTCAGATATTTATATTGTTTTTATAACATTGAGTGAAAGGCTAGATTTATAAACATTTAAGGGACCTGGAAAACAATTAATTATTTAGAGACTGATGGGAATACGGGAGCATTTTCATTTCAAAGACACGGCAAAAATTTATATATTGACATGGCAGTTTATTCTGTTGAGATTCGCCTTGATGCTTGTCTTCATTGGCATAGCAGTTTTCTATTTTTCTTCTATCCTAGGCGTGGTCTTGAGCCAGATTGGAGTAGATTCGATATTCAAGGTTATATTGTCAGTAGGCAGCATTTCCACTGCGACATATCTCTATTATCATATTTACAAGCTGTTTTCAAGATACATATTTTACATTGTTAAAAGTGCTCACATCGCGTTAATAACCGATTATATCCAGAATGGCAGAACACCCAAATTAAATCAGCTGTTCCAAGGATTCAGGCTGATGAAGGACAGGTTTTTATCGATATCATTGCTTTTTGTTGTTGACAGGGTTTTAGAAGCTGTGTTGAAGGAAGTACATCAAAGAATAATGAAATTCGGCGCTGACCTCAAGCTGCCGAAAGCATTGACTTACATCATCAGCGGCACCATTCACACTGCAACGAACTATGTCGACGAAGCTATACTTGCATATATGTTCACGCGAAAAAACGAGAGTGCGTGGAAGTCTGCTAAGGATGGTTTGATTCTTTATGTCAAGAATTGGATGTGGATTTTAGCGACTGCTGCTATACTGTCAGCTATTGTATATGGAACGATGGCATTCTTTGGAGTTTATGTATACTTTGAAGGCATACCATTCAACTCGGCAGGCGTAATCTTGCAATCCATCTATGGCGTAATGACAGTCGGTATAGTTATTCTTGCATATTCTGGAATAGTCCAGCCTTTTATGGAAATATCTATCATAGTCACTTATCTGAAAGAAATCAAAGGCCAAACACCAGACAGCAAAACATTCCAATGGGTAAAAAACAATTCAAAGAATTTCTCACGATTGTTAATGCCAAAATTGCCTGTGTAAGAAAACATTAAATTATCAAAGGTTACTCACACAGATATTAATTCGAGTTCTGGATCTTGGGCAACACGACCATATATTTTATATTGCCCGTGTCTTAGTTTTATAAATAAATCAACAAATCCTATTTCCGCATCTTCTCTAGAATTCCAATAAATTTGATTTATGCCATGAGGGAGGGGTTGCCACAAGTCATGTTCAGGGAGAGTGTAGAATGGTACATATGGTTTTATTGGGTCAGAGCCAGGCGGACTTGGATCCCATTCCCCTAAATGAAGCAATAAATATGTTATAGCTGTATTACCTTGAAGCGTGCCATAAAACTTAGTTGGATCTAAATCGACTCTTTCTGTTCTCAGCGTTCTCATAGTTTATTATTTGAGTGATAATTTTATAAGCTTTTTTGCATCATTCAAAGTTGTTTATCCTGTTAGTGGCTTGAACACTTTAACAAAACCAGCTGTTATTGGATTAGTTGCATTTGTGGCATTCTGGACTACTTCAGATGGTATCGTTATCGCTTGCTCTTGCTGCAGATACTTGGAAAGTATAGAATTTATGAAATCTATTATGAAAAGTAGCATTTGCTTGAGTCCGCCCACTTCTTCTTTTGTTTCCTTCACTTCCTTCTTAAGCTCGTCCAACTTTTGAATCATAAGCTCTAGGGCAGCGGGCGAAATGCCTGAACCTTGGCACGGAACTTTTGTTGCACACTTGTCGACACACGCCTTCAAATCAATCTCTGTCGCAGTGCCTTTGCTGATAGCTTCCTCGGCTTTCTCAAGAGTTGATGTACATGTGTTGATGCAATCATCATCTGTTACAAAATTAAAGCATTCCCCGACTGGCGTAGCCGCAACAGGCGTACATACTTTTTGAATGCAGTTCTCGCCGCATGAAACTTCCTTGCACGCTGACTCGAAAGGCGTGGACGGTACATAACCTTGGTATTCATATCCTTCCTTGTATTGCAGGACAACACCTTGGACTACTTCGGCCTTTTCATAAGAAGTGCTGCTGGCTTCCAAATGAATTATGTATTTTCCTTCCGTACATTCGTATTTGCTTATGAATTGATTGCCTGTGTATCTTTTCAAGCGATAGTCGTAGTATAAGGTGAATTGCTTGACGCACCCTTTGAGTTCTTCTGTCGGGCTTAGGGTGCCGTCGATTGCAGCGAATTCCACAGATTTACCATTTTCATCCTTCACTTCAGCGTACATAACAAGATTGGCAGCGTCTACTTGGCTGTCCATACGGAATCCTGTTTCAATAAAGAGCTTGGCCAGTGCTAAATCAAATTCTTTCAATATCTCCGCATCGGCATAACCTGGAGCATTCACTGTCAATTTCAAAGCATACTCGCCTGTTGAACATTCTGATGGTATGTACGGGCTGTCCAAGAAATATCTTTGAATGAATTCACCTTTGTATAAGACAGGTTTCACCGGCGACAGATAGATTCTGCATACAGAAGGCTTGTAGAATCCTTCCTTGGTAGCTGGTTCTGCAAATAACGGAAACACTTCTCCGGAAACCCAGGCGTCTTTCGCAACAGTTCCATTTGGATACGTGACTAGAATCTTCATGTACATCCTATCGTTTGGCTTGTAGCTGGTTTTGTCCAGCGAAACTTCGACATTCAGTTTCTGCTTGGTGATTTCTATAGCTTTTGTAAGCACGATCTCTTCGGGATGTTTAGAGATTTTAATTTCCATGGTGTAATTGCCGACAGCGAACCAATCCTCGACTGTCCAAGATTCTATTTCATAAAAGCCGTCTTTGAATGTTGTTGACAGGTATCGAGTGGCAAATCCCTGCGGGTCTTTTACTTGTATGCCGACTGAAGCATCTTTAACTGTTTCACCGTCTTTATCGTAAACTTTTATTCTTCCTTTCAAGACATCCTTCGGGCTTAGGACATTCTTTTCGAGCACAACATCGGCATTCAAACCCCTCTTGCCTACAGTAATGGTTGTGCTGGCGTTTGCTTTCTGCTCTTTCCATGTCGTGCTGACTGTGAACTGATATTTCTTTCCCACGCTGTCATAGTCGAGATAATATTTGTAAATGTACACATCACCGAGTATGGAGGGATATATGACCTGTAAAAGCTTGCCGGTGTCTCCGTCGCGAAGCTCGCCTGTAAGATACAAATCTTTGATGGCATTTCCCAAGGCATCTTTCGCTGTTACAGTCAATGCTACAGAATCTCCCGAGAAGTAATCTTTTTTATCTGCAGTTATCGTGAAGGTTTGTATCGTCGGTTTGATTACTTTCAATGAAGCGTCTGCGCTTGTGGTTTTGAAATCAGAGTGAGAAACTTCTATGGATAAAGTATAATCGCCTGTTGAGATGCTCTCGCTGAGATAGTATGAAGCCTTGTAGCAATCGCATAGGGAAGAATAGAAGAAATAGAGATTGTATGTTTTTGGTCCAGTAAGGTTGCCTTTTATGTAAGCGTCTGTGACAAGCTTGCCTGAAGCGTCTGTTACAGTAATTTTAGGATCTAGGAATTCGTTAGGATAATATGTCGTCTTTGGTAAGTTGATTTTTATTTGTATAGATTGCTTGCCGCTTGTGACAGCTACGCTCGTGCCTTTACCGACATTGCCAGCGTCGTCCTTGCATTCAAAATAAATATTGTGAGTGCCTTCCGGCAAGCCACTAGCAAATGTGTAAGACGCTGCTCCGCTAGAAACTGTTGCTGTGTAGTTGGCGTCATTCTTTACAAGCTTGCATTCTTTGACGCCTATGTTGTCCGAGACTGTTGCTGAAAAGGTTGATTGTTTGTTTGGTGTTACTGAAGTTGGGCTGGCGCTTCCGACAGCAGGAGATGTTGTGTCTGATGGTTGCGTTATTTGCGTTGCCAAAGTTGTAAAAGTGTTATCACCTGACACGCCTTGATTGTTTGAAACGTCCTTCGACTTTACTCGATAATGGTAAGTTGTTGATGAGGATAAGCCGGTCAAAGTAAATTTATGCGATGTCTTCAGGGTAGAATTGCTACCAACACTTCCGTAGTTCGTGTCTTTTCCATATTCCAATTCTGACGTAGCGCTTTCGTCTGTTGTCCACGATATGGCTGCAGATTCGTTTGTTATGCTTGATGCGGAGATGGATGAAATAGATGGTGCTGTCGTGTCTGATGACGGCGATGCTGTAGTTGCGAATGACGAACTTGCTGTTGCTTGAACACCGGAAGCGTCTCTTGACTTGGCCCGGTAATAATATGTTGTCGATGAAGATAAGCCGGTCAAAGTAACTGTATGGGATGTTGTCATGCTTTCGTTAGTGACATTGGTGCCGTATGTTGTGTCTTTGCCGTATTCGATTTCTGTAGTCGAACTGTTATCGGTTGTCCAAGTTATAGTCACTAATTCGTGTGTTGCAGTTACAGAAGACGGTGGTATGATGCTTAAAGCCAAGACCGTGGGGATAACTGAAAGAAATAGGAATATAAATACCAGTATCTTTTTCACTATCCCACTAGAAACTAATTTGGATTTTCTTATAAATAAGGTTAGAAAGATTATTTGGACTGAACTGTGGATGGTTGCTCTGTGACTATTTTGACTCCTTTCCTTTCTATTATCTTTTGTCTTTTCTTGTCATCAAGATTCAAGCTTATTATCTTGAGCTTGCTCGGACTCAACGAAATCTGGGCTTCAGTACCAACGGTTCTCTTTCTTGTCACGCCTTCGAGATAAACGCGATATTTCTTGAAATTGACTCGTGCTATCTTTCCTGTCTTACCTTTCAGTTTTCCGCTCATCACCTGGACCTCATCGCCTTTCCTTACTGGCATTGCCCTTCGCTTGTATTTTTCGCGCAATTCTTTTGACAAATGGGATGATAATATCTTTCTTTTGAGATGCAACGGTGCTGTGTGCAAGAACTTTCTCTGCTTCCCTGGTTTTTTTGATTTTGGTCGTTTCATTTACACCACTATAGTCGCAATTTTTCCGATGGTAGAAAATCTCTCCACGACTTCCTTTGCTATAGGACCCTTGACTTCGGTTCCTTTAGGAGCTCCTTTTTCGTCTGTCAGCACGGCTGCATTGTCCTCGAAGCTGATTCTCATGCCGTCTGGTCGCCTGAATTCCTGTCTCTGCCTTACGATGACACCATTGAACATTTGCTTCCTGACTTTGGGGTCGCCTTCCTTCACAGAGACTTTTATCAAGCTGCCAATGCCTGCTTTGGGCATTCTCTTTCTCCTGCCTTTGTAACCTGAAACAGAAATTATCTGCAAGAGCTTGGCGCCGCTGTTGTCAGCACATGTTAGGTAACTACCAACATTCAGTCCTTTTGTGACAGAAGCCTTGATGCCTTTCATCCGCCCACCTTTTCAATGACAATGAAGTGCTTTGTTTTGCTTATCGGGCGGCATTCAGCCAGTGTCACGATATCTCCTTCTTTTGCGTCGATGCAAGTTGGATTATATGCTGTGATTTTCGAATGTCGCCTCTCGTATCTTTCGTATTTCGGCACAAAATTAAGATACGATCGTGAGATAATGGCTGTTTTCGTGGCTTTGGCGGAAACCACCTTGCCTTTGATGATGTTGCCTCTGACAGGAAGTATTCCGTGCCAGCAACATTTTGGATCTGAACATTCTTTTGATGGCGGTTTTGCGTCCACGCCAATGTTTCTCGCTTTCATTCTATCAGCTTTATTAATTAACACAAGATATGTTTTTATTCTTTTTTAAACTACCATTTCGGGAGTTTTTTCTTTATCCTGTCTTCCGGCCTGGAGACGAGCAGTTTGCCGTCGATCTGTATCTTGGTTTTGTTGGGCAAGATGAACAGAAATACAGAGTTTTCTTTTATCGCAGTTCTTTCTTTTCCGTCTTTTGTTTCTATTTTCAGGGTGTTGTAGGTTTCGTCTATGACAGTTCCCACTAATCCCTTTTGCGTGGAATCTGTGGATTTGTTTATTTTCACCTTCAATCCAATCAGTTCATGCCTTACGAGATTGTGTGGTGTTATTGGCATATTGTTATTATCGAGAAAGTAGGATAAAAATGATAACGTAAAGTTTATTTGAGAGAGTTTGGGGCTTTTGTTTGATTTTGTATTGATTCAAGATCTAATAAATCAGGGAGTTTGCTATTAATCCTGCATCTGATTACTCCATCTTCTGTGGGGATTAGAATCCCGCTATCTATTGCTTTTTTCCAGGTCTTTTCGCTGACTTTGCTCATAAACATGGATTGGAAAGCCTCTTCATACCCATTATTCAATCCCCAGTATAAAGTTCTTAGACACAATTCATATCCAGGCGTTCTTGGTTGACCTGATTGGCTGGTTAATCTGTAAAATCTTAAATTCGCAGAAAGGTTATTTGCCCAAAAATCTTGAAATGTCATTATGTTGCCATCAAACTTTTGAGCCTCGATTTGTGCAATAAGCGAATTATCCTCAAAAATAAAATATCTAGGCGCGTCTAAAGCATGTTCTCTAAATGTCGCTAAGACGTCATATGGGGATATCTTTCCCTTATGTTCATATCTAGGCTGATCCAAGACGCTTTGACATTGTCTAATTGTTAATTCTGCTCCTTCATATATCCGAAAATGTCCCATTTTACCACTAAATTTTTATTTTATAATTTCCGTTTTCGCGCCACTCTTGCTCGAACTCCGAAACGATTTCGCCAGTTCGATATCTCAATGTCACCGGCATATCATTTACTTAAATCAAAAACTTTAAAAAAGATTAATTAACATAATCCTACAAGTGAAACTATGCTAAGTGTGGTAAGAATCAGGGGAACGGCCGATTTGTCTAATGAAGTCCGCGATACGCTGAAATCACTTGGATTGAACGCCCCCAACCACTGTGCTCTAGTCCCGGAAATGCCCGCATACAAAGGAATGCTCGATAAGGTGAAGGATGTTGTCACTTATGGCGAAATTGAAAAGAAGATGCTGGTGGAAATGCTGAAGAAAAGATTGAGGATGACTGACGACAAAAAAGTGAATGAGAGCACGCTGAAAACAGTTACAAAGTTCAATTCTTATGACGAGTTTGCGGACATGTTGATTCAAGGGAAAGCGATGCTGAGCGACTTTAAGAAACTGCAGCCGATATTCAGACTAACGCCTCCATCAAAAGGCTTCAGGTCTATAAGAGAACATTATCCTAAAGGGGACTTGGGCTACAGGGGAACCGCAATCAACAGCTTACTGAAAAGGATGATTTGAATGGTTGTGAATAAAAGAAAGAAGCACACAAGATTCAGAGGGAACAGGCATTACCACGGCTCCCACAAGAAGCACAAGGGTGCTGGAGGAAGAGGAGGCAGGGGAGATGCTGGCCTGCACAAGCACAACTGGACATGGACAGTGAAATACGACCCTCATCATTATGGAAAAAGGGGATTCAAGCGCCACCCCTCTGTTGTCAGACATTTGAAAACCATAAACTTAAAAGACATCGACTCGATGGTGGACAAGCTGGTGGAGAAGAAACTTGCGGGAGAGGAAAACGGAAAAATAAAAATCAATCTCGAAAAGATAGGATACGACAAGCTTCTGGGCGCTGGAAGAATAACAAAGCCTATTATTGTCGAATGCAAATATTTCTCTAAGAATGTCGAAAAGAAATTGGAACAAGCCGGCGGTAAGCTGGTCAAATTGTAGGTTTTGAATCATGGATGAAGAACAACCAGAAAAGAAAGATTTGGCGACAAGGCTTGTAAGATTCTTCCCTGCTATCGCCAAGCCTGAATACAAGCAGGACCTGAACGCCAGGCTCAAATGGACCGGAATAGCCCTATTATTGTTTTTGCTGCTTTCTCACATCATCATGTACGGCATAGACAGGTCGGCTTCTTTCGAGCAGTTCAAGTTCTTTGAAATCGTGCTCGGCTCGAAGTTCGGAAGCTTGATGACGCTTGGCATAGGTCCAATAGTCACGGCAGGTATCATCATGCAGTTGTTGACAGGATCGAAAATTATTAATTGGGACACGACAAAGCCAGAAGGCAGGAAAAAGTTTCAGACATGGAACAAGCTTCTTGCGGTCATACTCGCATTCGCAGAAGCGGCGGCATTCGCAATGTCTGGTGCACTGCCTATCACTGGTGGGCTACCGATAATGCTATTCGTGATTGTCCAGTTGGCAGCAGGCGGTATAATTGTGATACTTCTTGACGAACTGGTGAGCAAGTGGGGATTCGGTTCCGGTATAAGCCTTTTCATAGCAGCGGGTGTTGCAACGCAGGTCGTGATAGGATTGATAAGTCCCCTTTCAATTGGAGGTGTGACAGCTGGCGCTATACCAGGGTTCATATTGAGCTTGATAGGAGGTGATATTGAATTGGCAGCAAGATACATGCTTCCTGTTCTGACCACTACCGCGATATTTTTGATTGTGGTTTATGCCCAGCACATAAAAATCCAGATACCACTGACATTCTCAACGATGAGGGGATTCGGAAGGACATGGGACCTTAAACTGCTTTACACGAGCAATATTCCAGTCATCCTGACAGCAGCTTTGATAGCGAACATACAACTGCTTGCAAGATTCGGCACGGCTCCGACGCCAGACGGACTTATTTGCGGACCGCTTGCATGCTTCGACCAAGCGGGGAATGTGGTGAGTGGTATTGTATATTTCTTATCGGTGCCAGGCGGCGGCATCTTCAACAACAGCCTTTTGTTCCAGATAGTTTCCGGCACTGTGATTCCGGGTGAAATCCTGCGGGCGTTGACGTACACGCTATTCCTTGCGATAGGGTCTATGACATTTTCCATTTTCTGGGTCAATACTGCTGGAATGAATGCGGAAAGCGTTTCAAGGCAACTGGACAGCGCAGGCATGCAGATTCCCGGCTACAGAAAGGACACAAGAGTCATGCAGGCTGTTCTGAACAGGTATATACCCCAGCTGGCTGTTCTCGGCGGTTTAGCCATAGGCTTGCTGGCTGCAGTGGCAGACCTGACAGGTGCGATAGGAACAGGAACCGGAATACTTTTAACTGTTATGATCGTTTATAATTATTACGAACAACTTCAGCGCGAGAAGCTTGACGAAGCACATCCGTTGATAAGGAAGATTGTAGGCGAGTGAAATGGTATTTGAATTCACGGGCAAACTTATAGACCCCATATTTGCACCTTTGCTAGTTTTCGATCCTTATCTATCCATATTCCTCTTTTCGGTCTTTATTTCGGCAGTCATTTTCGGAATAAACAAGCTGATGATAAACAAAAAGGTTGCGAAAGAGATAAAGGAGAAGCTTACGAACATACGCGAGAATCTGACCAAGGCACAGAAGGAGGGGAAGAAGGACGAGATAAACAAATTCCTGAACGAGTACATGAAGACCAACAACGAGTACATGCAGCAGATGTTCAAGGTAATGATAGTGTCCTTAGTTGTTGTTATTGTTTTCTTTCCGTGGGGTTCATACAGGTTTGGTGATGCTGTTGTGGTGACGCATCCTGTTGTGCAAGCTTTGAACTCGTTGCCTCTGATCAGCCTTCTGCCGAACTGGGTTGTGTGGTATGCGCTTGTTTCGGTTGCAGTAAGCTGGACATTGAGGAAATTCTTGGGTGAGTGAATGAAAAAAGTCAAGAGAAGGGTTACTTCAGGAAAAGTCAGGATTCATGTAAAGCGCGAGAAGACTGCTTTGCACAGATGCGCGAATTGCAAAGGCATTCTCCATGGCATGAAAAGATTGATGCAGAGCCGTGTGAGAAAGCTGGCTAAAAGTGACAGGAGACCTGACAGGCCATATGGCGGTTATCTCTGTTCCAACTGCACAAGGGAATTATTCAGGGAAAGGGCTAGAGTTTCAAATGATATTTAAATGTCAGTTTATTTTAGAAGTTGATTTTATTCTCTAATAACTACTGCTTCTTTACCGTTACTGATTATTCGCACTCTATCTCTTACAGATTCGGTCGTTTGATACATTTTTTGATACCATAAGTTACTTTTTAATATTGACACATCCGCTTTCTTTATTAATCTCATTAAACCGTGTACTAGGAAATTGTCGGCTCGCCCAATAACCAATGCTCTCATATTCGGAACGCTTAAATCTACGTCGTACTCCTCTTGGTGTGCGGAAGATGTCATGAAACAATATCTTTCTCTACCCAGCATTTCAGATGAGGATGAGTAATGAATTTTCATTACATTAGCTGAACCATATAATATAATATCTGCATTCCCGCCGAGAATTGAAGACATTCCTAAATTAGTCAGGTTCATTTTTAAATCATCATCAACTCCTTCAAAAGTTATTTCAGGTTCTTCGAACCCTCCTAATTTCGATGCAACCTGTAACACCTCCCATTTGCCCAGTCCTCTTATCACCGGTAGCACAATTCCTTGGGGAGGAGTTATACCAAAAACTATGTCAGCATGTAAAACATTTGCACCAACCGATGGCAATTGAAAATCTGCCGTTTCAATTCTTTTGAATGGCCTGACTTGGTATAATTCAAACGGGTCATAACCAAATTCGACAAATAGACTTTGTCCGTCTGCAATTTCTTTTAAACTTTCTAATTGTCTATATCTATCTACTAAAAACTTCGCATCTTCATCTGAGATTCCACGGCTAATTATTTCGTGGTTTTCACTTTCGCCTTGGACTTTTTCATCAAATAAATATCTTTTATGTTGACGGGAATATTCACCCCTGCCTTCGAAATAAGATATGAAAATCAAATCAGGATTATTGGGATGCCTCATCATAGCCCCGCAATAACCTGAAGGCGACTGTTCTTGTATAACAACATTAATTTGTTCATCGATATGGAACCCGTTCTGTCTGGCGTATTCAACTGCTCTTTCACTAGTTGCACTTTTTTCAACTTGCCTAATTGCATCCTCTAAAGAACATTTATCATAAACATCAGGAACGGAATCGAAAATACCCTCGAAATCACTGTATTCATATGGTGAAGAGGAACGAACAATAACAGGCTTTTTCATGCGATGAAAACGGTGTAAAACACCGCTCAAGCCAGCTCCATATTCTTTTATCACATAATTTGGGATAGGGATGTCTGGAAGTTTATCTCTCACATAATTAAGTATTGCACCCTTTCCTCCGTATTGGGTTATTTCAGATGCAGTCAACATAGAAAAACCTATCAAATATTACAAATTTAAGCATTCAAAAACTCTTAAAATCGTCTAAAAATTCACTCCTATTATAATATTCTTCTCTTGCGTGCGCAAGCTCCAGTTCTGCGTATCCATCTCGAATAGCCAGCCAAGCGGAATAGAATCGTTCAACCGCAATTCCTGCTAAACACGCTGTAAAGATCATCTTAGGATTGTCACTAAATGGTGTTAATATAGCAGATACTGCAGTTATGCCGCCTATCCTGTATAAACTTCCCATCACGATATCATAAGGCGAACGAACTCTTCCTCGAATCTCAGTTATGTGATTTTTCAATTCATTTATGGATAACTCTGAGAAATCATATCCTTTTCTATAAAACATCAATGAGACACCAGGATTCTTTATGATTTATAAATCTAATAAAGATATAAAATATTGAATATTATGGCAATGGAAGTAGGAATGGTGTGCATGAAGGTTTCCGGCAGGGAAGGCGGAAATATTTGCACGATTGTAAAGAAAGTTGATAAGAGTTTTGTCGAGATTACTGGTCCTAGGCTAGTTACTGGTGTGAAGCGCAGGAGATGCAATATAGCACATTTGGAGCCTGTCGGTATGTTCATGGAGATTGGTGAAGGTGCCAATGATGAGGATATAATAGAGGCTTATAAGAAGGCTGGTGTGATTACAAAGTTCAACTTGAAACTACCTTCCGCTGCCGAATTAAAATCTGTTAAAGAGAAGGTTGAAATCAAGAAGGAAAAGACTGAAGCTAAAACCAAAGAGAAGTAATATAAACTCTCAAACAATTTAAATTTCATGTGGTTGACCAAATCAGACGAAGAGACAAATCCTGAATACGGAAAATATCCTAAAGACAGGAATATAAACGAACTGATAGATTCTTCTGTACTAATTGTTGACAAGCATGCAGGTCCCACATCGCATCAAGTGACTGCATGGATAAGAGACATTTTTAATGCCAAGAATTGCGGGCATTCTGGAACTTTAGATCCTGGTGTGACAGGTGTTCTTCCCGTAGCTTTGGGAAATGCAACAAAGGTCATGCCTGTATTGACGGGATTAGATAAAGAATACGTTGGGACAATGCATCTGCACAAGGAAGTTCCTGAAGACATGCTGAGAAATGTGATAGTTGAGAGATTCATAGGGAAAATAAGGCAGCGTCCGCCAGTGAAATCTGCTGTAGCCAGAATTGAAAGGGAGCGCGAGATTCATTTTTTCGATATATTAGAAATTGACGGAAAGGACGTTTTGTTCAAAGTCGGCTGCGAAGCAGGGACATACATAAGAAAACTGTGCCATGACATCGGCAGGGCATTGAATGTTGGCGCGCATATGTCAGAATTGAGAAGAACTAAAGTCGGGAATTTTACGGAAAATGATGCTCATTCGTTGGTTGAAGTTAGAGATGCGTATGAAATCTGGAAAGAGAATAATGATGAGGCTAATCTAAGAAATATATTGATCCCTGTGGAATATGCTACACTGCATACGAAGAGAATTTTTGTGAAAGACTCTGCCGTAGCTTCGCTTTGCAACGGATCTCCGCTATATCCGAGGGGGATAACTAGAATACAGGAAGGTATTATAAGGGGTGAGACAATCGCTGTCATGACATTGAAAGAAGAATTGATTGCATTGGGTATAGCTAAGATGACGAGCGACGAAATGTTCAAGAGAAAGACTGGAGTTGCGTGCAGGATTGACAGGGTGCTAATGCCAATGGAATTATATCCGAAGTGGGATAGATAAATTATTTTCCTGTACCTAATCGCATTTTTCTCATAGTGTATCCAATCGGATCAGCCGCCGTAAAAAAATTAAGAAAGTTTTGAGCTAGAAATAGTGGTTTACGTAAAGCCATAGAGACTTTTTCACGATAGAAATCAATTGCTGAAGCGTTATTAGTGTAATTCGTACCATCGTATGTGGGAACGTCTTTTAGAAAAAACGCGAACATTTTATCGAATTTGGATTTATTTGCTTCGTATGTTGATCTTATTTTACTTGGGTCTTCAAACCTGACATCTGCTTCATAACTTACACCAACATATTTTAAAGCGAAATCTTCAAAAGTGAAATTTCTAGGAAGGAGAGAAATCACTCTAAAAAGATTTTCTTCTCGTAGATCACTAATTACATCGATTGAATCGTCTTGAGAAAGACCACTTCCTGGGATTTGAAATACCGCCAAAGGCTTTGTCAATCTGAAACCAATGTATTTACTGAAAGAATATGTTTCACTCGTGAATTGGGCTTTAGATATAACACCGATCTTTATTTTTCCGCCGTCCAAATGGTAAAAGTTAGGACTCAGTCTATTCAAAAAAGTTTGTACTTCAACAGATCTTGCAGGTTTGACATAGGGTGTTTGAACAACCCATTCATTTTCATTGTAGAATTGCCTAGGGTCATCAACAACAACTATAAAGTCTTTCATACTATCGGGTTTTTGTGTGCCATAAACCCAAGAACCATATCCTATAATTAACGAAACATGGTCTCCTAATCTATTATGGAGGTCTTTTGCGGTTTTAGCCAGTTCAGAAGAACCTTCTAATGTCATGAATTCATTGTCAAAAAGTAATTCCTCATAATTCAATATTCCACCAAAACTTCTCTTGAACTTTAGACATTAAAAGGTTTATAAACCAAAAAATGTAGTGAGGTTTTATGAAAATTTCTGATATAAGACTGGGAGTAAGCGGGATTATTATAGAAGCCAAAATAGTTGAGGTGGGTGAGCCCAGAACGGTCAATACAAAATACGGACCGAGAAATGTGGCTGATGCTATTTTGGAGGACGGCACTGGACAAATAAAACTTTCATTGTGGGAGGACCAAATCGATTCTGTTTCTGTCGGAGACAAGGTTGCTGTCAGAGGGGCTTATGTCACGCAGTTCAGAGACACGCTCCAGTTGAACATACCGAAAACTGGGAAATTGGAAGTTGTCAAGTGATTTCTTTAAATAATAAAAACATCTTTTAACGATAATATACACATAGGCTCAAGAGCTGACAACAAGATGATGTGAATGCTGGAGTTGGACAACCTGGTCGTCCACTGGTCTTGAGTCTGACAGCTGGTTATTGTGACAAGTTATCAGAATGATAACCAGCACCCGCAAGGGTATGTGGGTTCAAATCCCACCTCCAGCGTTTTTACCTTTAAATACTTGAAGGTAGATGAAAGGTTAATATAAAATCGAAATCAAATCTAACTAAACGAATGCTGAGGAGGAAAAACTAAAATGGCATTTAAAAGCTATAACGATGAAGACGATGATGATTGGGGAGAAGACGGCGAATCGTCTGAAGACGAAGAAGAATTCTGAAAAAATAATTCTGCAATGATTTTTCTTTTCTTTTTTATTTTTGTCAATCAGCCCAGCACATATAAACATAAGCTTTCAAATACTAAATAAAAATATGGAAGAAGGACAGAAAGAACTTGTTCTCAAGTCGGCGAGAATTTCTTATTTAGGCAATTATATAATCGCGCTTTTGACTATAGTTTTTCTCGTCCTGCTTTATTTCCAATTCGGTATGACATTTTCACTGACCCCAAAGACTCAATCGGAATTGATATCCACGCTTATTCTTTTGGGAATTGCAGGCATAGCCTCTTTCATGATAGAACAGCCTGAATGGGACAGGTTGAGGCATTATTTCATAATAACGATGAACGAAGTCATCAAACACGAAGGGATTATAAACAAGCACAAGGTTATACTTCCTTATGCGACTGTGGCTGACATCAGCGTCAAGAAAAACTTTCTTGGAAGAATTCTTGATTATGGCGACTTGACCGTGAGCTCGTTCAAGACTGGCAGTGACATGATGATGAAGGGTGTGAGGAGTCCTGAAAAATATTATACCATGATTCAGAACAGGGTCAATCTCATAAGGGAAGGCCAACTCCAGATGTTTGGCAAGAAAGGTCAGAGAGACGAAGAAGAGCCTGCAGAAAGCAGAGAAGAATTGGAAGACAGAAAGAAAGAATTGGAAGACATGATAGAGGAAACTAAACAGTCTTTCTACAACAGGGAAATTGACGAGAAGCAGTTTGAAAGCACGATACAGAAGTTCCAGCAAGAGATTATCGAGATTGACGTGAAGCTTAAGAAAAAGTAGAAAATAAACCATAATTATGGAAAATGCTTTGGGTGGTAACTGTTCCTATTAATGCGAGCGCGGAATACTTCGAAGCTGAGAAAAGATATTTGGAAGCCAAAAATAGAGAAGAGAAGATTGCAGCGTTAGAAGAAATGATTAGAAAATCGCCGAAACACAAAGGAGCACACAACCTGCTTGCTGATTTGAAAAAGAGATTGTCAAAATTAAAAACCGAGAATAAATCAAAGGCTTCTAGCAAACCTAGATTTTCCATTAGGAAAGAAGGCGCTGCTCAGATATGCATAATAGGTTTGACCAATTCCGGTAAGAGCACATTGTTGAATGCGTTGACAAATGCTCATGTAGAAGTTGGAGATTATGAATATACTACAAAAGAACCGAGAGTTGGCATGATGCTCTACGATGACATGCAGTTTCAGTTGATAGAAATACCTTCTTCATTTGATTCGGAATCTGTAGGTCTCATACATTCATGCGATTTAATCCTGGTTTTATTGGATTCGACACGAAATATTGATAAACAAAAGAAAGAATTGATGAAATTTTTGGAATACAATAGGCTCGATTCAAAGAGATTGATTTTTGTCAAAAACAAAAGCAAAGTATGTGGACTGGATCAGAGTATAGTTTGCATAGATGCCCAATCAAAAATAGGCATGAAAGAATTGAAAGAGAAGATTTGGAATACTCTCAACCTGATAAAGATATATGCAAAATCCCCAAATAAGCCGAAGGCAATTCCAGCACTAGCATTGAAAAGAAATTCTACTGTATCGGACTTGGCAAAGGAAATTCATAAAGATTTCTTGGAGACATTCAAATTTGCGCGGATATTTAATTCAACGAAATTCTCTGGTAAGAAGGTTGGTTTAGATTATAAATTGCATGATAATGATATAGTAGAGATACATACGGAATGATTCTATGGTGAAGGTTTATGGAGAATTTTATGGATGTTCAGCAAACAAAGCCGATTATGAGATAATGATTGGACTATTGAAGGATGCTGGGATGGAAATTGTCGACTCTCCTAAGAATTCTGATATCAACTTGATAACGACTTGCGCTGTTAAAACGCCAACAGTTAATAGAATGATTTTCAGGTCAAATGAATTGACGAAGTTTAACAAACCGTTAATTGTTGCAGGATGCCTGTCGAAAATTGAAAAGGAAAGGCAATTAATAGAAAAGATAAATCCCAAAGCCAGTTTTGTTGGTCCCGATTCTATAACAAAAATCGTGGATGTCGCACATGCGACATTAAATGGAGAGAAAGTTCTCTCTTTAGAGAGGGTGTACGAAGAAAAAGTTGGTTTACCACACCTAAAAACAAATCCAATAGTTGATATTGTTGAGATAAATAGCGGCTGTCTTTCTTCTTGCACCTTTTGCGCAACAAAATTGGCTCGCGGTAATCTATACAGCTACAGACCTCATTCCATAAGGGAACAAATAAAACAATCGATAAAAGAAGGTGTAAAAGAAATCTGGTTGACATCACAAGATTCATCGGCTTATGGAAGAGACATAGGAACTAACCTACCGGAATTGCTCGATTCGATAATTAGAATAGACGGAAATTTCTTTGTCCGAGTGGGAATGATGAATCCATTGCATTTCAAGAAAGTCGAGATAAAAGATTTAATCAATGCTTACAAGAATGAAAAGGTTTTCAAATTCCTGCACTTGTGCGTGCAGTCGGGAAGCAATAAAGTTTTGAAGATAATGAAGCGCGGTTATACAGTTGAAGAGTTTGTTTATTACGTTGAACGGTTCAGGGAAGAAATACCGGAATTGACATTAATGACTGACATCATAACAGGCCATCCTGGTGAGGATGAAGAAGACCATGAACAAACTGTCGAATTGATAAAAGAAATCAAGCCAGATCTGACTGTTTTATCAAAATTCGGTGCTAGACCGGGGACACAGGCTGCAAAGATGGGACAGACACCCCAGAAAGTGGTTAACGAAAGGAGCAAAGAATTGTCAAAGATTATTAGACACGTGTCTTATGAAAGAAACAAAAGATGGTTAAGGTGGGAAGGTAAAGTTTTGATTGATGAGAAAGTCGAGGGTGCTGTTGTCGGGAGAAATTATGCATACAAGCCTATAGTCATAAAAGAAAATCTTGGATTGGGTTCTACAGTCAATGTGAAAATATCTAAAGTTACTCGATATGCGTTGACAGGAAAATTGGTTTAATCTATGATGACTGTTTCCAGTTTTGCAAGATTGCAGAAATCCGTTGAATAGGTATATGCGCCGGCATTCAAAAAAGTAATTGTATCGCCTATTTTTGGATTGTTCAAGTAAACTCTATATCTGAATATATCCATGGAATCTGGCGTGTAGCCTTTAATCAAATATGGTGTGCCTTGCTCAAGTTCTCCTTCAATTAAAAGCTTAATGTTGGCAACAATTGTGTCCATTGAAGAATTGTATACAGAACAATTGACTACGATTGTATTGTCATGAATACCGATTATTTTCGCTTCAAGTTTTATACAAGGTCCAGCGACGAATCTTCCAGGTTCTATAATCATTTTCACATTATAGCCATTCAACCATTCTTTCAATTCCTTAATCTTGCTGAAGACATGAGGAAGGACGTCGACATTATAATTTTTGTACTGTATAGGAATTCCGCCCCCGATATTCAAGATGTCTATTTGTTTCAGGGTGTCCTTATGTAGAACTTCGCTCAATTCTTCCTTCAGAGACCATTCGCTTATGTTCTGTGTTTTTCTATTGAAATGAACTCCCAAGTTGTCTATTTTTCTGTTCTGTCTTAATTGCGGTATCAGATTGTTTATCTGCTGTGAAAACATGCCGAAAACATAATATTTTTCAGTCCTGATTGTATGCTCTTTCATTCTCATTCTTAGAAGAATGTTTATTTTGTCGTCTCTGCTTTTCATGAATTCAATCAATGAGTTCAAATCCACTTCGTTATAAACTATAAACGACCTGACTCCTTTTTCAAATAATTGATTAAGCTCTTCGTTGCTCCAGCTTTGACCTACAAACCACACCTTGTTTTTGTCTTTCACATTATCGAGATATTCCATGAAATGTACGGTAAACCAAGAATCTGTATTCTCTTCCAGTAATTTTCCCACGACAGGGTTTGTTTTCAAACTGTATGAGATATTACCGGAAATATTCTTGACCGCATTGTACTGTTCCAAAAGTTTCGACTTGCTCAAAACGAATCTTGCTTTATTTGTCATTGATGATTCCTTTCCGGGAAAGTTCTTCCAACGCCCTTACCATCGCTAAAGGAAATGTTATTGTAACATCGCCTATGACAGTAGCGACATCGGAATTGTCTTTTATCTTGCCCCAGCTTTTCGCTTCCCTTGTTGTCGCACCGCTCATGCTTCCAGAGAATTCACGTGATGTTGTCATATAGACTGCGTAGTCCAGTCCGCCATTAATGAGGCAGGAAAGTATGGCATGATGCTTTGATACTCCGCCACCAAGTGCTATTATCCCCTTTCTGTCGTCTATGCTTGTCGAGGAAAGTATGTTTGAGAAATCTTTTACGACATCGACTATGAAATCGGGGTTCTTTTGCTGGAACATGAACAGATGAAAACCGAGAGCACCGTCCGTGATAGCTGGGCAGAATATCGGGACATTGTTTCTTGCGGCCTGATAAAGAATAGAATCATTGTCTTCCAACATCAAACCAATTTCTTTCAACATATCGGAAACAGCCCATCTCTTTTGTTTTTCGTATAATTTCTGTAGCATTCCTCTGATTACGTTCTCGAATTTTTCATAGCTTTTGTTTGTTATGAGCAGGTTGCCTATTCTGTTCGTACCCTTTTCGTGCAATTCGATATCATCAGCATTAAACTCGCCTATGATAAACTGTTCGCCGTAAGCTCTCATAATGTCTTCTTCTATACTGCCTACTGTTGTCACGATTACGTCCGCCATTTTAAGTTTTATCAACTGTGAAAAGAAACCCCTCAAGCCTGAGGTGACCATGTTGGAAGTGAATGTAAAGAATATTTTGGCTCCAGATTCTTTCATTTTTATGATTGTCTGGGATGCCTTTTCCAGTTCTATGCTCTGGAATCCAACGCTACTCATGCCTTTGACTAGGTCATCGACAGACATTCCTTTTGTCCATTTTAAATCTTTAACATAAACCATAGAAATCAACGGGGGATTCAGTAGCAAAAAGCCGATCTTAAATGTAAATGAGCTTCTCAGATATGGATGAGATTATATCCCCTTATAATTCAATTAATGACAAATCATTTAAATCTTATGCAAAATCTCGAATACTGACCTTGCGATTAAAAATTCGGATATCTCATTGTCTTGAGAATTAAGGCAACATACGTCAATCCCGACTATCTTTCCGTTTACTGATTGCATCATTTTTTGAAAGTTGTTGAAAAATATGCCGTCTGGTTCAGGCATGTCGACGGCAGGACATATACTAGGATCGAAAACATCGACATCAAAAGAAATGTAAACTCTTGAATTTTTGGTGAATTCTTTTATCTGTTCTAGAACTTCCTGATTTTCGATTATCTTCCTGCTGGTGAAATATTTTATTCCGGATTTCTTCAAATCATTGAGCTCAAATTCGTCGCAAGACCTGACTCCAAGCAACATTATGTTTTCTGGTTTGATGAACTCAGAAACCCTTCTTAGCCATGTTGCGTCATTTATATTAGGGTTGTAAAAACCTTCATTCATCTCCCTTATTTTTTCATCGTCATAAGAATTCTTGAAATCTCCGTGTGCGTCAAAAACAACCAATTTCACGTTTTCAAAAGCTTTCAAGGAATAGAGTGAAAGTAAATGATTACCGCCCAATATTAAAGGGGGTTTGTTCATTTGTAGTATTTTCTTTGTTTCCTCTGTAATTCTGTCCAAGGATGTTAATTCCATATCGCCTGAATCGTGAAGTTTCACATTTTCAAGCAGGTTCACTCCAGAATCCAAGTCCATGGGCTCTACAAATTGGCTGACATAACGCAGTGATTGTAGAGATTTGTTGGGATTTTTTCCCAGAGGCACGCCGAACGCTACTACATTGGATTCGTCCAGATTGAAGTCGAAACTTGCGAATTTCATAATTCTAATGAGAAGGAAAGGATTAAGAGTTTGACTATTCAGACCCTCAGTAAGAACAGGCTTCTAGATCGTCGCTCAATCTAGGAATAAACGCCATGAATTTTCTTATATCCCTAGTCGTTCTCCTGTACTCCTCCTCCCTACCAAGGGCTATATCTGTATCGCCACATGCGATAAGTGTTTTTTCTGGTTGGTAAACGCCATCATGAAAGATCCAGCAGTATTTGTCGGGATTTCCCGGCCATTCCGAAATACCGCCATACCCGAAAACCTCCGCAATTTTTGTCCCATTGTCGCCCCATAAAGCGACTATCAGATAATCAGCATTTCCTACCAAGTACCTGTTTTCATACAAAGTATCTCGCGCGTGTCTTTCTGCAGCATGTGTAGTCAAGTAAGTGTCTTCAAAGCCGGCTTTGTGCATATATAATTTTGTAGGCTTGATTGCACCATTTAATATAAATCTAGCAACAAATCCCATATCCAATCAGTCAAATAGTAATCTTGTGAATATTTAAATCTTCAAGAGTCTATGAACCTCTGTACTAACCACTGAAGTAATTTATAAATGTTAATGGTATAAGTATAATATGGGAGCTTATGAAATTGCATATTTAGACCCAGATTCTAGAAAATTGCTTTCAATGGGAGAACGCAATCGAAGATTTAGAGAAATTGCAAGAGAATATCTGGAAGGAAGAATCAGTTACGAAACCATGAGCGATAAACGCGACTGCCTTTACAAGCCACAAATGGTACCAATTACTAAAGACAATAATCGGACTGTTGTTGTATAATCTTTCAGAATTGCTTCTTCACCATGCTTCTGACAACCTTCATGACATCCTGTGCGTCTATCCTTCCGCATGTAAGAATTATTCACGATTATCCTGTTGCAACTAATTGAAATTTCTCTTTTAGTTTTTCGTTACTTGCTAGCTTTCTTTCGAACATCTCCTCTATATCCTTGCCGGTAGGAGCATATAGTATATTGCCATCACTATCTATGACCATTTCGCCTATAGGGAAGACAGCAACTTTCGACATATGAAATACAGGAACTATCCATATACCAACTTTACTATCAAAAATAGGCTCGCCTGGACCTATCAAGTTTCCTATATTTTCGATTAAATACCTATCTGCCTGTTCATAAGCTTCTTCTTTTGTTATCATTTAATTTCACTCCCCAAAATGAAAATTAATCTAAATTTGCTATTCCATGCTCTGGTAAATGTTTCCAAGTCAACCTCTTTATTTTCTCCTCCAAACTCTTGATCAGGATCGTTTATAACTATGTTTTTATTTGTAATATCCTTTACTATGATGTAATGACCATGTTCGGATTCTGGCAAATTATACAAAACACTTGGTTTAACTAAGACTATAGGATAAAATCCTTTATTGATATATCTTTGCAATTCTTCAATTGTGGAGCCGAAATGGAAACTATATTCAACATTGTAATTTTCACAAATAGTTTTCATCATGTTAGGTGATACACCTTTTCGAGGACTAAAATTTATTATTTCAGCCAACCGATATTCATTTATTTTTATATCCATATATTCTAGAATCATTCTTAGACACGCTAAAGAGCATGTAAAGGGAGTTTGCTGTTTATAATAAGGAAACTTTTCCACAAAAATCAATAATTTACTTCTTCACCATACCTTTGACAACCTTCATGACATCCTGGGCGTCTATCCTTCCGCGAACCTTGCTCATGACAATGCCGTAAACCTTCTCGAAAGGCATGTTAGCGGATTTGTCCAGAACCTCTTTTGTGATGTCCTTAACCTCACCGGCAGTCGCAGGTTTCAGATTTAATTCCTTCAACGCCTCTTCAACGCCATCCTGCGGATAAGTCGCAAGATACTTCACTATCTGTGGTATAGCTTCCTTAACAAATTTCTTCTTGTCCAGAGCATCGAAAAGTTCCATAAATCTGTTCTCGGGTATCCTTTCAATCTCGACCTTCTCTCTTCTCTGCAGGTCTTTCAATATTGAAACAAAAGTATTAGCGACAATCGTGGGATCGACCTTCGTCTTGTCGACAATTTCCTCGAACAGATCCAGATATTCTGAATTCAGAATTTCCGTAGCCAAGCCTTCAGGCAGTTTCATCTTTACCTTGAACCTTTCCACTTTCCTTGTCCACGGCTCTGGCAGGTCTCTTCTTATCTTGTCCGTATATTCATTGGAGATTGATATCGGGAGCAAATCAGTTTCAGGATACATCCTTTCGGCGCCAGGCAATGGTCTCAGGAATTTTGTTGTCCCGTCCGGATTGAATGCGCGCGTTTCTTCCTTCACCTTTTCAGACAACTGCCTTCTGACTTCCAGTTCGATAACCTTCGACAATATTCCAAGTTCTTGTATGCCTTTGATTTCAATCCTCGGACCGTTCTTGATGCTTACGTTCATGTCCTGCCTTATGGAGCCTATGCCGTGCTTTGTCTTTCCTGTCGACCTTGTCATCACGCCGATGAGATAAGCTATCTCCTGTATCTGTGCTGGCGTGTAACCTTCCAGTACACCAGTTCCAATTTCAACGAGAGGTATTCCCAATCGATTGAGACGATAAGTGACATTTCCGTTTTCATCGCCGACAATTGCAGCAGCATCCTCTTCCACGCTGACCTGCGCTATCGGAATCTTCTTTCCTTTGTAGACAACATGACCGTTCAATCCGATGATTGCAGTCCTCTGGAATCCTGACGTGTTGCTGCCATCGATAACAACTTTTCTCATTATCTGGATTTCATTCGGAATTTCGCAATTCAACAGCAAAGAGATTTGCAACGCAAGATCAAATGCTTCTGGATTTATTTTGTGTGGTGGCTCTTCGTCTAATTCGACAAGGCATGACTCATTATTGAAAACTTGGTAAATGAACGCCCTATCCCTCAGGTATTCGAATTCTGCTGCCGCGTCAATCCCGCCCATTTCGCTTGCGACTGGATGAAGCTTGCGGCTCACAGTGTTTGTGGGTGTTTTCTCTTTCATTGATGTCGAACAATTACAGAACAATTTGTGTTGTGTATCTAGCTGCACATGAAGTTCCAATCCGATCTTCAGTCTCAAGTTTTTGTAATTAAGAGCCTTTTCCATTATCCCACCGAAGTTCTTTCGCTTATTTCGCCTGCATAGCTCGTTGTCATCATTTCTTTGATCTTGTTCATGTCTTTCGTGTGGCCAAGAACCCACATCAATTTCACAAGCGCAGTCTCAGGTGTCCAGTCTGCATAATTGCCAATAACTCCTGTAGCATTCAGCATCCTTCCAGCTTCGTAGATGTTCAAATCGAGCCTTCCATGGATTGTTTGAGGAGCTATGACAACAGGAATCCCGGAATCTATCAGATTTTTGATGTTCGGTATGATGCTTTGTGCGAATTTGTCGCCTGTCGGATTTGCGGGCACGTTTCCTATTCCGGTAACAGCAAGAACAACACCGTCAAAACTGCTCAAGGAATTAATGAACTCCGGCTTGATGCCAGGATATATATAAACCAATGTCACATTCGAATTCATTTGGTCGTCCAACTTTACTTTTTTCTTGTCCTCTCTTTTCTTGTAGTCGGTCCTCATATATTCAATCTTTTTATCAGGATATGTTATCTTTGCCAGAGGCCGGACATTTATGCTCCTGAAGGCGTCCCTTCGTGAGGTGTGCAGTTTCCTTACCTTTGTTCCATGGTGGACATAACAAAAATCATCTGTCGTGTTGCCGTGCATGACCACAACCACTTCAGCTATGTCTGACTCTGCCGCAACCGTGGCTCCGCAGACAAGATTCACAAGATTATCACTGCTTCCCCTGTCGCTGCTTCTCTGGGCACCGACCAGAACAACTGGGACTGACAGGTCTCGGAGCATGAAGCTCAGTGCAGCTGCCGTGAAGTGCATCGTATCTGTACCATGCATGATAACAACGCCCTTGGATCCAGACTCGATTTCTTTCACGACTTCTTTCGCTATTATCTTCCAGTGCTCAGGAGTCATGTCTTCTGATAAAAGGTCAAACAGCTTCCTGCTTTTGATGTTCGCGACATCTTTCAACTCAGGAAAGGACAAAAGAAGGTCTGCGGGAGAAAATGCGGGAAAAACAGCTCCTGTTTTGTATTCCACCCTGGATGCAATAGTACCGCCAGCACCTAAAATGGAGATAGTCGGCTTTGAAGGGTCTTTCCTGACAGTTATTGTCGACGGCTTGAACTTGATCGGCTTGCCTCTCTCCAAGAGCTTGATTTTTACATCCTTGTCGTATTTTACCCCTATGTTGTAGCCGTTTGGGAGCTTTATCGTCAAGGAGGAAGGATCGCCCAGCCCTATCCTAGGCATAAGTATACCCGCATACTGGATTTTACCATTAATTACAGAAATTTTATCTCCAATCTTTATCTTTTTGCTTTTCAGCAACGATTCGATTTCTTGAGAATACAAGGTTTTCCCAATATAATTATGTTTCAAAGATATAAAATAGTAGGATTTTAAGACATATTTTGAAGTAAATAGACTCTAAATTGCTTTTCACCTTCTGATTTTTTCTATAATTGCGTTTATCTCATCTCCAGTAGGTTCTGGTCCGTACCTGCGTGATGAAATAACAAACACATTGTGTCTATCGCGTCTGCGACCTCTCAAATTGCTTATGAGTGATTCCGCAGGACCTGTAAAATAGATATTTTTTCCACTGTCTTCTATACGACCCGAGTATCCTTTTTCATTTCTGCTTATATAAGCAACAAGAATATGCTCGTTTCTTTGCATATTATCATTATCGTGCTTTCGAGCGTCTCCACCATTTGTGAAGGTTTTGCTTTTCCAGAATCATTCTGAATTTTTTCATGCCCTGCCTTACTCCGCGGAATCTTTTCTTGATGGTTACCATGATAATAATTTGATTTTATATAATTTCTTGTTATTGGTGCTCATATGAACATAATGCGGTTTAATCGATTTTCAACTCACTTAAAAATATTTTCAGGGATTCCAGCTCAATACCTTTCAGTATGTCAAGCAGTGAATCGATAATCGGTTTGAAGTTTTTATTTCCAAGAGAATATTCTTCCAAGCTGTAAACCAATGCTTCGAGTTTGTCGGCGGCATTGACGATTTTTCCCTCGATGGTGCTGTCTTTTGCGTCTTTCCAGATATTTAGATATGAATCGGAAAATTCCGGCATATCCTTCAAAAGCTCTTTGCAGAATTCCAAGCTCATCGCCTTCATTTTTTCCGAAAATCCCGGCTCGCTGTATTTGAAACTATAGATCACATCCCCTGTTAGAGCTTCCTCTATGTCATGCATAATTGCCCGGCGCAGAACCTTTTCTACATCAACTTTGTTTCCCGATTTAATTTCCATATCCGCAAGAATCATTGCGTAGAAAGCCGCATGAAAGCTGTGCTCGGCGACATTTTCGTCCTTCAATCGCCTCAATGTGCTGAAGCGGACTACCTTGTCGAGATTTCTCAAGTTGGACAGAAATTTTTTGATGTTTGGTGATTCAGTTGTCATAAAATCAATTGCCTTCAAACAAATTTAAAAGGAGTTTTCACTTTCTACAAAAATCATTCTCAGCCTACTCATCAGTACCCATGTTTTAGTGACATTTTCAAAATCATCATACTCGATACAACTTCCGTCAGGTAAGTGATATGTAATTTGTTGTCTGGTTGACTCTCCCTGAAAACCCAAGAATTCTTCTTCATCTTCGAGTGGATTGACATTCAAATAAACAGCATTTGTCGGAATGTTAAGTGTGATTCGTGGGCCCCTTCGTTCAATCTTAGGTAGGTTTACCTTTTGCCCCATGTACACCTCCGGTATTGAAAAATCGAATGTGTCATGATACATAATTATTGACCATGACGTGAACAAATCCCATAAACAATGGGTTGGGTTCCAATGGGCGAGATGTAAATTCAGCGTGGGCTTGTGTGGCAATAAAAAATTTATGATTTGGTAATTCTATAAACTCAACCAAATTTCTTTCTTCATAAACACCCGATAATGACATGCCATTTTCTTCAAGCGTCTTATGAAATTCAGGGTTCAATTCCCATCTGTGACGATGTCTTTCAATAACAACATCCTTGTTGTATAAATTTCTGACTAGAGAACCTTCTTTTAATTTTGCAGGATAGCCGCCAAGCCTCATTGTTCCCCCCATCTCGGAATTTTTTAGCTTATCCTTCTGTTCTGGTATAATGTCGATGACAGGGCAATCTGTACTGGGATTGACTTCTGTTGTGTGCGCTGTTTTCAGTCCGCAAACATTTCTCGCAAATTCCACTACAGCCAACTGCATGCCGTAACACAAACCAAGATAAGGAACGTTTCTCTCTCTTGCATATTTTATAGCGGCTATCTTGCCTTCAATGCCTCTCTTGCCAAATCCGCCAGGAACTATCACGCCATCAACGTTCAACAGCGATTCCTCCACAGTTATTTTTCCATCTTCTATGTCAGTAGCTTCTATCCATTTTATTCTGACATTGACACCGAAATACGGTGCCGAATGTTCGAGCGCTTTTACAATGCTCAGATACGAGTCATGGACGTTTGTATATTTGCCTACTATGCCGACGACAATATCCCTGTTTCTACCTTTTATTTTGTCGACAAAACCTTTCCAGTTTTCAAAATTCAGAACAGTATTGCCATTTCCTTTTGGAGAAATATTCAAAATTGATAATATCTCATTGTCCAATCCCAAATCACGAAGAATGAGCGGTATACCATAAACATTGGAAAAATTGTACAGATTGTATACACGATCCAAATCTACATTACCAAAGATGCTGATCTTTTCCTTAATCGAATATGGTATTGGTGTCTGGGACCTGCATATCATGACATCAGGTTGTATGCCTAGTGCCATTAACTGCCTGAGTCCTATCTGTGCCGCCTTGCTTTTGTATTCGTGGAGTGAATCCGGTTCGATTATATAAGTGACATTTATGAACATTACATTTTCTTTCCCTTCTTCATATCGCAATTCACGCATGGCTTCTACGAAATATGAATTTTCAAGATCTCCTACAGTCCCGCCCACTTCTACCAGAATTATATCAGCGTTTGTTTTTACAGCCAGTTCTCTTAAGAAATTTTTAATCTCGCCTGTTACGTGCGGGATGAACTGGACATCGCGACCAAGGTATTTTCCTGTCCTTTCTTTGTCGAAAATCATCTTGAATATCTTCCCAGCAGTAAGATAGTTGTCTTTTGTCAGGTTCGCATGCAATGCCCTTTCGTAAGAACCTAAATCTAGATCGCATTCTGTCCCGTCTTCTAAAACAAAGACTTCACCGTGGCGGTAGGGATTCAATGTGCCAGCATCGTAATTCAGATAACCGTCAAATTTCACAGGAGATACTTTAAGCCCGTGACAGCTCAATAATGTCGCTAATGCACCTGAGAATGTTCCCTTGCCGACGCCAGACATGACGCTGCCTGTCACGACAATGAATTTAGCCTTTCCAGGTCGGTACCCGTCAGGAACAGATGAATAAGTCTCGTGTTCGATTGTACTTTCAGCTAATGTGTTTTCGAGCGACACAACAAAGTAGACTTCTGAAATTTATAAGCTTTTATCCTGTCTACTACAATTTAGATTTTGTTGGAAGATGCTAGAAGATATTGTTCTTTGGCGACCTTTGTATTATGTAAGCATTGCCATGTACATTTCAGCTTTAATTTTGCTTCCTTTCAGCTTCACGTGGTCTATAATAACGATTTTCGCTCTTATTTCACTTTGGAGCAGAATACCAGGATCTATTTTATACATTTTTCGTCAATTGGCATTGAACGATTTTTTCACTTTTATTGTTGCTGTTAATATAGGAGGGTTTGTTGGTGGTTTATTTGGAGTGTTTTCTTTTTTATTTTCACGGATATTCTTACATGACGAAGAATTTTTAACTGATATATACGAATCAATAGCGATTTTTTCGGGTGCCCTACTTGTACCATTGATAGTTGATTACGTGGGTAGTGTTAATATTACATCATTTCTCATTTACGAAGGAATTCTTTATTTTATTTACTATTCGATTGTTTTGCTATTTCATAGGGACTGGATAAGTGAAGAGTTGGTTGAACTTCCTTTCGGTATTTTCTTCGACTTCTTTATGAATGGGTTTTTTATTGTAGCATTCGGGAGCATACTATCTGATTTGATGTCGAAAGGAATAACTTCCGGTTGGCCATTATTTATTTTTACTAGTATTATCTTGTTTTTTATTGTTTTAGCTAAAATTGAAAAGTTATTAGCAAAAATTCCTTTCTTCAAAAGTTTTAAAAGAAAATCGGAAGAATAGAAATAGTTTTGTGTTTTATCGTCCGAAAACTATCGAAACAACATCCTTATTTTTCAGCTTATGGTCTGATGATAATCTCAACTTTGTCCTCGCATCTATTCCTGTTATGAATTTTTCTCCGAGTTCTGTGTGAACCTTGAACGCGAACTCTTTCGTAGTGGTTCCTTCTGGAACAAGAAATACATCTGGGAGAATATTCTTGTCCTTATCAACCAGTTTGTTGGCGTCAGTTACAGGATAAACTGCAATGTAATTCAAAATTTCAAACACAGATGTATTCAAGCATTTCTGAACACCTGTAGAACCATATCTGTCAATAACTTCCCTTTTAATAAACTCAAATGCCTTCTGCTGTGGGGTATCCAAATTTCCAATCACTTCAAAACCATTACCTGTATGGTAATCCACCAGTTTCCTTTCTTCCGCTTTCTTCAACGCAATCTCAGATTCAGCACTTACTGGAATCACTGTATAATCATTCTTCAATCTCTCGAAGTTTTTTCGTGCTGGAGGCAAGTCGATCTTGTTGGCTGCGATTATTATTGGTTTGGACAATTCCCTTAAGATTTTAGAAAAACTTTTCACGTCATCAATAGAGGATTTTTCAAGAGCATCTGACAGGTTTTGTTTTGTAACCTCCAATCCGCTCAATTTCTCATGCAGAAGATTAATAAGGTCAGCTTTGGAAGAAGGTAGCTTGAGTTTTTCTATGTTTCTTTTTATAACATCTTCGAACCAAGAGTTGATTTCATCTTCTAGAAATTCTATTTCTTTTTGCGGGTCAAATCCTTCTGTAGGCTTTCCTTCTTCGTCTGTCAGTCCAGAAGCATCGACAATCTGAACTAAAATCGAGGCTTGTCTTATTTCATCAAGAAATTTATTTCCGATACCTCGACCTTCGTGCGACCCGGGGATTAATCCGCCTACATCGACCAGTTTAACAGGGACGAATCTTTTGCCGTCTTTACAGTGTCCGTGCTTAGGCTTACATTGAATATTAAACTCTCTACAAACACAATCGATTGTCACATGAGCCATGCCGGCATTTGGCTCTATTGTCGTGAATGGTATCGGAGATGTTTTGACGTCTATCATCGTAGCTGCTTTGAAGAAGGAACTTTTTCCCGATGAAGGCTTGCCCACCAATCCTATTATCATATGAATAAACTGTTTGAGAAAAGAATTAAAAGCGTTAGTCACAATTAGATTTATGCCTGCCATAGAAATCAGAAAAATTTCCAAGAAATTCAAAGTTTACGGAAATGAATTTTACGCTCTAAAAGACGTATCTATTGACATAAAAGAAGGTGAGATATTTTCTCTTATAGGTCCAAATGGCAGCGGCAAGACAACTTTGATTAACATAATTTTAGGATTATTGATTCCCGACACAGGGTATGTGAAAATTCTAGGTAAACGTGTTGAAGATGAGAGTTCTCTGGAAAAAATGAACTTTGTGTCACCCGAAGAAAGATTTCACTGGGTTCTGTCAGCTAACGATACATTAAATATTATGGGCAAAATTTACGGTTTGGACAGAGCTACAAGAAAGAAAAGAATCACTGGATTAGTTGAATTATTCGGTTTGGGTAATGTTCTAAATAGGCGTTTTGATGGTCTATCAACAGGAGAAAAGATGAGACTTGCTTTGGCGAAGGCACTACTAAACGAACCCCAGATTCTTCTGTTAGATGAACCCACACTTGGATTAGATCCAGACATATCGATTAAAATCAGGGAGGAAATTAAAAGAATAAACAAATCTTATGGAACAACTATTTTACTCACATCACATTATATGAAAGAAGTAGAGCAATTAGCAGACAGGGTTGCATTTATCAAAAATGGCAAAATAGTGCAAGTAGGTAAGACAAACATGATTAGAAAAAAAGGTCAAAGCTTGGAGGAGTATTTTGTAGAAAAGGTTGAAGAGGGATGAAACTAAATAGAATTCTTGCACTGATGTATATGGATTTTTTAATTTTCTTTAGAGTGAAATGGAAATTAGCAGAAATATTTTTCTTCCCGATAATTACGGTGCTTATCTGGGGTTTGTTCTCTGTATTCATGCAGAGGTTTGCTGTTGAAGCTGGTCTTATCGTAGTTATAATGAATCTGTTTTGGAGTTTTGCACATGTATCACAGACATCAACTAACATTGCTATGCTTGAGGATGTATGGTCAGGAAGTTTTAAACAGCTTTTTGTGTCTGGTATCACTAAGTCAGAATATATAATAGCAAGATTGATATTCTCGTCCTTTGTCGCCATTCTGATACTCTCGATAATATCTATAATGGCATACTATATATTCAACATAACATTACTAGCAGAGAATTTCTTTACGTTTTTAGAATTGATTTCGATAACATTGATAGCGTCTATGGCTCTGTCGGTTATTATCGCGTCGCTTATTATTAGTTGGGGTAAAGAATATGGTTTTCTTGCATGGACTATATTACAAATTTTTATTTTGTTGTCGGCGCCTTTCTATACTGTAGATGTGCTCCCACAGACGATACAATATATTTCATATGTTATGCCATATACAAATGTTTTTGAAACAACTAGGAACTTGATAACAACGGGCTTTGTGGATTCTACCGTGATTTTGAAAGGGTTCATTATAGCTGTTTTATATCTTTTTCTTTCATTTCCGCTGTATAATTTTGCATTCAACAGAGCAAGAAAAAACGGAGTTCTTGTGAGATTGAATTAGCTCTTTGCTATTATGTAAATCTCTTTTACCATCTTCTCTATATTTTGTATCCTTTGGTTCAGGATATCGTGACCTATCTTCAGGTTATCCATCTGTGTAATCAACAAATCTATCTTGGCCTTCAGACTTTCAGCAGAAACTGTTTCATTAGTAAGATTCATTTTAGGTTTTTCCATCTCATATGAATAAGATTGTACAGGCGGACTTTCTGTCGGCGCATCGAATCTGGGATTTTCAGTGAATCTTGATTGGGGGCTGTCCGCATAAGGCGACCTCCTTTCAGAAAACGGCGGTAGATTGTCAGTAACTTCCTGTGCTTCCTTTTTTCCTGGAATTAGATTTTTGATAAATCCGAATACCACAATATCACCTCATTACAGTTTCTGGCGCTATGCCGAGAGTCTTTTGGATAGCTCCAGCCAAATCAGTTGTTTTGATCCTGCATTCCTCTATCAGATTCCTCCTCACATCGTTGTACAATGTCCTGAAGTAAAGCCATCTCATAGCTTTGGATATAGAACTCATTTCAAGTATTGTATTTTCAGGCGATTCTGTTCTCAGGATGGATCTCAGTAAAACAGTCATCTCCCCGTCTTTGTTCGGGTCTGATGGCTGCTTGCCCTGCATTATGACTTCCGCATAAACAACTGACCAGTAATCATAACTTTTCTTTACTATAAACCGCGAGAAGAATTCCCTCGGCTCGCTTGTGATGTCCCATCTGAATTCCCTTTCCCAGACATCCTTTCCTCTGACATCGAATATGTTTCGCAGAAAGGTTCCAACAGAGCCGTAAACTTTGAAAGGATTCGGACCTTTGAAGTCTATCCTCAATTGTCTGTCAGGCGCAAGGCAATCGTCTTCCAAAACCCACATAGGCATTTACATCACATCTTCGGTAGCAGGTTGAAGAACGATTTTATTTCATCGCTGAAATGCAACAAAAGCTCCCTGCATTCTTCAACGTACCTTTTTCTTATCGACTGGTATATGACCTTGTGGTAGAATGTCCTGAACATTTCATAAAGCAGGCTTCTCTGCCACACCGTGTCTTGGGGATATTCTGTTCTTATCTTGCCCTCGAATCTTATCCTTACATTCCCTTCTTTGCCAAATTCCTTGCTTGGGTGTATTGTTCCGTCGATTTCTATCGTTATGTCCTGGAATGTGTGCGTGTCCAAGTCTTTTATGGTCTCGAACCTGACATGGAAGCTCTCGCCGCCGGGAATCTTGTCCCACCTGAATTCCCTTTCCTGGATTTCCCTTTCCGTGATGCCGAACAGGGAAGAAAACAATTTCCTGATGTATTCGTAGACATACTGCGGATTCGGACCGCTGTATTCAAGCACGGCCGTAGGTCTTGGAACCAGACAATAATCATGAATCAAAATTCTTGTTCTTGCGAATACTGGCAAATAACCACTAAATTAAATATGTCTCTTTAGACTAAATATAGATATGGTGTTCACGCGGTTGTTGGGATGGGGATTGATTATTACTGGTTTGTTTTTTGCGGTAGCAATGCCCGCAGTTGGAAAACAGGGTTACATGCCTGACACATTCGCCAACAGCATAGTTCTGATCGGAGCTGTCCTAACTGGAATCGGGATTTACTTGGTAGTTAAAACTTAATGAAAGATAAAACACATAATAATAATGTATGTCCAAAGTTGTAACTGACCCTATTTTTAATAAAGAGCCTGGTATGGGGTTGAATGCGAATCCATTCGAAGGAGAAATGCATATAGACTTGACGGCCCCCATGGGTGCGTTGTCGGGATTGTACTACGGACTTATGTTCCAGCTCGGTAAAGTCGGTTTCGCTACTTACAAAATCGAGGAAACGATCGACGTCACTCCCGTATTCAAACAATATTACGATCTTACAATTCAACAAAAGCAGGCACTGGAAGCACAAGTGAAAGCCGGTCTTGGACAGATAGCCACGTCCATTCACGATTACGAATTGATTTGGCACGACCTGAGAAAATACAAGGAATTCATGGATTATTACACAAAGATTGAACAGGGAAACAAGCTCGCGAAATCAAAAGATAAAAAAGAGAAGGAAGAAGGAGAGAAACTGAAAAAGGAAGGTCTGCAACTTCTAAGATCCGTTTTTATCGACCAGGTGGACGCGCATACAGGCGAAGGCATAGCTTTGCGAACAATAACCCAGAGATGGCCGACCATAATCGTAGATTTCATGAGACTTGATGATAGTGATACTGACCAAAGAAAACTGGCTGAAAGGTACCATATAACAGAAGCAGAAGGCGCTGTTCTTTCGACTAAAAACAAACTTTTTATTGAATGGAGGGATAATTTATTCAAACCGACATTGAGCGATAGATACAAACAAATACTACGACTAGTCGAAGCCCGTAAAACTTCCATAGAACAGTATACGGAAATGCTCAAGCCTGTAATCGGCAGATACAAATTAATTAATGACGCATTGGAAAAACCGGAAGGTAGAACATTTGGACTGACAACTTTCTTTCAGCCGGGGGCACAAGCTTACTCGCTGGATTATAGTAGAATATGGTCTTTCATGCCGTTTGCGCCGGCCGAAAAATACAAGGTAACTAGGGATTACTTGGACGAGATCCCATTAAGTCGGACAGGCTTCACCAAAAGTGAAATCGACGAAATTAAAAACGGGTTTGAAAGAGCGGGAGACAAGTTGCCTAAATCGGTTTCTGCATTACCAGTCGAGCCGTCTATAGACAAAATTGTTAGGGACAGTGTAAAAAAAGTTGAAAAGGAATACAATGTAAAACTGACATTTAAAGATGTTTTTGATGCCAGGAACAATCTAGTCAAACTTTTTACATCCAGATCCATGCAGGTAGTGGGCGGAAAAAATGTCGGGCATGGTGGTACATGGCTTTTCAGCCCATATTTCATTTTTATAGACATGCCGTTTCTTCGATTTGTATACCATTCACCAGGCGGCGGGGAGTTTGAAGACTTGATGGTTGACAACATGACAGTCAAGAACAGAACTCAGAATGTAATTATTGTTACTTTGCTGGAGGTAATAGCACGGGAAAAACAATTGGAAAATTACATCAGCCGGCTTTTGGGCGAGATGGGCGTAGTTAAGACCAAAGAAGGTTCTGTTTTGAAGACTATTGAAGATATGGCGAAAGATCAGTATCCGGAATTTTTCGGCGGTGAAAGACCAACGGAAAAACCGAAAGGCAAAGAAATGACAGAACCGCTTAAGAAAGCACAGCATGCACTAGGTGATATTTTGAGCAGCTTTGGACTGCGTTTCGACTGGCTTAGGGCAAGGGGACCTTATGAGTTCGCGATGGACGACAGGATAGCAGAAATGTTCCAGGTAGAGACAATGGTGCAGGGTTATCTTTATGTCTTGAGATATCTGCAGCGCGGTGTCAATGTGCCCGGAATAAGGTTGTAGCATGCCTTATGAAATTGCGATGTCAAGCGGTCTTGGAAGTATAGGCAGAGACCCCAATCTGATGGGTATTGGAAAAAAGATACCTTCAATTCTTACATATGGTTTGAATGTCGTGCAGGTCGACTTGGAGACTTTTACAACCGCCGAACTGTTCGAGCCGGAAGTAGAAAATCTGGTGAAGAGATTTGTTGACGATCTGAAAATCAAATGGGTGATGCACGGCGAGATCGGACAGTCTGTCGCTTTCGAAACTGCCCTTCAGCAAGTGTGGAGACAGGCGCACAGGAAACTGCACCAGTACATGGATTCCCTTTATGACAAGTTCGTCAAGCCGAAGGACATGAAGAAATATCTGCCTGGCTACATTGACTTTCATATTTCAAACATGATGTCCATTGGATATTTTGCGGAGAGATTTCGAGTGGCGGGAGTTCCTATGCTTGACTTTAACGGAAATAATTCTTGGACAGAACTCTTGGATAAGAATCAAAAATTGAAAGATTGGTTCAAGAAAGAAATACTGCTTTTGGTTTATGGTAGAGAAGTTCCTATAGCTGTCACGAGTACTGAAGATGTGAAAGAAAGAATTCGTTTTAACATGATGAGAGAAATTTTTCAGAGATACGCTGATGAACACAGAGAAGAAATTAATAGGATTGCTCAAGAGTTATCGGCTCGGGGTATTCAACCAACAGAAAACGCTTTAATGCAAGAATTTTTCAACCGCCATCATGAACTGAGACCAAGCGAAGAACAAGTACTCGACAGCATATACAGAGAATGGGAAGAAGCAACTGCAATAAGGTATGTAAGAGGTGCGATCACAGACGAAGAACTTGCATATGTTGTAATCGCAAAATATCTTGAGTTTAGTAAGAACGATCCAAAAGAGCCACTTTGGAAATTGTTTTTCGGTGATAAGGCTATGGGAGATTTAGAAGCACAATGGAAAACAAAAAAGCTTGTAAATAAAAACGGTGAGATCTATCTTGATCCAGAAATAGTAGCGATAGTCGCGATTAGATACATATTCGGGCATTTTGGGGCTATCCCATTACCGGAGTACATGTCTGAAATGCAGAAAAAATTTCCCGAAAGATCAAAAGACCCGTTCTATGGAAAAACTGCAATTGACAAGTTAAAAATAATCGGCGTACAACTAGCGTTTGAAAATCCGGAAATAGGAGAAGGCCAGATAGAAGGTTTGCAGAGAATCATCCGTGCAGAACACATGTATTACTTTGCCAAGGCAGCCGAGCAGGTCTTCAAAACAGACCGCATGAAACTTTTGATAGATTTCAATCACTGGCTGCACAATACAGTAGACCCAGGTAAAGAATTCGACATCATGAAAAGGATCGGACCAGACTTTGGAAAATATGTAAAGGCGGCTCACGTATACGAACCGTTGCCGATACACCAGCACGGTCCATTTGACTTGCCATCGGACCAGCAGTTGAAAGTGTACAAATGGTTATACCAATTGAGACAACTCGGATTCAAGGAAGGTTATCTTGTTTTTGAGCGCGGTGGTGGACAGACACCTCTGGAGGTTTCTAGAAGCACCGTACTAGCATTTCGTGAAATTGCAAAAAATCTGGACAAAGATGTTGACCCGAAAAAGCTGCCGTTGGAATTCTTTGGTGTGTCGCCAGAAGGCATACTATCACCAGAGAGACAGATAGTTATTATCCGTGATCATGCGAGGGATCCGTTGAAGGGATTGATTATCGCGCCTGAAGAAGAACATACCGCATTGGGTAAGGAAGCTCTAGCAAAGCCAGGAATGACGCCCGAGAAATGGAAGAAGGAAGAACTACGATAAGGCTTGCTTTAAAGAGTTTTCTTCCTTATTTTTAACTTATGATAAGGGCTGTCATATTCGACTATGGTGGGGTATTGGGTTCCTCAGGTAATTTTTACGAAGATGTAGGAAAATTTCTTTCAAGAAGTCCGTCTGAGATACAAGAGGCGACAAAAAGACTTGTGCCGTTATTCCAACGTGCGGAGATTGGCGAGTTGGAATTTTGGCGATATTTATCTGGAGCATTGAACGTGCAGTTACCTTCAGGGTACAGAAGTAAGCTTGAAGAGTGGTATGCTAGAGAATCTTTTGTCAATAAGGAAATGCTTGAACTAGCGGATAGATTAAGGGTGAATGGTTACAAAAGAGCTGTGTTATCAAACACACTATACCCCCATCTGACAAATTGGAAAAGCAAGATTCAGAAACATATCCCGATAATCATAGCCTCGTGCGAGGTAAAAATGAGGAAGCCAGAAGGCAGGATTTTTAGATTGGCTATGAAACGGCTTGAACTAAAGACGCAAGAAGGAATTTACATAGACGACGATGAAGAATTTCTGCGGGCTGGAGAAAGAATGGGGCTGATTCCAGTACATTATATAAATCAACAACAAGTGGAATCTGAACTTGAAAACTTTGGAGTAAATATCAGATAGATTTCATCACTTCTAAGTAACAGTAACCTTTATATATAATCAAATCAAGAGATATTTATGCCTTTCGAAAATCTGGAAGAAGAGCTTGAAGACGTGGAACTTGTCAAGAAGGAACTGAAACCAGTTCAACACACAGACCAGAAGGAAGTTATAGAGAAGGCCATCCAGTTTACCAATTCTGCAAGACAACAGTATGGCGAGTTGATAAAGTCTGTACTTATCTTTGGTTCTGCGGCCAAGGGCACGATGGTCAAAGGTTCTGATATCGACTTGTGGGTTATCGTCGACGACACAGCCACAAAAGCTAC
This sequence comes from Candidatus Aenigmatarchaeota archaeon, assembly GCA_016187385.1. Classification (GTDB taxonomy): domain Archaea; phylum Aenigmatarchaeota; class Aenigmatarchaeia; order CG10238-14; family SCSR01; genus JACOWB01. Next base: position 68,392 of record JACPJU010000001.1, read on the forward strand.
AGATGACTTGAACAGGATAATCGACCACCTGTACATGGTCGCAACCGAGATCAAGAACATCCACATACAGGTTCACACATTGACGGAATTCTGGCAGTCTATAAGAATGGGTTCGCCTGAGTTTTCCAACTTTCTCAGATACGGCCTGACCATTTATGACACAGGATTCATCAAGCCTATACAGAGAATGCTTCAGATGGGATTGATTCCTCCAAGCGATGAAACCATAAGCCTGAAGGCTAGAGCCGCGAGCACGAGATACAAAAAAATAAAGCTGGACATAAAGGCAATGGTCTTTGAATTGAGGTATACGGCCTTGGATATTGTCCAGGCTGTTATCATGTACTATTACAAGGAAACACCCGACTACAAGAAGGCTCCTGAATTTCTTGAAAAGCTTGTGAAGGAGAAGAAGCTGGAGAAGGTATACATAGATAAGTTTGTGGGACTGGATAAATTATGGAAGGATATTGATCACGGCGAGATAAAGGAAGTCGGAACGGAGCAATTGGAAAAGGCTTTGGGACTGGCTAAAGATGTGATTGAAAGGATGAAGAAATTGCTTCCGAAGGATTTTGTCGGTGAGGAAGCAGTGATGTGATAATATGAGAGATTACGAGAGTTATTTTGATAAAGAAAAATCTAATAATAGAAGAGATATTGAAGAACTTTATAGAATTATTCATATTCCTGAAAATAATAAAGAGAGTTTTAAAAAAATAAAAATTCCAGAATCTATTAAAACAAATGAACCGAAGAATACGAGAGCTGAAGAATATTTCAGAAACGCACAAAAGTCTTTAGATGAAGACGGTTTAGATGTAAATTCTTATCAGAGGTTTGGATGCTGGGTGAGAGCTTACGGATTTGGCAGGGGTTTGAGACTTTTCGACGATTCAATAAGAAAGTCTCCAATTGTTCAAAACGATATGTTTGAAGATCCGTCAACTTTAAAAGATTACGCAGTTGTAATTCGCCCAAGTGGGACGACAGTTAAGTCGAGAAATCAATTTACACAGTTTCTAGCATCTGGATATGCCAAGCCTGTAATTTATAAAAATTAAGTGATTAAATGCCGAGAAAAAAGAAGGAAGACAAAGAGATTGAGAAGATTGAAAGTCTTGCACCAGTAACAGAACCGAAACTCGAAACAAAAGAACAGAGAATCGAAGTCGTGAAGAATTACGCCAAAAAAGTTCTTGACAAATACGGAAAATACGTAAAAGCCATTGTAATGATGGGCTCTGTTGTCAGGGAAGAGTTCAAGCCGAAAAGCGATGTGGATGTTTTCGTTGTTGTAGATGATGCGACATTCCAATTAACAAATGAAATGCTTGACAAGATCGATGCAGACTTGCTAAAGTTGACAGAAGAAGTTCCTGAAGCCTGGATAACATTAAAGGATCCCAAAGGAAGGGAAGATAAAATATGCTTGTTATCAGTGCAGCCTATCTACACGCTGACAGAGTTCTGGGATTATGCTCGTGTTGCTCATCCTATAATTTATAATTTCATCAAGGAAGGTGTGCCTGTATACGACACAGGATTCTTCGCGCCAATCAAGAGATTGCTCGAGATGGGAAGGATACCAGCAACAAGAGAAGCCATAGAAAGTTACATGGAAGGTGCGCCAAAGAAACTGAACAGAGCCAAGACAGTCAAGCTGTTAATGCTCGCAGAAGATTGCTATTATGCCATGCTCAATTCAGCGCAGGCTGTTCTCATGTTCATGGGATTGGCGCCGCCTGTACCTAGCAAGTCTTACGACGAGTTTGTGACATATCTTGTAAAGCCCGGCATTATCGAACAGGAATATGCCGATTGGTTGAAAGAAATTATAGAAATCAGGAAGAAGATAGAGCACAAGGAATTGATGGATGTTAGTGGTGCTTTCGTGGACGAATGGATTGAAAAGGCAGAGAAATTTGTCGACAAGATGTTTGGGTTGCTCAATGCCTTGGAAATAAGGAAAAAAGAAAAGATTCTTGATACTACACACAAGGTCATGTACAAGGCTGTTGTCACGGCATTGAAGAGTCTGAAAAAAATGCCTGAAGATGCGAAAGACGAGGACGTTGTCAAGAATGTGGGAGACATATCCGAAGCTTTCAGAAAAGAATTTATTGATAAAAGACTGGTTGAACCTTATTATTCTGATATTTGGAACAGGATAGAGAAAATGAAGAAATTGTCAGATGACAGAAAAGTAATGGAGATTCCTGACAGGGAAGTTTATGAAATGAGGGAATATGTCAGGAAGCTTATTAGGGATCTGGCTAGAGTATTGAAAGATAAAGAAATAAGCAAGGAAGAATAAAGTCATAAAGTATGTCAATCAAATTCGGCTCGATAACAAATCCTTGGGTCGATATTATAGAGGAATTGAAACTAATTTCTAAGTTAGAATTCGATTATGCGGAGGTCGGGATAGAACTCCCGGAAGGCTCTCCTGAAATCCTGTTGAGAAGGAAGAAAAGGATTCTTAAACTATTGGACTCATTCAAATCGGAACCAATTGCGCATACTGCGTGGTGGGTTGATTTTGGAAGCGGTTATGATATAGTAAGGAAAAGCTGGATAGAAGAAGCCAAAAATATGATTGATGTAGCGAAAATATTGAAAGCCAGCAAAATAAATTTCCATTTTTATTCCATAGGACTGGTGGAAGACTACAAGCCGTACCACAAAGAAATTCTTGAAAATATTGTGAAAAGTCTGAGAGAAGTTGTCAAATATGCCGATTCAAAGAAAATGATGGTTATGTTAGAGAATTCCCCTACCAAAAGGTCAAATGTTGGGATAAAAGAATACAAATATGTTTTGGACAATGTTCCTAATTTAAGAGTCCATTTTGATATTGCGCATGCTTTTGTCGAGAATGGCATGAAAGGGATAAAGGACTATATGTTCACGTTCAAAAACAAGATAGAACACATCCATATCCATGATAATCACGGTGATGCAGACGAGCATCTCTCTCTAGGTCAAGGCAACATAAACTTTGAACAGGTTGCAAAATGGCTGAAGCAAACAGATTACAACAAAACAATAACTTTTGAAGTCTTCACGAGCAAGGAAGCCGCCAAAGCTTCTATGATGGGATTTAGAAAGTTAATTTAAAGCTAAATGACTAACAGGTAATAAATGACATCTATACTTGCAATTCCGAAGGAACTCGAAGAGTTATTTGATGCTTCGATTTATGATATAGAGGAAAAATTCCATACTGCACAGAATTCTAGACATGAGTCAGTTCTTAGAAAGAGGCACAATGTCCTAAATAAGTTGTATACTGTGCTTATGAGAAATCAAGATTACTTCAGACACTCAGATTTTATTATCGATTCGGCTGGACGGTTGGGGATAGACCTGTCCTATTTCAGAAGATATGAGTCCTCTGATCAGAAATTATTACTTCTACAAACTGATGCCACAATAGCCGCAGTAGATTATAAAATGTTTGTCGATCCAAGAATCGATAAAAACAGAAAAGAAGAAATATTCGCAGATATTTAAAAAATAGTTATCTAAATAAATAAAAAAATCCCTTCTGCAACAGGAATCCGATAAAAATTATATCAAGAACTATACTGGAAAACCAACCCATTACTGGAAAGAATAGGTAAATTCCAGCTACTGCATCCAGCGCACTTAGAGGATTCTGTTTCATGAAAGCGAAGGCAACGCCTTTAATCACAAAAAACCCAACCGCAACCAAAGCATACGATTTGGGGAAAGCACCTTCTGTCAGCAGATAGACTATAATAACCAATATAGCCGAAAGGTGCAAGATGGCAGTTATCTTGTGTTCTATTCCCATACAGATCTTATCTAGAAATCCATTCTTTTTCTTTTATACCTTCTTTTTTATTTGTCCATCGAGCTAGAGCAAACAGCAAATCTGACAACCTGTTAATATAAGGAATTACATTCTCGTTTAAATTGTTTTCCTTTGACAGTGTGACAAGACTACGTTCGACTCTTCTGCAGACTGCTCGAGATACATGCAACAAAGAAGCTGTTTGGTTTCCTGATGGTAAAATGAATCTTCTTAATTCAGGCAAGTCTTTCTCGAATTTCTGGATGTTATCTTCGATAAATTTAACATTCTCTCTTGTTACGCTTGGTAATCGTGGGTTAGTTGATACCAATTGTGAACCAAGGACGAATAAATCTTCCTGGATTTTTTCCAGCAGTTCGTTGGTTTCTCTATGTTTGTTGATAGAACGGATTAATCCGATGCAAGAGTTCAGCTCGTCTAAATCCCCATAAGCTTGAATCTGGCATTCATCCTTGTTTATGCGCTCACCGCCGAATATGGAAGTGGTCCCTTTGTCGCCTTGTCCGATGTTGGGTTTCATATGGTAAAAGTGGTTTTAAACTAATAAAAATGTGAGTACAACTACATGTATGAAAATTTTAATCATCCAAAATAGGGAAGAAATACTCAATCCGATGCTTCAGTTGAATGAAAATCACACGAGCATTATAAAAAAACAATTTCCAGATGCTGAGATAACAGTCGTCGATGATGTCAAGGATGAGATTGACACCAAGATAGATGAAACCGAAATAATAATTACTTCCCGCCTTCACAATATCGACTTTCAGAAAACGGAAAATCTAAAATGGATTCATGTAACCGCCGCTGGTGTTGATTTTCTCTCAGACGATTTGTTGAACTCTGATGTTCTAATAACAAATTCTTCTGGCGTCCATTCGATACCGATTGCCGAGCATGTATTTGCGTTCATGCTCATGTTTGAGAGACAGATCCACAAATCCTTCAGGATTCAAGTCGAGGAAAAGAAGTGGGTTAGAAATTTCAAATTCCAGAACGTGTCTGAACTGCATGGAAAAACTATCGGAATCATTGGTCTGGGCAGGATAGGCAGGAAAATAGCCCAGTTGGCGAAAGCATTTGACATGAAAGTCCTCGCAATCGTAAGAAATCCAAGAGAAGAAAAAAACGTGGATGAAATGTATGACATGAAAGGACTGGACAACGTACTCGAAACTTCTGATTATGTTGTTGTATGCCTGCCCTTAACAAAAGAAACTCAACACCTGTTTGACTATGAAAAATTCTCGAAAATGAAATCGTCCACATATTTCATAAATATCGGCCGGGGGAAGATAGTCAAAGAGAATGACTTGATTAAAGCATTGAAAGACAATATTATTGCTGGCGCTGGATTGGATGTTTTCGAAGATGAGCCATTACCAGATGATAGCGAATTGTGGAATTTGGAAAATGTTATAATCACGCCGCATTACTCTGGATGGACGCCTTATTACATGGATAGAGTTGTAGATATTTTTTGCGAGAATATGAAAGCATTTCTTGAAGGGAGAAGAATGCCTAATTTGGTTGACAAGGATAGAAAATATTAATCCTATTTGTCTTCCAACGACTTTCTAGCAACTGTGTATAAACCGAAATCGTCAATCACATCTATCTCATGGTTTCGCGGTAATCTCATCTGTCGCTGTCTACCTTCTCCAGTGGAAAGTTCTCTATTTCTTTTAGATTCGATCCAACTATCCGGCATAAATTCTTCGAAACTAACGTCTACAGTAGTTTGCCCATAAAGTATTTTTCCTCCGCTTCTTCTATTGTATTCTTTGCGTAGAGCCTCTGAAACAGTTGGACCTATTTTATCGACTGTTCTCAGGGAAGGAAAAAACTCGCTCCATTTGTCAGACAACTCTCCTAATGATATATCAACAAGCCGTTTTTCATATCCCATGCGGGCGATATATACCGACCTTTGAGTTTCAAATGAGAATGACGGAAGCGTTGTACCATCAGTTGAATACGAGAAAATTTCGTCTATGTTGATATACGGTTTCTTACGGGTAACCTTCAGACGCAACTCGCCGATATACAAATTAGAATCAGTTTCAAATGCCCAAGTTGTAAAAAATACTGTAGGAATTAAATTAGACATAATGAAAAATTAGCTTGATATAATTTATAAACTGACAAAACCTAATAAACTTGCTCTCCTCTGAAAAGTTATTCATGGGTATTAAATTAAATGTCTCAAATCTTCTTTTGGACTTCTTGTTTCATCTCTAATTCCATCAGCATGATACCAAATACCATCTGACATTCTATATCCTCTTATATCCGGACTAGTTCTTCGGTGAGTAACTGGATCGTATGTCTCTGGCCAAGCATCTCTTGGTATTAGTATCTCATATGATTGAACTTTCATTTTTTATCATCTATAGTATAAACTTACTCTTCCTTGGCTTTCTTCTCTAAATCTTCTTCTAATCCGAGTTTCTTAACCAATTCCGTATATCTATTTCTTATCGTGACTTCTGTAATATTTGTCGTATCAGCAACTTCTCTCTGTGTTCTCTTTTCGCCAAGAAGAACGCATGCAATGTAAATAGCAGCAGCAGCGACACCTGTCGGACCCTTGCCGCTTGTGAGATCCATTTTCTTGGCTTTCTTCAAGATTTCAACAGCCTTTGCCTGCACCCTGTCGCTCAAGCCTAGCATGGAACAGAATCTAGGAACATAAGTCATTGGATCTGCAGGCAGAATTCTAATCTGCAGTTCTCTTGAAATATAACGATAAGTCCTTCCGATTTCTCTCTTGTCTTCACCGCTTGATTCTGCTATCTCGTCCAATGTTCTTGGAGAACCGAATTCACGCGATACTGCATAAGTCAAGGCAGCGATAACAGATTCTATGCTTCTTCCCCTGACAAGTCCCTTGTTGACAGCCTGTTCATAGTATCTTGCAATCCTTTCGTGAACAGAATGGGACAAATTCAAAAACGATACAATTCTTTGCAGTTCTGACAAAGCGAATGAAAGATTTCTGTCCTTGGACTTTATCAGCCTCTTGTGCCATTTTGTCAGTCTGTAGTACTGTGCTCTTTTCTTTGTTGGAACCTTGTAAAGCTCGCCTACACCTTTGCCGATTTCTGTAGTCAGTCCTTTGTCATGCTTGGTAAAAGTCAATGGAGCACCGCTTCTTGCCCTACGGGACATTTGTTCTGTGTCAAAGGCACGCCATTCCTGTCCTGTATCGATCATTTCCTCTTCCATAACAAGACCGCACTTGCTGCAAACAAGCTCACCTCTTGTAGGATCTTCAATAAAACTAGTATTTTTACATTCAGGGCATGCTCGGCCTGATTTTCCTATCGTCTTTCCTTTTGGCATCATTTATCACTTTCAAGTAAATTCAAATGGTTATCTAAAGTATAAACCGTTAAATATTTAAACCTTTGCCTTTTGGCTTAAATTCCCAATTTGCCTAGCTATTCTGGTTAATTTGGAACCGCATTTGGGGCATGTTGACTCGTTTTCGAAGAAGTTCTTGCACGTCTTGCAATAGTTGCCCCACTTGATTAGTCTGGTTATCCTCTTGTTGAATACAGACATGTAATCTATGCCGAGCTTTTCTGCCACATTCTGAACGTTATAGTCGTCGGAAATTATAGTGAGGTTGAATTCATTGGCCAGTGCAAGAACTTTGATGTCTGTCTTGGACAGTTTTTCATAATCGCCTGTTTCTTTTGCCGCTGATATGACTTTTTTTACAAAATTCCCACTCGGCTCCATAATCTCCATTGTTATACCTTGCAATTTCAGGCTGGTTATCTTGTCTTTCACTTCCTCGATGACTTCAGATACTGTAAAAATCTCCTCGAACATCCTAAAGTCATTCAGATAAATGAATGCGCTCGTGTCAAGGACTACTCTCATGAAAATCTATAGTCATGGGAGACTTATATTAACTTGAATCCAATATTGATTATGGTAAAGGATTTTCCGTTGTTTCCTTTGGAGAAAATCGCCCGTGAAGCCGGCGCTGAAAGAGTTTCCCGTTCTGCTTTGGTTGCATTAAAGGAAGTTCTATTGGAAGAATCTGAAACTATAGCAAGAGAATCTGTGAAGCTGGCGGAACATGCGAAAAGAGTGACTGTGAAACGGGAAGACATCGTTCTTGCGAGCAAAAGATAAATTTAAAACTGTTTTGAAACAGATTTCGACGAACCAATCTTTAAATAAAAACAAACAATAATAACATAGAATGGCTGACACGACAAGGACCCAGATTAAAAACCTGAAACCGGGAAGTTTTGTAGTTATAGAAGATGTTGCCTGCAAGGTAGAAAAGATCCAGTCGTCAAAATCAGGAAAGCACGGAGCGTCCAAGGTTCGTTTGGAAGCAATCGGTCTGATGGACAATAAAAGAAAAGTTTTGATGGGGCCGTCCGACGATGAAGTGACTGTCCCTATAATCCTGAAGAAACAGGCGCAGGTTCTGGCTGTAACCGGCAGCAAGGCGCAATTGATGGATCTTGTAACATACGAGACCGTTGAACTGGACATACCAGAGGAAATCGCGGATAAGGTTCAACCTGGGGCAGAGATTGCATACTTTGAAATTCTGGGAACAAGAACCTTGAAGCAGTTGAAGTAAGTTATTGAGAATTTTCTAAATAGTTTGTAACTTGAAATCGAATATAAGTAGCTGGGACAGGCTTCTTTACAACTTCAACGCCCAATTCTTCAATTTCTTTAATATGATCTCCTGAAAAATCATTTGAACTAATCAATATGACACTACCTTTGTAACCCAATTCTCTTATTTTTCTGATGGCATCGACACCATTCAATCTAGGCATAAGATAGTCTGTTATAATTAGGTTGTAGTCAGGATATTTTTCAACATTGTCGACAAGTTCTTGTCCATCTCCGGCAACGTCAATATCCAAATTCGGTACACCCATCAGTGCAATCTCATACATCCTTCTAATGCCAGATTCATCGTCTGCAATCAATATCCTTCGTCGATTCATTTCAACCAGAAATATAATACAGAGTAACATTTAAAAATCTTTCATACAATGCTCTAAATAAAATAATTCTCACTATTCATAGGATCAGGTTGTTTATCAAAGCCCGTCAATCTCAGACTATTAGTAAGAGCCAGCTGAACACCTCGCTCGAAAGCTTGATGCGTACACCGCTCTCCTATCAACGCCATAGTCTATGGCTGCCTTCGTCCGACCACCGGCATTGCTGCCAACAGTCAGATTGGCTGTCTATTTTTCCGGGCGGTTTCATCCTTAGATGCTTTCAGGATTTATCCGCGTATGGCTTAGCTGCCCGGCGATGCTGCTAACAACCGGTACACCAGAGGCCACGGAAGGATGTTCCTTTTACGTACATCACATCGAAAGAAAACTAATTTTTGTTGTAAATTTTGAATTAAGGTTCGAGTTTTATAGCCAAAAACTTTTCTGAGTTTTTTCTTTTGAAGATTATGAGTCTGAAAATAGAGTTCTTTCCATTTTTGTAAGGTCCATAGACTTTTGCTGGAATCTCTAATTTTTCTAGAAATTCTTTAATTCTTTCCAACACTCTTGGATTCTTTTGATACATTATTATTCTGATGTCATTTTTCTTATTTTTATTAAGATAAATTGAACCCTCTGCTTCGAAGAAGCCCTTAACAAAGGACAGTTTATCTTTTTCATCTTCAAAGTCTATTTCCTCCAATGGTTTAAGAAGAATTTCTAAAGTTTCTTTTGGTAAAGACTTTTTGTTTGTATACACCCACAGACTGTAAATTTCATCGGGTGTTTGAATTATTTTTGGTTCTCTATTTGTTAATTGTTGGAGTATTGGCAAGATGGAATTTTGTAACCAATCTCTATCTTTTTGTCTTACTACTATTCGTAAGAGTTCTTTTCTTTGGTATATATGACCATCCGCCAATACACCCTTTAAGTAAGCTAATGTTTCCATAGTCTAATTTATAGACTTTAGAGTTTATAAAGCTTTCGACGTAAATGTATTTCGTACTTAACCTTCCTTCCGGTCAGACAACTGACACCTCCTGTAGATTGCGACCGAACTGTCTTGCAACGTTCTGAACCCAGCTAGCGTCCCCTTTTAACCAGTTAGTGTAACCTCAAGCTGAATACTTGAAATTTGGACACCTTTAGGTATTCTCCAGAATTAACTGGTAGAATTGTACCCTTGGCCGCATCCAGTTTAAGATGCTACAGTCGCCGGAGCCATTAATGATTTAAGAAAACTAATAACATCTTCTTTGGTTTTGAATTTTTGTAAATCTTTTTTCTTCAAATCAAAAGTTTTGATAGCAAGACCGAGAATTTGTGTTTTTTCAAATCCTTCCCATACTTTACTTTTCTTTGATATTTTTACACCCTTAACAAATCCTATCACTTCTTTGAACTTCAATATATCTGATTTCCTTTCTAATGCGACATCACTTCTCCAAATTTGCGGTTTCATTCCAAACCTTTTTTCTAGAATTTCCGCGATTTGTTCCTTTAAAGATGGTGTTACAGAAGTCAAGCATATTCTCCGGGTGAATACCCACATTTTCTTATCTTGTCTCCATTTTACGCCTAGAACTATTGAACCATCTGCTGAAAACATAGCTTTCATTATTTCTGCCATTTCTCTTGTTGACATTTTCTCAAAAAATTCTGGTAGTCTTACTTGTGGAAATGTGCCATCTTTGAATGGTTTAGTTCTGAATGTTGGAACTAGACGAAGCAATTGGCTTGCAGCCTGTTTCTGACGCACTTGTAATGACTTGACACCAAACTCATCTGTCCATTCACTGAACTTCTCTATAGAGAAGAGTAACTTCATCTTTTGTTTAAATAACTCACGAAGTTCTTCTGATTTACCTGAGAATACTATTCTCCAACTTCTACTGTTAAATGTTACGCTTCCATCTGTTAGTAATAATCCTACAAGTATTCCCAAGTCTACACTTGGTTCAAGTTTTGCTAAAGTTTCTTGTTCCATTTCCATCACCGATAATGTATATCTACTAGTATTTCTACTATTTAAACGTATCGGTGAGTTTTTATGGCTCCGGCACGCTGATGTTCCCAGTTCCTGAAATGCAACATCTTAAATTACTGCACGGCCAGGTGAGGGGGAGCATTTGCAACTAGTAGCTTTTACACTACTAATTTCGACAACGACGCACCAACGCGCCGGGTCAATTTACTCGAATACTGGGAAATAAATCGACCCAATAGAGCTGTGAGCTTTCACCGGCCACGAGCCCATTATCCCCGAGGTAGCTTTTCTCATACCACCGGCACCCACAAATGGTAACCGATGTATCGCTAACCCACGCTTTCGCGGCTGGATTTCTTGCTGATCGAAATCCAGTCAGGCTTCCTTTTGCGTTTATACTCTATTCCGAATTTCTGTCAGGTAGTGCAAACCGATATTGTGACTCATCAGCTACCTCGCTTATCATCTTGATTCAAAATCAAAGGTTGCAATCATTGCCACAGCTCGCACTATGACCCGGATGAGGAAACCTTAGGAGACCCTTGATCCTTTATAAAGCGTGTACCGCCCCAGCCAAACTACCCATCTGATGCTGTTCTCTCGCAAGTTAGCAATACAGTTTTGAAAGGGTAGTAGCAAGACCTGATAGCGAGTCCTACCTACGCTCTGCAGCCAAAACCGTACTGCAACATCAGACTGTAGTAAAGCTCTACGGGGTCTACGTTTCCCACAGGAGGTCTCAGGCCTATTCACCTGAATAGCAATTTCGCTGGGTACCATCCCAAGACAGTGGAGAAGTCGTGAAGTCCTTCAGACGGGCCGTCAATTAAACGGCAAGGGATTACGCTACTTTACGACGGTCAGAGTTACCGCCACCGTTTACCGGGGCTTCGCTCAGTTGAACCTGAGTATCACACACCGGCACTGGGTAGACATCAGAGACTGTACTAACCTTTTCCTGTGATCAACCACTAGTTCACAAAAGATTCAATCATTTTATCCAATAGTTCTTGTTTAGGAGTACCTCCCCATTTTCCTTTTCCACTGACAATTAAATCAGGAAAAAATCCCACCATCTCCTTAAACATTACCAGACTCTCCTTACCGGAAATTCTGATTTTAACATTATCTTGAAATTTGCATTTAAATCCGCAAGATTCTATCAAATTTTTGAATTGCACTTTCAGCGCGGGATGGTAACAGGTCACTATTATATGTCTTACTAATTCATTTGGTCTTCTTCCAAATATCTGTGTAAATACTAAATGTCCCTCTGCAGAAACCAGTATTTTGACTAGAAACATTCTTTCTTCAATAGGCAATTTGAAGATGCTATTCGGCAGTTGTACTTTATGGAAGGGTTTTCCTTCGCAAATAATACATTCTTTCAAATGCTCTTCTTTATTCTTTTTGTATTCGGGACAAATTGGCTTCTCTGCACAACTTTTAGTTCTAAAGTGAATTAAATGTTTGAACAATTCCTTTGCAATTTCAGTAGAGTATTTGTATGCAATTATTGTACCATCTTTCTCTTCCATTATTTTTGGTTTGGTGCCGAATATTTTCTCAAAGGTTTCTACGAACAAATCTATTAAATTTTGTGATTTATTCCTGAAAGAAATTTTCCAAGTTCTTACTCCCTTAGATACACTGCCTTCAGTTACTAGCATTACCAGAAGTTTCTCTATTTCGTACATACTTGTCTAGTATAGCATTTATGAAATATAAACCTAGTGGTTGATCATTTCAGGCTTGCAGTCTCCAGCGTTTTTGTTAAACAGACGCTCCTCCCTTGTTATTGAAACCTGCAGTTCCCCTTGCGGAAAACCACAGGCACTGCTTCTTCCGAAGTTACGCAGCTAATTTGCCGAGTTCCTTGGAATGGGTTGTCCCAACACGCCTTTGCCTTCTCAGCAAATCCACCAGTGGCGGATCTCGGTACGGACATGAAGGATCCTTTCAAACTCGATTTTCATGGACTCCATGAATCAACAGAACTCTGCATACGCAGAGCTATTCCTGCATTCACCTCCTTCTCCTCATGATAAGACTCCAGAGGCTTCAACAGTTAACTTGCGTCTGCCTATCACAAAGCGTCTCGAGCTTGACTTGCGTCACCGCGCGTACCTCCATGGTATCGGAATATTAACCGATTTCCCTTTCGGATGCTTAGATTAGCGACATCCTTAGGATCGACTAACTGCCAGCTGACGATCATGGCTGACAAACCCTTGGATTTCAGGCGGCTGGAATTCTCATCCAGCTATGATGCTACTTTCGGCAGGATCTTTATTTCTCAGTGATCCACACCTGCTTACGCAGATGCTTCTGCTCACGGAGAACACCCCTCTACCCTCTCTTTCGAGAGCTTGGGTATCGGTAGCTGACTTAGTCCCTTCCATTTTCAGGGCATAAATCCTCGGTAGGTAAGTTGTTACACACTTCTTGGCTGTTGGCTACTTCTAAGCCTACAGTCCTACTGTCTGGGGATTCACACTCCCTTCTTCGTTTAGTCAGCATTTAAGGACCTTAGCCCAAGTCTGGGTTTTTTCCCTTTCGGATGTCGAGCTTACCCCAACACCCTAACTCCGGTCGTCTACGGTTACAGGAGATTCGGAGTTTGACAGAGAAGCTGGGCCTTTCGACCCTTGGCTACTCAATCAGTAACTCTACCCTCCTGCACACCTCAGACCAGGCTGCACCAAGATGCATTTCGAGGGGAACCAGCTATCACTGGGTTCGATAGGCTTTTCACCCCTAACCCCGGATCACCCGAAGGAATTGTAACTCACAACCGGTAACGGGCCTCCACCCTCCTTTCGGAAGGCTTCACCCTACCCAGGGTTAGATCACCCAGTTTCAGGTCTTATTCTAGTAACTCCAGGTACTTTCATACCATGTTCCACACCGCTTTGAAGCGGATACGAACATATCGCTTTCGCTATGGTTGCTTGGCTTAGACCAATTAACCTTGCTACTAGAACAAACTCCCTGCCCCGTTTTTCGGAACGGACAATATGATCCTGTAATCTGCTTCTCGTACTTGCGCCTTACGACACGTTCCTTCGAAACAGAACCTTCCAGACCATATCCAACTATGACCACTTGGTTTCAAGCTCTTTTCGCCGAGCTTTCGCTCTGCTTTTCAGCTTTCAATCACTTTACTACTTTGCTATCGGATTTCAATAGTATTTAGAGTTACTAGTTAATGCCTAGTAGATTCCTGCTCTATATCCGAAGAACAGTACTTAGGATGCTTGGAATCCTCTTTCTTCCTTTCTCCTACGGGACTATCACCCTCTGAGGTGCCGCTTTCCAGCAGACTTTAGATCGGAAAGTTAAGAAGTGCCCAAGTCCTGCAACCCCACATCCATCCCTGCTTTCACAGGGTGTTCGGTTTACTCTCTTTCGCCTTCACTCGCCGTTACTAGCGAAATCTCTATTGACTTCTTTTCCTGCGGGTACTAAGATGCTTCAATTCTCCGCGTTACTCTCCCTTTCGGGATAGCCCTTAACGGGCTACGATTCGCATTAGGTAATTCTGGGGTCGATTCCTCCCTGCGGATAACCCAGACTTTGTGCAGCTTGGCACAACCTTCTTCAGCTATTGAAACCTGGCTATCCACCAAGTGGCTTACTATTAACAGGCCTTATTGACCAACCTGATCCTATGAATAGTGTCATCTTATGGTTTCTTTTGACAGTTCGCTCTTCATCTTATCGTCAGCGCTAAACTACAATCATCAACCTTCACTCTTTCCCCCTTAGTTGCTTAAGGAGGTGCACGACGTAGATTGCTTCTTTTTGAATTTTAGAAAATTATCGAAGAAGCAACGTGTAGAAAAACACTCCTATGAGCTTATTGAGCTGACATAGTATCGCCGATCTTTTAAATTTTTATGAACGGTGTACTTTATATAGTTTTTGATTAACTTAAATTTTTATGAAGCTTCAATAGAGATGTTGAATTTAATTTTTCTTCTAAAGGAGTTTGAGTTGTTGATTTGAAAAGGAAAGTGAAGCTACACAATTAATCTCTCGAAAGCTTCACTAAACTTTGTATTTGTGTTTGTTATTGTTTTAACCAGTTGCTCTATCGATATTGTTGAGTTGTCTATCTCAACCTTTACTTTGCTTATCCTGTTTCTAATTTCTTGTACGTCTTGTTGAATGTTTTCGCAGGCCGAAAATACAGCTTTGAAATCATCACTCTTTATCATCTTTAACAATTTTTGTCTGACTTCCGCCTGTCTAGAGAGTCTTTCTCTTTCGTTTTCTAATTTATTGATAGCCTCGGAAGTTCTTACAATTGCCTGACGTATGAAAGCTACAACCCAAGTTGACTTGTCAGGTGTTGTTATTAGAACGCCTTCTTTTTCTAGTCCAAGTGGACTAATGAACTTCTCGTTTGGTATCGCGTTTGTAACTATTACGAGGAATTCTGTATTTTCTCTTTTACCATGAGCCAGTACAGTTTTTATCCAATTATTGTTCCATTTTTGGGTATTTTTGCACTCCACTAGTATTTTACCTAGAATCTTTTTACCGTCTCTAACTGTCTCTTTTATATCAACTTCATTTTTACCTTTTCTTTCTGGTATAATATCGTCCATTGGAAATGCTCTTTTCAAAGCATCAGCTACTATGTCTTCTAGTTTATCACCCATCTTTACTGGCTGTAGTTTTTCTTTTGATTTATATGCTTCTAATTCCTTTGTTAGGTTTTCTATTTGATTCTCTCTTTTAAGTAGCTTGTGTTTGATTTCATCGTGGTGCTTTAACTTTTCTGCGTATTCTTTCTTTAGTTCATTTTCAGTTTGTTTTATTGTTTCTAATTTTATCTTTTCAATCTGTATTTTAAGTTCATTGATTTTATCATCTTTCTTATCGAGTTCTTCATAGTATCTATTGTCTTGTTCTTGTAAACGCTTGTCAACCCACGCCTCGTTCACAGCGGTTATCGCCTCGCTTACAAGTAGTTTCTGATCAAATTGGACTCCTGCCTCTTTCATAGTAATTTCTGCTAATTGAAGTTTCCATACTATTTCTTTCATTCCTCCATTCTGGATTTGTGCTTTTGTCATTCCAAAAACCTCGGAAAGTCTACTCGCACATTCATTACATAGTAAACCTTCAAAGTTAGTTATTTCTTGTTTCATTTTATTTTTACCCTCTGTACATTTAAATTCTCAGGCAACATGTGAGTAGTCTGTCTCTTATGTTTCCTGAAGTTTGCTACTTGTTTAAATTGCTCCAAACAAACATTACAGAAATATTTAGGTCTATATACTTCCATGATATTTCTTATCAGATGTATTGGTACTGGATTATTCATTTTCTGCTACCTCACATTCTCTTTTTGAATTCTGTGATTTCGTTCCTTGAAATTACCATCAAACTATTAACAAAGTTTTCAATAGAAAAGCCAAATTTCTTTTTATTGTAGAAGTATACTGAAATCTTTTCTTTTCTAGGTTCAGTGACTTCCACATCACGTTGTACAATGATCCCGGATTCTTTTAGTTCTTTTAGAATTCTTATTAGATTTGTTCTGGGGATTTCTGTTATATCCTCTAAGACAGAGTACCTTACTCCGTTATCTTTTGCTTGTTGTATACAAGTGATAACTCTTGCTTTACCATCTTCTACAAGCCACTCTAATAATTTCATATTGTCTATGATTTGATCTGTCAATCCTATCCCTGCAAAGAAATCGGACAATTTTTGCTTCCAATCTTTTTTTAACATATGTACCAATTCCATTTAGAGCATCCATTTTGGATATTCTATATAGGAATCCTAAGTATTTAAAGCTTCTGGTTGTCTTTTAAAATCAATAAAATTGTGTTTTGATTTGCGAGAATTAAAGTAAATCCAATTTTTCAATGAAGGAATTTCCAAATTTGAATTTCAACAATTCTTTCGCTTCATCAACACTCGCCCACTTGTATTCAAGATGTTCGAAGCTTAGTTTTAAGTCAACGTTGTTATCGGGCAATTTGCATTTGTAAACTATCAATATCAATCCGACTGTTTCATCATCAAGCGGTATTTTGATATTCGAAATGCTTGTATCAAAGTGTTCTACTATTTTTATATTATCAACTCCCAGCTCTTCGTTTATCTCTTTCCGTAAAGTTTCTTCGATCGAATCATTTTCTTTTATTCTTCCGCCAGGTAAATCCCAATGGGTTGCCTGTCTTCGCAGTTCGGAAGGATTGGCTCTTAAAATAAGAATTTCATTTTTATCGTTCAGAATCAGTGCCTTTACGCCTACATGAAATTTTTGTTCGGTCATAGTTTCAATTAAAGGATTTGATATTTAAGAATTGGTCAGTGGACCGGTTGGGATTTGAACCCAAGGCCTCTCCGGTGCAAGCGGAGCTATCTACCAGACTGATATACCGGCCCGTGAATATTACTGTGCAACTATATTTTAAAAGTTTATTCAAATGAAATTATCTGAAGACCATATTTTTCTATATCCTCTTTAGACCAGAATTTCACATCTTTGATTCTAAGAACATACTGAACTCTCTTTTCTACAACTCTTCCAGTGTATTCTTTTGTGTTGGGATTCCATTCCTTCAGAACTAAGACGTCTTCTGGATTGCATTCGAAATCGGCCAGCCTCAATTCGAACTTTTTGTCACCATCCAATATTTTCTTAAAATATTCCGGCCAGACTTTCTTTTCGATTCTCATAATATTACTAATTGCTTATAATTTTAATTGGATTTCAAAATATCGACTATCTTCTCTAATCTTAATTTCTTTTCTGGATGTGCAGATCCGATTAGCTCGATAAACTTCAACATCTCTTTTCTACTTTCAATGCATACCCTCCAAACATCTTTCTTTCTATCAGATAATCTAACACTTCCTGTTTTGATTCCGAAAGTTTCAATTAACATTTGTTTGAGTTCTTCTAGTGATTGTTTATCTTTTTGTGTAAAACTTAAGTAGAGAGCTTTTGACTTATCTGGAAATCTTGGACATCCACCTTCAGCATCCCAAAATGATTGAATGTATAACTTTTGTGTTTCTCTATCAATTGGTAATGAACTTTTCAATAAAGTTAATTCTTTCCAAATTTTCTTGCTTTTGAATTTTAATCTCCAAGCTCCATCCATCCAGTAAAGTTTATGTTGTGATAAATCAATTCCAAAAGCCATTTTGAATTTAGGGATTATTACATCAGTTAACCATTCTTTACACTGTTGGACATAAACTATAGTCCACTCTGTAGATAAACAGCCGTCTCTTAATGCACCCAGCAAATAGTATTCTTCTGTCATTCTTATCACTATTTTCTATTGTATATAAATAATTGTATTACTAGTATATAAAGCTATCTGAGGTCACTTTCTTGAGAATTTTAGAAATATTTGTTGACAGGTAAAGTTAATCTTTTGATGCCTTTGAGGGTTAGACTCGCTTCTTGCACATCTTGGATCTTTAGGAGGTGATCCAGCCGCACTTAGGATGGAATCTAGGATATTTATCAACTCACCTCCGACTCATCATCAAATCAGAGTCAAGCCATATTATCATCTAAAAACGCATTTGCGCCCAGATTTCCATGTTCCCGTACGGCTACCTTGTGGCGACTTAGCCCCTCTCGCGAGCCCTCAACTCGACTTGACATTTCTGACGAGCCTCGATGAGAACTCACTCGATTGGCTTGACGGGCGGTGTGTGCAAGGAGCAGGGACCTATTCGGCGAACGATTTCACAACAGAATGATGATTCCAAATTGTTTTGTTATCATCTTGTATCAAACTGCTGCATTAAGTTCATCAAACATCATCCTATCTTGATGACGTTCGCCTACTAGCGATTCCGGCTTCACGTGGATGAATTACAACCCACGATCTGAACTGGGCATGCTTTTAGGGGATTCGCTTTACTTTTCAGTATTGCATCCCATTGTGGCATGCATTGTAGGCCGCGTGTAGCCCAGAAGGTTCGCGCCATACTGACCTACCGTCGCCCACTCCTTCCTCTGGTTTATCACCAGCAGTCTCCCATGAGTGCATGACTTCCGGAGAAGCCATTAGCAACATGAGATGTGGATCTCGCTCGTTAACCGACTTGACGGCACGTCTCACGATACGAGCTGACGATGGCCATGCAGCAGCTCTCAGCTTGTCTGGTAAGACCTTCAGCCTGACCCTCATCCTGCTGTCGCCTCTGGTGAGATTTCCGGCGTTGAATCCAATTGAACCGCAGCCTCCACCGCTTGTGTGCTCCCCCGCCAATTCCCTTAAGTTTCACCCTTGCGAGCATACTCCCCAGGTGGCCCACTTAACACCTACGCTCCGGCACTGCAATCTCCCAAGAAGATTGCAACACCAAGTGGGCATTGTTTACTGCTAGGACTATCCCGCACAAGGAGGACATAATTTTAGAAAAGGATACAATTTAAAAAGAGCTAAAATGTATTTTTCGCCTGTCACATCAAATTTAAATCCACCATCTCCACATTTGCTTACAAAACCCTTAATTCCATCTTTCAACAGAACATCCTGTACGAATTTAGATGCAGTTTCATGAAATATTTCCATCGAAACTCGTGGGGTTTTCCTTTTCCAAAGGTATGTATAACCTTCCGCATCAAATAACCCTGCCACGAAAGATCTTTTCTGTTCTGTTGTCATTTCGGGAATTTTGAACGTTGTTGATTTCTTCTTACTTGTTTGTAGAATTTGCTTGAATTCTTCGCAAATCTCTTTAGAATGTAAACTTACTAGGAACATTTTATGCCCGTCTTTGTAAATTCTTGGTTTTAATACAATATGTTTATTGAAGGTTTGTTCCATTACTTGTTTTATTTTACTTGCAAAAGATTCACTAGTTGTTCCAATAGTCACACCTCTACTTTCAAACCATCCATCTCCTGCAAATAATCCTAGTACGTAGGCTTTTCTCGAATCCATTTTTAATCGTCCTTTATTTATATACATTTCTTAGTATTTAAAGTTTTCTATGAAGTTAGAAGAATTTTTGTCCTCCTTATGTACCGGGGTATTTAGCACCCAGTATTGATTAGACATCGGATGTATCTAATCCCGTATGAGCCCAAAAAAGGCTCTTACCTCATTCTGGTTCGCTCCCCTAGCCTTCGTCCCTCACCGTCAGACCCGTTCTAGGTAGACGCCTTCGCCACAGGTGGTCCCCCTAGGATTAAAGGATTTAACCCCTACCCTGGAAGTACCTCTACCCTCTCCCGGTCTCAAGCCTGACAGTATTCCTCGCAAGCCTGCCAGTTTGCTGACAGATTTCACAGGGAACTTATCAAGCCGGCTACGGACGCTTTAGACCCAATAACAGTGACCATCACTCGGGCCTCGGGTATTACCGTTTTCCGTACTAACAACTTTTAATTGCTAATATGGCGGCTGGCACCCGTATTGCCCGGCCCTTATTCACCCTCGTGTTTTCAGAGAGCAAAAGCTTCTGCAGTGCAGAAGCACTCCAAGTCCCCTTTTCGCCCGTGAAGGCATTGAAAAGTTTTCTCGCCTGCTGCGTACCGTAGTACCTGGACTCATGTCTCAGAGTCCATCTCGGGGTTCCTACTTCCATAGCCCCTACCGGTAATAGGTTTGATAGTTCGTTACACCATCAACAGCCTGATCGGCCGCAGTCCCATCCTTAGCCGCAAAAGCTTTTGTTCTAGTCACATTCCAGTTAACCAGAACTATGGCGGATTAGCCTCAGTTTCCCAAGGTTGTCCGCCAGCTAAGGGCAGGTTGACTACGTATTACGGAGCAATTCGCCTCGGGTCTAAACCCGATCGGCTCGCATGGCTTAGTAGAACTCGGATAGCAATGGTCTCTGGCGGGATCAGCCAGAATTGGCGGTCTAACCCTCTAAAGGTTTCATCATGATTGACCTTTACCTGCAACGCTAATGCAGATTAAAGCTGTGTACCACGAACTAGAATAGAACTCTTTCATTCGCCGTCAATTGACGCTGTCAAAAGCCTAACGCCAATAGTTCGTGAGACTAAGTTTATTATAGAGAAGAAGTATTTAAAGGTTGTTTTGAGAGCTGAAAGCTTAAGTCTTTGTTTTTCTCATTATTTTTAATGAAATTTTCTAGAAGGCAGTTTCTTAGATTGACAACGCTAGGAACCTTTGGGGCTATCGCATGCTCACAACAGTCTGGAGTAAAGTATGTCACAACAAATGAAAGAGTAGAGGGTTCTGATTATATATTCAAAGGTTTTTTAGCAGAGTATGAAGGAGAAATCAAGGGAAATGAACCTCTAATGAGGCAGTGGAAGGCGATAAAGATTATGGGTATATTGTTTATTTTGAAAATGACAAAGTACCTGGGAAAATGTTTCCAGTTATTGTTGGTGCCTTTCTACCTCAGGACTTGAATAATCCCGATGGTCCAAGTTATTGTATAACAAACATATCAGTTAATCCACCAAGGATATATTTCAAAAGGTTAGATAGAAGACCTACAGAAGAAGAATGTCCTTATCTACAATAGGTTAGGCTTGTTTTCATCCAGTTTTGGATAATTACAAGTAAAGATATAAAAATAGGTCCCGATCGGGGAGTTGAACCCCGGTCTAGCGGGATCTGCATCCTTTCGGATACCACAGCCGCTCACTCTACCGTTGAGCTAATCGAGACATGATTTTAAAATATGATTCCACTTTTAAGTTTTTAACTCCCACTCTTTGAAGAACCTGTCTAGAAATTGTTCTATGAATTTGTGCCTTTCTTCTGCCAATTTTCTTCCGGTTTCTGTGTTCATCATGTCCTTCAGTAGAAGCAGTTTTTCGTGAAAGTGGTTTATCGTAGTTCCACCCGAGTTGAAATATTCCTCTTTTGAGTTATGTACTTTCGGCTTTATTTTCGGATCATACAACATCCTATTTTTGTGTCCGCCGTATGCGAATGCTCTGGCAATGCCTATTGCTCCTAATGCGTCCAATCTGTCAGCATCCTGAACAATCATTCCTTCTTTTGTCTTCATCAGGGATTTTACCCCGGCACCCTTGAAAGAGATTTCTTTTATGATCTCGCAGACATGTGATATTATGCTTTCATCAGATTTCAACTTTTCAAGCCATTCTCTAGCCATATTAGGTCCCACAGAATCGTCGCCATCGTGGAATTTCCAATCAGCTATGTCATGCAACAAGGCTGCAATTTCAACAACAAACAAATCCGCCTTTTCATTTTTCGCTATGAATTTCGCATTATTCCACACCCTGTAGATATGCCACCAATCGTGACCTGTCGATTCATTTTCTAGTAAATTTCTGACGTACTCTACTGTCTTATTGGTGATGTCACTTTTGTTCATGTCAATCAAGTCTTATACTATTCTATAAATACACTAATAGTAAATATGTGGGACACGATATCACAAGCAGCAATTTTTGTTCTAGGAACTTTAGCTATTATTTTAGTCGCCAAGAAAAATAAGTGGGGTTTCGTAGCTGGATTGCTTTCGCAACCGTTTTGGTTTATCACTTCCTTCGTCAATCAACAATGGGGCGTAATTTTTGTAAGTATAGTTTTCACCCTGTCTTGGTCATATGGGATATACGAATGGTTTTTCAAAAGCAAGAAAAAGACAAGGAGATCCAAATAAACCAAACTACACCTTCGTTTTCAAATAGAGTGCTTCTTTTACTTTAGTATATTGTAATATAATTTGTATTCGCTTCTCCGGAAAAGATGTGGGAAATGACCCCCTCCGAAAGACAGGTATGTCTAGTTAACAAATTTTATGTGGGATAGTTAAAATGAAAAGGATTATAATACCGAAAGAAATGGGTCCAGAATTAGCGGAAGAAATTGGAATACATATAGGAGATGGCTCTCTATTAATTAGACCCGAATCTGGCCACTATGAGTATTATGTTTGTCTGAGTATAGAAGAGAAAGATTACATGAAATACGTTTGTAGGATAATACATTCTTTATACTCGCTAAAAGTAAAACCGAAAGAAAGACCATTAGATGGCAGTCTGTATACGCTTTTTTCTTCAAAACAGTTAGCCATGTACAAGCTCTCATTAGGCTTACCAAGTGGAGATAAAGGCCAGATAACTATTCCTAAAGTTGTCTTTGATTCGAAATTCGTTCTAGATTGTATAAGGGGTATTTTTGATACGGATGGTTCCTTAACTTTCAAGAAAAAGTATAAAGACGTCCATTACTATCCGGTAATTCATATTGCCTCAATAAGTAAAGATCTTATTTTGCAAATGGCAGATATACTTTCTAAATTTAGATTTACATACTATACCTATCTTGATGAGAAAAAAGGTAGCTCAACTGGAACAATAATTATAGAACATTCTTTATTCATAAGTGGTAGGAAAAGCCTAGATTTATGGATGGGTTTAATTGGGTCTAGTAGTCCGATTCATACATCTAAATATTTAATTTGGAAAAGATTCGGCTTTTGTCCGCCGAAAACTACGCTATCTACTAGGAGAAGTATACTTGAAGGTAAAGTGGACCCTGTTATATTTGAAAGAGATGCTGGTGGCGAGATTTGAACTCGCGAGCCTCCGCGTATCTTATGTCATCTTTTTATCAAAGCTCATAGACAATATGAGCACGGCGTAAACTAAACCTTTCGGTTTTATAGCCAGACTAAACTACACCAGCCCTAGATAAATAAAGATTCCTAACTAATTTAAATTAAAGAGGCTTTCATGCGTTTACTGATCTTCGGTCCCCCAGGATGTGGAAAAGGAACACAGTCGCACAATATTGCCAAAACCTACAAAATAGTGGAAATCGCAACCGGGGATATTTTTGAGACAGAAATGCTGAGGAAGACCGATCTTGGTAGGAAAATAGAGAATATTATGAAAAAGGGTTTTCTAGTTTCCGATGACATCACAAATGCTCTTGTTGAAAAAAGATTGAGCCAACCGGATTGCAGAAGAGGATTCATAATTGACGGTTATCCCAGAAATGTTAATCAGGCACTATATTTGGAAAGAATCCTGGACAAGTTAAACGAAGCAATAGACGCTGTCATTTATCTGGACATCCTGAAGGACAAGCTGATTGAACGCATCACAAACAGAAGGACGTGCTCAAACTGCCAGACCACATTCAATCTTCTGTACAATCCTCCTAAAAATGACAATATCTGCGACGAGTGCGGAGGAGAGCTGTATATCAGCGATTTGGACAAACCCGAAGTCACTAAAACAAGGCTGGAAATTTATGCGACACAGACTTATCCCGCATTTGAATATTGGAGAAACAAAGTTACGCCCATAATCGTCAATGCCGACCAAAAAATAGGAAAGGTTTTTGAAGATATAAAACAAGAATTAAAGAAAATAAAGTGATTTTATGCCCATGGAAAGAACTCTAGTCTTGTTGAAACCGGATGCTATGGAAAGAAGGCTTGTCGGGAAGATTATCAATCGTTTTGAGGAAGAGGGTTTTAAAATAGTCGCGATGAAGATGGCGAAGGTCGACAAGAAATTCGCTGACAAGCACTATGCCGCTACAGATGAACAGATTCTCGGAATGGGCAAGAAAACATTGGATACCGCCGGAAGTGAAGCAAAGAAGATTTTCGGCACAGATGATCCAAGGAAGATTGGAGAGACGCTGAGACAATGGTCTGTTGATTTCATAACATCATCTCCTGTGATAGCAATGGTGCTGGAAAGGGAAGACGCCATAGCATATGCAAGAAAAATTGGGGGATTTACTGATCCTGCAAGAGCAGATAAGGGTACTATTCGCAGGGATTTCGGAAAGGACTCTATTTTGCAGGCGAACAGGGAAAAAAGGGCAACGCAAAATCTTGTCCACTTGTCTGGGAACAAGGAAGAAGCAGAGAAAGAAATCAAACTTTGGTTCGGATAAAAAATTTAAATAGTTTGTCGTGCATATCTAATTAGTGAGATATGTGTCTGGTGAATTAGAAAGAATACGTTCAAGTAAGGAAAGCAAAATCAGACGATGTTAATTCTATACACTCGCTAATAGAGCTCTACAAGTTCAAGTTAAACGATGATAAATTTTCAGGATTCTTGCTGCCTTTGTCTGTTGAGCAGATTAGAGGAGATGTTGCGAAAGGGGATTTTTTTGTAGCAGATGTTAAGAGTAGTGTTGTTGGATGTGCCTCGATTATCGAATATGACGGGATAGCTGAATTGAGGTCGCTTGTAGTGCATCATGATTATCAAAAGAGGGGATATTCGTCACGCCTTGTGAGCAAGATTAAAGAAGAAGCCGAAAATAGGGGATACATCAAACTTTATACATTGACACAGACACCTCAAATTTTCGCCAATTATGGATTTGTACTTGAAGATAAAAGACCCATACAAAAGATTGCTAAGGATTGTGTCAAGTGCCCATTATATGATAATTGTATAGAGAAAACAATGGTCGTAGAACTAGGTAAATTAAAAGAAACGAGTAATAATTATAGGGGATTGTAATGTTTGAAAATGAAGTTTTGAAAATTCTGAAGTCTGTAGGTATAACAATCACACGAGAGAATCTAGAGAATCCACCTCAGGAAGAATTTGGTGATTTGTCGTTTCCGTGTTTCCATTTGTCTAAAGAGCAGAAAAGAAATCCAAATGAGATAGCCAATGGAATCGCGTCGAAAATAAAATTACCGAGGGTTTCTGTAATCGAAAAGGTTGAAGCAAGGGGTGCTTATGTTAATTTCTTTTACAACTACTCTAAATTAGCAACAACTGTCTTAAAAGAAGTTCTGGCAAAAAAAGAAAATTACGGAAAAGGTAAACGAAAACAAAAAATAATTGTAGAATTTGCACATCCTAACACCCACAAATTATTTCACATAGGTCATCTGAGGAACATAACAACTGGTGAATCTGTTTCGAGAATACTAGAACACAACGGTTCAGAAGTTGTAAGAGCCAACTATCAAGGTGATGTTGGTCTACATATTGCAAAATGTCTATGGGGAATAAAAAATCTCGGCATGGAAAAATTGTCGTCTCTGGATAAAAAAATAGAATTTCTGGGAAAAGCATATGTAGAAGGTAATAAAGCGTATGAGAATGATAATACGAAAAACGAGATTATTGAACTAAATAGAAAGGTATATGAAAAAAATCCTAAAGTCATGAAACTATGGAAGGAAACCAGAAAATGGAGTCTAAATTATTTCGATATAATCTACAAGAGAGTTTACACAAAGTTCGACAGACTCTATTTCGAGTCAGAAGTTGCTGAGCCAGGGCTAAAGATAACGAAGAAGGCTTTGAAGAAAGGTATTTTAACTACTAGCGAAGGTGCTACAATATTTGATGGCGAAAAATATGGCTTGGATAAAAGAGTTTTCGTAAATAACTTGGGATTTCCGACGTACGAGGCAAAAGAACTAGGCTTGGCCGAATTAGAATTTTCAGAATTTGGAAAAGTCGACAAGTGCGTTCACGTTGTTGGTCCTGAACAGTCAAGTTTCTTTAAAGTAACATTCAAAGTTGAAGAGTTGCTAGATTCTAAGAAATTCAAAGATAAACAGATGCACTTGGCATATGGATGGGTTAGATTAAAAGAAGGTAAAATGTCATCAAGACTCGGGAATGTAGTTGAAGGAGAATGGTTGTTGAATGAATTAAAGAAAAACATCTTAGAGAAATATATTAAAAAACAAGATTATTCAGAAAAAGAAAAATTGGAGGTTGCTGAAGCCGTAGCTATTGGGGCGGCCAAGTATTATTTCTTAAAGGTAAATGTATCGTCAGAAATATCATTCGATATTAACGAAGCCATATCCATGGAAGGTAACACAGGACCCTATATTCAATATGCATATACGAGATGTTGCAGTATTCTTGAGAAAGCAAAAAAGTTAGGGAAAAAAACAAGTCAGAATTTGATGCCTGAAGAAAAGAAGTTAATTAAAATCTTAAGTCTATTTCCAGAAATAGTCAAAAAATCCGGAGATGAATTAAGCCCTACCCATATATGTAATTATGCATATGAACTATCAACAGCTTTTAGCAACTTCTATGAAAAATGTAGAGTGTTAAACGCCGAAACCGAGGAATTGAAAAACTTTAGGTTGAACTTGGTTAAATCTTCACAGATTGTCCTGGGCAACTGTCTAAAGCTACTTGGAATTGAACCTGTAGAAAAGATGTGATTATTTTATTTTCCTTTTTATAACATCCACTAGCTCTGGAAATTCATTCTTACCGACATCAGAGCTAAAGTGTCCCTGGTCAGGGTACTCGTAGTATTCTGTATCTAATTGTTTAGCTATATACCTTGCTTCTTCAATTGGAATATACGGATCATTTAAAGAATGAAATTGAACGATCCAGCTCACATTTTGTTTTATTCTATTCCACTGCCATTTTTGATCAAAATATCCACTAGCCTTTTCTTTTTCATCTCCAAGATCTGTGTAACAAGCACCGACAAGAACAATACCTCGCAACTTGTGCGTTTCTGCGTATCTTAAAGATGCAACTGCTCCCGAAGAATGTCCTATAAGTATGGAATTCTTATCATCTTTTAATTGTTCTTCAATAAATGGCAACCAATATTCTTTCCTAGCTAAGTCAGGATCAGGCATGTTCTTAGCAATAACCTTAAATCCCAATTTTTCTAACTTTTTTGTTATCCAAGGGTACCAAATTTCAGAATATACGTTGGAACTGCCATTCCCAGGAATAATCATTACGCGCATATAATTAGTATAAACTGTATTTATAAGATTATTTGTTCTACTTGTCAATATGCCAGACCATATCTCATATTTAGATGGCATTACGATAGAATGGGAAGAAGATCAACCAGTTACGAAAGAAGTCAGGAAGCAAATGGAAAAAGACGGATTTATAAAAAATTTAATAGACAGACTGGAGAATAATGGCGAATCATTTGCCAGAGAAGAATACGAATATCCTAGCATTAATGGTCATGAGAAATACATCTGCCAAGTTCGAAGATATACAGAAGGAGGATATTGGAATAGTCCCAATTATCTTATTTTCATCAACCCCGATAAAGCAAACCATCCTTGGGATGCAATAGGCAATGTTTATATTGGCCGCGGTTCAGACTGGCTTCGAAGCATCATTGATCAAACATAATGTTTCAAGCTTTTTGGCGTATGTTTTTTATTTTGGTTCAAAGAATGGATAGCCCTGCCATAGGCATCCAGAACGGCCTCCCTAATAGATTCTACCAGAGTTGGATGTGGATGAACTGTCCTTATTATATCATCGGCAGTGACTTTCATCGCCAACAAAGCCTCGCCTATCATGTCAGATGCCCTGTCGGCAAGAATGTGGATACCTATGAATTTCCTGGATTTTTTTTCTATAATGACTTTGACAAAACCATTTGTATCGCCCATTGTCATAGCCCTACCGCTGGATTTGAAATTGAAAGTGCCGACAAGTATGTTGTATTTTCTCTTGGCTTCCTCTTCTGTCAAGCCAACAGACGCAACTTCAGGAATAGAATAAATGCATCTTGGTATTATCTGATTCATCGAAGAGTTTAACTTCATTGCATTTTCCGCAGCAACAATCCCGTTTTCCATAGCCTCATGAGCAAACCTTCCACCAGTGACGTCACCAATCGCGTAAATACCCTTAATTGAGGTTTCCATTTTGTCATTCACTATTATCTTTCCGTTGGTAGCCTTTACATTCAATTGTTCCAAACCGAGATTTTCCGAATTCGGTTTTCTTCCTATGGAAATCAGAACTTTTTTCGTCTTCAAATTGGAACCATTATCGAATTTAGTGTTCGTATAATTGCCGTCATCTTTGATTTCAACGACTTTGGTTCTTGTTAGAATTTTTACATGATTATCAAGAACGATTTTCTCCATTCTATGAGAGATTTCCCTGTCTTCAGTCGGCAGCAATCTGTCCATCATTTCAACTATAGACACTTTGCATCCCAAAGCAGAAAGCATGCAAGCAAATTCAATACCTTCGGGTCCACCGCCAATTATCAGTATATCATCGGGCAATTCCTCCGACGTTAAAAATTCTTCGCTATTGACGACATTTTTGCTGTTGATTTTTATGGGATGTGTAGATGGCCTGCTGCCAGTAGCTATTATTATATTCTTTGCTCTGATGACTTCCTTCGCACTGTCTTCTTTCTTGACTACAACAGACTTGTCCTCCTTCAGGTATGCTTCTCCGAAAATTATTTTAACATTGTTGGATTTCAAAAGTATTTCTACACCGCTGGCGAGTTTGTCAATCAAATCTTTCCTGTTTTTCACAAGTTTTTTTATGTCAATATCCGATTTGGTTATATTCACTCCGAAATTCTTTGCGGTTTTCAAACTAGATATAATATCGGCGAGTCTTAGCATTGTTTTGCTTGGTATACATCCATAGTTGTTGCACACACCGCCCAATTTATTTTTTTCAATCAAGACAATTCTTCCACCCAATTGAGCAACACGGATGGCAGCAGTATATCCTCCCGGACCTCCGCCTATCACAACAACATCATAAGTATCCATCATTTACTCACCAATTGTTTTATAAATCGTATTCTTTCAATGACATTCTTATCAAATCTGTTTTCATCAATTTGTCTTTTGCCATTCTCGTCTAAAAGGGTTAATGGCTGCAGATTTTCTTTTATAGAAATTCCTGGTACTGTCCAAGAGAAAGGTCCTATCATAACTCCAGGGTAGATGCTTGTATTAATTCCTGTTTTAGTATAGTCTGCCATCACAACACCAAACTTTCTTCTAGAAGTGTCTACCAAATCATCTTTCACCATGGATCTTATGGTTTTGTCATCATGTCTCAAATTGGCAACTATGGTTCCAGCACCGAAATTGCAGTTGTCACCGACTATAGAGTCACAAACATAAGATAAATGACTGATGTTGGTGTTCGATCCTATGATAGAATTCTTGACTTCACTTCCATTCCCGACTTTGGATCCATCGCCAATTACAGAATTTTCTCTTATATAGCAGTTTGGTCCAATCGTGCAATTGTCTCCTATTATAACTGGTCCTTCAATGTAAGCACCGTTCTTGATTACAGTGTTTTTTCCTATCCTGACATTTCCTTTTATTGTAACATTTTTATCTATAGATGCGGTTGTATCTATGCGATTTTCAGTCTCTTTCATTTTAATTTCGTTAGCTGTCAGCAAATCCCAAGGATAGCCAATTGGAATCCAGTTGTTTGTTATTTCGCATTTGACGGGATGTTCTTTGCTCATTTGCACGATTGCGTCTGTTAATTCAAACTCGTTTCTTTCAGATTTTTCAACTTTTCTGAGAAAATCAAAAATATTTTTGTTCAGAATATAAAGGCCCGTATTAGCCAAGTTTGAGGGAGGTGTTTGAGATTTTTCGATAAGATTTTTTACATAACCATTTTCAACCACAAAAACACCGAACCTTTCAGGATTATCAACTTCCTTTGCTGTAGCGCACATTTCATTGTCCAAACATTTCCGAATATCTTCATGGTGATAAAAATCGTCGCCATTCATAACCAAAAATTTCTCACCTTTAATCAGACTTTCAGTCTGTAGCAATGCATGGCCTGTCCCAAGATGCTCTTTTTGTGTGGCAAATTTGAAATTGAATTGATTGAATTTTCCCAAAAATCTTTTGATGTCGTCCTGTAGGAATCCCAATACCATGACCACATCTTTTATGCCATTCTGTTCCAACTGTTCAAGATTGTGTTCAAGTATGGTTTTATTAAGAATTTTCAAAAGAGGTTTAGGTTTTGTGCATGTAAGGGGTCTCATGCGCGTACTCTCCCCTGCCAATAACATTACAGCTTCCATTCGTATCACTTGAGAATTTTAATCAGAGAAGATGCCAGTTTCTCCGAATCGTGAGTTAACAAACCCAGCTCAGCCCACTTGAATTCCATTTTATTTTTCAGAAAATCGCCCTCTACAACATTCGTGCTGTTCAAGTTTTCTTTATCAAGTTCCACTATACCGGCACCCAATTTCTCAAAATGATTCAAAACTTCCGAGTCCGGGTATTTTGTATTGGCAACGACATAATTCAATGCGCCTTTACCAAGATATTTTTCCAACGCATCAACATGTTTTGAAACAGTAAAGTCATCTGTCACATAAGGTTGTGTCATCACATTGCACACAAAAACTTTCTTTGCATTGCTTTTCATAACGGCGTGGGAGACACCTTCAACAAGGAAATTAGGTATCAAGCTTGTGTACAATCCGCCTGGACCTATGACAATCATATCTGCATTTTCTATTTCTTGTATCACTTCGGGAAGGGCTTTTACATTATCTGCTGATTTGAGAAATATTTCGGATATTGAAGATTTGATTTTGTTTTCATTTCTTATCTGATATTCACCTTCTATAAACATACCATTCTCATACTTGGCGCAGACATTTACATTCGCATTGGTAACGGGAAATACCTTGCCTTGCACGTTCAGAATTTTCCCAGCTTGCTTGATGGCTTCTTCGAATGAACCGAACAATTTGGTGAATGAAAGCAACAAAAGATTTCCTATGTTTGTCCCTTCCAGATACCCGTCCAAGAATCTGTAACCAAACGCGCTCTTTAGTGTATCGTCGGCGTCCGACAATGCGACCAGACAGTTTCTTATGTCGCCAGGCGGTAGAATTCCATAATCTTTCCTTAATTGACCAGAATTTCTGCCGTTGTCCATAACTGTAACTATAGCTGTAAGATTGACGTCATATTTTCTGAGACCCGATATTACAATTGGTAAACCTGTGCCACCGCCAATCAAAACTACATTCGGTCTTGTATTAACGCCGAAATTATTGAGCTCTCTCTTTAGTCGCTCGTAATTCTCAAACAGTATTGCATTGAATCCTAATTTAACAGCAGCTTCGGTGTTTCTAATCTTGTCATCAATCAAAAGCGAGTCCTCTGGTTTAATGTTAAAATGTTTTGTTACCTCAAGATAAGCATCATGCCATGGCTTCTTGATTCCTTTTTCGAATGACCAAAATGTCGCGTCAAATGTTTTGTCGAGCTCGTATTTTTTTATCAGATATTCTGCCCATTCCTTTGTAAAGTTTGAAAGTATTGCAATCTTGTAGCGGGATTTCAGACCTTTGGCGAGATCCAACATTCTTTCAATCGGAACTAATGATTCTCTTACAAGTGTTTTCAGCTCTTCGACGGAATATTTTGTACGAGTCATCTTAATGAATTCCTCGAAGAATCTATCCTCTGTAATCTTGCCCAGCTGCAGATCTATTCTCAAGTCCGAGTGATCAATCATTTTGAAATCTTGCTCGTCCACATCGAGCTTCTGGGATATCTTGTGCCAGGACTGGAATAGAACATCTTCCAAATCGAATATTATGAGTTTGGTTGGCATTTAATTCACCGTTACACTTTTGGCCAGATTTCGCGGACGGTCTGGATCCAGACCTCTCAATACAGCTAATTGATACGCAAGTATTTGAATTGGAATTATCTGTACGATCGGATTCTCGCTGTTGGCCTCTGGAGCTTTAATCCAAAAATCGAATACTTCGTTGTTCCTTGGAGAGACGCCGATTATGTAACCGCCACGGCTCTTTATTTCGATGGCGTTGGAGATTATTTGTTTTTCATTCTCGCTTGAAACAAAGACTATGCATGGCGTACCTTTTTCTATTAATGCTATTGTACCGTGCTTCAACTCTCCACCAGCAAAAGCCTCTGCATGGATGTAAGAAACTTCTTTTATTTTCAATGCGGCTTCCAACGCCGTTGTATATTGCAAACCGCGACCTATCAAGAACAGATTGTTTTTGCCTTTGAGTTTTTCCGCGAGCTCCTTGATTTTATTTCTCATGGTTGCAGATGTCAACTGGTATATCACATTCCACAAGTATGTCAGTTTGGCTTTTCCCTCGTCATAGCTTCCGGTCAATGCATACGATAGCAAAGTGAATAATGCCAATTGTGATGTGTAACTTTTTGTTGCGAGCACGCATATTTCAGGCCCCGCATTCAGGCTGATGAACGAATCTGATGTTCTTGTCAGTGATGATCCGATGACATTGACAATTGAAATCACTTTGCATCCCCTTTCTTTCGCCGACTTGACGGCATCGAGAACATCCGCAGTCTCGCCGCTCTGCGATACAGCAATCACCAATGTTTTTGGCGTGAGAAAATGTCCGTAGTTAGGAAATTCAGAAGCCAGGACAACATTGATGTGCATTTTGTTTATCTTGGAGAATATGTAGCTTGCGGCAAGGCAGGCGTTGTAAGAAGTTCCCGATCCTATAAAGAAAATTCCATGGGCATTTTTAATGTCGTTAACAACATCGTCTATGATTTTCTTGTCCTGTTGCACTGCCATCTGCACTGTATCTACTTGTTCTGATATCTCTTTGAGCATGAAATGCTGGAACTCGCCTTTCTCTGCCTGAGCTATGTCCCATTCTATCGTGTCTATTTTCCTGTCGACCTGTTTGTTGTCGAGGATGTTTAAAATTTTCAGTCCTTCATCGCTCATAACAGCAACATCGAAATCGTGCATGTATACAACATCTTTTGTGTGCTCTAGAAATGCTGGAATGTCGCTTGCGCCGAAATAACCGTCATTGGCTACGCCGAGAACAAGTGGCGAACCCTTTCTTGCAGCTATTAGTTTCCTTTCATCCTTGTTCATCACCATAACAGCATAACTTCCCTCCAAAGATTTCAGTGCGGAAATTGTGGCGTCCTCGAAATTATATCCTTTTTTCATCGTGTCCTCTATCAAGTGGGAGATTATCTCCGTGTCTGTCTCGCTTTTGAACTGATGGTTGGATGAATCAAGACTGTTCCTCAATTCCTGATAGTTTTCGATTATGCCGTTGTGTACAACAGCTATGTTGCCATTGCAATCTACGTGCGGATGTGCGTTTGTTTTGGTGACACCGCCATGAGTCGCCCATCTTGTGTGTGCAATGCCCAACGTCCCTGGTATGTCAGTCAAATTCAGCTTTGAATGTATGTCGTCGATTCTTCCGACTTCCTTTTTGATATGGAGACCACTATCAAGAGTGGCTATGCCAGCGGAATCGTACCCCCTGTACTCAAGCCTCTTGAGGCCGTTGAACAAAAGGGGGGCAGCTTCCTGCTTTCCAATGTATCCTATAATACCGCACATAAGCTCACTAGTGAAACAAATCAAGTTGGTCGGGATTTTGTGTGGGGATGATCTGGAATGCACACTGATGTGAGGAACCGTTCACCTATCAGGATGAGATATTCGTTGCATTCCATCATCTTAAGAAAGATAATAAATCTTGAGGAATATAAAAGGAGCCTAAACAGGATTCTTTAGAAGAGATGCTTTCAGCAGAAAAGAAGGCTTAAAATGGCTTGACTCCTAAAGAAAGATTTATAAGGGTAATATTTCATTTATAAACTATGCATTATGTAGTCGAAGAGCATGATGAGGGGCAGAAGATTAACAAGACTCTGATAATGAAGCCTACAAGTTTTAATGCCCTGAACAGCGAGCTTGCGGTAAAGGTTCTGACAGAATTGGGCAAGAAGCCGCAGTGCGCTATGGACATAGCCAGAAAGCTGAAGGAGCACGAGCAGAAGATTTACTATCATCTGAGAAGGCTGGAAAAGAATGGGATAATCAAGCTTATTCGGCGCGAGGAACGTGTTGGCGGGCTGGCGAAGATATACGAGGTGTCGCATCCTTACATTTCTATCAAACTCTTTGACGGCGGGCATTTGACGGATGTGAAGATGAAACCAAAGGAGATTGAATTTTTCAAGTCATTCATCAAGAATGGAAAATTAGATGGCTTGATTGTTGTTGGTTCTCCTGATCCGCATGGAAAGTATGGTGCGCATGCTTCTGATGGGAGTGCTGCCGTGGACTTGGCATTGCTGCTTGGGAGCTTTCTGACTCATGCGTCGCCGAATTACAAGCTTGACACTGAACTGAAGGAGAATGATTTGAAGAATAATTTGATACTAGTGGGCGGACCGAAGGCGAATATTCTGATTGACAGGATAAATACAAAGATGCCCGTGTATTTTGACACGAAGAATGAATTCAACATTGTTTCCACTTTTACCAAGTCCGTCTACAGCGAAGATAATGTCGGTGTTATAGTCAAAATGAAGAATCCTTTTGCCAGTGACAGGGAGATTTTGATATTATCGGGAAAGAGATTCAAGGGAACCAAGTCTGCCATCCTAGGGTTGGTGAAATATTTGAAGAAATTGGGAGATGGAAACCAGTTTGACGGCGGAATTGCGAGAGTTGTCCACGGGATTGACAGGGATGCTGACGGGATTATAGATGATGTAGAATTTTTGGAGTAGTTTCTGAGAAGGGTTTCTGGTAATGTTCATTATCACAACTGTGATGCACTGGTTATTGATTTTCGATGATTTAATATTTATAAAGACAAGATTATAGTAGATGACTATGAAAATACCGATACCCATTGTGATATCTAAGGAGGGAAAATGGTTTGTTGCATCTTCTCCAGTTTTAGATATAGCTACACAAGGCAAAACAGAGAATGAGGTTAAGGAAAATATGGCCGATCTTATAAATGATTATTTCAAAGATCCTGATACACCAAAACCGCAGATAAATACGATAATGGAAATTTCTATAACAAATATTCCTGTAAATGTTCCAGAAGGTGTTTTACATAGGAAAACTTCGTCCTCTACCACAACATAAAGTAATACAGATTCTTAGGAATAACGGATTTCAAGAAATCAGATCTGGTAGGCACATAACGTTCAAGAAAACTGGTGCTGATGGAAAGGTTTGGACAACTTGGGTACCTCATCACAACGAGGTGACCATATTTGTTATAAAATACATAATAAAACAAACTGGAAAACCAAGAGAAGAGTTTGAATAATTGAACATGTTTCATATTTAATTGCAAAATCAATTTCCGCAATTGTTCAAAACTCCCCAGGATGTTCCTTGACCCAGTTGTCTATCGCCTTCTTGATCTCAACAACAGAATGCTCGCCGCTCGGCAGTTTCCTTTTGATCGTGATGGGAATGACATTTTCCTTGAATTCTTGCTTGGCAGTTTCTATAGTATCCTTTTCTTCCGACTTTGCCAGAACAGGTGCGCCTAAGGAAATCTGCAATGCCCTAGCCCCCATAAGACGGGCAACTTCGAATCTTGTCAACCTATAACTTGGCCAAATCAACGTTACACCTTTTAGCAAATTAGTTATTACACAATGGTATTTAAAACGCTTATGGTTTGAACAGGCTTATCTCTTTGAGCAAGTCAACATGACCCATGAATAATTGCCTGCAGCAGTATCTTTTCAGTCCTAGGTCGCTCATGACCTCGCCTGCGTTCTCTCCGGCTTGAGTTCTTTTCTTAAAATCTTCATAAAGGTGAGCAATAGGCTTGCCGCACGTGATGCAACGGATTGGAATTATGATTTTATCACCAGTGTAATTTCATTTCGAATATTTTGTTTAAATAACTTACCTCTTTGAGCGCTGCTTATGACGGCGGGAACCACGTTTTGATGCTCCTCTTCCACTTCCATGATGAGGTTCGTTTCTTCTCGGATCGTAAACCAGTAAGTGCCTGTCATATTCCATGTACTTTTCGCGCAGTTCATTGCCCTTTGAATATTCGACCAGTCCCTTGGCTATCGCTATCCTGATGGCCTCAGCCTGACCGACTATTCCACCACTTTTGACTGTCACATCGATGTTGACCTTCTTGGACAAGTCGCCCGCAATAATCAAAGGCTCCATTGCCCACAATCTCAAAGGCTCGTTCCCCCACAGGCTTAACGGAACAGAATTTATCTTGACTGTGCCTGTGCCTGCTTTGACTACAGCCCCCGCAACAGCAAGTCTCCTTTTGCCTGCAGCCTGCACAAAATCCTTTTTCTTTACCATCTTTTCTTCGCACCTATGCCGGTTGACAGTTCCCCAAGTGTTATGTATGTTGTCTTCAATTTAACAGCATCAGCGAATTGCACCTTTTCCTTTTGCATTTTTTCATATTCTTCTGGGACGCCTATAAAGACTTTCAATTTCCTGAATGCGTTCCTTCCCTTCGCATGGTTCCATGGCAGCATTCCTCGGACGGTTCTTCTGAATATGTCCGCGGGGTATTTTGGGAAGAAAGGTCCTTTGAAAGGATCTCCACGTTTTACTCTCGTATCGTATTCCCCTTTTTTCATTTTCGGATTTCCAGATAAAACAGCTTTCTCTGAATTCACAACTATGACATTCTCCCCGTTAAGCAGGTTTTTGGCTACTACTGTAGAGAGCCTTCCCATTATCTGGTTTTCTGCGTCGTATATTTTCATGCAATCACGAAATAATTTTCACATTCGATCCTTTCGGGTTTTTATCAATCAAATTTTCTATAGTCAGACATTCGCCGCCTACATTCTTAATTTTTTCTTTTGCTGCGGTTGAGAATCTCCAAGCCGCAACATTGACTTTCTTTGACAGCACTCCTGAAGCAAGGACAACACCGGGCACTACAATTGTCTCACCGTTGTCAACGTGCCTCTGGATGTCGGACAAATTGACATTTATTCTCTGCCTGGTTGGCTTGGCGAGCTTTTTGGCTATGTCTTTCCATATGGGAGCTTTCAGTTCGATGGATTTCTTCTTCAGGTTTTCTATCTCTTGCCTTAGATAAGGGTTTGTGGGTCCTGTCCTTTTGACCATAAGTATCGCAAATTAGTTAGTAATTGTAGGTTTTTAAGTTTTAAGGAAAAAGAAGATGGGCTGGCTTATCCCATCTTGCACATCTTGTCGTGCCACATTCCTGCGATTAAGAACACCAGGACTCCTGTTATCACCCAGTTCCAGGGTCCTCCTGCAGGATAGAACTGTTGCAGCAAGCCATAGACTACCATAGCAGTTGCGACAGTCAGTGGAACGACGTGTTTATGATGCATACCTTTCATTTCTGCCATTAAGTTATCACCATTATTAATTTGGTGTTTTTAAAAGAAATTCATGCGCCAATCGGGATTTGAACCCGAGCCACAAGCTTGGGAAGCTCGTATCCTTTCCTGCATCTTGAACCAGGCTAGACTATTGGCGCATGATATTTGGATGTTTTGCGTTAATTAATTTCAATAATCCATTTAGGTATGTCTGGTTAGGAACCATTATAAAGAAGCCTGGAATCTTCATTTGTTGCTTTTCTGTGTCATATTCATGATTTTTAATAGGATTAACTTCTTGTCCACGGCTATCGCATACCAATCCACCTGCTTCTCTGTAAGCCAATGTAGTGCAACCTAAATCTTCTAACATCATACCTTTGCAAAGGTGTGCTTTATAGGCAATCAGCTCTGGGAGCTCCAGATCTTTCAATTTGATATCGGATGTTCCTTTTATTAAACCGAGGAATGCTACTGTGAAACATCCCGGTCCTATTAAACTGTCATCTGGGAATATTTTCTTTAGGTCGGGTCTCTCGGCTTCCAAAGCTCTTGTAAATCTCACAAAATCTAAAGAAGAATAGTCGCTGTCCTTTACTAAACTTAGTTTCTTACCATTTAGATATGTTCCCTTTCCCGTCTCTGTTACAAGTGTTAAATTAAGTAAAGGGTATCTGATAACACCAACGATTGGTTCTGTTCCTTTAAAAATTGCGACAGAAATTGACCAAAATTTAGAGAAATGTTTCCCATAATCTTTTGTACCAGGTGTTCCACTCAAAAAATTCTTCGAACCATCTATAGGGTCTATTACTAGAGTATATTTGTCGTTTGGGAGTCGATTTCTATGAAAAAACTTTTCTGCTAATATTTCAATATCAGGTGTAGACTCTTCAATTACTAAACCCAAATTTCTTATCCCAGATAGCTCTTTCATTATTATTTCTTGAACTTTTGCATCGACAAAAGAGAACGCACTTTTCTCCGCTTTCAATTCAGAACTTTCAGCAATAACTTCTTTACCTTCAGGGAAGGTTTTACCAAAATGTTCAAGGGCTACATCTGCCGCTTTCATCACAACATTTTCAATATCGGCAATATTAAAAGGGTGCATATTCAAAACATAAGCAAAATGCATTTAAATAACAAAGTGCGCTGGGAGTGGGATTTGAACCCACATGAGCTTGCGCCCGCTGGTTTTCGAGATTCACCTTTTTATCCAGTGCTCTACCTGATTGAGCGACCCCAGCAATTAAAGAATGCAATGATAAATTAAATATCTTTTCTATTGGTAAAGCATAGAGCCTGCGATTATCACAACTGCAATTAGTACGGCTATGGCAACTATCGCGTACCATATCAGCTTGAACGGTATTTCTTTGAAGACACGCTTAAAAACAAAGTAAGCAACTATTGACCCGAAGATAACTGAGCCTATTGCCAGCAACAAGTTCTGCGATGCGTAATAAGACAATGAAATTATCAATTCCCAAAGTTTTGAAAGGGAGAACGTTATTGTATCCCAAGTTTGTTGCGCCAGTCCAAAGAGTAATTCTACCAGAATAATGAAGGGATTTTTCACCATATTTATTAAATTATGAAAGTTGAATATTAAATTTGTATGAAAATAAGGAAAGCCGAACTCACTGACATCTTAGAATGCGTAAATCTGAGTAAAATAAAAGAATTTGAGACACCATTGGGTTTTCCTAGTGAAGAATATCTTAAAGAGAGTTTGGAGACAGGTTTGTTTTTCGTGGCAGAAAAAAATAATAAAATTTTGGGGTTCATTCTAGGATTCAAATTGACCAGAAAAGATGTATACCTA
The DNA here is from genome assembly GCA_016187385.1 of Candidatus Aenigmatarchaeota archaeon. Taxonomy (GTDB): domain Archaea; phylum Aenigmatarchaeota; class Aenigmatarchaeia; order CG10238-14; family SCSR01; genus JACOWB01. The sequence goes on from JACPJU010000001.1 coordinate 107,928, forward strand.
GATCTTCTGACTGTACGTAAAGAAGCTAGAGGAAAAGAAATAGGTCGAAGACTAATTAACAAATTCAAAGAAGAATTAAGAAAACAGAGTGTAAAAATGTATTTTCTAATTGCACCGTCATTTAATAAAAGTACACATTCATTTTATAGAAAACTAGGGTTAAAAGAAGGAGACGAATATATTCTTTTCTGCGAAAAATTGTAGTCTTTATTTTGGAACTAATTTAGCTTCTTCAATTTCCAGATAGCCGCTGGAAGTTTTATTGTCCCATATTTTTCTGGAACTTATGACTTCTATTTTTTTCTTGAATTTGGGACCGTTTACGACGAAAGTATTGTAATAACCCCCTTCGCCTAGCACATCAAAACCGAACTTCTTGCTCAGTTTCTTGAATTCGCCAGCAGTTTCTTTGTCCAGTTTCTTTCCCAGCCATTCGGGACCAAGTCCGTCTGTTGCGACATCGGTCATCATTATGTCGAATCCAGAATTTATCGTCTTGTCAAACAACTCTTCAGATGTCAAATTTTCATAAGGAACAATTATATCGATTCCGAATTTTTGCGCAACTCTTTTCAATTCCCTTATCTGGGTTTCTTGCAGTCCTACGCCACCCATCAATATTGCGTCTACTTTCAGGTTTTTGAAAACTTCTTCTAATTCATCAGCTTCTTCCTTCGGCCCTATCTTTTCTGATTTCACGTGGATAACAGGAATTCCAAGAGCTTCTGACGTCAATCTGGTCCATTCGACAGTTGAATATTGGTATAAGAATGACTCGGTGCTTTTTGGCTTTACAGAAATGAGTGTTTCTACGTCCCATCCTTGGCTTAGCGCATAATTCAATGCCATTGTGGAATCCTTCCCTCCACTGAACATTACCGCGACTTTCATAACACCCTTTTAACTTACAATGTTTTTAAATTTAACTATGGTGGCATGGCAATACTGAAATTGGAATCACTCGAACCAAGGGAATACCAGAGGAATATCGCGAAAACAGCAGGCGAGAAGAATACTCTAGTTGTGCTACCGACAGGCATGGGAAAGACGTTGATTTCATTGCTGGTGGCATCCGACAGATTGGAAAAATTTCCAGAAAGCAAGATAATGATTCTCTCGCCGACAAGGCCTTTATCAACCCAGCATGAAAAAACTTTTGAGACTTTCACGACTATTCCCGAGGATGAAATAATTCTTCTGACAGGAAAGATCAAACCCGATGACAGAGTCGAACTTTACAAAAAAGCAAAAATCATTATCGCGACACCGCAGACTATAGAAAATGATTTGGAGAATAGCAAGATCGATCTAAGTGAATTCTCTTTCATGGTTTTTGACGAGGCGCACAGGGCAGTAAAGGAATATGCTTATCCTTACATTGCCAAGAAATTCAGGCTGCAATCAAAATACCCGCTTATACTGGGATTGACTGCATCACCCGGTGCGGCGCAGGAAAAAATACAAGAGATATGTGACAATTTATTCATCAAAGGCGTGGAGATAAGGAGCGAGGGTGATGTTGATGTCGAGGAGTATGTCCAGCCTGTCGAGCATGAGAACATCTATGTGGAAATGCCGGAAGAATTCAAGGAAATAACGACGCTGTTGGAAGAGGCTCTAAAGGACGACCTGTACTGGCTCAAGGAGCACCATTATACTTTCACTTACAAGCCAACAAAAACAATGCTCTTGGACACCCAGAAGAAGATTATGGCGAGTTACATGAGAGGTTCCAAAAACTATGGGGCTTTCTGGGGCATGATGAGGACAGCAGGCGCGATTAAACTGACTCATGCGATTGAGATGTTAGAAACACAAGGTGTAAGATTTTTATATGATTTCCTGAAGAAAATCGAGAAGAGCAAGAAAAGAACCGATGAGAGATTGTTCAAGGATCCCAGAATCCGCGAGGCTGTGAGATTATGCGAGGAGCTGTCCCTAAGCGACATAGAACACCCGAAGTTGCGCAAGGTCATCGAAGTTGCAAAGGAACTGATATCTAAAAAACCTAACCCGAAAATCATCGTATTCGCGAATTATCGCACGACTGTAGAGAAGATAAACAAGATTTTGAATGATTCTGGAATTAGTTCCGAGATTTTGATCGGTCAGACTATCAAAGAAGGAAAGGGACTAACACAACAGCAGCAATTGGAAGTCCTAAACAGATTCAAGGAAGGTCAATTCACCGCATTGGTTTGTTCCAGCGTAGGTGAGGAGGGGTTGGACATTCCGAATATCGATTATGCCATATTTTACGAATCCGTTCCGAGCGAGATAAGGCACATTCAGAGAAGGGGCAGGGTTGGCAGGCAGTCTGTGGGAAAGGTGATATTTCTGATAACAAAAGGCACGCGCGACGAAGTCTATTATTATGCGTCATTGAAGAAGGAGAAGAAAATGAAAGGCATGCTGTACAGGATGAAGGATAAGGGCATCAAGAAGAAAAATAATCTATTGGATTGGGTGTGACAAATGGATACGCAGAAAATTCTGAAGCCGAACAACAAAATTGTGATACTGGCGGATTATAGGGAAAGGGAAGTCATTGACCATCTTGAAAAGATGGGTGCGGTTGTAAACAAGATGAATCTCAAAGTAGGGGACTTTATCTGCTCAAGCAACAGGATAGCAATAGAAAGGAAGACTCATAGTGATTTTGTTTCGTCGATAATAGACGGCAGGATATTCGAACAGATGAATTACATGAAAGAGAATTTTGAAAAGCCGTTGGTTATTGTTGAAGGTTATTCTAACAGAAACATAAATGAGAATGCGTTCAAAGCGACAGTTGCAAGCATGATAACGAAATTTGGAGTGTCTCTTGTAAGTACGATGAATTCGCTCGATACAGCGAAAATGATTTATTGGATAGCAAAGAAGGAGCAGGAAACTGGCTATGATTTGGGATTCAAGCATGGGAAGAAACCGCGAAATGATTCCGACCTGCAGGAATTCATATTGTCGAGCATACCTGGGATTTCTAAAATTCTAGCGAGAAGATTATTGGAAAATTTCGGCAACATTGAAAACGTGGTTAATGCTCAGGAAAATGAACTTGGAAAGATAAAAGGCGTAGGAAAGAAGCACGCGCAAAAAATAAAAAAGCTTTTGACTGATAAATATACTCGGGTGTTAGACTGAAGGACGCGCTGATAGTTGGAATAGATCCGGGAACTACCTCTGCTGTTGCCATTCTTGATTCTGTAGGTAATGTATTGAATGTTTACAGCAGGCGGTATATTAGCAGGGCGGAATTGATCAGCCACATAATGAAATTCGGTGATCCTGTTGTTATAGCATCTGACGTCAGCATAATGCCCAAGTCTGTTGAGAAGATTGCAACGAAATTCGGATGCGTGTCTTATTCTCCTGATATCTCGTTGAGTCTTGTGGAAAAACAGAATCTTACAAAAGAATTTAACGAATTGGTCAAGAATGGTCATGAGACGGATGCATTATCGGCGAGCATAAAGGCATGGAAGAATTACAGGAATATATTCAGAAAAATCGATGAAAGCCTGGCAAGATTCAACAAAAAAGACTTGTTTTCAAAGGTCGTCAGAAGAGTGATAAAGGAAGAAAGTCCGAACATCGAAGATTCCATAAGAAATTTTATAGAAGATGAAAAATCGCAGGAGACACAAGCAAAAATAGGAGGCAATAAAAAAACCGTTGACGAGGGATTGAAGAGAAAATTAACTGAGAGTCTGTCGGAAATAGATTCGCTGAAATACCAGAAGGAACTCCTCAATAAAGCCCTGAATGATGCAAGAAAGGAAATCTCTAACTTGAAAATAAAATCTTATCCGCCGAAGTCCGAAACCGAGAGCAGATTGGGAGGTTCTATTGAGTATTTGAAAAAGCTTAGAAAAGCGGAAATCAAAGGATATTACCCCATAATTGAAATTGGCGAAGTAAAGCCAGAGATTATTGAAAAGATTGATAGGGAAATTGATTTGGAAGACAGGATTGTTCTTGTGGGTGGGAATCAAAATTTGAGCGTTCTGAACGGCTATAGCATAAAATGCGCTCTTGTATTGGGCGAAACAGAAAACAATATAATTGGGAAAATAGAATTTCCTATTATAAAGGCAGATGACGAAATAGAAAAATTTGATGACATCTCTGTGATCAAAAAAGGTTACATAGAAAGGAAAATGGCCGAAGCCAAGAAGAAAGGTCTGGTGGGATGGCTGGAAAATTACAGAAAAAGGAGAGAATAGTGTCGAGGCTTAACGACGTTTTGATTTTTTTGGTCGTGTTCAATATTTTAGCTGTTCCGCTGTATGTCGCATTGTACACGGATTTTTCAATCGGAGCTGTGCAGGAATTGAATGCGAAACTGCTTTACGGCACTTTGAAGGCTTTGGGCTATCAAGTTGAGACAAAAGATGCGATGGTTTACCTCATTTCTGACGGGACTCCCAGATTCATAGAAATATCATGGGATTCTACTGGATGGAAGAGCATGTATGCTGTTGCAGCGCTGATAATAGCGACTCCCATATCTGTAATGTCGAGAAAAGTGAGATTTATTGCGCTTGGCATTTTGTCCATGTTTGTTTTGAACTATTTCAGGATAACAACAACAGTGCTGATATCTGCCGTCTACGGATTCCAAGCTTTCGATTTGGTGCATACGATACTGTGGCGCGAGGCTCTTATTGTTAGTGTTGTGGCTTTCTGGGTCATCTGGCTGGCTATGGAAAAGTATAATATCGGCAAAATTCAAATAAAAATCAGGTGAACATGGCGGAAGAAGAGATTAAGAGCGAGGAAGTTCCTGTTGAATCGATTGTAGCAGACCCGCCTAAAGAGGAAAATAAGCCGAAGAAAACTGCTCAGAAAATGGACAGTCAATTCAGGAGAGATTTGGCATTTTTGCAGAAGAAAATCGCTGACTTGGAAATAGCTATTTCTGACATCCAGGAAGGTGCGAAGAAAGTCGACATGGACGATTTCGAAGGCGTGAAGCAAAGAGTCGACGACATGGAAGACTTGGTGATGGTCGAGAATGCCGGCATAATAGAACTGAAGAAGATGCTTGAAGGTATGCAAGCCGGAAGCCAACTGGTACCTGCAGTCGAAGAATTGAAAGGTAGGTTGAATGCGCTTGAGGAAAAGATTTCTAATACACAACCTGATACTGCTAATATCGATGAGATTAAAAATAGTTTTGAAAGTTTGAAGACAGAGATAGATGCGAAGCTGTCTGAAATCAGGACATCTGCTCCTAATGTTGAGAATGTCAACGATGAAATGAGAGCAGAGCTAAACAAATCAGTCGACTGGATGAAAAACGAAGTCACTTCTCTTGTTGAACAAAGGACAACATCGATTGAAAAACAGCTTGCTGATGTAAATCAAAAGGTTTCTTCTTTGCCCTCGCCTGAGGAATTGAACGGTGTTGTGGAAGGAATGACAAATTCCTTCAAATCGTTTAAAGGATCTTTGGAAACTCGATTCCAGACCGAGCAAAATAAATTGGAGCAAAGATGGGCAAGCGTCGAGGACAAGGTGATGTCGTCTTCAGATTTACTGAAAACAATGGAAGAATTCAAAGCTGACCTTGACATGAAAAGGCGCGCGCTGGAAGTTACGATCGATTCTATTGAAGAGAAATTGAGATTGCCCATGCATGAAAGGGCTGTGAGAGAGCTTGAAAAAATCAGGAATGATTGGATAATAAATAATTCGCGAGTGGATTCTCTTGAGACAATTGTAAAATCTTTCAGCAGCCAGATTGAAACATTGAGACCAAGCATGAAGAAAATGGAGACTTTCGACAAGATACTGGATTTGCACACAGAGATAACAAGGAAGCACGAGGAAATGAAAAGGTTGCACGACTCGGCTGAAAGGATTGCGGGAAGACTCGAGTCTGTAGACATAGAAAAAGAGACGAGAAAATTCGAGGAGAAGATAAAGAACATCTCAAAAGACATCGAATATGCGACAAGACTTCCAGAAAAATTAGAGTCTGATATGAAGATTATGCAGGAGGACATGTCTGTGCTACAGGGGAATTTGATGGCTCTTGAACAAAAGTCCACTAATTTTGACAATTTTGCGGACGATTTGCGAAAAACAAGGATGAACACTGAAAAAAGATTAAGGGAAAACGAAGAAATGTCAGGCGTTATGAAGAATGATTTGGATGGTATAAAGAACAGCCTGAAGAAACAACAGAAAGGTGATATGACCGAAGTGGTGAAGAAGATAGAGGGTCTAGAGGCTGACATACAAGGCGTAAAGTCTCTCATTCCTGAAAAATCAGAAGACAAGAGTGAATTGGAATTGGCGGTGACTGTACAAGAACTGCAAAGGAAGATTGAAAGGATGGAGGCAACTTCATTCAGCGACCAGATATCGGAACTTATCAACAGACTTGTGTTCGTGGAGTCGAGGATTGTTGCGCTGGAAGTCATGATACAAAATATGCCGAGATATTCTCCGATAATAGTGGAATAAATTCCTGCAAGTCCTCTTTAGATTATGTCGTACATATTGATTCTCGCTGAAAAGCCTGATGCTGCGCGAAGGATATCTGAGTCGATTGCGGACAGCAAACCTAGAATTGTTAGAAGGAATGGTGCAGATTATTACGAATTTACTATCAACAAGAAGAAACACGTATGTGTTCCTGCGGTCGGTCATCTTTTTGTTTTGAATCCAAAGAAAAATTCTGACATCAAAGGTTGGGACTATCCTGTGTTTGACATGGAATGGATACCGACATATTCAAGAAAAGGAACGGAATGGACAGAAAAATATTTCAGGAACATACAGGAACTTTCCAAAGGTGCGACTGGATTCATCGATGCGGCGGATGTTGACGCGGAAGGCGAAGTGCTGCTGTACAATATTTTGAGATTCATCTGCAATGCTAGTGACGCCAAGAGAATGAAGTTCTCCACTCTTACCAAGGATGAACTGATAGAGTCTTACAAGAAAATGGAATCCCACATAATGTTTTCTTTGGCCGAGTCTGGTCTTACACGTCATCATTTAGACGCATTGTACGGACTTAATTTGACCAGGGCATTGACGCTTGCGTTGAAATCTGTCAACAAAGGTTTCATGATTCTGTCAACAGGTCGCGTACAAGGTCCCATGCTGAGCATGCTTTTGGAGAGGGAACTTGAGATCAGAAATTTCAAGCCGATGCCGTTCTGGCAGTTGGAATTGTATGTGAATATAGAAGGTCAGGATGTTGCAGCCACTTATGAAGAGGAAAGGATTTGGAAAAAGGAAGATGCGGAAAAAATATTCAACGGGAGCAAAGGGAAAGATGCTGTCGTAAAGGACATAAAGAAAAGGGAATATAGTCAGTATCCTCCGCCGCCTTTCAACACAACAGACCTTCAATCAGAAGCCTACTCGCAGTTCAAGTTCTCTCCTTCGCAGACGATGAGCATTGCGGAATCGCTTTATCAGGCCGGTTATATTTCTTATCCTCGTTCTTCGTCGCAGAAGCTGCCGCCGAGTGTTGGATACCAGAAGATTTTGAAGGCCATCGCGAATCTGCAGCCTTACAGGAAGTTCGTCGAACATCTGATGAAAAAGAAGATTTTGAAACCAGTCGAAGGTCCGAGGGATGATCCGGCCCACCCGTCTGTTTACGCGACACATGAAACTCCCGATTTGAAGAAACTTACACTACAACAGAAGAAGATTTACGATTTGATTGTAAGAAGAACTATGGCTACATTCGGGGATGTTGCTACAAGAGAGACTAATACAATATCACTGGATGTTAATGGAAATGGATTTGTTCTTGTCGGGAAGAAAACTATCAATCCTGGCTGGATGACGATATACGAGCCGTACATGGATATGGACGAATTGATTTTGCCAGAATTGAAAATCGAGCAGGTGCTGAAGGTCATCAAGCTTGACATGTTGTCAAAAGAGACACAACCACCAGGGAGATATTCGCAGGGGTCGATTGTAAAGGAAATGGAAAAAAGAAATCTAGGGACGAAAGCCACTAGGGCAGATATTTTGCAGACTCTCTATGACAGGGATTACATAACAGGTAAGAGTATACAAGTTACCAAGCTGGGTGAAGCCGTGGCTTATGCGCTGAAGGAATACTGCCCGAAGATTGTCAGCGAGGAACTTACCAGACATTTTGATGATGAAATGGAACAGGTTTTTAACGGCGATAAAGACAGGGAGGGAGTGGTCAAAGAAGCCGAGAATGTATTGGCTGACATCTTGGAAGAGTTCAAGTTAAAAGAGAAGCAGATCGGAGAGAAACTCGCAGGAGGTCTGGTTGAATCCAGAAGACTGTCAAACTTAATAGGAACATGTCCCAACTGCAAGACTGGCGAGTTGAGAATGTTGTTTTCGAAGAAAAGTGGGAAGAAGTTTGTCGGGTGCTCTAATTACGGGACAGAAATAAAATGCACGACAACATTTCCCATTCCCCTGAAAGGTCAGATAACACCGCTCAACAAAGCATGCAATGACTGTAGCATGCCGACAATCCAAGTATGGAGGAAGGGGTCAAGACCATTCAGAATGTGCATCAACCCAGCCTGCAAATCGAAGGAAAACTGGAGAAAGAAAACCTAATTTATAAGGCAAAACAATTAATACTATGGCGAAACCGAGGAAGAACAACAATCACAGATTCGTGCTACCATTGTTTGTCATTGCATCTGCAATTGTTTTTTCGACTGTATTTGTAATCGTGTTGCTTCCGGGCATCATCTCGCAATTTGGTTATGAGCCTGTCCTTATTCTGTTGCTTATCACCATAGGAGTCGTCTCGTCGATGCTGTCTATATTGTTTTATCTGCTGCTGAAAAGAGAAATTAAAATCTAGTCTCACCTTATTTTGCTGGCAGATACCTCAAGCGAAACATTTTTTACTGTCCTGATTTCGATTACCCCTTCGCTGGATTTCCATTCCTCCCATTGCTGGGGCTCAAGAACAACAATGCCTTTCTCATCAGCAAAAACTATTACGGGCTTGTAGTAAGGATTGATTTCATTTCCGTTAAGAAAGACCTTGAAATCAGACAGCGGAACAGTTCCTGAATTCTTGAATATCACTGTTGCCGTAGGTTGGCCTTCAGCAGTGTACCTTGTCACTTCCGTATACGCCATCCCGAACTTGGCGTCGGAAGCTGTGTAAATCGATTCGAGTATGCCTTTGGGGATCACCATCTCAATTCTGCTCATCTTTTCCCTAATGTCGTTTATCTCATCGGTGATTTCGCGCAAGGATTTTCCGGTGACACCTAATTGGCTTTCGTATGACGAGTAGACAGTAAATGCAATCGTAATTGTCCCAGTTACCAGAACAATATAGACAATCCGAATTATCGAAATTGCTTTACTTCTTTCTGTCTTTTTTGTGATCATAATCGCACAGGAACTCCTTTGGTTTTTTAAGGGATGTTTGGAAAAGCCCGAAAAACAGATAAGCTACCGACAAGTTGAATATCATATACACTGTATAGGTTGTCTTTGGATCCAGAGCGACAACGCCTATCAAAAGGACCGGCACATAACTAAGACCAACCAATCCCGCGAATATTCCCGCAACGGCGTATTTCTTCACTCCCCTCTTGCAATGCGAGAAAAAGAAAAGGGAAGATGTGAACAGGACAAGCGAGCTTATAAGAAAAATCTGCAACGATGCTAGCACCAAGTCCTTGGTTACAAACATCATGAATGGGACCGACAAGTACATCAAAAGTCCCCAGTTGGCCGGTCTTTTTTCCGTGGGATGCACCAGTCTTAATGTCGCATACGAATAGAATATTATCCACGCAGCGAAAAATGCGGAATAGAGGAGATATACAATCGAGTCAAGTGAAACGCTCCAGTAGAATCTCAATACATTCGATATGGCGTAAGTAATACCTATGGCCGGAAAGATAAGAACAAGAAACTTTCTTTGCCTCCATTTCCATGCCAGCCAGAAGCAGATGGACACTACAACAACTGAAAGAGCCAAGTTGATGAAAAGTGTTATAGATTCGTAGCTGAGCATTCTATTATTCAATTGGAATTTCTATATAATATCAATTTGCTTGGTGCGTTCTTGTGCGATGGAAGGAATTTGAAGCGAATTAAAAATAGCATGTATGAGGTCATGATTATACGCTCTCTCAATGAGAGAACTCTTGTTGTAGAAATGCCGCAGGATTATATCGCTCCTCAGCTTCTGCCTCATTGGGAAATAGGTTTTTATACGCCCTCTTTTTCTCATCTTCAAATCACCTCATGGACAACCTTGATGCATAATCTAGTGGGGATTTCAGGAATGAAACCAACTGTGAGGAACCATTCACCAGAATTGTATTGGCTCATTCCATCATCTTAACAATTATTTGTGATGCGTATCATATTCGAACTGCGAACAACGGGACAGGTCTTGAAGTTCGTAAAGCTTATAAATCTCCAAAAGGATGCAGAAATAGAAAGAAATGAACATACTAGTGCCTTCATGGTTCTATGGTTTTGATTCGTTCGTGTACCTTCTCAGCGCGCTAGTGGGATTCACGCTGAGTTTGTATTTTCACAAGATACATTCACTGAGTTCGATAAGGAGGCACGAATACTTTTATTTCGGTTTCCTTCTTTTTTCCATCGGGCTTTTCATTCTTGCAGTGAGCAGTGTGTACAGCTACGTGAGTTATGAAGGATGCACTGTCGGATGCAAACTTGGTATATTGGATGACACATTCTCGATGGAAGATTTCGCTTACATGATGTATTTCGGATTCTCGTTGCTCGCGTATCTCATGTTTATTTTCGCGTACGAGCATGAAGATGTCAGGCTCTCCAAGATATTTGCACTGCTGTTCATTGCATACTTGATTTTGATATCATTGCTGTTGGCCATGCAGAGGAGCTACAAGATATGGCATTCGTACAGCGAGTACTTCCATCTGACGGCATTGATGATGCTCGTGTTCATTTCATTCAGGGCGCTCACCAACTTTTACGACAAGAGGAACTTGAACTCGTTTTTGGTTGTGATGTCTTTCGGGCTCATTGCAGGATTCCACTTGTTCTATCTCTTCTCGTCTGTTGATGCGTTGGTGTATGTAATTGCGCATGGTTCCATGCTTGCGGGTTTCATCACATTATTGGCGATGGTGGCGACGGTGAGGAAGAAATGAATGACCCCCGCAGGACTAAGATGCAGATCTACATAGACATACTACGGGCTGTGCAAAAGGCTAACGGGAAGATGAAGAAGACGCACATTGTGTACAAAGCCAATCTGACACATTCGAGGCTTGGGGAGTATCTTAATCATTTGATGTCCAATGAATTCATCACTGAACAGAAGATGGGCACCCAGACTTTTTATACAATAACCGGAAAGGGCGAAGGTTTCCTGAACGGGGTGAACAAGCTGAAAGGTATAGCGGATGCCTTCGGTGTTCCGCTGTGACTAATGAATTGCAAAGGATTAGGATTAAAGAAAAATTACTTTGATTTAGAAGCCGGAAATAATTTTATCGAACTTTACAAAAAAGATTTACATCCACATATAAGTTTGAATTGTCAAAAATAGAAAATTTATATATATTTCGACATATTGGTAGTATCAATATAAACCCATTTTTCGATACTATATTTGGATACAATGAAAACCCTTCTTAAAATTGACAAGAAATATGAAGGTCGGTGTATTGCCGTTTACAATGGTAAAGTTGTTTTTTCACATAAAAATATGACGACTCTTATACAGAAGACTAATCAAAAATATCCGAATGGCGAAGCCACTATTACTACTGTTCCGAAAGGTTCTAAAATTCTAATTCTGTGAGGTAATTCTTTTGAGCAAAGATGAGGATAAAGGTTTTATTACGTTTGATTTTATACAATATCCGTTCAATGCTGGAAGGAAGAAATCCATAAAGAACAAGGACAAGAAAAAGGAAGCAAATATCAGAAAACAAATCGAACTCTTGGTGAGAGCGTTTGACAAGAATGGAAACGAGTTAAATATGAAAGAATTGGGTTTCAAATCGGCCTTTAATAGTTCTGAAACCGCAAACAAGTTTATAGATTTTTGCAAGCAATTTCACTCTAGGTATCAATTCAAAATCGAGGAGATGGCATGACCATTTTCAAAAAATTCGGCGAGAACAAGGCAAAGAAAGGAATTAAGTTAGAAACTTTCATAGATTTGTTCGCTGGAATAGGCGGTTTTAGGATAGCGTTAGAAGATTTGGGAATGAAATGCGTCTTTACTTCAGAATGGGATAAACATGCTCAAATCACATACAAGGAAAACTTCGGAGAGATTCCTTTTGGCGACATAACAAAAATAAAAGAGAGCGAAATACCGAGACATGATGTTTTGTGTGCTGGGTTTCCGTGCCAAGCATTTTCGATATCTGGAAAACAAAGGGGATTCGAAGACGCTAGAGGGACTTTGTTCTTTGATATCGCGAGAATAGCCAAGAAACACAAACCGAAAGTTATGATTCTCGAAAATGTGAAAAACTTCGCGAGGCACGATAAAGGCAGAACCATTCACGCAGTTCTTAGGATTTTAGACGAACTTGGATACAGGACATATTACAAAGTTTTGAACTCAAGCCACTACGGTTCTCCGACTTCGCGAGAGAGGATATTCTTCGTGTGTTTCAGAAAATATTTGGGTGAGTTAAGTTTTCATTTTCCCGAACCGACATTCAAAAAAGTCTATCTTAAAGACGTGTTGGAAAACAACGCGAACGCTTCAAAATACATTATCGAAAGAAATGATATGAAATTAATCAAACCGATTGTTCAGCAAAATGCTTTGAGACCGCTCCAAATCGGCGTGTTCAACAACGGAGGTCAAGGAGAAAGGATATACAGCCCAAATGGTCATGCGGTTTCCTTGACGGCTTACGGCGGAGGAGTGGCTTCGAAAACTGGTGCATATCTGATTGACGGAAAACCGAGAAGATTGACGCCGAAAGAATGTGCGAGGGTTATGGGATTTCCCGATTGGTTCAAAATTCCTGTTAGCGACACTCAAGCATACAAACAATTCGGAAACAGCATAGTCGTGCCTTTGGCGAGAACTATAGCGAAAAATATACTGGATTCCCTGTCTTAATTTATCCTTTAAACGCCAACTAAAAATTGATGTTTGGAACAGTAGCTTGGGGTTCTGCGACCGCTAAAGGAGGATTTCAAAACGAAAGAGATGTCGCCGCAAAATTCAATAATTGGAAATACGATAATGAGGCCCGACAATGGTTAACCGCGATAGGATATGATTGGGGTTCCATAGCGGATGTTTCTGCTCAAGCATTATCTGTCCATAAAGGAAAGAAAATTGACGTGACTATTTCCATAACCATGCAAGACGGAACGAAACAAACCGAAAACATTTCATTGAAGAAAGTTAAAAGGGGTGCTGATTACAATCAAGTGGACAAAAGATGGATCAGGGAATACAAAACAATGTGGAATCTGACGGACAGCATGACAAAAGGATTGAAGATGTTTACTGGCGATGATTACAAAAGAGTTTATTTAAGCCAACTGCCGACTAACTTGCAAAGCGAAATCATAAAATTCTTTTTCGAAAACAAGGAGAGAGTCGTGCATGATTTGGTCAAGGGCGTTCAAAAACCGCAACCAAATTGGATAATGGCGACCATCAAAAACGGCAAAACAGAATGGATATTGAGAGACATAGATAGTGCTTTAAAAATATTCGCTTCTGGAGACGTTCATATCACTAAAAAAGGCAATCTACTGATTGGCAGAATAGTCATGCAAAGAAAGGGTGGCGACAGCGGAAGACCTACAGCCAACATGTTGCAATTCAAGATTCACCCCACAGACTTGAAGATGTGATTTCGTGGTTGACAGTATATCCAAAGAGAAAAGAAGCGAATTGATGTCAAAAATAAAATCCAAAGACACTAAATTGGAGATGGCTTTTAGGAAACGGCTTTGGAAAAATGGTTTGAGATATAAGGTATATCCGAACATATTAGGCAGACCAGACTTAGTTTTTTCGACCCAAAAGTTGGCGATTTTCATAGATAGTTGCTTTTGGCATAATTGCCCAAAACACGCAAGAAAACCGAATTCCAATAAAGAATATTGGAACGCCAAATTGAAGAGAAATTATGAGCGTGACAAGAGAGTCACAAGAGAATTGAAAAACAACAGTTGGAAAGTCATGCGTTTTTGGGAACATGATTTGAAAGATTTAGACAAATGCGTTGAAAGAGTGGCTAAGGAAATTTGACTATCAGTCGCCAACAAAAAGACCCTTCTATCAGCCGTAGTTAGAACAATACCCCCCCCCCCCAGAATCTTTATATACTTTTATGTTACAATAATAACTAAATTTAGTATGCGAGGTAACATAAACATGGCTGAGAAAAGGGGTGTAATGATAACATTCTCTGTAAGGACGGAGAAGATAAAACCGTCGGAGAAGACTGTATTTTTCAGGAAGCTTTACGGCTGGAAGCAGGTGGTTCCGAACGAGAACAAGGTCTACGAATATGAAAGGCCCGGCATTCTTGACGAAATCCCGCATGAAAAGGTCGACCAGTCCTCATTCATAGTGCCGGAAGACAGCCTCGACGAAATAATGGAATTCTTCGAGCAGTGGCACAGCAAGGTTATGTTAAAAACTTTCAGAGTCCTATTAGATAAGGAAACAAGAAGCATTTTTGATGAATTCGAAGAGGACGATGAATAATGGCTGAAGTGGCGAATGAAGTCAGGCTGAAGGTCGGGGAATTGACCGCAAGGGAGGAGGCTGGCAGGGGAATTGTCAGGGTCGATTCAGGCACAATGTCCAAGCTTCATGCCAAAGAAGGAGACGTCATAGAGATAGAAGGCTCCAGATTGACAGCGGCAATAGCTGTACGCTCTTATCCGGCTGATGTTGGCTTGAATATTGTTCGTATGGACGGCATCACGAGAAGGAATGCAGGAAGCGGTGTGGGCGAATATGTCAAGTTAAGAAAAGCTGATGTAAAGGAGGCTAAAACCGTTACAATCGCGCCAGCGCAAAAGGGGATGATGATACACATCTCGCCGAATCTCGTAAAGCAGAATATCTTTATGCGCCCTGTTGTCAAGGGCGATATATTTGTTCCTGCTCCAGCTACCAGAAGGAGAAGCTCTGGATTGTTCGAGGAATTTTTCGGAATGGACTTCGAGGAATTTTTCCCGTTCACGCCATTCCCTGGAGACACCAGATTTGTTGTGACCAATACCAGTCCTGGTGGTGTTGTCAGGATTGGTGAGATAACAGAATTGGAAATACTGCCGCAATTGCCAGAATCAATGAGGCTTGAAGACAGGGCCGTGCCTACTGTAACTTACGAGGATGTTGGCGGTATCAGGGAAATAATCCATAAAATTCGGGAAATGATTGAACTTCCTTTGAGGCATCCTGAATTATTTGAGAGATTGGGAATCGAACCACCGAAAGGTGTGTTGTTGTACGGTCCGCCTGGGACAGGAAAGACTTTATTGGCGAAGGCTGTGGCGAATGAATCGGGCGCATATTTCATTTCCATAAGCGCGAGCGAGATCATGAGCAAATGGTATGGTGAAAGTCTCCCGTATGACGAAAAGATTGTGATTTTGGAAGATAATCTGATAAAAAGGAAATCGATCGGCGAGCTTGTGGAAAGAGGCGATATGAATTTCAAAGTCCTTTCATTTGACGAAAAAGGCAAAGTAAAATTCGCACAAGTCAAGGATTTGATTAAGCACAAGAGCACCGGAAAAATGTTGGAAGTCAAGACTAGAAGCGGAAGAAGGATAAGAGTCACCGATTACCACAGCTTGTTTACTTTGGACGGCGGTAAAATAAAGGGTGTTAGAACATCAGATCTGATACCTAAGAAGTCTTTTATTGCAGTGCCGCGATATATTCCAGCACAAAGCAATTTGAAAGAAATAAATCTTCTTGACCATTTGAAAGTGAATGACTTTGGATTGAGAGTCAAGAATGTCCAAGGCTATGTAAAGGAATTTGTAAAAAGAATCGGCAAAGAGAAAGTCGCTGAAATTCTGGATTGCGACAAGAACTATATCTGGTCTTTATTGAACAAAAATGTCGGGATAAGAGTCTCTCAATTTTTGAGGCTGGCGAAAGAGGCGAAGGTTGACATCAATCCGGATGACATAAGAATCTACAGCAGGACAAGACATCTGCCGGCAAGACTTGCACTGGACGATGATATGCTTACATTTCTGGGATTGTGGGTTGCCGAAGGGTCATATAACAAGAACGGCAATGTAAGGCTCAGTGTGCATAAGAACGAAGCCGAGACTGTCAAGAAATTGTGCGAGAGGCTTTTCGGAAAAGTGTCCGGATATATCTCCAAAGAGAATGCTGTGGATATACATGTCTCCTCAACGGTTTTGTGTAAAATAATGAAGAATGTCTTTGGACTGAAAGGCGGCGCAAGAAACAAAGCTGTGCCGAATATAATTTTCAACTTGAGCAAAGAAAGGATTGCAATGTTTCTTAAGGGATATTTGAGCGGGGATGGTTCTGTCTACCTCAATCAACACGGCGTCCCGACAGTAGAAGGCAGTACATTCAGCAAAGATATGTCTGACGATTTGATGTATCTGATGCTGTACTTCAACATAGTTGCAAAATGCTATTCCAACGGAAAAGGTTCCAACAGGATTTGTATAACGGGCGTTGAAAACTTGGAGAGGTTCAAAGAAATCGGATTCATGCAGCCAGAAAAGAACGAGAAGATAAGCAATTACACATCCAACGCCAAGTGGGTTAGAACCGAGCAGATCCCAGTGACCGACAAGATGAGAAATCTGTTGACCAAGATGCCTTCCGCCAGACAGTGGGTAAATTCCGGGACAATAGGCAAGGGTGTCTTGAGCAATTTTGTAGACGAAGGTTCTGTTGCCGAGTTTGGAGTTAACGCAGAGTTTGCGGATTCCATAACGAATCTGGTCACTAACGACATATACTGGGACTTGGTGGACGAGATAAATGAAATTCCAGGCGAAGAGCATGTTTATGATATTTCTGTTGATCCGTGCGAGAATTTTGTGGCTGGTATCGGCGGAATATTTGCGCACAACAGCGAGCAGAATATAAAAAGAATGTTTGAAGAGGCAGAGAAGAACGCGCCGTCGATTATTTTCATCGATGAGATTGATGCAATTGCTCCGAAAAGAGAAGAGGTCACAGGCGAAGTCGAGAGAAGGGTTGTTTCCACATTATTGACGCAGATGGACGGTCTGAAGAAAAGAGGCAAAGTAATTGTTATCGCGGCAACAAACAGACCGAACAGCCTTGACCCTGCCATAAGAAGAGCTGGCAGGTTCGACAGGGAGATTGAATTTCCCGTACCTGATCGCGATGGGAGATTGGAGATTTTCAAAATACATGCGAGGAACATGCCGCTCGCTAAGGATGTTGATTTGAATCATCTCGCTGACATCACTTACGGTTTTGTCGGCTCTGACATATGGGCTGTTGCAAAGGAAGCGGCAATGTCCGCATTGAGAAGAATCCTGCCAGAAATAAAATGGAAAGAAGAGGAAGAATTGCCGAAGGAAATCATAGAAAAACTCATTGTGACAAAGGAAGACTTTGAAGATGCCCTCCGGATTGTAGAACCATCTGCGATGAGAGAGGTTCTTGTAGAGATTCCTAATGTCAAATGGAACGACATCGGCGGACTGGATGACGTAAAGCAGCAATTGCAGGAAATGGTGGAATGGCCGTTGAAAAATCCAGAAGCTTTCGAAAAGATGGGAATAAGTCCTCCGCGGGGAATTTTACTTTATGGTCCGCCTGGGACTGGTAAGACATTGTTAGCGAAGGCTGTGGCGAATGAAGCTGGGGCCAATTTCATTTCAATAAAAGGACCAGAAGTCTTCAGCAAGTGGGTCGGCGAAAGCGAGAAATCAATCAGGGACATGTTCAGAAGGGCAAGACAAGTAGCCCCTGCGATTATTTTCTTCGATGAAATCGATTCTGTTGCGCCGAGAAGGGGATTGTTCACTGGAAGCAATTCAACAGAAACTGTTGTGTCTCAACTATTATCTGAAATGTCAGGTCTTGAGGAATTGAAAGGTGTGGTTGTTATGGCCGCTACAAATCGTCCTGACATCGTAGATCCCGCATTATTAAGACCAGGAAGATTCGACAGGATGGTTGTGGTTCCCGCGCCTGATTACAAATCAAGACTGGAGATTTTCAAAGTTCATACAAAGAAGATGCCGCTTGCGAAGGACGTTGACTTGAAGGAATTGGCGAGAAAGACAGACGGCTTTTCAGGGGCTGACATAGAATCAATGTGCAGGGAAGCAGCAATGGCTGTATTGAGAGAAGACAAGAAAGCAAAGGAAATCAGGATGAAGCATTTTGATTCCGTGCTGAGCAAGATAGTTCCGAGCATCACAAGGGATCTGACAAACTATTACGAGAAATTTATTGAGAGAAGAAGGAAAGTCGAGAAGGAAGACAAGGACGTTCCTCCAAGATACATAGGATAAGGCTTATTTTAAAAGGAATCCAAATTAATATATGCGAAGACTTGGCGCACTGTTTGCTATTTCTGTTGTGATTTTATCATCATTATACTTCCCGATTTTATTTTCGCCTGTATCTTTGGCGCAGGAAACTACGACAACGCAGCCTACATCAGGAACGACCACTACCACAGAAACAACTCCTGCGACTACAACTGGAACAACGGCAACACCTACTACAACGCAGACTACTGAACCAACAAGAACAGAAACTACGACTACTGGAACGACACCAACTGAGACAACGACAACAAAAACTACAACAACCACAGAATCTCCGCCACCTGAAACGACTGCACAGCCCACGGAAATAAAAACAACAGAGTCTGCTCCTGTGTTCACATGCCCCGCGCCATCACAACCGCCAGTATGCGGTAAAGAGCAGGGCGTGGTAACAAATTTTGATGATAAAGGATGCGTGGCAGGATATATATGCAAGGAAGTATCAACAGGAACAGGAGTGCGTGAAGGCGAGACTTTCTCATGCCCTGAAGTGCCGCCGCCTACAATAACATGCCAAGGCAACGAGCAGTTGAACAAGAAAACAGATGACAAGGGGTGCGTTGTTGGTTATGGTTGTGTTTCATCCGCGCCCCCGGCAGAATCAGTTCCTTCTATATGTCCGACATCAGTTCCAGAAAAACCGAAGTGTGACGGAAGTACTGTTCCTGTTTTCGACAAGGGGTGTTTGATTTCTTATACATGCGTTCCGCAAGGCTGCAGGGAGGAGACGGATCAATCTGGTTTTGTGCGGGTTGTTTGCAAGCAGGAAAGGTCATGTCCCAATGATGAGCAAGAAAAGTTGAAAACCGACTGCATGTCAAAGGGCGGAAATCCTATAGGATTCAATGATCCAAGCGGGTGCCAATTTTTCGACTGCAGGTTTGACACAAGAGGGGTCAACACCAATCCTCTAGGTGGTCACCAGTCATGTCCGTCGGGAGACGAGGAAAAGAAATCGATTGACCAGTGCAAGGAAACCGGACTTGAGCCGAGGTTTGTGTTTGAAGGTGGATGCAAGATTGTAAAGTGCTCCAAGAAAACAAAGTCTATTTGCGAATATGTGTCAGAATCTGAGGTAGCTAAACAGAAAAGTGAGTGCAATGTCCAAGGTCTTATCCTAGAGCGGTTTGTCGATGAAAAGGGATGCGGTTATCATAAATGTGTAGAAAGCAAACAATTCTGCCAAAGAGATGTACCTTCTGAAGCATACAAGAATTGTGATAGTAAAGGCGGGGAGATGATAGTCAAGAATGACGAGAAGGGATGCATTGTTTTCTCGCAGTGTGTTGCACAAGGTGACGAGAATCGCGTTTCTGTATCCGCGGTGGAAGAAATTCCTGACACGGCAGTGCTGCTTAACTTGGCGCTGAAATTGGAGAAGCTGAAAATCGAACTGGAAAAACTTTCCACCGAGTCGAATGAAATAGCGAAATATTATGCGTCTACTGGTTCTCTGGACGAGGAAAGATACAGCAGGGTATCGTCAATGTTTCAAGGCACTGCCGACAGGGTAGACGAAATAAAATTAAAGCTAAGGGACAACGCAGACCAGATCACAGCAGACGACTTGACTGAAATAAAGCATGACATCAAATACATAAAGGAAGTCACGCTGAAGGACATTCTTTATATGATGCTGAGCAACAGCGATGACGTGAAGGAGACTCTTGAATCAAGCAGGAAAATTTCCGCGAAATCTTCAGTGGAAGAGATAGAACAAAATGCGAAAAGCTGCGGGACAGAAGGTTCATGTTTTGATAAGGCAATCAGATCGTGCAAGCCTGTAACATTCATGCCAGAAGGAAGGCAGGGACCGCTCGTATCAATAACAGGATTGAATGACAAAAATTGTGTGTTGCATATAACAATGCAATCATCCGACATGGTACCGCCGGGGTACACAAAGGATAATTTCTATATGGATTGTCCTATTGCAGATTACGCGCTTGGGGTGAGGGGTCCAGAAGATATTATCCCAACATGCGAAGGGCCGATGGCGAAGTTTGCCAAAGAATTCGGAGGTGGCGGCGTGACAGGAGGAGAAAGCTTCCCGCCGCCTGAAGGGGGACCTGGAGGATGCAAGACTGAAAAAGAATGCGCGACTTATTGCCTGGATAATTATGATGACTGCAAACAGTGGGTAAAGGAACATCCAGCATACGGGCCAATGCCGTCAAAGGAAGAATTGAGGCAATTTGGATCGGGAAGATCTGAGAGACCCCAAGGAATTCAAAGAACAGAATTTGCGGGACCTGGCGGATGCAAGGGTCCACAGGAATGCGACAAGTTCTGCAGGAGCAATTCTGATGTTTGTCTGCAGTGGTGTGATGATAATCCCGGTTTGTGCCCAGAAGAGAAAAGATCAACTCAAGAGTTTAGACAGGGTGAGAGCTCTCCATCATCTGAAGGATCAAGGCAACCGACTGGAGGGCAGAAATGTCCGGACGGTATTTGCGACGCCTTTGAAAGAGCTAATCCAGATGCTTGTCCACAAGATTGCGGTGGAGTTAGCCAACAGACTCAGCCATCAGAACCTGTTTCAAAAGCAACACCTGTCAAACAGGCATGCGTCGGTTGCTTGAACAACGGCATATGCGACATCGGCGAGTGCAGCGAATGTGGTGATTGTCTGAGAGGCGAGCGGACTATCACAGGTGAGATAACAAGAGTGAGGGGAATTTATGGATAAGAAAAATCTGGCAATAGTCGCATTGGTAGTTGTGATTGTCGGGTTGGTTGTCTTCTTGGTTGCTAGCGGTACAATCCAGTTGCCTGGAGGATCCAAGTTCAAAACTTCGGACGAAGTTTCAGGCGCTACCGTTGACATAGGAAGCGGCATTGAAAAAATCGGTTCTACGCTTGAAGAGATAGACAACACTATAGGATGATTTTAATTTCAATCTCCAATCTCTGTATATGGGAATAGAAGAAGTAATGCGGGAAATTGAAGCCGAGTCTTCGAAAGGTGGAAAATTCCTGCCGATTGTAGGATCAGTGAAAGGGAATTTTCTGTACATGCTTGCGAAGGTCAGCCAGGCGAAGAATGTTTTGGATCTAGGAACATTGACGGGATACTCTGCCCTGCTACTGTCAAAATGCGTCGGCAAGGATGGAAGAATTGTGACGGTTGAGAATGATAAAACTCTTTTTGAAGAAGCCCTGAAGAATTTCAAGAAAGCCAAAGTGAAGAACATCAGACCGAGATTCGGGGACGCGAAAGAAATTTTGCGGCAGATGAAAGACAGAAAGTTCGATTTTATTTTTCTGGATATATGGAAGGAGGATTATGTGAAGGTGCTGGATGATTGTGTGAAACTGTTGAAAGTCAATGGCTTGTTGGTTGCTGACAATGCATTGTGGGACGAAGAGCCGTTGAAGGAATGGAGGAAATCAATTTTCAATCACAAGCAAGTTGTCAGTTTTCTTGTGCCTTTGGGTGACGGAATGTCTGTGAGCATGAGGATTAAGTAATGTTAATGATTTATGAATTTTATTAATTAACGATAAATATGGACCAGAAATATCCATATCCAATAATTACAGAAAAAATCTATGGCAAAGACTTGACAATATTGGGTGTAGAACATAAGCATGATTTTTTTAACGAATACAGAGAATTCTTTGAAAATTTTGTAACACGGCAAGATGCAATAGTCTTGGAGCAAGTTTTGCATAGAAGTCTAGGAGTGGTGAACTTTTGGGAAGGAGAAGGTTTTTATAGGGATGTCGGCAAGATCGCTGGAAGTCAAGGAAAGAAGGTGTATCAAGTTGATCCTGGCAATTGGGGAGTTTTTGTATTGGACTTGGAAACGGGTGTTCTTGGATCCTGTATGGCAGCAGTGACTACATTCAATTTATTGGAAAGTTACATAAGAAGGGAAAATATTTCAAGGAGAAAACTCCTAAAAAGACTGTTAAAACTTGCGGTTGGTGTCCAGTTGTCATGGAGTGGATTACCGGGAATTATTATTCAAGACGACTTGTCAGGTTTTTTCGGTGGTTATGGTATAGACGATTTATTGGGATATGGTGCGGTGGATTACAGAAACATAGTTATAGCGGAGGATTTGGAAAGATTATTATCTTACGAAGTTCCCAGTATTAGTAGAATTGGTTCGATTCATGGATATTTACATTCAGCGCCAATACAGACTTATTTGAAGAATCGTGAGTTGAGAATGAAGAGATTAGTTTATTTTCCGCATGATGTTATTGGAGACACAAAAATCAGAGAATATACCCCAAGGGGGGACGACTGGAGATTAACAAGAACATTCTAATGATTTTCTAACCTAGAATTTTTCCCGCCAAATTCTTTTCTCGTTCAATCCAAATGAAAGTGATATTTCTTCCTTCGCACAATTCCCAAACTTTCTGCGCGAGTTTTCTCAGCCTGTCTTCTTTTATCGCGTATCTTTTGTTCAACTGGTTGACAATCAATTGAGAATCGGAATATATGGAGATGTTTCTGTCTTTGTTTTCTTTTAGCGCCGATATGACCGCAAGATACTCAGCCTCATTATTGGTGATTCCCTTCTTCTGGAAAATTTTTACTTTGTTGTCTTTCACGTAAGCATATCTTCCAGTTTTGCCGGAACCGTCGACGAATATGTCAGTCATAATCAATTAAACACGTCAAAACATTTTCCCGATGTCAACCTGTGGCTGTTCATGCAAACATCAACAATTTTCTGTGCAATCTTTTCAGGCTGCATCATCGTGTTTTTTGTCAGCTTGTATTTGATAGGTCCTATCCAGTTTTCAACCATTTTCGTGGCTGTCATGCCTGGGCATACCGTGAAAACTTTTATTCCATGTTTTCCAACTTCTTCCGCCAGAGAGGAATTGATTGCAAGCACCCCCGATTTGGTGGCACAATAGGCTGCCATATTTTCATAAGCCGTATGACCGGCACCTGAACTGATGTTGACGATAACGGATTCTCTTTTCTGTTTTATCATCTGTGGCAGGACTTCTTTGTCGCACAGATATATCCCTCTGAGATTTGTATTAACTGTCTCGTCCCATTCGCGCTCACTCATTTGGGCCAACGGCTTGTTGTAAAGAACTCCCGCATTGTTGACAAGAACGTCAATCCTCCCGAATTCTTTCATAGTCTTCGCAACCAGATCCTTCACGTCTTTCGAACTCCCGACATCGGCTTTGACAGCTATAGCCTTTCCGCCCATTTTCTGTATTTCCTTTGCCGTAGAAACTATCTCGTCCAAAGTCCTTGCAGCCACAACAACATTGCACCCCTTTTCTGCAAGAGCGAGAGCAGTGGCTTTGCCTATTCCCCTGCCAGAACCAGTGACTATAGCGACCTTGCCTTTAAGTTCCATGTATTATTTAGCGCATTTTAAAAATAAATCTCTTATCTTCTGACAAGTAAAGTATATTTAAACAAAAACCCAAATCTTCAAATAATCAATGATTGAAATGACGCGAGTAATTGGGATTATATCCGGAAAAGGAGGTGTAGGCAAGTCGACTGTTGCAGCGAACCTTGCGCTTGCATTGAGAAAATTCAAGAAGAATGTTCTGCTGATTGATTGCAATTTGTCCACGCCGCATCTGAGCTATTATCTTGGAGCCACGGATTACAAATCGACCATCAATGATGTTCTGCTGGGAAAGACCGATATAAATACTTCGCTATATCCTTACAACGGAATCAACTATCTTCCAGCATCCGTAAAGTTCGAGGACTTGGTTGGTGTGGAAGTGACGAAGTTCAAGAAGGATCTTCTGAAGCTTAAGAAGAATCTTGATTTTGTTATATTGGATGCCGCGCCTGGACTTGGAAAGGAAGCGTTGTTTGTCATGGACGCAAGCAAGGAAATAATTTTTGTCACAACTCCATTTGTTCCTATGGTCGGGGATATCATAAGGTGCAAGGAAGTTCTGGGCCAGTTGGGCGAGAAGAAGATGGGACTTGTGCTCAACATGGTGACTCACGACACGCACGAATTGAAGAGCGAAGTGATTGAGGAGATTACAGGCGTGCCGGTCATGGGGGAGATATTCTATGACAAGAATGTTGTGCATAGCATGGTCATGAGAGCTCCTATATTGCAGTACAGGCCGAAAAGCATGGCGAGCGTTGGGTTCATGAAAATGGCTGCACTGCTGTCAGAGGTTAATTATGAGACGCCGATGAGAATGAAACTGCACAAGCTGCTCAGAACCATAAGGAATGTTGTGGTGCCGAGTCCTGTCATAATGCCGCAAAGTACAGAAGAGGTAAAGAAGGATTTCCTGAGCAACTTCTGAGGTCTATAGATGGGATTTCTCAAGATATTGGGGAAGATTTTTGGAAGCACTGTATTCACCACGTTTCTTGTGCTTGCCATAATGATGGGCGAGCTTGTCAGCTTTACAGATTATCAGAACATCAAAGAATCGCTGCTGGTTATTGTCAAGCAGTCTGTGATAGGTGCTGTCGGCGAGGCTCAACTGGATCAGTTTTACAATTTTCTAGTTTTCCAGTGCACGCAAAAAAATTCAATACCGCTGCCCATCCCAGGATATGATATAACAGTAGATTGCAATGATGTCAGAACTTTGGAAAAGGATCAGTTGTTCGACAAGGTTTCTGTGTCCATAGTTGACAGTGTTTATTACAAGAAGTTTAGTTGCGATTTTGTATCTTGTCTGCAGAGCGGCGACACAGAAAACATGCTGATCGCATTGTCGTCTGAAGGGAACCAGTTTTACAAGAATATGCAGATGTATTTGTGGATAGCGACGGTTGTGGGACTGGCGATAATGCTGGCTTCGATAGACACATGGACAGGAAGATTGAAAGGTACAGGATGGGTTGTTGTTGTGACCGCATTGCCGTTTCTGTTTTTGAATTATATATCAGAATTCATCATGCCTCCATTGCCTGAAGGGGCTGAAGCTATTTCTACAATTCTGAACCAATTGCTGGATTCTATTAGAGGCAAGTTCCTGATTGTCTTTGCTGCAGGTGTTGTCTTGCTTCTGGCGGGATATGGTTTGGACTTTTATCTAAGACGGCAGAAAAGGAAGAAATAGCTTATCCTATATAGGTCAGTTCCTTCTCGTGCTTCTTGTGGATCTTCACGTATTTTTCTATCTGCTCCTCGACGAATTTCTCCAGTTTCTTCAATCTGCGTATTCTTTCGACATTAGGATTGTGTTTTTTGATTCTGTGGGTGTGAGAATCCATAATACTATTTATGCGTTAAAATTAAAATATTTGTATGTTGGTCAATGAAGTGATGAACAAGACTGTTGTTGTGGTAAAAAAGGATGCCAACTTGAAGCAGGCTTCTGAAGCGATGGCGAAGGCGAGGATAGGAAGTTTGGTTGTTTTGGAGAAGAGTAAAATTGTTGGAATTGTTACGACCAGCGATATTGTGCGTTCGGTTGCGCAGGACAAGTCTCCTGAGGACACGCTTGTTGAAGATGTGATGGCGAAAAGAGTTTTCACGATAGAGCCTGATGCGAGCCTGCAGGATGCTGTCGACTTGATGATTGAGAAGAAGATAAGGGAGATTCCTGTTGTCGAGAACGAGAAGATAAAAGGAATCATTACCGTGACTGACATTGCTGTTGTCGAGCCGAAGTTGATTGCGAGCATATCGAGCTTGCTGTCGGTTCAGTTTCCTGGTTATCGCGGCGGGTAAGCTTATAGAATAATTATGCTACGAGATTTGCTCCGTGTCTAGCTTCTAACTGCAATTCTTCAAGGTTTTTGTACCCATCTTTTCGTAATCTTTCTGCAACTCTTCTTTGAATTCTTGGCAGCAGACCTAATCCATGAAAAGTATATGGTGTATATCCTTCCAATGCGGTTGCGCCTGATTTGAATGTTTCATAAGCGTCATTGCCATCGTAAATTCCTCCTGTAGCGAATATCACCGCGTTTGGAAATGCTTTTCTTGTTTCGCTAACTGCGCGCATTCTATATGGTTTCAAGAACCTACCGCTTCTCCCACCAGACGGATATCCCCAATCTTTTGCAGGTATTTGTTCTTTGGGAAACATTTTCGTATTTACAGCAACAACGCCATGGCCACCACCTTCTAGAAATCCGCTTACAAGATCCAAATATTGTTTGCGTTCTGTATCATTATCTTCATAAGGTCCCATTTTAACAAGAAGTAATTTCGCTGGTGAGTATTTTTTAATTAATTCGGCTGTTTCCTTAAAAATTTGTGGTGTTCTGAGCTTTGTTAATGTTGCTGTGTTAGGAGAAAATGGATTCCATACGAAAGCGTCAGAACCCAGTTCCAATTCTCTGACCAATGTCTCAGTTTCTTTCATTGCAATATCAATTGCATTTTCTTCTGACATGGGAAGACCGCATATGCTTACATAGACTAGCGGATATTTTTGCAATGTAGACGGATTAAACTCATCGCAAGAATCTGGCTTTCCTCTTACATCCCGGAGATTTGCCAGATTTGTTTTAAAATAAGACAATCCCCTACTTGGGAATCCCTGTGCATTGTATAGATCTTCTTTCTTATTATCCGTCGCTACTCTAGGTCTTTTGTTACCTTCTCTAGGATTGACAACCACAGTCCCGGTTTCTTGGAAACCAAAAACATAAGAAAAAGCTAGTAATGCATCACCATTTTTATCCATACCTGCTGCAGTTCCGAAAGGGGTTAGTCTTCTTCCATTTAAGGTGATTCTAAGATTTTCTGGTGCTTGAAACAATCTTTGATTTTTCCTGAAGATATCGATTACATCTTCTTCTCCCACTGTATTTAGCACATCCTCATGAACTGCCTCGGGATCATTGTGATTTTGCAGATACAGAACAGGTCTTATCATTTCATTGAATATCCAAGGTGTATACAGGCTTTTCTCGAAGGTGGTTCTTTGTGCGAGATCAAGAGGCATTTGTCTAAATTGGAAATGGAATTATTAATAGTTGAAAGGTATCTTGAAAGGTTTTTAAAGATTATTTTATTTTTTGAATTACAACAATGCAGAAAAATACGCTGTTAAACTTCTTGGATTACCAACATATCTGCTGCTTACAACTACATAGTCAACATATTTCTTAAGCTCAGCCAAGTCGTCTAATGCCGTAACCCTGTTTTGAGTACCTCTATCTGTTGGGTCAATTCTGATTCCAGTAACAAGTTTTTTTATTGGTATAGACCTAATTCTCTGATCTTTTAATCTCTCGCCTTCAAGAACCACTGCATCACAATTTCCGTCATAAGCAACTTCAGATAGATTATATATTACGTCATCCAAAGACTGCCCACCGTACATTCTTCTAACATCTTGTTCTGGTATTTTTGTGTGAGCTGTAAATGCTACGACATATACCCCATGTGGAACACTTCTAGTATATTCTCCTAATATCGTTGAACCAAGTCCTGCCGAAACCGTTACATAATTTATAGGTAAATAACGGATTACTCTTTGAATTATACGTTCGCCTGTATCAGCACCATGACTGATTTTCAAGTCAGCAAATACTTCATTGCCATTCTCGGGGAATTGTCTATGTCTAAGATCAATGGGGCCTGTAAGCAAGTCCTCATTTATTTTTACACCTACTTTTTGTTCTACGAAATCTCTGCTAAATTCGGTCTTTAAGAAGTCTATTGCAGCTAACCCCCTTTCAACTGCTTCGTCGTCTGTCTTGTAGTCCAATGCTAAGAAAAATTTATCGACCATTTTAATCATCATCATAAAAAAGTTCTTGCTTTGGATTTTTCACTGGCTAAAGTTATTGCAACCTGAACATTATGCGATTGCGCAAGCTCTTTCATAAGTTCAGTCATTTTTGGAACATTATTCCTGCCGTAGACATCTAAAATCCATTTTCCGTCGAATGTTGCACCTTGACCGTTCAACAAAAGTGTCCCTATATACGAAGCTGGCATTATGATTCCTGATAACTCTAATCCTAAAAATCTTTTTGGTTCTAAAATTCCTATATAATCGCGATTCGGTTCTTTCACTCTTACACCATCCGAATCCGCTAATTGATAACCTTTTTCTTTTAGGATTTTCGCTACGTTAAATGTCGCGATTTCATGGTAGGTTATTCTCTGAGATAGGTCGTCCATTCGATCACTAATTACAAATGAAAACCAACATTTATAAATCTATAACATAGTTGTCTGTTACCTTGTACCGCCTTCTCTCACAGGTTCGTATCCTCTATCAGCTTGCCACTTTAAAGGATTTTCAAGAAATCTTCTGTAATCTGCAACTGCTCTTGGATTAAACCGTCCACTCTGTTCGGCTGCATCCAATATATATGGTCTTAACGTTACAACATAAATAAGTTCCAAACCGGATTTCTCAAGTTGTTCTATTGCTTTGGGATTTTCATAATGTAAAATTGTAGCTGCATGATATGCCTTATATCCTCTGTCTCTCAATAGTTGTGCTGAATTTGTAGTTGTTTGGGCGAAATTGACTAATTCTTCAACCACAAGAGCTTTATCTCCTTTATGGATCAATGGGGTCTCGCCAATTATCTGTCCTTCGTCTGATTTTCTGGAACCTTCAACATACACAAAAGGCACTTCTTCGCCGTCTTTTAACTCTAGGTTATTTCTAATTTCCCAGCTAGGAACAAGTCCACCTGTTACATTTCCTGCAACAAAGTCAACATGCCCTGGGAAAATTCTCATAGCAACTTGTGCACATAAATATTTCATTAAGCCTGGTTGCCCAACCAAACCTTTGACCATAAGATAACCAGGTCCCCAATTTCCAGAACTATAAAGAAATGGTTCTTCACCACCGTCGATATCTCGGATTTCAAGAGCACCTGCTTCAACAATTTCTTTGGCTATATCCTTATAAAAACCCAGTTCGTATTTGAATTTCCGGGCTGATTTTCTTTCAATTCTGTCATAATTATCTATCAAAAATATTAGTTCATCCTCTCTTATCGCATAGCTTATTCCTAAACCAGAATCCCATAATCTTTTTACGACATCTCTATTTGGTTCTAAAATTGTTGCAACACCTACTGGATTATAACCAGTTTCTCTTAATGCTTCTGCAGAACTTTGAACCTTTGTGAAGAAAATATCAGGATCTTCTTCACTTTCAACAATAAGAGCCTTTTGTCCTTTTTGAATTAGGGGGTTGTTATCAATTCCTGTTATACGTTCCTTTTGCCCGCCCTTCTTTTTTGACTCTCTAATATAGACATAAGGCAATTCTCTACCTGTGAGACTTACTATGTCATTCTGTAATTGCCACCCGTAAACCATCCCAGGTGTAGCGTTCGCCGCTATAAAGTCCATTTCAGAATCCAAAGCCCTTGGTGATAATAAAGCAGTCAGATGTTGCACCAACTTGGGTCGACCGACTAAATTAGCTGTTAGACTCATTACTACTTGTTTAGGATAGAAAATATAAATACTTACAACCGGTTTAACCAGATTTAAAAAGGTTTTTATTCAATTAACGCTTTACTGATGGTATGAACTTTGAAGATCATTTGCAATATATAATTCATGCACACAGGAATCATTCTACAAACACACATAAGGCAGTTAGATATTGGGACATGAAGACACCTTACAGCATACATCCGATATGGTGCGCAATGACTTTGCTTACTGAGACTTCGTTGCCAGAAGCGACTAGAGAAAATGGTTCTCTTGCATTATTGTATCATGATATTTTGGAAGATACGACAGTGGAGCTACCGGAGTATTTACCAGAAAGAGTTCGTTACCTTGTTCAAGAAATGACCTTTGAAGAAGGGTCGGCTCAGGAAATGAGAGAAATATGGTCGAAAGAGTCTGAAGTTAAACTTCTGAAACTTTATGATAAAGTATCAAACTCGCTTGATGGTATTTGGATGACTCCAGAAAAATACCGTCAATATAATGAATATGTAAGAAGATTACTTCATGAAGTTGAAGCTGAGTATGGTGAATTGAATATTGTTAAGATCGGGAGAGTAATAATAGGATAGATTATAAATTTAATTTATGCAATGCCCAAAATGCAGGAGTAAAGATTTGAACTTTCTTCCATGGCTCGGACTGATTTACGAATGCCGAAAATGCGGATTAAGGACTCCTGTAGTAATTACTAAAAAGAAATGATATGTCACACGTGTGACATCAAGGATAACTGTAACTCAAAACCAAATTCCCTTCGCCATCCCTCAAGAACAAAGTATCGCCAGCATTATTCCACACAGCCAGCCTGCTGCTCCAATACAATTCATCGTTGCTGTCAGTACCTTTGCCGGAAAACAGAGTAAAACCCGAACCTTCCTTGACTGTGAAATTCTTGAAAGTGTAGATGTTTGTTCCCTCGTCTTTTGCAATCCATCCAACCATGTTGACGTCAGACTTGCAGATATTCCTAAAAATCACATATTCGTCATTCAGATTCTCATTGTCATTGCCAACAGCATTATAATTGAAATTAACCACTTCGATGCATATCTCATTTCTGACAGACCACAAACCCCGTACGCTTTCCCTGGCTTCCATTTCAGCATTCTTCAGTTCGCTGTAGTACTTGTCAGGAGTAAAGACATAAAGAGTAGCATAACCTTCATCCAGCATTATGACATTGATATTATCATCGCCGACAAAAACATATCTCAACAATCTTCCGTACTTGTCCTTGTCCTCATTGGTTCTTTCTAGTTTTACTTGCCTGCCTCCAACCAGTTCCGAAAGTCTATCTTTCGCTTCCTGATAGTGAGCCTCGCTCTTCTCCGGAGTATTTATCCCGAGCAGTCTAACCTTCTCTCCAGTTTCTATTTCTATCGTGTCACCGTCAAAAACCTGAGTTACATTTACAAGATTCTCTTGTGTTCTCGTCAAAAGATAGTAGCCTGTATATCCTGATGCGGCGGCCAACAGAAATACAATGAGAACGATCAACAGAATTTTCAATTTGTTTTCCACAATTAGAATTTTATTTTGCTTATAATATCCTTTACCCGGCCTTTCCTTTGCCTTCTATCTTGATTCCTTCCAAGAATGCGGACTTGTCAACCTTCCCGTATTTTTCTATCACGTCCGCTGTGCTCTCGCTTCCCATTTTATCTGCGCATTCCTTACAAACAGTCACAGTTTTCTGCGTATCTTCGTCTCCTGCGGTGAAAACAATCGATTTCTTCTTGCATATCATGCATTTTCCTTCAAAAGTTGCGGAAAGTTTTATTTTCATTACAATTTATTCGATTTTATTTTATAAATGCGTAAAATTTCGATTCAGAAAAATTTGTGTAATGTTTATATGTAAGAAATAACAAATTATTTTTATAATTAGGTAAAGTGAGGTGTAAAAATTGGCAAAGAAAAAGAAAAAGCGATAATGACTTCACGACTTTAGGATTTTTTGATTTCCTTTTTTTATATTTTAAATTCATACCATTTGACTTTCTTGTCTTCGACCAAATCTTTGATCTTGTTCTGAGTGCTGCTTGTTGCGCTCTTGCCTGATTTCACTTCGCAGAACACAACCTGTTTCAGTTCCTTGCTCGATAGTCCGTCGAATATAACAAAATCTATCGGGTCGCCCAGCCATCTAATATCATGAGGGTCGTAAGAGAATCTGTCCAAGAATGGGACAAGCTTCTCCAGAGTTTTCCCGGATACAACTCTTGAACTTCGCATGATCGCATCTTCCCGTATTCTCTTTTCCTCGCCGGCAACCCATTCCTTGACTTTATGTTCAAACTTCATCTTCCATTCGAGATTCCTGTACACAAGATACACAATTGCAACAGCCAATGCAGCAATAACAAGTTCGAGCAGCATGATTCCGATTAATATTTTAACTTTGCTTCTAAAGAAACTTATATGGTTTTAGCGGAAGTAAGCAGTCTCATTGCGATTTTTATAACCAAAATAACCGAAATCGTGGCTACAATCGGGTATCCCGGGATTTTCATTCTGATGGTCATGGAAAGCGCTGCTCTTCCGGTTCCCAGCGAGGCCGTGATGCCGTTTGCAGGCTATCTTGCAACACAAGGCAGGTTCAACATCTGGATTGTTACTCTAGTCGGCACCTTGGCAAACGTAGTCGGTTCATTGATAGCGTATTATCTTGGATTGCATCTCGGCAGGAGGTTCATCATCAGATACGGCAAATACTTCTTTTTGAAAGAAAGGTTTCTAGTCATTTCCGAGGACTGGTTCAAGAAATACGGCGAAAAGTCTGTTTTCTTCAGCAGATTGCTGCCTGTTGTCAGGACTTTCATCTCACTGCCGGCTGGTATTGGCAAGATGAACGTGTTCAAGTTTTCTCTTTACACCTTTCTCGGGTCTTTGCCGTGGAATTTTGCGCTGACATATGTAGGATTCTGGCTCGGGGAGAACTGGCATGTAATTTCCGACTATTTTCATATCGCCGATATCGTAATCGTCGGGTTCATAGCTCTAGCGATATTGTACATAATTTTCCATACAAGGAATCATTTCAGCAAGTCCACCGCGGCACCGCCAAGCGAAGCCGGCAGGGCTATCAATATAACCCGCTTCAAAGCAACCTGAGTGTCAACATCCCAAGGCGCTTTGCCCAGAATTGTCAGAAGTGTTGAGACAGTAAGAAACGCAATCAAGTATGTGACAAACAGCCTTTTGGAAAATTCCCTTATCACTATTCTTCCTTCGGATGTTATTTTTTCGTACCTTGTGAAGTAAAGCAATACAGAAAGTGCAAACAGAGTCATGAGCATTATCAATATCGCATTCAGCGTAGGAATCTGCTGGCCAAGCTCCCATACCTCTTGTGTCATCATGAACGGCGATGCCAGTACAATTGAACCTATGAAGATCTGGGCCACGTCCTTCGCTTCCAGTTTCAGATGAAGCGGATGGAAAGTAGCTACTATGCGCCCTCCCCTTTCTACCAAAGCTTTGATTCTATAGAATCCCGTAGGGGTTTTAACTATGTCCCCCTGAACAGGAGTTATTTGATGCTCTTGGATTATCTGTTCTCGCTTTTTCTTCCTCGGCATTATAATAATTAGATTTTTTTCAGTTAAATTTAATTATGGATTGATAGCCCCGTGCGGATTCGAACCGCAGTTTCGAGGGTTCTTCCTTCATCTGTTATCAGAGCTTTAGACTCCAGTCCAAAGCCTCGCGTGCTTCTATGGTTTATTTATGGCCACTACACTACGGGGCTATCGTTAATATTCTATACCCGCATTTCTTTAAAAACTTGATATGGATTTATTCTCTTAAACCGAATTGATGTTATGTACAAACAAGTGATAATCCTGAGGAAAGATTTGCATGCCGGCAAAGGAAAGATTATTGCCCACGCGGTTCATGCGGCCATTGGAGCCATGAGAAAAGTTGACGATGAAATAATCGAAAAATGGGAATCTGAAGGTAGCAAGAAAGTT
Organism: Candidatus Aenigmatarchaeota archaeon; assembly: GCA_016187385.1. Taxonomy (GTDB): domain Archaea; phylum Aenigmatarchaeota; class Aenigmatarchaeia; order CG10238-14; family SCSR01; genus JACOWB01. Next base: position 141,814 of record JACPJU010000001.1, read on the forward strand.
GTGCTCAAAGTTCGGGACCTGAAGGAACTGAAAGATGTGGAAGGCAATCTAAAAAAGTCTAAAATACCGTATTTTCTTGTCAAGGACGCAGGACTGACTCAATTGAAGGCCGGAACAATAACAGCATTGGGCATAGGACCAATTGAAGAAAAGAAAGTAGACAAAGTAACAGGGAAGTTGAGATTACTCTAATTTAGTAATGTTTCTTAAAGAATCTAAACTGACAAAATCTGTTGACAGGTTCTTTGAATTTATAACTAAAGACGGTGATTGTTTTATGCCGTAAATAGAAGTAAGTACCCTAACTGCATTGGTATCTATTTTATCAATATCGAAATTAAAAACAAACACCTTTCCAATATTTTCTTTTCTTAATTCAGTTAACGCAAATCCTTGTTTAATGGAGTCGTCGTTTTTACCATAGAAAAACAATATAGTTGTTATTTCAGGGTTACATTGCTTGTAGTTCTCAATAGTCATCCAATAGTGAATTTCATTCAAAAAGTAAGAATTCTTAAGCATCTCATAATCCTCTCCTCGAACAATTCCTTTGTTTTCGAAATTTTGTAAAGAATTCCCTAATTCTTCCGACTGCCTTGCGATATCGACAAGATAAGGCTCTATTAGTTTGCATTCTTTCGATGCCAATTCTCTAATGATTTCATTTGTTACTATAAAATCTTCTATTTGCGCATTGAAAAGTTTTGTTTCTTTTTCTATAACTTGTTTTCTCATAGTGTCGTAATTCAAACCTACAGAAATCCCAATGCCAAAGATTACCATAACAAGTATGCCTACATACAAGAAATTAATTTTTTTGAACATATTACCATTTTCTTTTTATTCTTAATATTTCAAATAAAAGCGTTGCCAGCCATATCAACCCCAAAAATGGGTAGTATATTGCAATTGCTAAAATCGACAAAAGAACATTTTTATAGCTTTCATTAGTAAGCTTCTGAGCTAGTACAATCAGCATAAATGCAAGAAAAACAGTAATCGCTAGTGGAAAGTAAAGTTTAAAATTGAAACTTAATAGAAAAGCTTCTGCAGATGTCGGCATAGAGATTATTTCTGGGGGGGTGAAACCAACTGCATTGAAATAAAGATAATAACTGTAAAGTGTTTTATATGAGACATAGCCAACCATCGCAAAACCAGCTGGAATCAAAATAAATGTAGCAACCAAAGCAATTGTAAGCTGATACAATCCGAGGGTTTTGTATTTTGGATTGAGTATCATATATCTGTATCTCCAGATGTTCTGTAGAAAACCGCGATTCCACCTGATTCTTTGTCTGAAAAGTTTTCCAAGTGTTTTTGGAACTACTGTATATGTGAATGCACTTGCGGAAGCTTTTATTCTATGGCCATGCGATCTAAGTCGAAGAGCAATCTCAAGATCTTCTGTGATATTATGCTCATCAAACCCGCCAAGTTTCCCGAGAATATCTTTGTTATATAGAGAAAGAGCGCCTGGTGTAACATAGTTTGTATCCATCCTATCCATAACTTTTCTTGCAAGGATAGCTAACAGATATTCAACTTTCTGAAATTTCTCTAATACAGATTTTACCTTGAACGGTTTTATCGCTGACATTATAGCCCCTAAATTTCTGGGCGTGAAATTCGCCACCAATTTAGCTATTGTGTCTTTTTCTACAATTGTGTCCGCATCCATAACACCGAACAGTTCACCCTTCGCATGCTTCAGTGCGTTATTTAGAGCCGCGCCCTTTCCTCTGTTAGGTTGATCAATGAGTTTTATCAACTTCTTCCTAACATACTTTTGGAGTATTCTTTCTGTATTGTCAATAGAACCGTCATTCACGACAATTATCTCAAGTTTGTCTTTCGGATAGTCACAATTGAGCAGGCTGTTCACAGCATTTTCTATGTTATCTTCTTCATTATAAGCTGGTATTGCAATCGACACCATGAGGGGATTTTTCAATTGACGATGCTCTTGCTCGATATACTTCTTTTCTCTAAGGTAAGCGATTATCCATACTAAAGAGATGTACGTACCAATTGCTGCTAATATCCAAATCAAGATATCAAGCGACATAATTATAAGTTGGTTTTAAATTGTTATATTCATTGAAGTCATCAGAAACTTAATCGTTGCTTGGTCAAAATCTTTGACTGTCGCGCCTTTTACATAAACGACTCCCTCTATCAATTCTACTTTCGTCTCATCAGACAGCGCCGGCGGAACCAACGCTATTATAAGATTTTCATTGCTTCCTTTCAGATTTTCAAATGATGTAACTTCCATCGGCACGAACTCGATAAACCAATTAAACCGACTGTAAGCGATAGTGAGCTTGTATGTTATTTCAAATGCGTTCACTGCAACTATTGAATTGTTTGCCGAATCAATGTAAACTACGGTTATGTTGTGGATGTCGGGATTCCACACAGTATTCAAGATGGTTTCTTTATCGGGGTAAATGGGAATATTTTCCGCTTCCCTCAAATCGTCCCTGAATTCAAATTCGGCACCATAAAAATTATAGTGTGTGATTGGTTTTGTTTTCATGTAATATACTAATCCAGTTCCACCGAATGCAATTGCTATAGAAACTGTTACAACCAACACAAATTTTTGTTTTTTGCTTAAGCTCATGGAATTAAGATTGAAAGTGAACTATAAAAACTTTTCCAGGTAGGCTTATGGTAGTGCTTGTGTTTTACTATACCCGTCATTTTCCATAAACAGCGTATAGAACTCTGTCAGAGTAACGAATTTTACATTTTCCTCTTTTAAATAATTCAGAAAATTGTCAAACTGATTAAAAGTATAATCTCCGGATGTCCTCGTGTAGGTTTCCTGACCTTCATATTCGATCGGAACGAATTCCCATGGATGCATTCCTATAACAACAACTTTTATCGGTTTATCTTTTTGGTTTTCTACAACTTTTTGATACCCTTCTACCCATGAAGAGGTGTAAAACGAGGTAGGATAAAAATAGGCAGGTGTCAAAGAGACTGGTATTCTAAGTATCTTCGAGCTTCCTTCTTTCAACCAATCATCTTTTGAAGGAAAATAAGGATAATGTGATTGGGGATGCGCAGAAGCTTCAACCAGATACCCATTTTCCTCGAGTATATTGACTAGTTCTGTGCCTGAGGAATGATACGGGGCGCGAAAGGATGTGACATCTTTACCTGTGACGTTCTTTATTACTAGCGTTGAATTTCGGATTACTCCAAATTTTTCAGTGAAATTCAGGTTATTAAAATTTTCATGATACATGCCATGAGAACCTATCTCGTGCCCTTTTTTGCTTAAACTCTCAATAACTCCAGGGTATCTCAGCGCCACATCTCCGGTGACCAAGAAAGTTGCTCTGGCATCATACTTGTCCAACAAAGTTACAATTTTTGGTATGCCTTCTTCGATCCCAACATATGTGTCGAGATAAGGCGGGAGATCTTGCTCTGTATCGATTGTTAGAATTACGTATACAACATCATTTTTAGAAGTTAAATTCCCCAAAAGAAGACCAGCCACACCGAGGAAAATCACAAAAGTGACAACTGTCATTATGAATGTTTGTTTTTTGTTCATTTCCATAGGATTAAAGATTAAATTGCTAGTTATAAAAACGTTTTTCGAGAGATTTGTCAGGTAGAATTAGAATAAGAAGAAAAAGAAGGGGAAAGTAAATTAATCCTTCTTGGTTAGACAGCTCTTACTTTGCCATTACTGTCGCTGTTGCCAATGTTTCGCCTGCAACTTCTACTCTGCTAGCATTGATGCTAGAAAGCTTGGTCGCATAGCTCTGCAACACGCTCGACGCTAGTCTTGTATCTTCAGCTCTCCATCCTGCAACGACTACAACTTGCTTGCCTGTCGCGAATTTACCGTCCAATACGTCAATTACTGCTTTGTTTTCTGCGATTGGTAATGATTTGTCTTTAGTCCATTGTGAACCGTATGTTGGATACGTTACACCGTAAGCTTCAGCTGTTATTTTATTCACAGCAGAACTACCTACGAGGATCAGGTGTTTAGTTGTCTTGTCTGTTGATGATACTTCGTTATCCAACTTGGCTACCGCAGTTGTAACTGCTACGACTTCCTTGACTGTTCCACCAGTTGTGGTTGTTGATGCGCCAATCTTGCCGAACTGCATGAGTCCGTAGACTGTTTCTGGCGGGATTCCTAGGACTACTTTATCACTGTTGACATTTGACTTGACTGTATATACTAGTACTCCTCCGTCTGTGACCAGTGTTCCTTCTTGGCCACTTACGTCCTGTCCTGGTGTAGCTTCTATGGTTGCTCTGACGTCATTTGCGTCATCTTTTGCTGTTGTGGTACCTAATCTGAAACTAGGTGCGCTGCTTGTCGATCCTATTGTTGTGTTCTGGAACGCTATTGTAACTTGAGCTGAACCTGCAGTGACTCCTGACGATATTGTAACATTCTGGAATACTGTTTGGTTGCTGAAGTTGCCGAACAGGTAGAACGTTGAAGTTGCACCTGGACCGCCGTACGATAGCGTAATGTTTACTGGAGAGTTCGATGACGACAGGTTTGCCGGCCATTGAGGCCAATTGGTAGATCCAGCTGTTCTCTGGTCAGCGTTAGTTATTCTGCCTGTTGCCTTATCTTTATATGCCAGATACCATCCTGCCTGGGCATTACCCCATGTCGTTGCATCTCCTGTTCCGTTGAACAGAATGTACATCTCGTCGTATCCTGAGCTACCATTAACGATAGTACCTGATACGTCGGATGAAACCTTAAGTCCATTCAAGCTACTAGCACCACCACAACAAGTTGTTAGTGATGAGCTGTATCCTGTCGTTGAAGTGTTTGAATAGACTGTTATGCCTGACACTGGTTCGATTGTAACTTTGGCGAACTTGTCTGGTGTGAAACCAGCATACTTGATCTCGAAGTAATTGTTGGGGCCTTTGAATATTCCGCCTGCGACGAAGTATCTATCAGCATCTGTCAATGATGCTGGTTGATATTCTACTGTAATCTTGTCACCAGATGTGATTCTACCGTTTGTGTTGAATAAGCCTGAGATCTTCCAGTTGCTTCCAAACTCTGTTACTGTTGATATGTCAGCACCGTCGAATGTCTTTTCGATGTCACCCTTGCCTGCAAGTACCTGACCATAACCAGATACTCCGGAAGCTGTGGCACCTGAGCTAAGCACTCGGTAGTTGTATGTTGATCCTCCGTACGAAACGGATTCTGTGCTACCTGTGTTGATGCCTGACTTGACGACATTTCCTGATGGGTCTGTGACCTCAATCTTTGCTGTGGTTGAAGAGAATGACTGGACTACCTTAAATGTTAGGTCGCCCGTTTTCATTGACTCTCCATCACTCAAAGTCTTGACATCTCCTACCAACGCTATGAATGACGTTGTTGACGGAACTGCTACTATTGAGAACTCTTTACCCATTACCTTTACCTTTAATGGGTTGGTATAGGTTGTTGTATTTGCTGATGGAGCACTAAAGTCGGCTGATGCAATTGTGCTATCGAAAACGTATTGGTATTTCAACGCACGGTTGTCAACTCTCATCTTTAGGCTACCGTTGATTGGACTTGATACACTGTGTGTTAGTTTGAAGTTAGGATCTGTATCGTTAAGCACAACTTCTTCGTGATAGTTCTGCTTTGTTCCTCTGTATTCATACTGTCCTGTCATGAGTCCACTGAAGTGGAAATTCTTCACAGTAATCGGTAGGTTATTCGCAGTAGATCCTGCTATAGCTCCCCCACCCGATGCTGTTGGAATTGAGATTTTTCTCTCTGTTCCTGTCAATCCTGATGTAGTCGTTCCTGATATTGTAGTATCCTTGTACGATAGTTGAGCCAAGTTAGCTGCTATATCGATAGCACCAGCTATGTCGCTGGCGATACCCTTAGCGTCTGTGCCACCTGTACCAACTACAACGTAAAAGTCTCCTACTTTACCTAGGAATGTTGGATACGTATTTAGAGCTGTTGCACCCAATGCTGGGCTGACTAGCGTCATGGCTGCCATTAAGGCTGTCATGAAGCTTGCAACAAACTTTTTATACATTATTTTTCCTCACATTAATTTATTTTTCACCGTTTCTATTCGATTTGAAATCGATAGAGAACAGTGCTTGGGTTTTCTTAGGATTAATTTAGTTTTCCGGGCATATATAGGTTGCCTGAAACAATTTACAATGAAAATTCCGAGGTAAAAAAAGCACCTAAACAGGTAAGTTCAGCGTGTTTTAATGTTTCCAATTGTTTCTAAAGGTAAAAGAGAACGTATTTAATAAATTAAAGGCTTTAATTTCCTTCAAATTTTTTCTGAATCAATTTCAACTTATTCGTCCTTCCGAGCCTTATAACTTCGATTAAACCGCGTTCCTGCAACCTCTTTACGACCCTTGAGACCTTAGCCTTTGACAGATTTGTCTCGTGGACAACCCTTCTCTGGTTTATTTCACCATTTGAGCCTTCTATAATCTCAATTACCCTTCGCTCAAAGTCGTCTAAAACCGATAAAATGACTTCTTTAGGCTGTTTCATACGCCTGTAAAAGAAAATACCCCCACCAAGCAAAAGTAATGACAATGCCCCAAGGGATGCTATTCCAGGTACGCCAAACACAAACCACCCAGATAACAAGTTTCGAGTCGGCTCGTATAGGGTTTGGAACTTGAATGGCTGTTCAGCTGTCAAATTAGCGAGGTTCCAGTTCACTATAATCCTCCTGCCATCGCTCACTATGCTGTTCGTTGGGGGTGAAATTGATGGTATAGATGAAGTATCTGTTAATGCATATCCTTCAGGCAGCCTTACATTTGCGGATGATTGACTGATATTGTCGCTAAGTGAAAGATCCAAACTAAAAAGATTTTTTTCATTGACTTTTTTTACAAAGTCTGCTGACTCGAAATTGAGCTCGAGTGTACGCTTATCCTGAGTCATGTTCATTTTGCAGTCTATTATGCTAGCCGCTCCGGATTCCAGTTTACAATCCACCGGACCGGAATTGCTCGAAGCGTTAAAATTTTTCACGGCTCCGAAAACAGCCAGTTGGAACCCTTTCACAGGAGACTCAAATGTGATAGTAAGTTTTATTTTGGCATTTCCGCCAGACATCAAGTCAACATCAGCACCATAAAACTGGATTGCAGCAAAAGCTACTTGTGTAAAAGACAATACTGAAACAATCAGAACCAACACTGAAACAATCTGAAACAGTTTCACACTTATAAGATGTCTTTGTGAATTATTTAACCTTTACTATTCGGAAAGGATGTTCAGTCTGACGCTGCAGTTGGCGCACCTGCCATCCGTCACAGTGCTCTTTTTCACGGACAGGTTCTTCCTTTCCACAGCAATCTCGCGGCAGTTGTAGCAGAAAGTGCTTTCTTCCTGGTGGGGGGGCGTTGAATGTATATAGACATATCTGAGGCCGTCCCTCCTGCATTCCTCGGCAAAGTGCTCGAGCGTTGAGACTGGCGTAACAGGCAAATCAGGCAACTGTGGCGATGGGTGGAACTGCATAAGATGGAATGGTGTTTCCGCGCCCAGTTCATGGCTTATCCAACTGGCCAAAATCTTGCACTCTTCCAGACTGTCCCCTATTTGGGGCACGATTGTATTGGTTATCTCGATGAAAACCCTTTGTTTCTTGAACTGTTTTAAAGCCGCGAATATTGAACCCACTTCCTTTACAGACATATATTTTTCATAAAGAGATTTGTTAAGCGATCCTGTCAGCTTGATTGTAACGCCGTCAATGACTTTACCTATTTTCTTGATTGGTTCGTCTGTTGTGAAGCCGTTTGTCACAATTGTTGTTTTGACATTTTCCCTCTGGGCGTTCCTAGCGACCTTGAAGGCGAACTCGATGAAAATGAAAGGCTCTGTATAATTCAGCGTTATTATCTTTGTGTTCCGTTTTTTGGCGGCATCTACTATCTGCTCGGGTGTTTGGTATGTGTATTTTACATCCAATGGATTCTCGTGCAGGTTTTTATTCTGTAATTCATACTCGGAACAGAAAGGACTTTTAAAATTGCACCCCGCCGAGCCAACGAACAATGAGTTTGAATTCGGGTAGAAATGGAAAAGGTGGCTTTTTTCTATTTTTTCCACGTTCATTGCAGTTACTCTTCCAAAATTCAGCGCGAACAATCTATTGTCCCTGTTTTCCCTTGTCTGGGAAAAGTCTAATTTGCCTTTTGGCAGGAACTCTTCTCTGGGTGTGATGAAATCCCTTACACCGTTCCTTTCCTTTTGCCAGAACATGGCTTCTTCTAGTTCTTCTTTTAATTTGACCGTTTTACCACCGAAAAAGAATTATATTATATAGTCGCGAAAAGTAATAAACAAGTGCCTCAGTAGCTCAGTCGGTAAGTCTCGATAAAGAGCACTTCACTCGTAATGAAGGGGTCGCGAGTTCGATCCTCGCCTGAGGCTCATTAATTTAAATCTTGAAACCTTATTCGATGTTTATGGAAATAGTTTTACATTTCAAGTCAGAGAATTACGGAAAAGGCAAGGACATCTTGCTTAGGGATGATGTCGTAGGAAGGGCTAGCTTGACTTTCAAGGAAGGCTCTATTATAGGGGAAAGTGGATATTATTGTTATCTTTCTGGAACTGAAGATCAATGTAAGAGAGCTTTGGAATTGGTGAAAGACTTGGGTGAAGAGGTGGATGATAAGACTAAATTGCAATTTATAACCAAAGTCAAGGAAGAAGAGGAGAAAGCTATCGAAGGTTTTGGTGATATACTAGGTTAATGTTTTTATTCTTCTGTTGACTATTCTTTCATTAGGCGCCGATAGTCTAGCCTGGTTAAGACGTAAGCTTGCCAAGTTTAAGTCACGGGTTCAAATCCCGTTCGGCGCATTCCTACAAAAACAAAAACTTATATGCTAGCCAAAAGAAATTAAATTAGATACTAATGCCTCTTTTCGGAAGGAAGAAACAGGAAGAACCTAAGATGCCTGCCGAGTTGCCGCCGTTATCTGTACTTGATCAAATTCCTATGATGCCACAACCAGAGCCAAAAGCCATGCCGCCTGTAATGAAAAGAGAACCTGAGAAGGCAACTTATGCACCTTTGTTTGTCAAGATTGATAGATACAGGCAGACTCTCACTACGATAGGAAACCTGAAAACTTCTTTGATGATTATCAGAAATTCGATGGGTACATTGAACCAAATAGAAAGAGTTCGCGATGACACGTTTGGCATAATAAACGACCTCATCGAAAAAATGAGCGACAAATTGATGACTTTGGATAATGATCTTTTGAGGCCTGCCGGTTTTCCTGAAAGCAGTGAAATATCGCCCGAATATAATGATGTGAGATCTATAGAAGCCACTGTTGCTGATCTTAGAGGACAGATAGACCAGTTGAAGACTGAACTCGAAAAGATGGCTTAAGTTCTTAGCTAGAGAAGATTTTTAAACTTGTTTTAGATATTATCTACTACGCAGGGGTCGCATAGCTTGGTCAATTGCGTGGCGCTCAAGTTATTGAGCTTTGATAAAAGATGATTTAAGAAACGCCATGGCTTAGTGCCTTCGAGAGTTCGAATCTCTCCCCCTGCATTCATGATACCGAAAATAATTTCAGAGGAAGTAAAATACAAAGGCCAATGGTTTGATGTAGTTGCCCAGAACCTGGATTTGGGCAATGGAAAGACCGACATATGGGAATCTTTGAAGATGGGTCAAGGAGTGGCTACAGTCGCTTTGGATGATGACAACAATGTCTGCATAGGGAGGGAATACAAGGTTGTTCACAGAGATTTCATATACACGATCGCTGCAGGCGGCATAAATACTGATTCAGAGAAAGTTTTAAAAGATCAGGCAATAAGAGAACTCAGGGAAGAATTTGGATTTAATGCAAGGAGGATTGAAAAGATAGCGACTGTGATGAATGACGGCAGGAGCTCGTTAAGATGGCATATTTATCTTGCAAGAGACATCTATCATGACCCGCTTGAAAAAGACCCGGGAGAGGTTATAGAAACTTTGAAAGTCCCTATTGATGAGGCGATAAAACTGATGTTAACAAACAAAACTCATTCCATCGCGCTGTTGGGTATTTTGCTTGTTAAAGAGAAATTGAAATTGTGATTGTATGACAGACGAAAAAGGGCTGCAGGAAAAAATGATTGTGTACAGGACGTTGGAATCGCGATTGGAAGCGTTGATGAAGCAGAGAGAATTCATAAACAGCAAACTCATGGAAATTATTTCTACGATTGTCAGCATCGATGAAATAGAGAAAAATAAGGACGGTGCTTTGTTTAGACTCGGCGGGGAGGCGTATGTCGAGGGAAAGATGAACAACAAAAAGAACATACTGGTTGAAATCGGTGCTGGCGTTATTCTTGAGAAATCAATAAAGGAAAGCAAGGAAATTTTGAACGAAAGAAAGATCGAACTTGAAAATACGTTCAAAGAACTTCAGAACAACATAACGCAACTTTCCACAGTTTTGAATCAGCTGGGTCCTGAGATCAATGAACTGATTCAAGAATCGCAAAAATCTTCTGGTTGATGAAATGTTTGGTTTTCTAAAAAAGAAATTCTCAAATGTAATCGAATCTCTGACGAAAAAGAAGGAAGAGGAGGAGAAGTTCGAAGAGGAGATTGAGAAACCTATAGAAAAGATTGAAGAAGTAAAAGAAAAAGTTGAAGACAAGGTTGAAAAAATAGAAGAGGGGCTTGACAAAGAATCCGAAAAAATTGTTGAAGAAATATCTGAAGAAAAACCAGAAATCAAAGAAGTTAAACAAGAAATAGAAAAAACAGAAACGCTTGTAAAAGAAGAAACCGAATTGGAAGAATCTGTTAAAGCTCCTGAAGTGGAGAAAAAAATCGAGAAAGATCTGAAAGAAATCGAAGAAGAAAAATTACCTGAAACCAAAATCAAAGAAGAGGAAATAGAAAAGATTAAAACAATTGAGGAAAGTCCGGTCGAGAGCACGTCGCTGTTCAAAAAGATAATAAAAAAAATCACAGAGAAAAAACTTTCTGAAGATGACGTAGAACCGGTTTTGAAAGATTTGGAAACCGGCTTGATTGAGGGCGATGTTGCATACGTTGTTGCCGAGAAGATAAAAAATGATTTGAAACGCAGCATTTTGGATTCTGAGGTTAAAAGGGGCGAAGTTAAAAATTTCGTAGTTTCTCAACTCAAGAACAGCTTGATGCAGATACTGAATGTACCGACTGTAGATCTGACTGAAAGTGTAAAGAACAAAAAACCTTACGTGGTTCTGTTTATCGGCTTCAATGGTTCTGGCAAAACTACAACCTTGGCGAAAATAGGACACTGGCTAGTGAACAAAAATTATTCATGTGTGTTTGCTGCAGGGGACACATTCCGACTGGCATCGATCGAACAGCTGGAGGAACATGCAAACAGGATAAATGTAAACGTTATCAAGCACGATTATGGGGCAGATCCGGCAGCTGTTATTTATGATGCTGTAGAACATGCAAAATCAAAGGGGATACATTTCGTACTGGCTGACACAGCCGGCAGAGTGCATATAAAAAAGGACCTCATTGACGAAATGAAAAAAATAATCAGAGTCAACAAACCCGATTTGAAAGTATTGGTAATAGACTCTATGACGGGAAATGATGCTGTCCTGCAGGCTAGGATGTTCAATGAAGTCGGAGTGGATGCTGTTGTCTTCACCAAGGTTGATGTGAATGAAAAGGGTGGTGCCATATTGTCTGTCACGCACGAATTGAAGAAGCCTGTTTTGTTTTTATGCAACGGTCAAGAATATGAAAATATAATACAGTTCAACGCGAAAGATTTTGTTGACAACATAGTTGGTGAGTGAATGTTTGATAACCTGTCGAAAGGATTAGGGAATCTGATAAGGAAGCTTGTCACTGGCATTGCTGTAGACGAAAAAGCCGTCGGAGAAATTCTGGTTGATCTCAAGAGAATACTTTTGGAGTCTGATGTTGACACGCAACTTGTAAACGACTTGATGAACGAGATCGAAAGGAAATGCTTGAAAGAAAAGATTCCTGCCGGTTTGACGTTACGTGAGCATGTCTTGAAAGTGATATATGAAGAGATGGTCAAATTGCTTGGCGGATTGCCGTCTGATTTGTTGGGAAAGAAAAGATTGATGATTGTTGGTTTGTTTGGATCTGGTAAGACTACAACAACTGGAAAGCTCGCACGTTATTTCATGAAACAGGGGTTGAAACCTGCCCTTGTTGGTTTGGATTATCACAGACCAGCTGCGCCGCAACAATTGCAGCAAGCAGGCAAACAACTCGGTGTTTCTGTCCTTGTTGATGAGAAAAATAAAGATCCGTATTCTACCGCTGAACTTGCCTTGGAAAAATACAAGAATTATGACCTAATCATTTTCGATACTGCGGGTAGAGATGCGCTGGATGCTAATCTTGCGGTAGAATTGAAGAAACTCACTAGCATAATTAAACCTGATGAAGTTTTGTTGGTTATTCCAGCGGATCTGGGTAAGATTGCACGAAAACAGGCCGAGGAGTTCCACAAGCTTGCAGGAGTTACTGGTGTAATAATATCAAAGATGGATGGGACAGCAAAAGCCGGCGGTGCATTGGCAGCTACATCAGTCACGGGAGCAAAGGTGAAGATGATAGGCACTGGAGAGAAAATGGAAAATCTGGAATTGTATAATCCAGAAAGATTTGTTTCCAGACTTCTCGGGCTTGGTGACTTGCAAACACTGTTAGAGAAGGCGAAAGAATCGGATGTTAAAAAGGAATCTGTAGAAAGAATCGCTGAAGGCAAGTTCACATTGCAGGATTTTATGAACCAGATACAATCAATGCAGAAGATGGGACCTCTGACTGAGATAATGGGTTTGATTCCTGGGATGGGCATGAGCAAAATTCCGAAAGATATGCTGGAAAAGCAGGAAGAGAAGATGAAAATTTACAAGACACTCATCCAGTCTATGACAAAAGAAGAGAGGGAAAATGTCGACATTATAAACAGTTCCAGAATTGCGAGGATAGCAAAAGGCTCGGGAAAAAATGAAACTCAAGTCAGGGAATTGTTGAATCAGTACAATCAGACGAAAAAGATGATAAAAAGTTTTGGCGGCATGAAAGGATTGCAAAGAGGGGAGTTCAAGAAACTGGCTGACCAGTTTGGATTTAAGGCATAGCCCGTGAGTTTATTTTATGGAGTTTCATTCGGAAGTCATGAAAGAGCCTAAAAATAAAGAAAAATTGCTCGAGATTTTAAAAACAGAAGTATGCGACAATTGTTTGGGAAGACAATTTGGGATGATTGGACATGGCATGACTAATGACGAAAGAGGAAAAATTCTTAGAGAATCTGGCGAGGAATTAACAAAATCGAAAATAAAAGAACCTTCTATCTGCAAGCTGTGCAATAATTTTTTCAAGGATGGCATAAACAATATAGTCAAAATTGTTTTGTCTAAAGTCAATGATCTGGAATTCAAGACTTTCTTGGTGGGTTGCGTAATTCCCGACGAACTTGAACGAATGCAAGAAAGTTTATGGGAAATAACTGGGATAGAAGACGTCGAACCCATCAAATCGGAAATAAATCGCGAAGTCGGAAAGAAGATTGAAAAATCAACCGGGAAGAAATTCAATCTGAAAAATCCCGATATAATCATTCTCTTGGATTTGGCAACTAACAGCGTGAGGATCCAGATAAAAAGTCTTTATGTCTATGGCGAATACCAAAAACTCGTCAGGGGGGTACCTCAGACGAAATGGATTTGCAGCAAATGCCAGGGAAAGGGATGCATCTATTGCAAAGGCGAAGGCAAGATGTATAAAACTTCAATTCAAGAAATCATAGAAAAATCTCTATTAAAGATTACAGGAAGCAAATCGTCAGCTTTCCACGGCTGTATCTCGCCTTCTACAAATGTTCTTCTGACAGAATCAAGTCTTCCTATAAAAGAGTTGGAAAAGGATTGGAATAATCATAAAGTTGTAACATATGACATAGATAAAAAAACTATACTAAAATCAGAGGTATCTGACTTCATAAAATTAAATCCTAGAGAAGTTAATTTAAAAACTTATGAGCTGACAACATCTGAGACTAGAAGAAAGTTAATTGCTACCGAAGATCATCCTATTTTTACGCTTAGAGGGATGGTACCACTTGGGAAAATCAAACTTGGTGATAAGGTAGCAGTATATCCTGTTGAACCAGAACCTTTAACAAACCCAGAAGAAAAGATTATCGTCTCAGAAAAAGATATTATAGCCACCATCAATAGACATGTACCGACATCAAATAAACTTAAAATAATAAAGGAGTTAAAAGAAAGGGAGATTTTACCTCTTACTAATAGAAATAGGCATTTACCTATTATTACAAGGTTGTTAGCTTTTGTATTTGGAGATGGTAATCTTCGATTTGTAAGAAATAGAGACACGGCATTAGAATTTTATGGGAAATATGAAGATCTTAAAGAAATTAAATCTGATCTAAGTGAACTAGGATTTAAGTCATCTTTCTTTAAACGAAAGTCTCGTTTGTCTCTTGTAAAGAATTATTATGGAGAAATAAAACACATTAAAGGTAAGGATCGCTTTGTTCTGCTATGTTATTCAAAAAGTTTGTGTATATTATTAGTAACTTTAGGTGTTCCTGTTGGAAATAAGATTATAAAAGAAGTTGAAATACCAAAATGGATTAAAAAGATTGATAGACGAGTGAAAAGAGAATTTTTAGCATCTTTATTAGGTACAGAGATAGATACACCACGACTAGACAAAAGGAAGTATAATAGAAAAAGTTTCAATACACCTAGATTTTCGATTAATAAAGCGGAAAATATATTGAATAACGGAGTTGAGTTTATTGAAGACTTGGCTAATTTACTCAGGGGATTTGGCATAGAAACGTTGAGACCTAGGCTTGTGCCATATACAACTAGAAAAGATGGTAATAAGACTATCAAAATATGCTTGGACTTTTCTAATAGGTTTGAAAATTTATTGAGCTTATTCGGCAAAATAGGTTTTAGATATGCAAAGAAAAAGGAAATTCAAGCAAGATATGTATATGAATATTTGCTGATGAAGAAATATGTTGTTGATACTAGAAAGGGAGCTTATAAAAATGCACTGAGACTAAAAAACGAAGGCTTAACACCAATGCAAATATTTAGAAAAATTGATAACCGATTTGTTAAGTATAAAGATTTAGCTATGTGGTTATCGCCTAAGAATAGGAATATCAAATTTAACAATATAAAGATTCCGAATGATTTTCCAGATTTTGATGAATGGATTATTGATGCAACGAAAGGGTTGAAAGATGGTTTAGTGTGGGAAACTGTTGATTCAATAAGAGAGGCTAAAGTACCATTTGTTTATGATTTAACCACTAAAAATTCCGCACATACATTTTTCGCTAATGGTTTTCTCGTAGCTAACTCGGGGAGAGAAGACATAGACGCTAGAAATCTCGGATGGAGGCCTTTTGTCATAGAAGCCATCAAGCCGCTGAAGAGGAAAATCGATTTGAAAAAGATGCAGAAAGAAATAAACAGATCGAAAGTGAAAGTCAGGAAACTGAAGTTTGTGGACAAGGATTCGATCAGGAAATTAAAAACAGACAGGACAGACAAGACATATGCTGTTGAAGTTGAGTTTGAAAAAATCATTGATAAGAAACTTTTGAAGAATTTGAAGAATCTGGTAAAAGAACCGATATTGCAGAGGACTCCGCAGAGGGTTGTACACAGACGAGCAAACAAGACAAGGAAAAGATATGTTAAGCAATTGTCATACAAAGTTATCGGAAAGAAGAAACTTTTAATCAAGGTGAGAGCAGAAGCCGGGTTGTACATCAAAGAATTGGTTACAGGAGACGATGGAAGGACAATGCCGAATGCCAGCGAGCTGCTGAACAATAAAGTTAAAAGGTTAAAGTTAGATGTTATAAAAATACATACGTGATTGAATGGTCAAGAAATCAAAAGGGTTCAGGGTAAGGACAAGAAAGAAACTGCGACAAAGAGCCGGGGTAAGACCTGCCATAACCAAGTTCCTGCAGGAGCTCGATATAGGACAGAATGTCGTCATAGAACAGGAGCCATCCAGCCAGAAGGGAATGCCATACGGCAAGTTCAAGGGCAAGGTAGGAACGATAATAGAAAAGAGGGGCAACAGCTATATCGTCAAGACAAGGATAGGCAACAGCACAAAACTCATTGTTTCCAGGCCAGAACATCTGAAGATTATCTAAATTTTCGGCTACCCTTTAAATACACCAATTTATAACAATTAGATAGTGATGATATGAACATAGTGTCTGAAGAGCTTGTGCCCAATCTAAAAGCCAAGGAGATCTTGGAAGAAAGGGAAAAGGAAGCCGAATTAAAGTACGAACAGAAGAACAGCTTGGACATACTGAAAAAGTTCGTGAAGCTCGACTCCAAGCAAACCAGCGAGATGATTGAAGCGCTGAGAAAGATCGAGAAACTGCGGGACAGGCACATAATGAGCATTGTCAACTTCCTTCCAGAGGACAAGGAAGACCTGAGAGCCGTGCTGCACAAGGAATATTCCACATTGACTGATGAGGAAATAGAACAAGTTCTAAAGGTTGTAAAGAACTATATATAAAGAGCTGATTCTATGCCGGCGAAAGACGAACATTTGATAGTATTGGATTTTCTCCCGATGGGGAAGAGTGTCGACAGGAGAGCCGAGCCTATAATACAAGGCATAGGAGAGAAATACTTCAGTTTGTTGGAAGTCGTGTCAAAAGAAGGCGTGACTGTAAAGGCCATGGAAAAGGTCTACATAGGCGAGGGCAAGAGGGACCATGTAAAGTACATCAGAGGCAAGATAAGGCTTTCCGAATTGACAAGCTACGCCAAGGATGTATTGGAAGAGGTAGTGAACAACATAGTTACTAGTGACGAGAAAAGGTTTGTGGATTTTTTCAACAATGCACAGCCGTTGAACACGAGAGTACATAGCCTGGAATTGCTCCCTGGCATCGGCAAGAAGAATCTCTGGCAGATACTCCAGGAAAGGAAGAAGAAACCGTTTGAAAGTTTCGTCGAACTGCACCAAAGGATTCCCATGCTCACCGACCCGAAGAAGATGGTAATCAAAAGGGTAATGGATGAGCTGGAAGGAAAGGATAGGCACAATCTTTTCGTGTCTGCAATGGTTTAGATGCTTCTCGTGACACTGGTCACTTCAACATCGCTGACATCTTCTATCTTCCTGAGCTCGTTCTCGACGGATTCTAGCTGACCTTCTGAATCGTCTATCAATAAAATCACTTTAAGGGCGACAATGCCAAAAGCGATAGGCTCCCTTTCAATTCTCTGGGGATCTAACGCTTCTTTGATTTTGTTCTCCAATCTGTCCAGGTCGACTTCCACGCCTACCGGCATGACTTTGAAAGTAGCAATGACATCGGACATTTACGGACCTTCGAAATCGCATTTATTGCATGAATATTTTATTCCCAGATTCTTGCAGGTTGAGCATCTTACTATATCTACCTCGCCGCATTTGGGACAGGAGAATTTCACGAAATTCTTTTTGGCAAGTACATTGATTCTGCAGCTAGTGCACTGTAGTGTTTCTATTTTTATCGACCTTTTCAGATTTCAATTATTAAACTTATAAAAGTGACATTTTTATAGATAGCGATGGGGGCTTGTAGTCTAACCTGGATCAGGACAGAAGCTTGCGGTTGAATAGTGAAAAGCTTCTAATCAGGGTTCAAATCCCTGCAAGCCCATTAAGTTTTTAATTAGTCATAAAATAATTGTATTTTATGAACTGGGAAGGATTTTTTAAACCAGACAACGAAAATATTGATTTTTATAATTGGTGACTAAAAATGAAACTCATTGATCATCTATTACCTTCCTGGGAGAAAATCACATTAACCCTAATATTAGCTCTTATTTATGTTTTGCTTACGTATCAGTATGTTGTTCTTATATCTGCAAATTATGTGATTAACAGTTTTGAGGCTAATGGTTTATTATTCAAGACAATTGAGAATCTAGCTCAAGACAATGGTACACAAAGATCATCCATAAATATGGATGCTATTTACGCTAACGTCACTCAGATTTATGAGAAACCGCCCGAACAAATCAGGCAAGGATTTGGTTCTCCAGTCGATTTTTCCATTTTTCCCATAGGAGTACTTGACACTTCAATTTCCATCCTTACCCTAGGGATGGGAGAAGATGGATTGCTTGTTTTTATCAAACCCGAAAAGGCAATAGTTGTGATTTTGTACTGGTACTTACTTTCGACTTTATTTATAGTAGTTACCAGACCATTACTTCACCGACTTATCACAAGTAGTGAGATCAAAAAGAGAATTATTAAGAAGAGTTCCACTAGAAGATTCAAACTTTGACAAATTTATAAATACTTCCACCATTAATCACTCCCTCTCTCAGAATCTTTATTTTATCAAGAATTTCGACGACAGTAGATGGTTTTGAATATTTGCATTTCCCGCCATCCAGAATCATATCAACTTTGCTTCCAATCTGGCTAATAGCGTCTTCTGCAGTGATAGGATCATTGTTACCAGATATATTGGCGCTTGTAGCTGTTATCGGAAAACCGCATTCTTTTATCAGTTTTAAGGAAATCTTATTATCTGGAATTCTTACACCTACCTTTTCTGATCCGAATGTTAACTCTTTTGGAAACATGTGCTTCATCGGCAATATAATTGTTAATGGTCCTGGCAGGAATTTCTTTGCCAGTCGTAAAGCAATAGAATTGAACTCTACGTATTTCTTTACTTGCAACAACGAATGGAATGCGACTGACAAAGGTTTTCTATAGTCCCTCCCTTTGACTTTATAGACTTCCAGTATAGCTCTCCTGCTCAATGCATTCGCGGCAATCCCGTAAAGAGTATCTGTTGGGTACACTACAATACCGTCGTTTTTCAGCACATCAGATGCTAACTTTATCAATTCCTTCTCAGGCTTATGTGGATTAATTTTTAGAATCCTCATATAGATTATATGGTAATCAAAAGAAAACAAAAAGATTACACGTTTTGGACGGACAAAATAGCAGATGACATAATACACAGGAAAATGTTCCACTATACGGAAGACAAAATTCCGAAATTCAAAAAATTCGTAGTTAAAACATCCGCCTCGATATCCGGCGTGCTTCATATTGGAAGGTTGAGCGACACGATTAGAGGCGATGCCGCATTCAAATCATTGGACGATGCGGGCGTAAAGGCTGAGCTAATCTGGGTCGCTGAAGATATGGACCCTCTCAGAAAGGTTCCTGAAGGAGTGCCCAAAAATTATTCCGAATACATAGGAATGCCTGTGACTGATATACCTGACCCAACCGGCTGCCACAAGTCGTATGCAGAACATCATGTATCAGAATATTTTAAAGTTCTCGACAGGTTTGTTTCGACTAAAATGGAAAAATTCTCAATGAGGGAAGACTACAGGAAAGGCGAATTTAACAAATATATCAAAATTATGCTGGCTCATATTGAGGAATTGAAAGATATACAAAATAAGTACAGAAGAAATGAACTGTCTGGAACATGGAGCCCGTGGACACCGATATGCGATAATTGTGGAAAAATAATAACACCGAAAGTAATTGGATTTGAAAAGGGCAAGGTGAGTTACAAGTGCGAAGACTACAAATTCGAAAAATATGTCGCCGTTGGTTGCGGTCATGAAGGTGACAATAATCCGTTAAAAGGGAATGGTAAACTGTTATGGAAAAGCGAATGGGCCGCTCAATGGGCACGATGGGATGTTTGTAGTGAAGGTGCGGGAAAAGAGTACCAAGTGCCGGGCAGCGCTTTCTGGATAAACGGCGAAATAGCTGAGAAGATTTTAAAATTCCCTATGCCAGTTCCAATTTTCTATGAACATTTGACAATTAACGGTGAAAAAATGTCTGCATCAATTGGAAATGTCGTATATCCGAACGAATGGTTGAATGTAGCTCCGCCAGAATTGCTACGATTAATATTTCTGAAAGATCCTTCTAGAGTTAGAGATTTCAGATGGGAATTTGTACCAAATATGATGGATGAGATGGACGAACTTGCAAAAGTTTATTTTGATGTGAAAAAGCTTCGAAATGAAAGAGATAACAAGACGATGAAGAGATTGTTTGAAATAATACAACTGGGTAAACCACCGTCAGACTACCGACCTAATATTTCGTATAATCTATTTCTCGAAATAGCAAAAATATTACCAGAGGAAAATCAACTGGAGTTTACCATTAATAAACTGAAAGAGCTAGGACATTTGAAAAAAGTGACAAACAAAACTAAAAATTCAATTAAGGAAAGATTGGAATTCGCTAAAAATTTCAACGAGAATTTTGTCAAGGTTGCTAAAGTCGAAGTTAGGCTCAATCAAGAAGAGAAATTTATAATTCATGACATGATTACTATTATAAAAGATGAAGATAATGCAGACGAACTGCAGACAAAGATTTTCTCTTTGATAAAAAAACACAATTCTACACCAAAAGAATTTTTCAAGATGGTTTATAGAATTTTATTGAATTCTGACACAGGACCTAAGCTCGGACATTATATAATCGACAGAGGCAAAGACGAGGTCATCAAAAAGTTAAAGGATTCCATATGACCAGAAAACTTTACTGGGAAGATTCTTACACAAGAGAGTTTCAAGCGAAAGCAATCTCTATTGAATCTAATTTGGTGGAGTTGAACCAGACCGCATTTTATCCTACAGGCGGCGGAGAGCCGAATGACACTGGTAAGTTAATTCAGAACGGAAACGAATTTTTTGTTTCTAACGTCTTCAAAAAGGAAGATAAGATTTTACATAAGGTGGATAAAGAAGGCTTGAAAATAGGTGAATTGAAAGGTATCATCAACTGGGAGAGGCGCTATCTTCTAATGAGGATGCACACAGCAGCACATTTGCTGGCTACGTTGATCCACAATGAAACAGATGCATTGATAACAGGCGGTAATCTTGATACAGAAAAATCACGGCTGGACTTCAATCTCGAAACTTTTGACAAGGAAATGATTTCAAGACTTATACAAGATGCCAATAAATTGATAAAACAAGGTGCGGAAGTCAAGTCGTACATAATGAAAAGGGAGGATGCCATGAAAATTCCCGGAGTAATAAAACTAGCTGAAGCTTTACCTCCCGCCATTAGCGAACTAAGGATAGTCGAGATTGTCGGCATAGATAGGCAGGCTGACGGCGGAAATCATGTCAAGAATCTGAATGAAATAGGTTCCATCGAGGTTGTGAAAATGGAAAACAAAGGAAAGGATAACAGAAGGCTATACTTTACAGTCGGACCTTAAATATTTTCATCAGTCAATTAATCTTATGCTCTTTGAAGAAGAATCGAAAATTTTCAAGAACGAGGACATGCTTTCGCCTGAATATTTGCCGGAGGTGCTTCCTCATAGAGAGAATCAGATAAAACAACTGGCGGATAATCTCTTACCTGCAAGCAAGGGGAGAAAACCTATAAACACATTCATTCACGGTCCGCCTGGAATTGGAAAAACCGCTTCGGCCAGATATGTCTTCAGGGAGCTCGAGAATTATTCTGGGATAAAAACCATCTACATCAATTGCTGGGACCACAATACGTCTCTTGCGATTCTTTCGAAGATTGTTTCTGATTTCGGGATGTTTGTACAGAGAAGGGGATGGGCCAAGGATGAAGTCATTTCACGCTTGACGGAAGTATTGGAGAAATCGAAAAAGTCTCTGTTGATATGCCTAGACGAAGTCGACCAGCTGATATACAAGGACCAGAAAGTTCTGTATGATTTGCTGAGATTGAACCAGTATGTGAAGAATCCCATAGGAATGATTTTTATTTCAAACAATCCGCATGCCTTTGCAGGTCTTGAAAACAGGATAATAAGCAGCCTTGGCATGGATGAAATCGAATTCAAATCTTATACGTTGCAGGAAATGAAAAATATTCTTCAAGAAAGGTCGTCTTATGGTTTTCGTTCAGTCGAGGAAGGCGTCGTTGCTCTCGCCTGCGCACATGCTTTAAACAAAGGCGGGGATGTGAGAATAGGACTGGAATCTTTGCTGAAGGCTGGGAGGCTTGCTGAAAGGGATGCAAGCGACAAAGTAAAAGTTGAACATGTGAAAAAAGTTTTGAAAGATGTGAAAGAAACCAAGCCACAGATTCTGAAAGAGAATATCACGGATGTGGAAAAATTGATTTTAGAAATTGTAGATAAAAATAAAATAACTTTTGACGATTTGTATGAAGAATATTCTAAATCAGTGGAGAAGCCTTTGACGAAAAGAATGTTTCGTGAATATGTAAATCATCTAAATGAAATAAATTTGGTGAAAATAGGCCAGAGGAAATCCGACAGGAGCAGGTTCATTTCAAAAGTTTGACCGTCTGCTTTTCATTCTCCCAATATAATAATTTTAACGCTTCACCAACTGGAAACCAGCCGCTTTCTACAATCTCCCTGTCGCCGTCCCAGTGGAGAGTTGGCTTTTCATTCATGTTGCCTTTCACAAGATAGCTTGTCACAGTGTGTCTTGTGTTCATGAATAAGAATTCGTACATGTTTATTTTTTTGATTATTTTGATGTCCCTGAGCTCGACTTCCTCGAGAATCTCGCGCTTTAATGCGTCTTCTAGAGTTTCTCCCTTCTCAACTCCGCCTTTGACCAGTCTCCATGTGTCTCTTCTCTTTGATTTGTCGTAGAATTTTATCAGGAAGACTTTCTTCTCGCCGTTGATTTCATCGAAAATAAGGGCCTGAACATCCTGCCGAGTTTTCATAGAATACATACTCTATAATCTCTTTAAATAATTTAAGGATAGGTTGATAATACTGAAGAAGCGGGAAGCTATCATAGCGAGGTAACCTATAAGGATAGAGCAGCCTGGAGTTACTATTTAACAGTATGCTCGTCGGGCTCATAACCCGGAGGCCGAAGGTTCAAATCCTTCTCCCGCTATTACCTTTATTCCATAGGTCAAAATACTTTCTAAATATTCCATAATCTGCTTTTTTAATTTTCGGTAAATATTTATCGAAAAATTCTATAACCTTTTCAATATCCTCTTTTGATCTAACTTGCAATCTGTACATTCTTTTTCTTCTTTTTATTAAATCTTTCATTCTAACAACTTCTAATATAGGAGATTGCAAATCCAAAGTGTTTTTGATAGATTCCAATATCTCTTTGTTTGTGTTGAATACTAGAAATTGTGGCCTAATTCGGTTTTTAGGATATTTTACTAGATTAAATGTTCCTTCACCATCTACAAATCCAACTATATAATGTGGCTCTAATTTAAGTTTTTCCATCATTTTTATCACGAATTTAGTTTATCGTGTTATGTGTATCCGACTTTGGGAGGGGTTCATTTCCCACATCTTTTGAGAAGAAGGTAATACAAATCTTATATAAGTTAATAGAACCAAAGCACGCTTGATTTTCACGAGAAATTCCCTAAATTGTTATTTTTAGTGATACTTAACAACTTTATACCTCACTTGCACTTCGTTCTCTGCGAATCTATTAACTTTCAGTAATTTAAGCTCTGCATTAAAATAATCGCCATCAAACAATCTAACACCAGTGGTGAATGCTCTTGGCATTAAATCAATCCATATTTCATCAACAAGCTTTTCTTTCATGAAACTAGAGCTTAAATGTCCACCACTAACTATTACGTTATCGAATCCTTTCTTTTCTAACATACGTAAAACTTCTTTTGGCGTAGAGTTCGTAAATATGACTTTATTACCCCACTTATTTTCGATTTTTCGCTTAGTCATTACCACATTCAAACAATCATAAGGAAACGCGCCTGTTCTCAGACTTACCTCATACGTTCGTCTACCCATTATAAATACTCCTACTTTTTTAATCTCTTTCAGATAGAATTCCCAAGATTTATCGGATATGAAACTATAATCTTGCTCGTCTTCCATTGAAATAAGTCCATTTACTGTCGGAATAGAATAAATTATTACCTTCATAGATTGTCCTTCTCTTTCATATTTTTAAATAGTGAAAGTTTTATTTATCATACGGGTTCGTAGTCTAGTGGTTAGGACAGTGCCCTTACAAGGCGCAAACTCCAGTTCGATTCTGGACGGACCCACTAATTTTTCCACATTTTGAAATCGTCTACAGACTTTATCACACCGTGCCTTATTTCAACAGTACAGTCATAAAGTACACGTTTTAATTTCCTTTTCTTTATCATTCTATCTAAAGCGCCACATGTGCATATTCCAAACAATATTCTTTCGTCTTTCTTCTGTTTCCATTTAAACATTCCTTTCCCGTAAGTTTTGCCTCTTTTGTAAAAAGATTCTGATATACCATCACACTTGGTTCTCTCCCAGTGCCTTCTTTTCAACTTCCAATACTCTTCATAGTACATTTTCTCACATTCTTCACATTGTGCTATGCCATCTATGTCTCCAGAAAAATGTTTTATTTTTTCTTGCATGTCGCTTCCGAATTGCAGATGTGATTTTTTATCCCACATGTATCTGATTTTCACTCTCCACATTTTCTCCCCAAACTTGTAGGTAGTTTGAGACTTGTACTCCCATTTGAACTGTGCCGACCATTCTGTCTTCTTTCCGCATTGACTACAATATTTAGTGAAATAAACTGTGTCGAATATCCCCATTAAATCCTCTCAAAAAATACTCTTGAATTAACAAAAATTTGGTAGTCAGACTTACCTGACCTAATCTTTTAATACCAATCAAAACTACTCAAATCTATGATGCTATGTCTTTGCAATTGTCTAAAGAACAAGAAAGGAGATTGGGCAAGATTTTGGTTAGAGGATTTACTAAGAAACAATTAGCTATATTAGAGTCTGTGAGCAAAGATAAATTCAAATCGATAACGTCCACCTCAAAGAGAATTTCTGAAGAAAAATTAATTCCGTTATCAACCGTAAAACTCGGTTTGAAGATATTTGAACAATTAGATTTGGTAAGAATGATTGAAAAAGAGGGCTTTAAGAAAGTTTCAATTACCAAATTTGGCAGAATTATACTTCGAGCTATATTAAATTACAATCAAAAAGTCATTAAATATACCTTGCTAGATAAACTATTATATTTATTTTCATTTAACAAAATAAAATAATGTGATTAAGATGAAAGGAAGAAAACTATTTGACGATCCTGAGCTGGATGCTTTATGGAAAGAAATGAGACGAAGATGCGTCTTTCAAGATAGACCTGCAAATCTTTAATTAAAGTTGAAAATAATTAATAGTATAAAGTGTGATTAAGGAATTGTGATTATCATGACTGGAAAAAAGAGTTTACTGGAAAAAAGACTAGAAAGAGCATATGAAAAGGCAGCCAAATTTAGAATTCTTGAAAAGATGAAAGAAACTAGAGAGGCTAGAAAATCAAATTAATTCGCCAGGATGCTTTATTTCTATGTTGAACATTTGTTCTAATCTCATGTTGTGGATAAGCTTAGAGTCAAGAGTCACGAAAGTTTTAGCACCATCCTCAACAAAGCAGGCAAATATTTCTATATCTGTCGGTTCTACTCTCGTGTCAAGTTCTTCTATTTCTAGAAGTAATTTACCTATTGTTTTTGGTGTGTAGTAAGCTATTTCGCTTTCCGCTATTATTCCATCGACGAGGTCTAAAGCGATGTACTTCTCTCTGGCTGTTTCTAGCGAAAGTATATCCATCAGTATTTCACCCAATACAGGTAAAGATATAACACATCTATACTTTTTACCGACTCTTTTCAGATATCTTCTGCAAGCTCTTCCCTCTTCTGTATTTTCTGGCTCAAGGATGACACTCGTATCTATATGATGCTGTGGTAAAGCTAAAAATTCTCTTTCTAACCTTTCTTCAGTTTTCTTCTGCATTTTCATCACCCAAGAAAACCAAGAGTGGCAGCTATCAAGAAAGTAAGCTGCCTGATCTCAATCCTTGGCCGGAAATCAAATTCTCCATTAGGCGAAGAGAATCTCAGAGTTCCCTTGTCCCCATTCAAAGTGACTTGGTATCTGTTGTTGCCGTTCAAGAACTTTATCTTCGGTCTGAAGCTTATCACCCGCAAGAATTCCGAGAAATTCTCCATGTACTTGTTGAATTTCATGTTGCTCTCCAAGTGGTTTCCGCGCAGGATTTCGTAGAAAAGACCTTCCACGTTTTTGAACATCACCTGCTTTAATTCATTCGAGTGCTGCGAGTAGATGTTTTGAAGCTCTTCTGACTTAAGGACTGCACGAGTGAATTTCATTTTCAGCGAATCTTCGAGAATCGAAAGTATTTCGTCCAATTTTGCTTCAACTCCAGTGTAGACTTCCAGAGTCTTCATCATCGTGTTTATGAAGCAGTACACCCTCTTTAGGATTCTCGTCTTCCCGTTCTGCTTCAGGTACGAAACGATCTCCATGCTCTCGTTTTCGTCGAAGACCTTTTTGATTCCGTCCTCCATATCTTCGTAGTAATAGTAGTTTATGACAACCTCATTCCTACTATACTTGCTGACAAAGGATGTTACCCATTTGTCATCCATTTTTACCATGTTGAGAAGCTTGGCTGCTCTCCATGGGTCAAGCTCTCCTTGGAACTTGAATACAGTTATTACCGACATTTCTATCAACCTCCATTTGTTTTTATTATTTAATTTCTATATATTACATACTAAAAACTAGTATTTAAATTTATCGGAGGTTCATTTCCCACATCTTTTGAGAAGAAGTTATTCTACGGCTTATCTGTCGTATATCAGATGTGTAATGCTTCCAAACTGCCAGAAAATCGATGAATTGTTTATATACACTAATCCAACATCTTTATATACTCCAAATTCTATAATATCAAGTGGTTGTATGGAGTTCAAAACAACGAAAGAAGTCGAATATGACACAACTAACACGAAAAGGATTCTTGCGACTTTGAACGAAAGTATAAGAGGGATGACCATACATGACATCGCCAAGAAGCTTGACCTCAACAGGCATACTGTAACCAAGCTTTTGGAAAGGATGCTGATAGAGAAGAAGGTTAATTATGACGAAAAAGGTCCCGCGAAAATTTATTATGCCGTCGGACCGAGCAAGTTTGTCGGCAGGATTGACCTGAGCGACATGGACAAGCTCTGGATTGATGTCTTCAAGCAACCGAGATACGAAGGCGAGGATGAATTCATAAGAATCAACCAAACCAAGCATGATCATCTGATAAGGGCGAGCAGCAAGTTCAAGTCAGTCGGCGCGGTTGCCGTAAAGAAAGGTCAATTAGTCAATCTCATCAGAATTCTGCGCGATGTTGCAAAGAAAGAATTCAAGTTGGATGTTTGATTAATTTCAATTCAATCAATTAACTACTATCAGGACAGTATCACAATTGTGAAAAGATAGATTTATAAATAAATATGTAAATTAGATACAGTGATGGAAATGGCAGAAATTGTAATTGATGAAAAAGTAAGGTTTGGGAAGCCTATAATCAAAGGAACGAGAATAGCTGTAGACGAAGTTTTAGGTGCATTAGCTGGTGGAATGACATTTGAGGAAATTGAAAAAGAATACGGTGTGAAGAAGGATAGCATATTAGCTGTTCTCAAATATGCAACAGAAATAGTTTCTGAGGAACAAGTTGGGATGTTAAAGGTTGAGAAATGAAATTCTTCCTTGATGCAAATATACCCTATTCTGCATTGGAAGTTTTTGAAGAACTTAGTTTAGAAGCTATACATGCAAGATATGTTGGATTAAGTCAAGCTATCGATAAGGAAATCATGAATTTTGCTATTAAGAATAAAAGTATCCTGGTTACGAAAGACATGGGATTTGCAAATATACTAATGTTTCCGCTGGAATCACATTATGGTATTATAGTTTTGAGATTACCGTCGTATTTCAAAGCACATCAATTTGTTAATTTGCTGAGAGACTTCTTAAGATCAATTGATGCAAAGGGGTTGGAGAAAGCAATAGCTATTGTTAAGATAGGCAGATATAGAATTAAGAGGCTTTGATAAATTTTGCGGATATAATAAAAAACAAAAAAATTAAAAAATCCTTAAAATTTGTCCACTTACATGAACAGTTTGTACAGTTTCCATAATCCAGCTAGTCCTACTAGGACATACACAACGTTTTCTGCCATTGGGATACTGCCTAGAGCCATGTTGACAATGTTTAAATTGCCAAGACCGGCTAGTCCTGCTACTCCTACGAGACCCCAATTAAGGGCTCCTACTATCAGCAGGATGACAGCAACCCAAGTTATTGGATCCATGTCTTTCAAGTGTACACCTCCATAGATTTCATTTGTTTTACGGTAGATAAATAGAATGCGGATTGGAGATAATTTGTGCATCATGATGGATCTTTGTATGGGTAATCCGCCCAACGTGTGTCCGTTTATGGCAACTTCCATTATCTGGATCCTATTTGAGAGGTATGAAGATGACCCTGTCTTTAAGATGCTCTGGTTCGAATAGCAAGGAAATCTTTTCGATTTCTTTTATTATAATGCCTATCTCCAAGAATTTTCTCACATATACAATTCCAGCATGTTCTACGCCTTGGGCATGCAACCGAAGAAAATCGGAATCGCGAGTGACTACCACCCTCCCGTTGTCTTTAGCAGAATTCAGAATGTCTATGTCATCATAGCTCCTTTTGCCTATTTCATCGACCGACAATATGTCAATTCCAAGTTGTTTTAATCCGCCTACAACAGACAATTCTATATGCTCATCAGCTAGGAATTTCATATTTCTTCCTAAACTTCTCTACGAATTCTTTATCGCGCTTTATTTCTTCCTTTATTTCTTCCATATGCTCGTAATAATAGGCAAGGGCCTCATGCACATCAGAAATTGGAATTCTAAATTCTTTTGCTATTACCGCAGGCTGTTCTCCTGATACAAGATATTTCTCTACAATATCCCTTACTCTTATCCTAGTACCTGATATTCTGGCACTACTGCTCATTAATTCATCTCTTACAATCTTTGCACCTCTTTCCACAAGCTTGGCCATTTTTACCAATAATAGTTGACTCGCTTTATATTTAAGGTTTAGCTGAGTTTGCGTTCCACATAATAAAATTACACTGCGAAAAGTGCGGTAGGGAATACTTGGATTTGGAACAGGCTCAAGTATATGACTTGTTTTTAATCTTCAATAAGGCTTTCCGCCATAAGCCTCTTGCAGATGTAACAAAACAATTTCCTCATCTGATGGAGAGAAAGCTTTGAATTCTTTCTTTGGATGTAGGAACTTTATCAGGTTTTAGTAGAGTACGTTCCAGGAAGTTCCATCGCAACTGTAATACTTGGCGTAAGCCTATTTCAGGAGAATTTTGCTTTCCAATGCTGCAAGCCGTGATTCCATGCCATCCACTTTGCTCTTCAACGCCTGGTTTTCATTCCTTAGCTTCTCATTTTCCAGTTCGAGAGAATAGAATGACATGGGTTGAGCGTGTCCGTTCTTTTCCTTGTTATTCTCACTAGCATAAACACTGGTAATATTGTTCACATGATTATTTCCATTTTCCAGAGATGCAAGACGGTTTTCGTGCTCTTTCAGGACATCCAGCAGATAGACAGTCAACAGCTTGTACTCCACGCCTTCAACCTGTCCGTCTTTGTATGTTACAAGTTCTGGGAATAGCGGCTCTACATCCTCTGCTATCAATCCTACGCTGGTCTCGCCATTGCTCTTCCATTTGAAGCTGACAGGCTCGAGCTGGAAGAGCTTTTCTTTGTCGAATGTCAACGGCGTGATGTCTTCCTTATATCTCTTTGACGAAGAGCAGCTGGCGAATGTATACATGCTAGTGATGTTTGTAGTCATGTAACAAATGCTGGTGCCTGCTCCCGTGGCTATATCTTTGATGCCGACTGTGCTCGTAGTTCCATTGATTGCCAGCATTGTACCGGCACTCTGATAACCTGGAGCGAAAATTCCGAAAATGTTATCAAATCGCCCCTGTTCTATATTCCAATCTTTACTTGTCCCTTTGTCATTAAGCTTAATGAGTGGAAATCCATCGTCCTTCCCTCCGACTATTTCTAATACTGTCGATCCTGGGCTCTCGATTAACACAGTGGCATTTCCAGATGGTACTCCATATGATGCGTTAACGTGCAATCTCGCGCTGTTTTGTCCAGAGGGGTTCAGATTCGTGGTCCCGATGCCGATACTTCCGAAATATGCGGTGCCGAATATCGTCGGCGCTTGTTCATGGGCTGAGAAGGCGAATGCTGTTGACGGCACCACTTGCCTTGCCTGACTCGGGCTTTCCCATTCCAAAACCAAGCGCTCGCCCCCAGCATTTTCATAATGCTCTATAACTATGGGGTACCATGCATCGACTGTAAGGGAGATATTGCTATAATAGGATGTGGGACTCTGGTCTTTCCATGTAGTGTTGGTTAGATTCATTTCTCGCCCGTCTATCCACATTCTCACACCGTCGTCTGAAGTGAAGTTGAATCTGTACTCTTGAGAGTAGATTGGTTTTATATAGCCAACGCAGCGGATAGTGTAGGAATTTGCCTGACCTGGATCAATATCTGTGAAGTCTATTGTGGACTGCTTCCACTGTTTTATCTGCATGCCTGTGAATCTGCCTACATGGCTGGTGTCATTATAGGCTTTGCAGAGTAGTCCACCTGTATCGAGATTTTGAATAGTGCCGCCAGTGACATTGATGTTGCTAGCATTCACCCAGCTGGCATTGATGTCTCCGATGACGTTCAATTTATAATTGCCTGGGCTAGTTGTTCCAATTCCGACGTTGCCCGATGAATCAATAACGAATGGTGTTGTGTCTGCAGCGCTGTCTTCCACGACAAAGCTATTGCCCGAACCTAGATTTGTGATGTTGGCTGCTACTGTGGACGTTGCTGGATCTGTCAAGACATTTAACAGAGCTTGAGGTGTAGAAGTATTGATACCCACATAACCAGAATCACTTAGCACCATAATCTCCCTGGGATCCGCGCCTGCAATTGTTGTAGTCTTGGTATAGAAACGCAAACTGCCCTTGTCGTCACCGCCAGTTCGTTCGTGAATGATGGCAGAGCCTACATTGTTGGTGTTAGCGCTTACACCGAAAGCAATTCCTGTGCCAACATTATTTGTGCTTATTGGATATCTCAAAAACAAATTGTAATTTGAAACTGTACCTACGTCGATGAGTGCGTCGTTTGCTGATTGAATATGCAGTGGTGTGGCAGGATTGGTTGTGTTGATTCCCACTCTATTGTTGGTCACATCAACGAAGAATGTAGGTGCGTCTATCGAAACGTTGTTTACTCCTGTGACGTTTAGGGAAGAACTGTTAACCCAGGAGGCATTGATGTCGCCGATGACGTTGAGCTTGTAATTGCCTGGGGAGGTTGTGCCGATGCCCACATTTCCATTAGGCACTATCACATATCCTATTCCCGTGTCATTCACATATAATTGCGAATGGGTACTGTTGCTCACGTTCAATAGAGAGCCTGTGCTGTTAATGTGCAAGGCTGAAGATGGTAATGAAGAATTGATTCCGACTCTGCCGTCGCCTGTGATCACAAAACTGTTTCTATCTCCCCCGTTATTAACGGCAAAAACAGTTTCTGAAGCACCGAGATAATTAATATCGCCTGCGGCCCCTTCTTTTAGTCCTCGAATTTCTACCGCGGGTACTGTATCAGTCGGATCAGTGACACCTATAATGCCGATCATTTGTATGCCAGATCCAGAACCTGAGGAAGTTAACCCTCGTATCCTGAGAGTTCCTTGAGCCGTTGCTACATTGCCCAAAGTTCCGAAGATGTCGGTTGCGACTATGCCTGTCACCCCGTGGTCAACTCCACTGCTTGAGAAATACATCATGTCATTTTCAGCGTTGGGTGTACGGATTTCCAATATTTCTCTTGGGTTGGTTGTTCCCATGCCAACTTTATTGTTTGTAGTGTCGACAAAGAATGTGGGGGAATTTATTGAGACATTCTGTGTGCCTGAGATATTCAGGTTAGTTCCGTTGAGCCATGTGCCAGCCGCTCTAAAGGAGTCGTCTGTCCTGAGCGTATTTGCCGCAGTACGGTAGAGATTTGTATCGATAGCATTTGTTCCATCACCGAACCATATCACACCCTGACCACTTGAGGCCATAGATAACTGGAGCCGAGGCTGAGTATCATCGCTAGCAAAAGCGTTAAACCAAATTGAAGTTGCTGCTCCTGTATAGGCAGCACCGGTAATCTTGATAAGTGTTCGGGCGCTCACTGTGTTTGTGAGATCTAATGTAGTCGTCGAGGATGAACCGGAGCTTGTCACAGTTAAAGCGGTGGATGAATCAGCAGGATTATTAATATTCGCATTACCGTTAACGTCGATTTCTGAACCGGGGCTTGTTGTTTTTATTCCAACTCTGTTGTTGGTCGCATCGACAAATAATGTTCCTTCGTCCATTGTCACATTTCCGCCAGAGACATTTAATCTGGTTCCACTAGCTATTGTGTTTGTTCCTATTGCTGTGCCTGTTCCTATGTAGGCATTGTTAGTGACATTCAGATTGGAGAAGTTGCCCCAGCTTGTTCCGACGAAATTGGCGGCACTGAAAGTGTTCGTGACGTTCAGGTTTGTTGCATTCACCCAGCTTGCGTTGATGTCGCCTATGACATTGAGCTTGTAGTTGCCTGGGGAGGTTGTGCCGATGCCGACGCTGCCTGTTCCATTAATGACACCCAAGACATTTGTTTTGATATCCCGCCACTCGATAAGGTTGGTTGCCTGAGTAAACGGATGTTCCATACCTGCACCTGAGCCGCCACCATTATACAGAGCGGTTCTCTCGTCAGCAGTAAGAACTTTCTTCCAGAAGCCTACTGCATCAATAAGGCCGTCAAAGTTTCTTGTACCTCCACTACTGTCTGCACCTATTCTAAATTGGTTTGTTCCATCATTGCTTCCTGCTGTGTAAGCAGAACTATCTATTGCACCATTATTAACTTGTATATAAACTGTATCTGCAGTGGCATCATGCCAAGCCACAACAAAAATCCATGTTCCTGTTGGTGGTACCCCAAATGTATTTGCATTTTGTGTTACACTTGAAACACCATCGCCAACGAAAAATCTGAATGTGCTAGCTGTTAAACCTAAATGATATTCAGCGGTTGATACAGCATCCAAATCAGCTTTTCCTGCTATTTGCCCATCCGTTAAACTTTCAATATTAACCCATGCGCTTATGGTAAAATCTGCATTTGCGACACTAAGAGCCGCATTATCAGAAATTTGTAGATATTCATTGTTGTCATTTTCAAAATCTCCCGCATTGCCGATTTTTCCTGCTCCTTGGGTAACTGTGTTAGTATCTGTAAGCGTATTTGAACCTACAGAATCGGCACGGTCGCCAGAAGCTTCATCTAACTTCCAGAAAGCTTGAATACTGGTTAGTAAATCTGCGGTAGAGTAGCCTCTTGTTATCAAACCGGCAGTAGCATTGCTGTTGTCGACCTGCAATCTTGCACTGGGTATAGTTGTCCCTATCCCCACATTTCCCTGTGGTATTATCACATATCCTATACCTGTGTCATTCACATACAACTGAGAATGGGTTCGATTGCTCACGTTCAATAACGTGCCAGAGCCTGTGATGTTAATCTGGGAGGCGTTGATGCCGCCTCTCACGTCAAGCTTTGTGCTGGGAGATGTTGTGCCTATGCCGACGTTGCCTGAAGAATCAATAACGAATGGTGTTGTGTCTGCGGCTGAATCTTCAACGACAAAGCTATTGCCTGAACCTAGATTTGTGATGTTGGCTGCTACTGTGGACGTTGCTGGATCTGTCAAGACATTTAACAATGCTTGAGGTGTAGAAGTATTGATACCCACATAACCAGAATCACTTAGCACCATAATCTCCCTGGGATCCCCGCCTACAGCTGTTGTGGTCTTGGTATAGAAACGCAAACTGCCCTTGTCGTCACCGCCAGTTCGTTCGTGAATGATGGCAGAGCCTACATTGTTGGTGTTAGCGCTTACACCGAAAGCAATTCCTGTGCCAACATTATTTGTGCTTATCGGATATCTCAGAAACAAAGTGTAATTTGTAACTTCACCTACGTCGAGGAGTGCATTGTTTGCTGATTGGACATGCAGTGGTGTGGCAGGACTGGTTGTGTTGATGCCAATCCTTGAATTGGTCGTGTCTATGAAGAATGTAGGTGAATTGATTGAGACGTTCTTCGTTCCAGAGACATTGAGATTTGTTGCATTGAGCCAGTTGTATGACTGGAGATTGGTTGTGTAGATTGTGCTTGTCACGTTCATATTGGAAGCATTAATCCACCCTCCCGCTGAATTGACGTTAGGAGCATTGAAGGTGGAGCTTATGTTGACGTTGGTGAAGTTGCCCCAGCTGGCATTTATGTCGCCGATGACGTTGAGCTTGTAATTGCCTGGGGAGGTTGTGCCGATGCCGACGTTGCCATCTGAAGTTATCCTCATTCTTTCTGTATTATTTGTCTTGAAAAGCATGAGTCCTCCGCTTGCTCCGGACGGGACTATCCCTGCCGACAATTCGATATTCCCGCCGTTTCCTTGGGTTGTGAAATTGCTGTAGCCGCCTCTTCCCGCAGTCAGAACAATTGACGAGCCCGTACCAGCCACTCCAGTTCCTCCCGTGCCGTTAAAGCCTCCTCCTCTTCCTCCTGTCAGAGTTATGTTTCCCGCGAATCCTCCCCATCCAGTTCCTCCTGTATGTCCCCATACGTCCCCTCCAGGGCCGGATATCATTGTTATTCCGCTTGCATTTCCTGGTCTCGCACTAGTTGTAGTGCCCCCAAAACCGTCATCGACCTCGCCCACATATGGCGATGCGGAACCTGTCTCGAGCCATATCTTCCCGCTGCCCGTTCCGTCCCTTCTGGCATCCCAATCAAGGCTGTCCGTCACCAAGTATATGCTTCCTGTAGCTCCAACCGTAGACGCTCCTTGAGTGTATGAATTGCCGTAAGTTGTAAGATTTATGTCGCCTCCAGACCTTCCCGTTCCGCCGTCAAGAAAGAGAGTTCCGCCTGTTGTAGTTCCGCTTGAGCTTGAAGCACCTGCCCTTATGAGTAAATTGCTTCCTGCTGTAGATGCAGTTGTTGTTTGATTGACTTCTATTCTATGTCCTACATTCTGGACGAATATCAAGTCTTTTGTGAGGTTTATCGCTCCTATGACATTGAGTGCTTGCTGGGGGTTAGTTGTCCCGATGCCGACTCTATCATTGGTGGCATCCACATGGAGTGTATTCGAGTCAACTGTCAGATTGCCCCCGCTTGTCAGGTTGATTCTTTCATTCCCCTGATAGTCAAATGCCAGATTATTGTTTGAATACATTGTGATGTTCCATTTTGTTGTTGTTCCGTCGACGAATGAAAGCTTCGGGGCTCCATTGCTGTCGGCTATCCTCAATGCGGCATTGGCGCCGCTTATGTGAAGCAGTGAAGATGGCGATGTTGTGCCGATGCCGACGCTGCCTGATGAATCTACTACAAGCTTGCTTGTATCGTATTCTAATCTGCTTCTGTTGACTTCGAATATTTTGTTGGCAGAAGTGTTGACTATCCTGAATCTGTCTGCTGTTACTGCTCCATGGGACTGCAGACCGCCAAGATACTGTGTTCTGATTTCTTCTGCAGATAATGCCCTATTGTAGATTCTCACCTCGTCTATGGTTCCATTCCATACCCGCGCAAAGTCTTGCTCGGATGTGCCGATATATAATGGTCGTCTGCCTGTTGTAATCGTTCCTGAACCAGCAACGGTACTCTCCAAGACACCGTTTACATATGCTTTCATTGAACCTGAACTGCTGTCATAAGTTCCAACTACATGATACCAGACACCAGTAGTAAAACTGGTTGATATAGCAGTCCCAGTCCATCCGCTTCCTGTAAGACCTATAACCAGATTGCCGCTTCCATATAAACCCCAGCCGCTTGGATAATCTTCTTTGCTTATTATTTCAGAATTAGTAGCTTGAGTGCTATTCCCTTTTATCCATGCGCTAATTGTGATTGCATCTGTCATGTAGAATCTCGTATCATTCCCAACATTTACATAATCATTCACGCCGTCAAGTATCAATGCATTCCCGAATTTTCCGTTTGCAGTCCATCCAGATAATGAAGTTGCAGGACTGCTTATATTTGTCAATGTTCCGTCATTGCCATAGGGGCTCCTGTCATAAGCTGTTGTTGATGTGTTTTCGCTGAATGGAAGATAAAGAACTAATCCATCATCGCTTGGGTATACGGGCTGCCATACAGAGCCGAGGAATCTTCCGTCTGTGGAATACAGTGTATTGGTTACATTCATATTGGAGGCATTTATCCATCCTCCTGCACTGACTACATTGGGTGCGTTGAATGTCCTGCTGACATTGATGTCAGTGAAGTTGCCCCATGAGGCATTTATGTCGCCTATGACATTGAGCTTGTAATTGCCTGGGGAGATTGTCCCTATGCCCACGTTGCCGCCGCTTGGGTTTAACAAAATATCAGACACCGCTCCTGTTGAATAAATTCTAGATTGAAAAGCCGAATCGCTGCCTGTTCCGTACAAAGACAATTTACTATTAGGGGTTGCTCCGGTTGAATACCACTGTTGCATTACCGCACCATTGGCATTGTACGTGTTCGTAACTTGGATATTGCCGCCTGCTGCAGTTGCCTCGTCTATATTTACTGAAGCAGAAACTTGTAGCGGTGATACTGGCGCCGTCGTCCCTATCCCCACATTGCCATTAGGTATTATCACATATCCTATTCCTGTGTCGTTGACATACAATTGTGATTGTGTCCTGTTGCTGACATTCAATAATGTGCCTGTGCCTGTGATGTTAATCTGGGAGGCGTTGATTCCGCCTATCACGTCCAGTTTTGTGCTTGGTGAGGTTGTACCGATGCCGACGTTGCCTGTGTTTGTTATTGTTACCCTGTCTTGCGCCCCATTATTTGACCAAATATGAAATGCGTTTACATCATCAGTTTCTCTTGTTCCTACGAACCAATCTTGTGTGGTACCAGTATACCAACCTAATCCAACATATTTAGTTGTAGCACTTCTAGTGAATCGTAAAAGTTCATTATCAGCACTGATTTGTAACTTATTCAACGGATTCGTCGTCCCGATGCCGACCCTTGAATTTGTAGTGTCCACAAAGAACGTAGGTGAATTGATTGAGACATTTCTCGTGCCAGAGACATTCAGATTGGTTGCATTGAGCCAGTTGTATGACACGAGATTGGTTGTGTACAAGGTGTTAGTCACGTTCATATTGGAGGCATTCATCCAGCCTCCTGCACTGACTACATTGGGCGCGTTGAATGTCCTGCTGACATTGATGTCCGTGAAGTTGCCCCATGATGCATTGATGTCGCCGATGACATTTAATTTATAATTGCCTGGCGATGAAGTACCAAGACCTATTCTTCCATTGCTATCGACAAATAGTCCAATAGTTGTGGCAGAGCCTCCTGTAATATTGGATGTGCCTACAATTGCCAACTTCTGCCCAGGTGTTGTTGTCCCGATGCCCACATTTCCCGTAATGTCAACAAAGAAGCTAACATTCGAGCTTGTATTCATTATCCTGAATTTATCAGCTGTTATTGTCCCATGAGACTGCAGACCTCCAAGATACTGGGTTCTTATTTCTTCTGGAGTCAATGCCCGAGTGTATACCTTCACTTCGTCTATTATACCATCGAAAGAGTCTGCCGAGAAGCCGCTGCCAGTGGATGAAACAGTTAGAGCATCTTCTGTATTGGATGCAAAGATTATTGTGCCGCTTGCATCCTGAATGCCGTCCAGATACAGCCTGACTGTGCTGCCGGCTTTTGTGAATGCGGCGTGATACCATTTGCCTGTTGAGAGAGTGGTGGCTCCTAATACATCACTTGCAGATGTCGTGTTGCCAATCCTTAACGTGCTAGTTTGACCGATTTTGAATATAAAACCATTGCCAGTATTGCTCTTTAAAGCTATGAAATGTCCAGTTCCTCCTCCGCCACCGCCTACATTGTTTGCCTTAATCCAAGCCTCGAAGGTGTACTCTCCTCCGGATATGAAATTAAGAGAACTTGATGAGGCTAGGCTGACATAATCGGCTGTGCCATCAAACAACAGGGCATTGCCATACTTGCCTGTTGTCCATCCTGAGGAAGAGTTCCAGCCGAATCCTGCGGTTGTGCCGTCATTACCATAGGGGCTTTTGTCATAGACTGTTGATATCCCAGATGCATTTTCGTCGAATGGTAGGTAGGCTACCAAACCTACATCTGACGGGTATATAGGCTGGTATACGCTACCGAGGAATCTTCCGTCTGTTGAATACAATGTGTTTGTGACATTCATATTAGACGCATTAATCCATCCTCCTGCTGAATTGACGTTAGGTGCATTGAAGGTGGAGCTTATGTTGACATTGGTGAAGTTGCCCCAGCTTGCATTGATGTCTCCGATGACATTGAGCTTGTAGTTGCCGGGTGATGTCGTTCCGATGCCGACGTTGCCCGATGAATTCAATATCGTCAGTCTGTCAGTCCCCGCAGTTGATTCATAATGCAGGTTATCGCTTGAATCCCTATACAAATAACCTACAGAACCACTCAATGGATTGAACTCAATAACGCCAGAAGTGTCGCCCGCAGTGCCAGAAACTCTTATCCTTCCGCTCACTTCAAGCTTTGCGTTTGGCGATGTGGTATTGATGCCGACGTTGCCGCTTGAGTCTATCAATATCCTGTGAGCTCCTGCCGTTTCATCTCGTAATGATATTCCATCGCTAATGTCACCACGTACTTGCCACGACCAAAATCTGTCAGCATTTCGTATCCCTATGCCGCCGATTCCTGTTGCAGAAGTACTTTCAGTAGTCATGACAGCACTATTCCCTGAATCAACAATATGTAGTCTGTAACCCGGCGCCGTCGTCCCGATGCCAACCCTTGAATTTGTTGTGTCGACAAAGAACGTGGGAGAATTGATTGAGACATTCCTAGTGCCAGAGACATTGAGGTTGGTTGCGTTAATCCAGTTGTATGACTGCAGGTTTGTTGTGTATAGTGTGTTTGTGACGTTCATATTAGAAGCGTTAATCCAACCTCCGGCTGAATTGACGTTGGGGGCGTTGAAGGTAGAGCTTATGTTGACATTGGTTGCGTTCACCCATGAGGCGTTGATGTCTCCGATGACGTTGAGCTTGTAGTTGCCTGGGGAGGTTGTGCCGATGCCGACTCTGCCATTTTCTTGAATATAGAACAAGCTATTCTGTGACGAGTCCCTCACATCCAGAACTGACCCTGTGCTTGTAGTGTTTCCAACTGCTGTAATCGACACAGATCCTGCAGATTGTATTCCTCCAAAGCCTATCGATAATGATTGAGCGTCCAGTCCCTGCGTCACTCTTGCCCTTCCGAGCACATCCAATTCTCCCACAGACAATGCCCCTATGCTTGCTGATGGAGCATCTATCCCAGACAAATCATATATCTTGAACTCATTGCCCGAGATTGCTCCACTGGCTCCAAGATAGATATATTTTCCTGAAACAAAAAATGGCATTGAATTTCTCACTGGAGCGACATCTATTCTTCCTCTGACAATTGGACTTGCTGGATTTGAAATATCGATGATTTGAACGAAGTTATTAACTGCTCCGACATACGCGTATCTTCCAGCCACAAACACTCCGACCCCGTTAAATCCATTAATGCCTCCTACTTTTGTCATGCTTGCAGGATTCGAGGCGTTGAATATGCCAAAATCTTGGTTGGCTCCAGCATCTCCCACGCGATAGACATAATTGCCCTGCTTGAATATTCCTGTTCCGTGTGCATTGCCATTTCCAAACGCGCTTATATTGATTGGGACGGACGGATTAGACACATCAAGCACCGTATTGACCCACGAAAGGGTTGTGATTGAACCGTGGGTGACATAGGCATACTTTCCATCCACATAAAGACCTTGGGCTCCTCTTGATGATACAGAAGCGTCAAACTGAAATCCTCCCAAAGCCGTGGGGCTTGAAGGATTGGAGACATCATAGACTTGGAACTCGCATCCTGTCAATGTGGTTCCAGCGCAGGTTGAAGCCGAATAACCCAAAGCGACATAAAGATACTTCCCTTGGACAAATACCTGCTTGACCTTCAATGCCGTATTTATCCCACCTACAGGCTTTGGACCTGAGATATTGGTTATGTCATAAATCTGCACTTCACACCCATCTATTGCTGTCCCTGAACAGGTTGCCCCACTGACATCAGTTCCAAGATAAGCATACTTGCCAGCGACATAAATGGAATTTATCCCAATATTTGACGCATTCCCGCCTACAACCGCAGGTCTGTTCGGGTCGCTTATATCTACAATCGTGAAGGCGTAACCGCTTATGTTCGCCGCTATAAAGGCATACTTTCCTGAGATGAATGTGGCATTGATTGCGTCTCCTGTTTCAAGACCGCCCAGTTCAGTAGGTGTGCCGTTGATTTCCTGAAGGAAGATTCCGTTCCTCATGTTCACTTCTGATTTTGGAATGTTTGTTCCGATTCCGATGTAGCCGTTCGGACTTGTCTCATTTACATAAAGGATTGAATGCGTGGTATTGCTAACATTCAACAGAGTGCCTGTGCCTTTCAATATCATTTGCGAGCTATAAATTGTGTTTGTGACGTTCATATTAGAAGCGTTAATCCACCCTCCGGCTGAATTGACGTTAGGGGCGTTGAATGTGGAGCTTATGTTCACGTTAGTGAAGTTGCCCCATGAGGCGTTGATGTCGCCGATGACGTTCAATTTATAATTGCCTGGTGATGTCGTCCCGATGCCGACATTGCCTGAACTATTTAATACAACTAATCTGTCTGTATTCGTTGAACCATCCCATGTCCTCACAACATAGTAATTGACATTTTCTGGTATTCCTATATTCCATTGGGAATTGGTAGCACCTAAAGTTCCTGATGGTTTATAGACAATCCAGTCAGAAACACTATTGGAAGTTCTGTCCAATTCTATACCTCCATTACTATCAATTCCAGAAATATGCAGCTTCGCCGAGGGAATTGTTGTTCCTATTCCCACCGCACCGGCAGTTTCATTTACAAACAGAAATGTTTGCGTCCTGTTGCTCACGTTCAAGAGAGAGCCAGTGCCTGTGATGTTAATCTGGGATGCGTTGATGCCTCCGCGGACATCTAATAATGTTGATGGTGATGTCGTCCCGATGCCGACATTGCCTGAACCGTCAATAGACATTCTGTAAGCGGATGCTGTATAGCTGTAAAATCGTAATGCCGCGGTACCAGAATTACCTTCAGATTGTATAGCCCAAGCTGACGCGGTAGTTCCTGTATTTTCTAGCCTAATAGTGCCGTGTGTACCTGTATTCAGGACATGTAATCGTTCACTGGGTGCCGTAGTTCCGATGCCTACATTTCCTTGCGGTACTATAACATATCCTATGCCAGTGTCATTCACATACAACTGAGAGTGAGTTCGATTGCTCACATTCAATAGCGTGCCAGAGCCTGTGATGTTAATCTGGGATGCGTTGATGCCTCCTATGACATCCAGTTTTGTGCTGGGTGAGGTTGTCCCGATGCCCACGTTGCCCGCATAAGTTAATGTCATTTTTGTATTATCACTATTTGTTCCGAAAGAAATATCGCCACTAGCTACATATTGCTTAAGTGTAAAGCTTTCAACACCATTAAGATTGATGAATTGTAATTCGGCAAGAATATTTCCTGCATCACCAGAACCTCTCTCACTCTCTATTTTTAAAACAGCAGTATTATCTGTAGATTCATAAATGTGTAGTTTGGAAGAAGGCCCTGTCGTCCCTATGCCAATTCTGTTGTTGGTCGCATCAACGAAGAATGTGCTCCCGTCTATGGAAGAATTGGTGGAGCCTGAGACAGAAAGATTGCCTGAGACTTCCAAGGTCGATAATGGTGTAGTTGTGCCTATGCCCACCCAACCTATAGGTCTTGTATCACTTACATAAAGAAATGATTGCGTCCTGTTGCTTACGTTAAGCAGATTGCCAGTACCATTTACATGCAACAATGAAGATGGTGTTGTAATATTAATCCCCACATTCCCTCCTGTCTGGTAGATAAGAGAATTTCCTAAAGTATCGCCAGCTGTCCAGATGGGAATGTAATTGGCAGTGCCAGACCCGCCAACCACAGCAGCAGAAGGCCATGAAGACTTGCATATGCCTGCTATGCACAATGTGGTTGTATTGACAGAAGCGCTTGCATTCAGATAACTGGCATTGACCCATCCGCCTGTGAGTATGTTGTTCGACACGCCCAAGACATTTGCGGATGAACGATTGATGTAAGTGTCTGTGGAGCCATTGCCGAAGAATATGTTGCTTACATTGGTCACATTGACGCCTGTGAGATTAAGGTTGACGTCCTGCGGGAACAGTTGAGACAGGGGATGGGACTGGGTTGGCGCTGCGAGAGCTGTGGATGAGAATAAGGAAAATGTTATTACCGCCGGCAATAATATCAAGAAAACCTTTAAAAGTGCATGCTGATAATATGGTAATATGCCAACTCTGGAAACTTTGCACAAGGAAATTGATGAAATAAAGGGCAACGTTGAAAAAATACTTTTCATTCTTGAGGATGAAGGTGAGCTTACGGAAGAAGCTAGGAAAGACCTGGAAGAAGCTAGGAAGACACCTAGAGAAGAATATATTTCGCATGAAGATGTTAAGAAAGCATTGATGAAATGAGTTGGAAAGTTGAATGGCACCCAAAAGCTACTAAGAACCTTGATTCGCTCCCTCCAGATATTAAGGAGAGAATTGAAAAGCGTGTCGATAAGCTTAAAGAGAACCCCCTCTACTTTCTTCAACATTACGAGGGGGCTGATTATTACAAGCTCAGAATAGGCGATTACAGAGCTCTTATTGATGTGGATTTTAGAAACAAGGTTGTTAAGATTCAGGTTTTTGACCATCGAAACAGAATTTACAAGCGGCTGTAGCATTTTCTTTAAAATAAATAATATTCCCAGAATACCGAAGAAAATGTAGAACAAGCTCGCTATCATTTTTTCAATCCTCTTTTAAGTACACACATCTTCGCTCTGCCAGCTTCATGGCATTCTATATACCCAGCTTCCTGAAGGGCGAAGACATACCGAGAAGCAGTATGGCGGTGCAAATCGAGATTTTTGGCTATATCGAGGATAGTGAGTCCATTCGGATGTTTGCTGAGGAGCCTGACAAGTGACTCCTTCAGGTTGTTCCCTTCCATAGTGTAGGCCTACGACTACCAACGTACAACATAGAATACCAAAGACTTCCTAAGACTATCAACGATAGTCAATGCTGTACAAAGATATACAATGGACTACAATGTCGATATTCACTATACTTGCTACTATCTCGGGAAAAGAAAAGGCAGAATTCTGGAATAAACTGCATTTATCGACAATTTAGAATGAATCGACAGATAAGAGGAAAATCAGACCTCTTTATTCAAATTCAAAGCGAATAAAACCGCACAGAAAGATGTATGTTTTGCCTTTTTCTCGACTTTTTGACAAAAATCACGATGATTGCGAGTAAATTTTGGGGAATTTTTAGATTTAAAATAAGAATGTAAGTATACTGATTCGGAAAATTTTATTTATTGGCAGATTTCTTCGAGATAATGGATTAAATTGCATGAAACATCTGAAAATCGATGCCGTCGACAGTAAATCGACTTGAAAGTGCCATTTGTTCTTAGTATTGCTTCTCGATCTCACTTTTTGTT
The DNA here is from genome assembly GCA_016187385.1 of Candidatus Aenigmatarchaeota archaeon. GTDB lineage: Archaea > Aenigmatarchaeota > Aenigmatarchaeia > CG10238-14 > SCSR01 > JACOWB01. Next base: position 185,678 of record JACPJU010000001.1, read on the forward strand.
CCAATTTTGTCTATGTTAAGTGTCAATCTTACCACCTAACTTTGCAATATCTAGAAGTTCTGGTGTTTTTGACGCCATCTCTATTTTATTTGGAATTTGTGTTTGGCGGTCCTTTTGGAAATCTCTTTAATTTATTAAAAATTCTATCTGGGATATTTATTTTAAATCCCTTCATTTTATACCCAATTCTTTTTTAACCTGCTCTAGTGTCCTATATTTACCTTTTTTTATCTCTGTTTCTGATTTCCTGATTTGTTCCGAGTCATCTTTAGTCAAAATCTCTATGGGGAGTATCTTCTCAACCCTTCTTAGTCTTTTATCAATTATCTTGAGTTCCCTTAGTAATCCCTTTAGCATTCCCGCTTCATGAGTTTTGAATCTCATAGTTTAAATTCTTCCTAAGAACATAAATAATTATCGACAGAAAATCGACTTGAAAAGACAGTTATAGAAATTTAAACGCTCGGCAACCATACTTGAATATGGAAATGGAATTTTCGGAAGGGAAGATTATCTTCAATAGAGAACTGTCGGATTTGGACAAGTTTGTGATTGAATTTGTTGGCATGCTAAACTCGGCCAAGATAAAGTACGTGATAATCAGCGGTTATATCTCAATCTTATTCGGCAGGTCTAGGGCGACAGAAGACATTGATGTATTTATAGGAACGGTCCAAAAGGAAAAATTTGATGAATTTATGAAAATCATTGAAGAAAGAGGTATGTGGGCTCTTAATTCTACGGAAAATACAGAACTTTTCAGCATGCTTCAAGACGGTTTAGGGATAAGAATAGCCAAGAAGGAGAAAGCAATACCGAACTTTGAACTTAAATTCCCGAAGAAAGATACAGATTTTTTTTCGTTAAACAATCCCCTAAAAGTTGTCGTTAACGGTAATGAACTATTAACCTCGCCTCTAGAGATGCAGATAGCATACAAGTTATACCTTGGGAGTGAAAAGGATCTAGAAGATGCTACACATATCTACGAGATGTTCAAGGATAAGCTGGATGTGGAATTGTTAAATAGTTTGATAGAGAAATTAAATGTGGGAGACAGGGCTGTGAAATATGTCATCGGATAAATTTTTAAAGGACTCTTCAAGGATAGGATTTGTCAAATTCTGGGTGGACTATATAAAAAGAACTCCGAACAAAGTATGGTCAAAACAACAGGCAGATTTTATAAACTCTGTATTGAAAAATGCTAACCAAGACAGGGATCTGTATCTGAAAGTGAAAGAAATAGTGAGTCGCAACCGCTAATTAAACGGCTTTGGCTTCTGCAAGAACCTTTCTACTTAAAACCCTGCTTGCACTTAGAACTTCTACCCCGATTAATTTTTGGTCTTGATTGAAATCAAGAACTATATTGTCATTCAAAGCTATGGTTTTTTTCGCTTCGCCTTCTTTTATCGGATACTTTAGATAAATATAGGCTGCATCCGCCTCTTTGTCATATTCAAATATTACCATGATTAATATACAGTTATTATTTTTATAAGTTTCTTCTTCGGTATAAACAACTGTAATTGCTCTTCCATAAATGGTTTTCGCGGCTATTTTAACATTGTCCATTCGTTTGATGTATTCTGGGTGAATCAGAGCCTCAAAAATATGTTCTTTATTCAAACCTCTTTGTTTTCTTCTATTTTCAGCAAGAAGCAAATAAGATTTTCTTCGCTTCATTAAAGAAAATATAAATTTCTAAGTAAAAAATGAAACTTATAACGCACAGCCAGTAAGCTTCTGGAAGAATTCTATCGACTGCGCACCAGCGTAGCCTTTGCCTTCGTATATTGTTGTAGGTACTTCTGTTATGCCCGCATCTATGCATTGCTGCGTAAATTGACCATCGCAACTGCCATAAAGCTTTGTAGCATAGTTCCCGCCTAAGACATTGAACTGCAATAGAGTACCCGTATGATTGGCAACTCCGAATATCTTCACGCCCTTGCTTTCAAGGCAGTCTACGAACTTGTTCGTCCTTGTTAACACATCAGTCGATTGGGCAACAATAACCATGCTTTCTGTCATCAACTCGCCGTCCTTTGTGACATAGACTTCACGGTAAGTCGCAGTTCCCGAAGCGTCGACAGCCTTGAGCAGAACTTTGTACATCCCGCTGACTTCATCTACCTTTACCGTACTCACATCAACACCAGGATTCACCAATTCATACAATTTTTCAACCTTAGAAGAAACATCCTGGCCTCCAGCGAAAAGCCCGCTTAGGTTGGGCTTTAACAAGCCGATAGCGAAAACTATAACGGCTATGACTACAACAGCCGACAAAACAAGGAAAAGTTGCTTGTTTTTCATTATACCAATCTTGATTTTAAGGTTTATAAATTTAATTTATCCCGAAACAATTAATCTTATGGAGAACTTCCCTAAAGCAGCTTTTTATGTATTTATAATTCTTTTGTTTTTCCTTTTTGTCGAAGCCACGGAGGCTATACCGGCTTGCACGATACGCAGCTCTTGTCTGGGCGGCGAGACATGTCTTTTCTCCATGTACCTGCAGAACGACTCGCATGTCGGCCATTGTGATTATTACGACAACAAGGTGTGTTGCACTGAGATATCGTCGGCGACTATAAGATCATTAGGATGCAATACAGGCGAGGGTGAAGTCACGACAATATATCAAGAAAACAACACGCATGTCGGCAATACTACATACTTCACCAGCATCGTATGCGCAAAATTCAGCACCAACCCCGTTGTAGCCAACATAAGAACAGCGTGCAATTCGCGAGAAAATTGTTCCGTGTCAGTTTATCAAGAGAATGACGCCCATGTTGGTCACTGCGACTATTTCTCAAACAAAATCTGCGTGCAAGAGCTTTTCAACGTTACAATCACTGTCAATATTAATGACACATCCCCTACGTGGAGTGGTGGACTAAGAATAAATGGGAAAGTTACAAGGGCGGATGGCACGAACGTAGATACTGATGCGAGTGGCGTAAACATATATGTCAATTCAACCTTGAGCTGCACCACACAATCTGATTCTTCCGGCGACTATTCATGCGATTGGAACGCGCCCAATTCAATCGGTCTTTATCAGGCGAATGTGACTGTCCTGGATCCGACCACAAGCAAGACATGGTATAATACGACAACCTTCAGCGTAAGACCTGAAGTTGGGGCTACAGCATCGACTGAAATTACGGCAGATAATATAGCATGCTATGAAGAACCGATGATAGTGCAGAATCCTGATGGTACAATTACAACAGCTATTGTGAGGCTTTGTGTCTGGAAATAAATCACGGAATCAATCATATATTATGAAAATATTTTCATGGATAGCTGTTTTTATTTATCTGGTGATTTTTTCAAGCATAGGATTAGCTGCACCTTTATTGCATGACCCGTCACCGATAAACAACACTTTCATTGCAGGCGGCACAAAAACATTTTCCATAAACATAACCGAGTCGAGTTTGAATTCGAGCTCGCCTGTGCTGTACATAATATCGCTGAACGCGTATCAGCAAGGTGAAAGTTGGGATACAAATGCATTAACATGCGTGAATGCAACAAACGAATGGAACTGCAGCAAAGCCTTGTCATTCGCCATTGCGGGAACAGATACAATTGAACTTTTTTATTTTGAAGCAAAGGACACATCTGGCGCCACCGGAAGCAGTGGGACATCTTCCAACCCGTACAGATTGACTCTTGACAGGAATCCGGGATCTATAAGTTTTGCGTCCCCAACAAACGGCAGCTATGTTAGTGGCAACAAAACAATTGCAGTAGATGCAACCGATGCATCATCCGGTATAGACAACAACACTGCCCAGTATTCATTCGACAATTCATCATGGACTATTTTCAAGACAATAAGTGCGTCAAGATTCGAAGACACATGGAACACAACAACGCTGTCAAACAACCAGACTGTTACCATATATGCGAAGGCGTCTGACAAAGTTGGAAATACTGCTTATGGCCAGATAAATGTCACTGTTGACAATGAAATACCAGGATTGAAAATATTGTCGCCTTCGCCGCTTGTTTACACAGGAAGCGTCCAACTTCAAGTCACGGCAAATGACAGTTACTCGGGAATCGGCAGCGTGAGGTATGTTGCTGGTAGTTTAAGCGGCAGTTTGGGCTGCACGGGCGGTAACTATAATGCGACATGCAGTGCAATCATGGACAGCAGCCAGCTCTCTGACGGGAATTACACTGTTACATTCACTGTTACAGATATGGCCGGAAATTCTAAAAACGATTCTGTTATTATCAAGACTGACAACACAAAGCCCGGCATATCTATTCTCTCACCGACAACAAACTCGCATATCAGAGGAAGCGTCTTGGTGAATGCATCCTTGAGCAATGCAAAGAATATAGTGAATTATGTAGAACTGTCACTAGTCGGGACGTCATTCAAAGCAAACATGACATGCGATTCGAACATTTCAAAATGCGATTACACACTCAACACATCTTCTGTCAGCGATGGAACATATACATTGAGGGCGACTGGCGTGAATCAGGCAGGCTTCGATGTCACTTCAAACATAGGAGTGACCATAGACAATATAAAACCTGTCCTAAGCATTTCTCTGCCAGGGGCGTCAGCTGCAAAAGGAACGTTCAAAGTTGAATACTCTGTTGTGGACGGGTTCAGCGTTAACGACAATACAGCCAGATTCAAATTCGGCAACACGGAAAAAACCGCGTCTTGCGGTGTTCACATATCAGGAAAGAACATGGTGTGCTCTGCTGATTTCGATTCCACATCCATGGAAGACGGCGAGCATACGCTTGAAGTATTCGGCGATGACAAGGCAGGTAACACTGGCTCATCATCAAAGAAAATAAAGATCGACAACAAACCGCCCTATCTGGCATTTTTGAAAATACAACCACTGACGACAGAGGAACCGAGAAAGTTCAATTTCACAGTAGGTTTGAATGACAGTGTCAGCAGCGTCAAATCAGCCAAATTGATTATATTGGGTTCCGCATTCGAAAAAACAATCACGCTGTCAAAGAGCTCAAACGTCTGGATAGCAACCAGTTATTTCGGAGATACTGGAACATACAAGGTCAACATACAGACAACAGACGACAATAACAACTCAGGCACGATATCAAATGCCGGACAATTTTATGTGGGGGAATCTACCTGCGGCGACAATACTTGCCAGGATTATGAGTCATATTGCACGTGCTGGCAGGATTGCGCGAAACCTTCGTGCAGTTCTTACATAGAATGCGGCTCTGGGTATCCGAAATGCGTGGGCGCGCCTGTGTGCGGCGATAATCTTTGTTATGGGGGCGAGACGTGCAACACGTGCTGGCAGGATTGCGGGCAATGCAAGGATTTCACGGATTTGAAATCCGATGAAGAAATAACTGGCGTGGGAAGTGGAGCGGAGAAGCAAATAGAACCTAGAGACTATAGGAATGTTCTTATCGGCGTGGCTATAGCCGTGATAATTGTTATTGTAGTCGCTGTCGCGGTTATAGTTCTCAAACGGATGAACAAAAGCATTATTTCAAGTGAACCACGAATATAATTATGGAACCGACATTTTTCATAGCGTTGTTCATCTTCATTCTTTTCGTATCGTTTGTGCTGATATCTGTGATAAATTATTTCGTATATGTACCTCAATCGAACATAGTAATAGAATTGAGGGAAAAATCAAAGAGCATGTTCAATCTATTTTTCGGTACAGGAGGCATAGTAACCAACGAAAGAGTATCTGTGAATTTGCTTAGAGTTCCCTTGCTGCTTGATGAAACAAACACTTCAAACAGAACACACGAAGTCATAACTGCGGCAGTTGATTTTGACGAGGACTGCAATCAAAAATCATCCTGGAACAATACTATCAGGGTTTACGACCAGCAATTCAGCGAATTGCCGTCTAGAATATCATATCAGGAATTCTGTACAAGCCAGTGGTTGAACAGAACAATTGTTACATTTATAACTAACATATCATCAAATGAAAAAAAGGTGGTTTACGTGTATTCTATAAACAACACGAATACTACCCCACCAAACTATAACTTGCCGATAACCGGATACTGGACATTTGATGAAGCAGGTGGTACTCTAGCAAAAGACTTTTCCGGTTATCAGAATAATGGAACATTGACAGGTTTTGATTTCAATGGCCGGTCTGGTTGGCATAATGGAACTGACTGTAGATACAGCAGCTGTCTGAAGTTTGACGGGGCTGATGATTATGTCAATGTTGGAGATGTGTTTGATTTTGCTGGAAACGCATCCTTTTCAGTGTCTTTTTGGATAAAACCGAACACAACAAGTCCAAGCGATTACTTTAGAATTATATCGAAAGAAGTGGGAAGTGGAACCAGAGAAGGATGGCTTATCTTTCAGACACAAACAACAGGCACAATAAGTTTTGAGAGATATGAAAACAATGCTGCGGATGGTGCTGTATCCACCACAGTCCCTCCGACAAATTCATTCACCAGTGTCATAACGACTTACAACGGGAGCAGAATGATTTTGTATATCAACGGCGTGCAGGAAGCTATCACCAACTCGACCAAGTCAATCTCTAATCATGCGAATCCATTTAGGATAGGATCGCGGTCGGATGCTGTAACCCAGCTTTTCAACGGAACAATAGACGATGCCCGCATTTATAACAGAACATTAACGACTGCTGAAATAACAACTATTGCAAACGCTACATTGATTACGCCAAAAGTATTTACAGCGGAAAACGTAACCGCTATATCCGCAGAGAAAGTGCAGAACCTTCAGAACAGGAGCTATGACGAGCTCAGGGCCATCGCAGGTGAGGGATTTGATTTCAGAATCGAGATAAGGGAGAAAAAATGAAAGGAATGTATTATACAATAGAGGCTGCAATCGCAGCAGTAATGATTTTGAGTGTCTTTCTACTTTTATTCCTCGGACCTCCGAACAATCCTGAAGTAGACAGGGCTAATGTAAAATCGGATATCTACACAGGCTTGGAAAGTTTGAACGCACGTGGAAGTCTGAGACAACAGGCTCTGAACAACAATGCGACAGGAATAAAAAATGACTTGGCTAGCTTTCTACCTGTTGATATTACGGTTTCAGTTTCGATTTACAACAAAACCCCTTCAAACCTGACAGAAGAGGTCATTGACCAGAATACTGACATGATAGGCGTGAGCTATTACGTTGTAGGGGATGTTGGGAATTACACACCGAAAGAAATCAGGGTGCATGCGTGGGGGTTTGAATGAAGGCTCAAGTATTCTTGCTCACAGCGGCTATTGTAATAGCGGTTCTAGTCGGTGTAAAGGGTTACATGACAGCCTCGAAAATCGCGTCCGAAAGAGAAATTCTGGATATTTCTTTGGAGGGGTTCATTTTCAAGAACATAGACGGCGAGGTGAAACAAGTAATAAGGATTTCACAAGACAAACCAGGAAACATAACAAATAATGCTGTGGACTATCTGAATTTCACTCGCAGTGTATCCAACAGCCGTTCTTTGGATATAGAAGTATTGTTTGTTGGTGCGAATATAAATTCAACCAATCAAACGATGAACATAACTGCAGTCAACTTTCTGAGAAAGACGAATCTCAATGTAACCATAATACTGAACACGTCATCTCAACAATCGAACTCGACTAGTCTTAACGATACTGGATTGTTCCACAGCAATTTCACATATACCAAAGGCGACACGTATAATCTCACAATTTGGCTGCCGGATGAAAATTACAGGAGGGATATAATATTCAAAACAAGAGGCAACAAAGACTCGTATGCTGGTTTCTTTGATTTGGGACTGGTCAGCGAGCGCGCAACCTACAAAGATGAAATTCAACAGAAGGTGGATTTGCCATGATGTTTATTTCAGAGAAACCCAAAATTAATCGTATGAAGGGATTGTCGCCATTGATATCGATGGTTCTTGTCATAGCTTTCGGCTTTGCGGCAATGACTATAGTTCTCACTGTTGTGAACCCGCTATTGGACAGGGCAAAGGATTCAGGCATGGTCAACGAGGCTACGCAAAACATGCAGCTGATAGACTCGGCCATAAAGGCTGTTGCGTCAGAATCTAAAGGTTCAAAAAGAACCATAGCGATCAAAATAACAGAAGGCGTTCTGAGAAGTGACCCCGGAAAGGACTGGGTTTATTTTGAATACGAGCCGAAGACGGATTACAAAATAGACGGCTTCAGCGGAGACATTAAGATAGAAAGCAGCCCGAATTTTCTCGAGTATTTCAACCAGTATAGTGACAATGCCAATGCAAATGACACTTGGACATCCGTTAATGGAAGTTGGTTGACTTCAAGCGGGAGATTTCTAGGAACTGGCGGTATAGCTTACCATAGTGTCGGCAACCAAGTAGGATTTGACATTTCTGCGAAGATAGTTCCGTCATCTGCACCACATGGCCAGATGTATACTATCCCTGGTGATCCGAGAAACTTGGTTCTATATTTGCCATTCGACGGAAATATAAATGACACATACAGAATTGCTTATGATTATTCGGCATGGAAAAGAAATGGAACTTTATTAAACGGAACTGCAGCTACGTGTTTTACCAGCAGTGCATGCCCCAACTGGACTGTAGGAAAATTCGGCAATGCAACAGACTTTAACGATTTGCGTGATGGTGACTTTGTGAATGTAACCAACATATCTCTTTCAGATTTCACCGTGGCAGCATGGATTAAACACCGTGTAGATTCGGATGGAGGTAGCATAGTAGATAATGAAGTTTGTGGGGTTGTAGATGATTGGGGGCTTCAGTTCTACTCTAGTAACAAGATTGTAGTTCAAATAGGAAATTCCGGAGGATCTGATGCATTCATTTATTCCGCAAGTACTATCACCGACAACACATGGACTCATGTAGCAGCAGTAAGAAGCACGACCGATGGAAATGTAAAAATATATATTAATGGAGTTCTAGATAATACAAGCAGTTCCCCACACAATAGAGTAGTTGGTGCTTCTGACCCTGGTTGCGATGTCTATAAAAATTCTATCGGTATCGGCACCACTGGAAGAACTGCAGCGCTTAATGGTGCAGGGTTCAACGGCACTATTGACGAAGTAATGATTTTCAACCGAGCATTCACAGCTAATGAAATAGCTTTCTTGTACGAAAGCAGTGCCAAAAAGATAACAGCGAGTGGTGAAATTCCTTCGATTGGAGAGGATGCAAACGTGACTCTGGTTCTTTCTGCTCCTGGCTCTACATACTTCGATGACATAAAACTGAAGACAGGCCCCCCGAAAATAAGATTCGTGCTTCCGTATTCGAAGATAGACATACAAGACCAGATCAGATTCGGCCCTGGCGACCACAATCTGGTCATCTTCCACAATGGAACCAACACAACCAATAGTCGCCCTCTGATTAGGATTACCGAGTGATTTATTGCCTAAAATAATAATTGATTTGGATGTGATGTTGGCGGCCTACAGTAGAAAGTTCGACGATAAGAAAACCAGGGCAATGGATTTGATAAGAGAAGTTAAATCGGGTAAACATGAGCTTTATACACCTTTTACACTTATGGATATTATAAACGTATGGAGAATTGACTATCTCAGAAACAAGATTAAAAAATTCTTTGCCATCTACTCTGTAGAGATTGTATCTGCTGAAAGAATAAACACTCTCGCAAATCGTATCGGTGTAGATTTGGGCGGTTTAAAAGAGAGTTTCATGGAACTGGGAATTAAAGAAGAGGATTCTTTCCTGATAATGATAGCCAGTCTATTGAATCTTGAGTTGAAAACATTTAACAAAAAGCACCTTATTAATAAGCAAGCTGAAATAAACAGAACTTTGAAAGAATCTAATATGGGTGGTATCTCTATTTCTGAGCCCTAGACTTGCGAATTTCCGCGAGATCCTTAAAAAATCTCTTAGCAGCCACTCTTTTGATTTGGTGTGAAATCCTCTCTATTTTTTCAAACTCGTCCTCCTTTTTCATGAAATCACTGATAAATATATTGTAAGTCGTTATACTTAGCTTTTATAAATAGCAGACCATTGACCATGATAACAGAATAATAATATCTTTAACAAAAACCAAATCTAATATAATGTTGGATCTACTCAGAAGACAGAAAGAAGAAAACCAGAAACCTGTAATTGAAGTCACCCCCAAGGATGTTCTTTTTGTAGGCTCGGCTATAGAAATTCTCAGGGAGATAAAGGAGAAGGTTGACAGGATTGATTTCAGACTCAGGGAACTTGAGAAGAAGTTTGATGAAAGAGTTTCTGACAAAGTCTTGAGCGAGAATAGATTTACACAAGAGATACAGGGAAGCGAAGATATAGTCGAAAGGATCGTAACTGAAGTGAAGAAGGTATCGCGACCGTTGATTCCTCACAAGGAAAAGATATCGATTGTTGAGTCCAGAAGGATGGAAAAAATAATTTCGCTTCTGCAGGAATACAAAACGTTGTCATCATTCCAATTGGCGCAATCAATCGGCTTGTCGAGAACAAGATGCAATGAATATTTCAAGCAAATGGAAGGTATGGGAATAGTAAAAGGAATCGATAGTGGAAAAGAAAGATTCTATCAGCTTGTGGAATGAAAAAAGAAAGAAAAGTAAGAAATTTTTTAGAAATCTGAGTCATCGTCAAAAAATTCTTCTTCGTCGAAGAGATCGTCATCCCCATAGTCTTGCAATTTATCTTCCATCGGGGTTGTCACCTAATCTATCACATATGCGAAGCAAGTATATAAATGTTTGTTTTTTATTTCTGTGAAAATCAAATGAATTATTGATGAAAATCGAGCTTGCGAGAAGGACAAAAGTCATTGGGACATCGAAAATTGAAGAAAGTTTGCGAATCTTGGAGCAATATCCTGAAATAATTTCGCTTGGAGCAGGCGAACCAGACTTTCCAGCACCGCCAAATGTGATTGAATCCACTGAAAAATTTTTAGAAAGAGGTTACACACATTATTCACCACTGCAAGGGAGACATGAACTGCGTGAAGAGCTTGTAAAAAAATTAAAAAGAGACAATAGAATCAATTCCAGACCTGAAGAAATAATAATTACATGCGGTTCGAAGGAAGCCATACTTTTATCAATCCTGACATTGGTTAATCCGAAAGAGCAAGTTATTATTCCTGATCCTGGCTACATCGCATATCGCCCCATAATCGAAATGATTGGGGGTGTTGCAAAATCTTTGCAGTTGAAAGAAGAGGATGATTTTGAAATCCATCCGGAAAATTTACAAAAAATGATTACAAAAAAAACAAAGCTGTTAATAATAAATAGTCCTTCCAATCCGACCGGAACTGTATTGACAAAAAAGGTTTTGGAAGAAATTTCTGATATAGCCGTGGACAAGAATTTGATGGTTCTTTCCGATGAAGCATACGAAAAATTAATTTATGATGATGAAAAACATGTGAGCATTGCCAGCTTGAATGGTATGGAAGATAGAGTCGTCACAACACAGACATTTTCAAAGACATATGCGATGTGTGGATTCAGAGTTGGTTATGCTGTCGCAAACGAGAAGGTAGTCAAAAAAATGAAGGAATTCAAGATATGCACGACGCTTGCAGCTCCTACATTTGCACAATTGGCTGCGATTGAAGCACTGAGAAATTCCTCACAATATGTACGCACAATGGTCAATGAATATGACAGAAGAAGGAAGATGCTTGTAAAGAGATTGAATGAAATCGATTTGAACTGCACGACACCCAAAGGCGCATTTTACGCTTTTCCCAATATCAAGAAATTCAAAATGTCTTCCATGAAATTTTCCGATGCGTTGCTGAAAAGAGGGAGAGTTGTTGTTATTCCAGGGACTGAATTCGGAAAATATGGAGATGGCCATGTAAGGATGAGCTATGCGACAGCCTATGAAAAGATAGAAGAGGCTCTAACCAGAATCGAAAGGTTTGTTAGTAAGCTTTAAATTACATTAGTGTTCTATTGATTTTACAGGAGCTTCGGCCGGGAGGCTACCAGTCTTCTACAGCGCAAATCTGGTTCATGGCGCGGCGACAGCTTCGGAAGGTATGGTATCGTGAGTTAGTCCAGTTGTTTGACTGAGAAGTTTCGTCTCTCAGGGTGGTATGTATAGCGAAATCGGACAGGCTGGGAACAGAACATCCGTAAGCTATATGTATTATGCTTGGGAACAACGGAATGGAGAAGAACATCTGGGAAGAACTAGCCTACGGTGCTGTATCGACTGAGGCGCGCTCCTGTTTTTATTTTGAAATCAATTAATGATATTATGAGAAAGGATGCTTTGCTCGCATTTGGGCTGGTTTCAATTTCATTTCTGTTACTGTTCATTCTTTTCTCTTACGAGGTACCTACAGAAACTCTTGATAATGCCACGGAAATTGTTGAACCAAAAATACAAAAATCAGATACAGAAAAAATATCATTCGGAACCGTGATGGTGAAATTGCCTGCTGTAGACAATGAAGGTAATGGTGTGGTAGCTACATTAAAAGTGCAAGCGATACCCGGTGAAGGCAGGATATTGACGAACGTGGATAATATTCTGTTTTGGGTCGATACGCAATATTCGATAAGAGTGGCTGACATTGTTGCTGAAAATATCACAGGGGAAGATTTGTTGGGTGTGGATTTGATTTATACGATAGAAACCGACGCTTCTGTGATTGAAGGGCAGTCTGCGGGCGCTGCCATGACAATTGCTACTATAGCATTGATTGAAAACAAGACGCTTCCGGAAAATGTGATGATCACAGGCACCATAAATCCAGACGGCACCATAGGACCCGTCGGTGCTATTCTCGCAAAGGCGAAAGCTTCCAAAGATGTGGGTGCCGAAATATTTCTTGTTCCAAAAGGTCAAGGTAAGCAGACAAACTACAGGCCGGAAAAGAAATGCGAACAAGTTGGTTCCATAACAATATGCACAACAGAATACAAGGCTGAAAGGTTTGACATCTCGAGCGATGCCGGCATTGAAGTCAAGGAAGTGTCAACCATAAATGAAGCATTAAAATATTTCATTTCATAATCTAGTTTATGGAAGTCTTTACAAAAGATGAGATAAGGGACATTGTAATTTCTGTTTTGGCTTTAGTGTTTATATTTTCGTGGCAGCCGTTTCCCAACTTCGGTTTGAATTTCGGATTGGTCCCGTATTTCATCGTCATAGTGCTGGTTGCGTTCCTGTTGCATGAGCTTGCTCACAAGTTCGTAGCAAGGAAGTTTGGTCTTGCGGCATTTTACAAAATGTGGCCGCAAGGATTGCTGATTGGGATGCTGTTTATGATATTTGGGTTGAAGTTTGCTGCGCCTGGCGCTGTTGTTGTCCATCCTTACAGATTTGGTAGATGGGGATATAGAAGATCAAAGCTGGGAATTCCCGAGATGGGTGCGATAGCCATGTCAGGACCTGCGGTGAACATAATCATGGCTGCATTCTTTTCCCTGTTTCAAGGACAGATATTTTCGTATCTGACTTTCATAAATGGCTGGCTGGCGTTCTTCAACCTGTTCCCATTTCCGCCTCTCGATGGTAGCAAGGTGCTCATGTGGAAGCCGTGGATATGGGGATTTATGATATCAATCTCGCTTGTTTTCGTCATCATGTTCTTAGGAAGAATTTAAAGCATTACAATTAATTGATAAGAATGAAGGTAGTCGCGACATTCCATTTTCATTCAAAGTATGCACGTGCCACCAGCAAGAACATGGACTTGGATGGCATATCTGCAGGCATGAAAGTGAAAGGGTTGGATCTGGCTGGTACGGGAGACTTTACATTTCCCGCATGGTTTGAGGAACTGAAGAAATTGGAAGAGATTGACAATACAGGAATTTTTCGATATAATGATGCCCATTTCATGCTGACCGGCGAGGTGTCGACCACATTTGAACACGAGAACAAGATTAGAAGAGTGCATCATGTAATCCAGGCGCCGAGCTTGGAGATTGTCGGCCAGATAAACGAAGCTTTATCCAAATTCGGAAATCTTTCATCCGATGGAAGACCTATGTTAAGCATGACAGCAGCTGAGCTTGTTGAGGTTCTAATGGAGATAAGCAGTGATATCGTAATAACAAGTGCACACATATGGACGCCCTTCTTCAGCGTGTTCGGATCGAAGAGCGGTTTCAATTCTGTGGAAGAATGCTATCAGGATCAGACGAAACATATATTCTCTCTTGAAACCGGACTTTCCAGCACGCCCGATATGAACTGGAGATTATCGTCATTGGACAAGTTCACTCTTGTTTCAAGCTGCGACAGCCACAGCCAGAATCCATGGAGGCTTGGAAGGGAGGCTAATGTTTTCGAATTGAAGAAATTGACTTACAATGAAATATGGGATGCTGTAAGAAAGAAGGACAAGTCAAAATTTCTGTATACAATTGAGGTTCCGCCTGAATATGGAAAATATCATTATACAGGTCATAGGAATTGCGGTATAAGCCTGCATCCGAAGGAAGCGATGAAAGTCAACAATGTCTGCCCGAAGTGCAGGAGAGGTTTGACTATCGGTGTAATGCAAAGGGTGGATGAACTAGCGGATAGACCTGAAGGGTATGTACCCAAGGACGCGATTCCATTCAAATCGTTATTACCTTTGTACGAAATCATTTCTTTTGTCACTAAAGTGAACAAGCTTTATTCCAAAAAAACTCTGGACGAACAGAACAGGCTTATAGACAGGTTTGGCACTGAGTTGAATGTTCTGCTGGATGCAAGTGAAGAGGAACTTAGAGAAGCGACAAAAGAAGAGATAGCGGAAGCTGTAATAAAAGTAAGGGGATGTAAGATACAGTTCGAGCCTGGATATGACGGGGTTTATGGAACTCCTATCTTTGATGAAAACTATGTCCGAAAGGAAATAGTGTTGCCGAAACAGAAATCTCTGAAAGAATTTTAAGAATAAAAGTCTAGATTTTATTAAATCAGACGGGTCTATAGTCTAGTGGTAGGACACCGCTTTCACATGGCGGAGACAGGAGTTCAATTCTCCTTAGACCCACTCACTGGAAGGCCTTGTGGACAGTCACTTGAGTTGCACTTTCTACAAAATAGTTATACCCCAGTTCTAGTGTAATCGGGATGTCTTGAAAGTTTATAATGCCACTAACGTCGAAATCGCAAGTAATTATGCTGCTTTTGCCGCCCGCAAGTCTGATTGTATCTGTAATGGTAACAACGCCTCCCTGAGCGTTAACCCCACGGCATGTTCTTATTCCAGGTGCTGAAACTTTTACAGTTTTTATAATGTCCAAATCTGATGCCACAGTGGCATTCTTAAAGACCCTACCACCAGCTATATTCTGAATTTCGAATTGAACTCTGGCCTGCGTACTGCCGGCTGATATTATTGGTGCCTGTGCCTTAACTGTGACTAGAAGAGGACCCGATGTAGACTTTGATGTCATGATTCCTTTCTGTGCTTCTGAATTTACTCTGAGATAATCTGATGTTACGAATCTCGCTAGACTGTCTGATACAGTAGAATACACATATACAACCCTTACAGTCGCATCGTATGTTATGTCAGAGCTTTTTCCAGGCGGTGTTTTAACATCGAAAGAACCCACGGCTTCTTCACCAGAAAATCCAGATGATGTGTCAACCGGTGCCAAATCCCACGGACCTGTAGTTTCAGTATTGAAAGGGGTCGTTCCGTCTGCTTTTTTCCATTCCTGGGATAAACCGAATAATACTGCTCCAACCTGTGTCGCTTTCTTTTCACCGACATTTTGCACGGTTATTAAAAATGTCATCGGTGAATTGCCTTCTACTTCTGTCAAATCAGGCGCAAAACTTTTGATAATAACGCCATTTCCAGAAGGCGTCTCGGGGGGACCAACACACCCTGCCAAGAATATGATAGAAATTACACCCAAAAACAATAGTTCTTTTCCCGGTTTCATCGAATCCCTATTCAATTATATTTGGTTTAGAAGTAATTTAAATATGTCGTACGCTATTTTGGCAGTGGCTGAACAGCAAATTCCTGACTTTTTATAAACTCGTACTTGTACGCAAAGTATGCCGATATGGTGGCCGCGTATTCTGGTGTCTTTTGGTCAGCTAGGAAAGTACAAAATAAAGTATCGAATGGTACTAAGACGTGCTTGGTAGAAAATTGTGACATCTGCTCAGGAATTGAAAATTTAATTCCGTCTATATTAAATTCGGATGGGTTAGAACCTATTTCTGCTGGGTCATATCCTTTAAAATCGCTGCAAATACTATCTGAAGCTGTCTGTAATCCGGATACTCCAAACCTTACATTCGTCCTAGTTATATTCACATCCTTTATCCTCCCTTCAACAGTTCCAATATGGCTGAATTTAAACTTAGTAAAGAATGGGAGTGGGTTATCACCACCAATACCCCAATATTGCTTCACTGTCTGGTCGTCAACTTGGATTGTCCTTTCTATTGAAGGTTCTATGTCCAGCACGACAGGACCAACAGAAGGCTCGCTCTGTTTGAATTGTGTTGTCGGTTCTTTTTTCGTGACTCCGTCGATTATTGGTATGTTGACCTGTCTGAATCCGTGATACACATATCTGACAGCAAAGCTTACAGTATAGGGAGTTGGAGATTCTATGTTTTTCGGTGTTATCAAGCTCATCGTTATCGACCTTGAATCTAAAGGCAACAAACTGTTTCTTTCGCCTGTGAAAATGCACTTGTTACCGTCTTTTTCTGCAAAAGACCCGCAATTGATGGAATCGCTTGTAAACCCTGACAAATCAAAGAAATCGACTTCTAGGTAAGGTATCTTCTGGTCACCGTTGTTGAAGACATCGAACTGTATGTTTGTTCTCACAGGTTTCGAACTTGTAGAAGTGAAAGGTGCGGGATCAGTGACGAAATAATTTTCTATAGTCACAACATCATTCTTATTTACTATTGTATGATTGCCATCGATACATCCGGCTACAAGAACGAATAGAGAAAGCAGTGCAATCGTCCAAATCCTCATAATATAAATTCGTTGCTAAAGCTATTATTTCTATGAGTCTTTTGGATTTGGTGAAAAAATACTATCTAGACCCCATACTTCTGAATGAGGGGTACAATTTCGTGAACACCCTTACATATGCGATTGTTGTTGTTGTTGCGACTTGGCTGGCATTCAAATTTCTCGAGAAGATGAAAATAAAAATCGACAGGAATTTTATATTTGCCATTTTGTCTTTGGTGTTTCTGGGAACTTTGATAAGGCTCTTTGAAGAGGCTGGCATTTTCGTCTCATACTTGATAGTGACCCCGTTCATATGGATTGAGATGTTTGCTTTTGCGTTGATTATCATTCTGATATCGAAGTTTGTGGAAAAGAAATTCAGAATACAATATTACAAAACAATATTATCGGTGTGCATTGCGTTGAGCACAATTCCTCTACTGCTTTTGCTGGCGAAAATAACGCAATTCTCGGGTATGGCCATAACGTTAGCCATATTGTCACCAATTTTATTGACACTTTACCTTGTAAAATGGAAGGTGGAGAATAAGCTGGTAACACTGGCCCATTCATTCGATGCTAGCGCCACATTCACTGCGGTACAATTCTTTGGATTTTCTGAATTGCATGTTGTACCAAGGCTGTTAATAAGCAATTTATCACCATTATCATTCGTTATTGTAAAATTGGTGGTGGTTGTTGGAGTATTGATGCTGATCGACAGATACTCCGATGACAAAGACTTTAACAATTTCCTGAAACTTATAATCGCGATTCTGGGGATAGGACCAGCTGTCAGGGACTTTTACCTTTTGGGCATTAGCTGAAATACACGACGATAAACGCGTCCTTAAGTTGCAAGAATGCGTCCTTTTCGAAAGAGAAAGAAATCTTATTCTGCCTATCGACAATAAGCTTGTTGCCTTGAATATCTTTGTCGAATGTCTGGTTGAATGCAACTAATGGAGGTCTATCGATGAAAACAATCTGGTTGTTGATTTTAATCACAACTTCTTCCAATGGTGTCGAATAGTTTACAATCCTTCCCTGAAGAACGAAATGATGGAAATTGTCGGCTTCGTTTCTTGCCAGTTCGAATGTCCTTTCGCGTTCCGCTATATCGACAAAATCTATCACAAAATTCATTTTTTCTATTTTATATTCTGCACTGGACCAGAACAAAAATGGAGACGGACCTGTAGTTAGGATGTTGATTGTGTTTGTAGCATTCAACAAGGACTTGTCTACTGGTATGACGATTCTTCCGGCGTCTGTTCTTTTGTTGTACAGCTCGAAACCGTTAAATTCTACGATCAAATCGCCGTTTTTGTTTGTTTCTGTGACGAAAAGCTCCAGATACGCGCCTGTCGTGATCGATTTCTTTCCCTGGGGATAAGACATTAGGAATGTTCCCTTGGACTCTGAAAATGCTCCTTTTGATATTTCTATATTTTCTCTTGTATCCAATATTTCAGAGCCTTGCGTGTGCTTTATGTCAAATTCTCCAAGAAACACTGGACGCGAACTTAACTTCAGCACGGTCTGATTGGACACTATAATCGATAAAGACATGAGAGAACTGCCGCCTTGCGTCAGCGCTTTTATCTCGCCCTTGTAGGTCTTCAGAATAGCCGATTTCGGCACTTGAACTGTTATCTTTACTGTAGTTGAATTGTCCACATCTAAACTGTTCTTATTGAATGTCAACCAGTCTTTTATCTCTCCTTCAGCTACAAGAGTCACATTCGTCATTTTTCGACCGTCTTCGCTCCTGACGGTTATCGGGAATGTATGAGAGTCTTCTCTAGCCAACGTGAGCTCTAGCGATTTCGGCTCAATGACTGGACGGGATACAGTTGATGTGAAAACAAGTGTAATCAGTAATACAAAGCCAACGGCTCCAAGAATTATCCATGCGAATTCATCGACTTTAGCTTGTCCTTTTAACATATCTTCTTATTTCTTATTTGGTGAATCAACAATAAAAATTACACTTTTTCTGCCTGGCGCTTCAATTTTGTGATATAGCCTGCGATGACATTCTCGAGCTTCTTCGAGCTTACTGTAAAATTCTCTCTTAGAACCTGTTTGTTCTTTGAGAAATCGGCTGTGAACTTGTCGCTATGCTTTTCAAAAATGTCTTTGCCGACACTTTTGACCTGAGCTGTTTTGATTCGTCCCATTTCATCAACTTAAGGTGTGATTCTCTGTATCGTGTAGTAGGTCACGTCGTTCTCTCTGTCGCAAACAGCCCAGACCATTGTAGCTCTTATGTTGTGCGCAAGCCTGACAGCCCTTGACATCTCAGGCAGGGAAAATGCGGATTCCTCGGCAACTCCGTGGACAACGAATTTTGTATGTTCGTGGGCTGCTTTGGGACCTCTCTTGAGCTTGACTCCTCTTTCGTATACTCTAAAATGGCAACCGAATTTATATCCTGTCTTGACCAGATAACCCCTTTCCCTCAGATCGCGGTAGACCGTATATTGGGTATGGAATTCATTTACTCTTTCACTTCCGATTTTCATCAAATCCTCAAAATCGAGCTTTTTCTTCTTCCCGCCATCCTTGGTTGTAATCTTCATCTTTCCCTTTTCCACCATGTAGGCGGCTTCTACCAAATCCATTTCAACCCTTTTTGGGTCTTCTTCTGGCAAAGGCTTCCCGTAGCCGGATTCGTCATAAAGATTAACGCTGTCGCTGTCCCAGATCACTACGCGCTCTTCGATGAGCTCTCCGTCCCAGATTTTCTCTGTCATTATTAATCAACTATGATAATGTGATTTAAAAGGTTATGATTTCTTACTTTAATCATGAAAATTGTTTCGTGGAATATTGCTGGCGGTCATACTTTTAAAGGTAGGGTTGAAGATGCGTCTTCTTACAATCGAGAAGATTTGAGTTATTTCATTGGACAAATTAAAGATGTAGAATCGGATGTCATTTCACTCCAAGAAGCTCACACATCAGTAAACAGAAACAATGACTCTCAGGCAAAAACTATAGCCGAAGCTTTAGGTTATGATTTTGTTGTTAATCACCCTTATTCTGACAGATCCCACATTAAAAGTGACCAACGCTTATCTTTGTCTATCATTAGCAAATTACCGATAGAAAATTCGTATTTCCATTTGTTACCCAATCCAAGCCTTAGAATTACACGACCCGATGGTGATGTTTGGGTGTCCTTAGATGTTGGGTTTTTAGTTACTACTGTTGGCTATAATGGGAATAGAATTAATGTAGCCAATTGTCATATGGTACCATATCATTATTTTAACAGGGATTTTTTGGAATTCAACGATATTAGAGACGATACTTCCGACTTTTTAATTAGGTTATCGAAGAAGCCTACTTTAGTAGCCGGAGATTTCAATTATAATGATTTGAAGAGATTATTGCCTCGTATATTCGAAAATGGAAGTTATAGAGAATCTTTTGAAGGTGTAGAAACTGCTCCTGGAAGAGGTCAACAAGACCATGTTTTATTCTCAAACCAATGGGATATTAGAAAATATGAGATTCGTGTGGGTGAAGCCGATCACTATCTTTGTGTTTCAGAAGTTGAATTAAAGTAAATTGAAAATAAATGGGACAGGGGTGATTTGAACACCCGACTCATCGAGCTTCAGTCGATTGCTCTCTTACCTCATTTGTCCAGGCTGAGCTACTGTCCCATTAATTTTTATAACACTGATTGATTTATCTTCTTTTGTTATCTAAGCATATGGATCGTCAATCAGTACTTCAAAATCCATCTGCTCTTTCAATATTCCAATTGACACGCCGTAATCCCTAGATTCGTCAATCTTGTCCTTCTGATATTTATTGAAAGTGAATGTCCTATCTCTGAAAATGACAGTCATTGTACCATCATTCACAATATGTATATACCAACCTTGCTTTATCGAAGAATTCGCTTTCCGAACAAACTCGTCTCTTTTATCATCGTCCAACTCAATTTTGTGGAAATGCAAAACGCCCTTTTCATCCTCTTTTTCAAGGGTTTCTTCAGATGTATCGACAATCTTGACCAGTCTTAAAACATCATTGTTCTCTAAGCTTTCTTCTATCACGACTCCTCTCCATACCATCATCTACCACCAAATCTATATTTCAAACCTTCTCCTATGATATACAACAAGACATCTAGAACAAGTCCTGCACCTCGCACAACCTTGCTTTTTCGATGGTAAGTCACATCAACCGGAACTTGTTTTATTTTCAATCCATTCTTCAACGCTCCAATCAACATGGAATTGTCCACTGTATAATCTCCAGATATGTAGGGTTGTATGATTCCCGAAGTCTTTCGATTGAATCCCATAAAGCCACAGTTGGTGTCCTTGAGATTTGTGCCGAAGAGAATATTGAATGCGTTGTGCCAAACAAAATTTCCAAGCCTGTGTCTGAATGGTATTTTGTCCCAATTTCTGTAACCCATCACAAAATCAGCGCCGTTTTCAATTTCCTTGATTATTTTTGCTGATTCTTTTGCGTGATATTGGCCGTCTGCGTCAATCAATATCACATTGTGGAAATCTTTGTGGTTCTTTATCAGATAATCAAGACCCGTTTTCAGGGCTTCGCCCTTTCCTCTATTTGTATCGTGTCTGACAACAATCGCACCGGCAGATTTGGCGACATTATAAGTATCGTCAACAGAACAGTCGTCTATAACTATCGGCTTTAGCCCGGCATCTATGATCTGTTTCACGATTTTTCCTATATTTCTTCCTTCATTGTAGGCAGGCACTATAGCAAAGTTTAGCATATCTGAAAATAGGTATGCAGATATTTATTTAAATCAAATTTCTTTGCATGAGAAAGTTCTGCCCAAGCTGCGGAAAGACCATAAGTGAATTGTATGAAAATGTATGCAGAGAATGCTTTTTGGAAAAAGTTAATATCTCGGATTTTCTGCCAGATGAAATAAAAATGCCCATATGTAAAGAGTGCGGTAAGCTGTTTATCAGCGAAAAATCATTTGCTGGAAAGGAACAAGCCGCTGAATTTTTCTTTGGAAAATTGAAACAAAAGGAGATTAATTCAGTCAGCTATCGCGTCGTGAATGAAAAAATCATGGCAACCGTGCACGCGAAATTTGGCGAACTGGAAGTGGAAAAAGAGAAGACTATCCAAATAAAGCAACCGAAAATCACATGCAAATTTTGTTCAATGAAGTTGAGTGGTTACTATACGACAATACTACAGATCAGAGGCAAGACTAACATCGATACTCTTAAGGAAATACAAGATTTTGTGGACATGTTGAAGGGGGATGATAACATGGCGTTCATTTCGAATGTAGTCAAAAAGAAGGAAGGTATTGACCTTTATTTGGGCTCGAAGAGTGTTGCAGGAAAAATAGCAAAATATCTTAAAGATAGATATAAAACAAAGAATAAGATTTCAAGAACCCTGTACGGTATTGTACAGGGCAAAAAAACGTATAGGGACACCATTTCAGTGAAATTTGGAGACGAAAAATGAAAGGAGAAGAACCGACGCAGGAAGAGATTGAGATATCGAGAATCAGGATGCCCAGAAACAGAGAGGTTTTAGGCATTGTTGAGATGATGCTCGGCGGCGATAAGATTCGGATCAGATGTGCTGACGGCCATACTAGAATCTGCCGCATACCGGGAAAACTAAGAAAGAGGGTGTGGATCAGAATAGGTAATCTTGTTTTGGTGGAGCCGTGGGAGGCACAAACAAATGAAAGAGGCGACGTTGTTTTTCAGTATACATCCACACAAGTCAATTGGATGAGACGGAAGAATATAATAAAAGACGTTTTCTAAAAAAACAGGAGAGAATATGATTGAGCATATCTCGATACCGGAAGAAAGGATTGCTTTGTTAAGGAAGACGAAAGGCTGGAAAGAAGACATTAAAAAATTTTTGGATGTGAACGTGGAAATCGGTGAGGACATTGCAGTAAGTGGTGATGTTCTTCAGGTCATCAGAGTTAAGGAAATATTTAGAGCATTCGGCAGAGGGTTCACGTTCAAGGACAGCCTGGATCTGTTGGACGATGAGTATGTATTGTATGTCATAACCATAAGCGAATTTGCAGGAAAATCAAAAAACAGGCAGACTACATTAAAGGGCAGGATTATTGGAGAAGGCGGAAAGACCAAAACCATGATTGAAAAGTACACCAACGTAAAGATCGCTGTTTATGGAAAAACCGTAAGCATGATCGGAAAGGCAGAAGGAATAATAATCGCGAAGGAAGCCATAGAAATGCTATTGTATGGAGGCAAACATGCCACTGTCTACAGATTCCTGGAAGACAAGAAAATCTTAGCCTTCTGAATAAGATATATTCGAAAAAATCTGTAAGGTTTATATGGACAGTTGAGAATTTTAAAAGAAACCAGTGAAATTATGGCAGATAAAAACATAACAGCTGAGGATTTGGCCCATCAATTGAGAGCTGTCAGTGTAGCCGAATTCTTTGAAAAGAACAGGCATTTGCTCGGCTACGAAAACCCGACGAAGGCATTGATAACAATCGTTAAGGAGCTTATGGACAATTCTCTTGATGCATGCGAAGAAGCGAGAATTTTGCCTGATATTAAAGTTTCGATTAAAGAAATTGCGCCTGAGAGATTCAAAGTTAAGGTTGAAGACAATGGTCCTGGGATTGTAGAAGAGAAATTGCCGCTCGCGTTCGGAAAATTATTATATGGTTCGAAATTCCACAGGCTGAAAATGAGTCGAGGTACTCAGGGTCTGGGCGCATCGGGCGCTATATTGTATTCCCAGTTGACAACCGGCAAGCCCTCAAAAATCGCGTCCAGCACCGGGAAAGAAATTCATGAGATAGAACTGATGATTGATGTCAATAAGAATGATCCAAAGATTGTTTCGCACAAAGAAGAAAAGAATTCTGGTAAATGGCACGGAATAAAAATTGAATTGGAAACCGAGGCGAGATACATAGAAGGCAAGCAATCTGTTTTTGAATATTTGAGACAAACCGCAATGTCGAATCCATATGCAAAAATAATTTACGATGGACCGAATGGCAAGGTTGAATTTGAAAGGGTGGTTAAAGAAATGCCGCCATTACCAAGAGAAATCAAGCCACACCCATACGGCGTTGAAATTGGATTGTTAAGGAGAATGCTTGCATCAACTAATGCGAGAAATTTAGTTGGATTTTTGACTTCGGATTTTTCAAGAGTTGGAAGAGGCACTGCACTGCAGATATGCAAGCTTGCAAAATTGGACACGGATAGAAAACCGCATGATTTAAGCCATGACGAGATGGAAAAACTTCACAAGTCTATGCAGATGGTGAAATTAATAGGACCTCCCACTGATTGTTTGTCTCCTTTGAGCGAGAAACTTCTGGAGGAGGGACTGCGAAAAGAGACCAAAGCTGAATTTGTTGTGGCTGTGACAAGACCACCAAGTGTTTACAGGGGTAATCCATTTCAAGTGGAGTGTGCTCTGGCTTTTGGAGGTGAATTACCAAAGGAAGGATCATCACAGTTGTTCAGGTTTGCAAACAAAGTTCCTTTGCTGTATCATGCCAGCGACTGCGCAACAACAGATGCTGTTGTAGACACTGACTGGAAAAGGTACGGATTTTCACAGTCTTCGGGTCAGCTGCCGCAGGGCCAGTTGGGAATATTTATTCATTTCGCATCGGTGTGGGTTCCTTATACATCGGAAGGCAAGCAGGCCATCGCAAGCTATCCTGAAATAGTCAAAGAAATGAAGCTCGCCCTGCAGGAAGCTGGTAGAAAGCTCGCTGTGTATGTCAGACAAAAAAATAGAATGCATGATAGACAAATGAGAAAAGAGTTGTTTGAGAAATACATACCAGAACTTGCAGAGTCGCTTGAGAAATTATCTGGCGACAAGAAAGAGAAGTTAATTGAAGCCTTGGAAAAAATTATTAAGAAAAGCGCTATAAAAAGTGAGGAGAATGAAAAAGAAGGAGACGGAAGAGAGCCTGAAAAAACTGGGTAAGAAGCTGGCTACGGAAATCTCGAAAGGCGAGAACCCTTCGCTAGAAGTACCTATAAGGACATTGTCCAATATCAAGTACGACCCCCATCATAAAATGATCAAGATGGGTAGCAACGTAGCTACACGTTATTTCTTCAATGTTGGTCATGTCAGGAAATTTGTCCAGACTGTCGAGGCTGCGGCACTTGCTAAGGAATTGAACGGTATGGGAAAACATCTCAGCCTAAGAGAAGCTTTCTACCGAATGAAAAGAACTCTGCCCGATTCCAACATTAATCTTGTTGATGAGCAGGAAGAATCTAATGAAGCTATAGAAGATTTGGAATTAATAACGGATACTTCACGAGAACAGTTACATATTAATGCAAACAAGATGGGTTCAGTTGCCGGTAAAATAGTTATAGAAGATGGTGGTGATATAATAGACTGGTCGAAAATGGGCAGCGGAGGTTATTCATTACCTTCAAATGTCGAAGATATAATTTTCAAAAAAGTCAATGCGAAATTTATAATATATATGGAAAAGGCGGCTGAGTGGGAGAGACTCAATGAAGATCGTGTATGGGAAAAGTTGGATTGTGTTATAATCTCTAGCCAAGGTCAAGCTACTAGAGGTGTTAGGAGAATATTACAAAGACTGCATTTGGAGCATAGATTACCAGTTTATGTTTTGGTCGATAATGATCCTTGGGGTTTTTACATCTATTCTGTTTTAAAGTTTGGTTCAATTAGCCTTGCACACATATCAGAAAAATTGGCGATACCAGACGCTAAATTAATAGGATTGACTGTTGACGATGTGATTAAATACGACCTTAAAAAACATTTAATAAAGTTTGAAGATGTTGATTTTAAGAGACTTGAACAAATCAGCAACTATGAGTGGTTCAAAAATAGCAAAGAATGGCAAAGACAATTTAAAATGATGAAAGAAATGAAAAGCAAGGTTGAATTGGCTGCTCTATCATCAAAAGGCATTACTTTCATATCAGATACCTACCTACCAGAAAAGATAAAGAAAAAGGATTTCCTAGATTAGATATTGTATAGGAATAAGGTTGTATAGTTTTATATTTACTCTAGAGATTTATACATTATGTTAAAAGAAGTTTCCAGTAGATTGAAAGAATATAATATTTTCCATAAAATTGAAAATGGATTCTTAGTAACTAGGAAGACAAGAGTAAAAATACCCCCCATTTCATCTAAAGTAAGTTATTTGACAGGTGTATTAACTGGAGATGGTAATCTCACGATGGTAAAAAGAATGAAAGGGGGTTTTCATTACACTGTTAAAATAACGTCAAATTCAACAGACTATTTAAACTATCTGAATACTAGATTTAGAGAATTGTTTTCAATCAAAGGCGAAATTGGAAAGGATAACAGAAAGATGAACACATTTTTTCTGATATTCAGAAATGTTTGCATTTTTTGGTATTTTGTAACCGTTGGTCTATGCATTGGAAGAAAAATAAATCCTTCAATACCACATAAAATTAGAACAAACAGAAAATTTTTAATTACTTACCTAAGTGGATTAGTGGATACAGATGGTCATATTAACCGTAATAGAATACAGCTAAAACAGAAAAGCAAAAGTTTTTTGGAAGAGATTAAGCAAGCACTCAAGCTATTTAAATTATCGCCTACAGAGGTTAAAGTAAATTACACCAAGTCAATGCCCTATTATTATATAAGATTTGATAATAGATTATTTTGCTATAAAGTAGCCACAGTAGCTCAGTAGGTAGAGCACCCGAAACAGTTGTGAACTGTTGGTGAACCTTGTAAGCGGAAGGTCGTGGGTTCAATTCCCACCTGTGGCTTTGATTTTGTATGACAAATTTGAGTACGAGTGGGGATGATGAGAAGAGGATTCAATTAATGGTCGATAATATTCAGTTTTATTTAAATAGAAGAGGATTGGATTCCCCATACAATGAAAGTGAGTTATACCAATTAGTCCAAGATAAGTATTCTGAATTAAAAGGAAGATCAACAGTTGATAAATATTTGGATATTATAGTAGAGAGGATTATTATAGATAATCTTATGTCTGTTCGAAAATAAAGCTTTTGTCCGAACTTTTATAATCAATTTTATATGAAAATTGGGTTTAAAGAGTTTTCACTTAAGTCTTTGTTTGTATTATCATTATCACTTATACTTGTATTATGGAGCATTCCACTTTTGTCATTTGTTCCTATTGCATGGACACTTTTTCAAGGCGGGAATGAATTTCGTGATTACAATAATCGCATAGTAAATTTTTTCATTAATGAAAGTGATTTAGAATTTCTGAACGTACAAGAATTAAGTCATATGCAGGATGTCAGAAAGTTTGTGATTGCTAGTAATATCTTATTCATGGTTTCTATTGCGATAGTTATAACAAGTTTTAATTATCTCAATTCTCATAGGAGATTTTTATTGGAAGCAGTAAGAAAAACTTCTCTTGCTGTTTTTACATCAACCTTGATAATCTCCACAATAGCATTTGTTGATTTCAACTGGTTGTTCATTGCATTCCATAAAATATTTTTCATCAAAAATTTTACTTTTCCTCCAGACAGCATATTGAAAATTCTTTACCCCGATGAGTTCTTCTTTCAGTTGGGTATTGTCTATTTTTTATCTGTGATGTTCGCTAGTTTGGTGGTCGCTGTGATTTCACACAGGTTAAAGCTTAAGTAATTTCAAATTTTATCTTAACAGTACGGGGTTGTCGTTCAACCTGGTAGGACTTACGCCTCCAGTCTTCATGGAGATCTGAATCAAGATGATGGGATGCTAGCGTATAACTAGGGTTCAAATCCCTACAACCCCATTCACTTCCATCCGTATTTGCCACGGAGATTTACAAAAACCACAGGGAGTATTTCTTTTCTTGTCACTTTTCCAGACTTGTTTTTCTTAACTTCAACTAGGTTCTGTTCGCTGTATGGAGACCCTATAACTATCAGCATTGTACCATTTGACTTAAGTTGTTCTAATAACGGTTTTGGTATGTCTGGGGAGGTTGCGCTGACCACTATCTTGTCGTAAGGCGCGTATTTAGTGTACCCAAGAGAACCGTCGCCATGGATTAGAACAATATCCTTGTAACCAGCCTTCGCCACATTCCTTTTCGCAAACTTGTATGTTTCTTTGTTTATTTCTATTCCAACGACTTTGCCTTTTTCACCCACAAGTTCTTGTGCGTAGGCAAGCATTATTCCAGACCCAGCACCCACTTCCAGAAACCTGTCCCCTTTTTTTAATTTCAGGTTTTCCAAGGTAATGGAATGTATATGAGGAGCTGAAATCGTCTGGTCGCCGGGAATCGGCAATGGTGTGCCTATGTAGGCATTATCATAATATTGCTCAGGAACAAACAATTCTCTTGGGACTTTGAGCATCACTCTTTTGACCGCGGATGATTTTACATATCCTTGACTAGACAGTTTCCTTATCAGATTCTTTCTCTGAACCTCAAAATCCATATATCAGATTATCTAAGGTTAAAGAAATAGAAAGGGAGGAAAGCTTACTTTGTCAGTGCAATGTTTATTGTTGAAACATTGATTTTCTGCCCGTTTTCAAGCTCTCTTTCCTCTGTGCCAATCTCGATTTTTGAAACTCTTGATTCTTGAGCGAATTTCCTTCGGACGATCTCAGCCACGTCGACAGCCTTGGAGATTGCTCTTCCTCTAGCCTTGATGTAGACTTCCTTCTGTCCATTAGACATCTGAGTTACAACGCCTAGGACATAAGCCATTGAAGGCTTTTGGCCCACGAAGACTACGTTTTCTGGTAGTTTTTCTTGTTCAGTCATTGTTATGTACCTCCATTGTATTTAAGTAATTGATAATGGAAGGTTACATTTTTAAAGATTGGAAATGACATGTATTCTGTAGTATAGATATCTTTATATACCACTAATAAGTAGTTAAATATATGGTATTGGCAGCTTTGATTCCACTGTTGTTTTGGACGGGAGTTTCTACCTGGGGTATCAATAAACTTTTGAACAAACATTATTTTGAAACTCCTCTTGCTAAAGAGGTTAACGCATATTTCAAAAAGAAAGGGGAGGAATGGCCTGGAATCCCAGAAGAAATATTCACAGGAACATACACGTGGGTTAAGAAAGGTTTTTCGGAGTTGCCATATTTACCGCAGACTGTTAGAGAAGCTTATATGAGAAGAATGGGTATACCTTATCAACCAATACTTCCGCTACAAGAATTCAAAGGACTTGTCTACAGGGAACCAAAAATTGAAATACCGACAAAAACCGAATTCAAGATACATAGAAATCAACTTTCTTTTGACGACTACTTAATTGAGAAAGGTTTAAGACCTGAGTATGGTATCAGACGAGAGCCACTGATAAGATATCGTCCCTTCATTGATATGTTGTACGGCGTTCGCACATAATTATCACCTTACTAAGCAATTTTTGTTTGTAATATAAATTAAATTAAGGTAGCAATGCCGAATTTGACAGTCATAGTTAGGGATGAAAAGACAAGGAAACCTATAGGTAATGCGAGAGTCATATCAAAAACCGATAATAAACCTTTGAATGCGATTTGGGATACGACTAAACCCCCAGGAGAACAAGAAAAGGAGCCTCAATTCGGATACTATAAAGATATTTTAAGTCGCGGGGAACATGTCATTTCCGTAAAAGCAAATGGGTACAAAGACTACGAATCTGACATAATACCGCTTCTAAGTACAGACAGAACAATTCCAGTGAACCTAACACCAACCGGAGTTAGTGGATTCTTTGAACCAACCAAAAAAGCATTTGGCATAGGACCAGGCAAACTTGGAAACTGGAAACGCGGGACTTGGTCTTGGATTTTCGCTGGGGTATCGACTGTACTATACGTCCTTGCTTTTCTAAGTATCTGGACGCCGCTCGCTAGTACTATCGGTTCGCCTAGCACAATTGGTATTTTTCTTCTCGGACTTTTCACTGTTGCGTTATCTTCATATTTTGGCGCTAACCGTGTTGCAGGTGCCGTATCTGAAAATTTACCCAACGTAATAATGGGATTGATAATCACACTGCTGATGTTTTTTATAGCCATCCTGCCGTTGATCAACACTATACCAATTATAAAGGATTCTCTTTTCTTGAAGACAGTCGCCTTCTTGACTATTTTTACTCTCGCCATGCTTTCAAGCAAAGCTAGAGGAATAGCACCTACCATAGGGCATTCACTTGTATGGAGCATTGTCGCTCTTATAGTGCTGATCGGGATAAACTTTTTCGTCAGCGGCACGGCATTCAATATAGATTTCTACATCAATTCGCTGGATGTTCTGCGTATAATAGGACTGGACCAGAATACGATTGACGGTATGAAAGAAGGTATCAGAAAAATTATCAGCTATCTTTTCGCGATAGGGCAGATAAAACCTGAACCAGACGCTGTGAAAATTGGTGGGTACGAGGCGATTCAGTTAAAGTTTGGAAGTAGGCATACAGATTTTGTTCCACCAAATGCATTCGCAAGACTGGACTATACGCTTCCAATTACCATAATAAATCCGAATAATGTAGAAGACTTTGTCAACCCTGTTACTGGTTTTTACGTGGACGAAATATTCATGTTCAATAGAAGCAATGAAAAGATGCTGTGCGGCGTTGTCGAAGGTGCGGGCAAGTCTGAACCGATTACCAGCATCAAATCACAGGAAGAGAAATCGATGATTATACAATTTAAGAACAAGACCGATTGCAGAGATATTATAGCCAAATCAAGAAACATACAAGATGTGGCAACAGTCAATCCGCTATTTCCGATAAAGTTCAAACAGGATGTGAATAGTGAAAATATAACGGAAATGACAAAAACGGGGAAAGATTTCGTATGCGAAAGGGAATGTGGTGAAACCCTTAATAATAGTAACAATCTATACGGCATCAAAAATGAACTGGACAAAAATGAAACTGCATACATAGAAAGCGAAAATAAATGTGCTTGTAAATTCCAAAAACTTTACAATTTGATGGACGACTTGTGCTTCACTGACAACAAGGCAAATATTGAGATGAGAGCCAATTATAACTTTTCAGTTGAAGGCAAGGGAGAATTGATTTTGGTCAATAAAGACAGCGACAAAAAATTCACATCAGACCCCAAGATTACAAGCAGTGCTGGTCCCCTGACGGTAACAACATACTTTTCTCCCGACATTTACAGTGCGGAAAGCGATTCGTCTAGAGGGATAACAATGTTCATCCGCATAGACAACAGCGGTGAAGGCGATGCGAAGATAACTGGATTTGACATAAAAGATTTGGATATAGAAAACGGTTGTAGTCCCAAGCCAGTGAATTTGATTGTCAAAAAAGGCGATATTAAAGAAACTGGTATCCCGATTACGTGCGATGCATCGGTTTTCAAAAATAGGGACATAAAAGAACCTTTCACCACCATTCCAGTGGTTGTGGACATCAATTACACATATAGCCAGACATATTCAACAGCAATAGGACTGCAAAAAGCTTCTATTCGCGGTGAGATTATAGAAGGCAGTGACGAGTACAATCGACTAGTTGAACAATATTCACCATTGCCTTATTATTGCCCGCGCGACATGAAAGTTTACAGTGGGTGGCCTGTGACTGTGAAAGTGATACCACCTGGTTCGGGAACTACACCAACTGGTTCATGTACCCCTGTTAATAGCGGTCCCTGCAGTACTGGTGATTTGCGAAGTACATGCTTTGGTATCAATGCAATCAAAGCATCAAGTATTTGCAATATCGAAAGCAGTGGCAATCCGACTGTTGCTAGCACAGTCGATAAATGCAAGGATGGCACATCATTTTCACACGGACTGTTTCAAATCAACATTATTGCACATGCCAATGAAATAGGCGGAGATTGTATGAATCTATTTACAATTAATGGTCCTGGAATATTAGGAACATGTCTTGAATCTGATTCAGACGGTAATTGCATAAAGCATGATTGTGAGGCTAAAGATTCTAATCAATACACAAGATGTGTTGACCGAATAAACGATGTAACCAGAAATATCCAAATTGCCTGCCAAATATCAAATAACGGTATTGATTGGAATGCATGGGGAGCCAATAAGAAATGTAACTTTTAGTCAAGATGGAATCTGCTCTCCACCAAGAACATAAAAGGTCAATTCAAGATTTCTCATCGCGCTTGTTTTTTCCACTTTATCATACAGAGGATACCTGATTTCCTTGCCCAGAATCGAGACATAAACATTCGCATTTGCTGAATAGTCATAACTGCATGTTTTCTTGTACAAATTTTGGGGTTTAATGCAGATCGCAGAAATATAAGATAAGCACTTTCCATTGGGCTGTTCTGCGGAACCTGAAGGGCAGTCACCAGTTATTTCACGATCGACTTCTTTTACACAGTGTGCACCATCATATGTATAGTCTGACCTCTCGCACCCCCGTTGCAAACAACAACTTTCGGGAGCACTAATGTCTTCAATAGTGCATGTTGCTTCTTTGTTCGTATCTGCAGCTACTTGCGTTAAATCATTGTTTGTCTTCAATGTTACATCGGTATCGATGGTATTGTATTTGTTGTTCAGACTGAGGATGTTATTCACTACATCAGTTCTGAAGTTCGTTAAAACATTCGGACAAGCTTCGTCAAGCATTTCTTTCTTGCTCTTCGAAGGTATAGAGGAAGTATAACATTCTTCGTATTTGATTGATTTGCAAGCATCCGGTATTCTTGACTCTGCTGCATCTATCTGCTCCTTCACAACATCCTTGTCGATAAAAAGTTCTTTTCCTTTCGAAATTAATTTCGCTATTCTCAGATTCAAAATTTTTTTAGCGTTAGGACTGTCGGAGATTTCTACATTTGTTTCTGTGAATTTAGTTTTTTCCGATGATGTCGCGGTCACGTTTACGCGATTGCCTTTAATTTGTAGCTTGACTGCAGTAGTGGGAGATTGCACGTGTATTGTATTTGTTTTTTCATTGATGGCGGACACATATTCGTTGAGCATAGTCTGGGTTTTCTGTCCCAACACATTGTCAAATTCAGACGAAGTCGACAAGCATGTACCGCACTTGGCTGTTTCTGTGTCACATTCTTCCGGAGATATACCGCACCAATCGTTGAGTATGTTCGCTTGATTTGAACGATCTGTACTCCA
The DNA here is from genome assembly GCA_016187385.1 of Candidatus Aenigmatarchaeota archaeon. Classification (GTDB taxonomy): domain Archaea; phylum Aenigmatarchaeota; class Aenigmatarchaeia; order CG10238-14; family SCSR01; genus JACOWB01. The sequence goes on from JACPJU010000001.1 coordinate 218,792, forward strand.
GCCGTTTTGTTGATAAAACAGGAGAATGTCATTTCTGTTATTCAGAACGCATTCTGCACAAGACGTACTCAATCCATATGTAGGCATGCATGTTTTCTCGTATGTTCTCCAATAAGGCAGGGTCTCGTAAGGCAGGACATTGAACGACTCTGCATAGCACCCGGACACAGAATATTCGCCGTATCTCAAAACATCGTACGCAACTTGGTATGTTGAATAAATTAGAGATTGTTCAATTCCACGCTTGGCAAATTCTATCTGGCTTACTCCCTCGCGTATGATGCGTTCATTTTGGTCTCTGACAACACTGTCTATTTCATATGCGACGTTGAAAGAAAAGACCGACACGATTGTTAACATGCTTACGAATGCCACCAATGCTATCTCTACTGCCCCTTTCATGTCGTACCAATCTCCACAACGTCTACAAGAGACTTTTTATTGTATGGCAAAACTGCAACTGTATTGAAACTCACTTGCCCGGGGGGACAATCTTTCTGCAAGATTCCTCCAGTTCCGGGACCTTTGCAGTTGGGGGTGCAATCAAGATAATTTTTCGTGAATGGATCGTACCTCTTTGTGCATGTTGATGTTGTCCCGTCAGGGCATGTGACTTGCTTGCATGCGGGACCTGTGCATACTGGTGTAGGTATTGGCACAGGAACCGGTGTTACACCACTACAAATTTCATCCGATTTTATTTTCAAAACATTACACATAGGATCTCCATCGAAAAATGAAAATGGATCGCAACTTAATGTTGGATTTCCTTTAGGTGAATACTGCCAAACTAAATATCCATCTACTTTTGGAGAAAATACATTAATCTCGCTACTCAATTTTTGTGCTCTTCCATCCAATTCACCAGCTCCACATACATTTGTGCAGTCTGTATTCGTACAACTTCCGTCAGGCGCGGGTCCATTTCCTCTAAACCATGATTCACCTATGTAGAAAGGTTTGTTTATTGAATCGGCTATACCAATTCCAGAATTCATATAACTTTTTTGTGTTTCATCATTACCACTGTAATGACCAGATACCAAGTCTACATTTGGAAGCGAATGTATATTTTTATATTCATTGTTATCTATCCTCTCTCCAACATGATTAAGTCCCATTGTCCCTATTGATACAAGATGATTTGCATCATTTTCCTTTATTGTTCTGCTTATGTCATCAACAAAATTTTTAAATGCATCAACACAAGACTCGTCACCTTTGCAATGGGGTTCATTCATTATTTCCCATGCTAGTATTTCATTTCTATCCTTCAAAGAAGATGCTATGTTTCTTACATATGGTTTAAATTCCGACTTGTATCCATTAGAGAACCATTCTTTTGGATTTGATTCTGCTGAACCATATGGAAAATCTTCTAATGTTACTATGAATTTTAGATTGTACACCGTTCCTTTATCCAAAACTTTTTTTACATTATTTATTCCACCGATTCCGAATGTATTTTGATATCCCCATATCCTTACTACGTTTACACCACAACTGTTTGATAAATACTTGAGTATTCTATCGGCTTCAGAATCTGATGCTTTTGCCAAACTATGAATGTTCACTCCTATAAATTTAAACTGTTTTCCGTCGAGAGTCAAACTGTTACCTGATCGAGAAACCAATCCAGACCCTCTACATGTGACACCTTGTGATTCAGTAGCTACATATTCTGTTGATGCAAGCAAGGAACCTTGTGAAGAAGAACACAAACCCAACTCTGTTTCAGGATTTTTTATTGGAACACCGTTTTTTATTATCTGAATATGGGTGTGTCCTCTGCCTGAACCGTCGACATTCGGATAGAGAGAACCTGCAGATGCCCCGGATGGAAATGACTCGCCTATAGCACCAGGCAGTCCGTCATTCTTCAGGTGCGTGATATATATCTCATAAGTGTCTGTACCATCGGTTGCCGTAAATGTTTTTCCATATCCTAATCCGCTGGCACCTCCTTCTATTCTTTCATATTTCCATTGTACAGCCTTTCCATTAATTGTTGGGAGAGTTGCCGAATATGAATCGCTACCTCCGGGTCCTGCGACGTCTATTCCAGTTGCAGTCCTGGGGAATGTATCACAAAGTCCCGGATTTACCTGACGATAACTTTGGCTACAATGTTCACATGCATTACCGGATCCCAATGAACCGCAAGTTATCGTAGGATTTTGCATAGGACATGAAAATGTTCCTGGCGACGGCTGTGGTGGCGGTGGCGGAGGAGGTGGAGGCGGCACAACCGCCACTGATGTTTGTTGAATAGAAACGCAATTATTAGTTCCTGCAACCTTTTCGAAGGATGTCTTTATTCCTGATGCTGTTGGGATATTGTAAATATAATTGGTGGTTATTGTTTCGTAAGAACTTTTGCCGTCATTTGCCGAGAATAATGTTTGCAATGAATACTGTGCTCTATCATATTCGTAAGTGTATGTGAGCTCTCTGTCGATTGTTGTCTTGATGATTGCCGGCGAGATAAGTAAGGATATCATTATCGTCAGCGTTCCAATCAATGGAACAAACGGTATTCCAAATGCTGTTTGACCTTTCATTCAACCATCACTATCCTCAATCTTCCCATGTTGACATCAGTGTCTGAATATCTTACGTTGACTGGAAATGAATCGTCCAGAATTGTTGCGGTTTCAAATCCGCATTTCTCCAAAGACAATACCTGCAGACCTTGGGTGAAAATATTTTGAATGTCATTCTGGTTGAGTCGTTGCAGGCATGATGTTACCTTTTGCAAGAACATGTTCTCTTCCTCTGTAGCTGGACTGCCCATTGGCGGGTACAATACAGAAAACCATCCATTTTCATTTTCGCTGTCTGTAATTAGGATGAAGCTGAACGATTTCGGAAGGGATTTTACATACCCGCATATTCCCGGCTTACCATTGTCGAGCTTGCAGAAAGCTAGATTGTTTACCTGAAGTTGGGAAAGTGGGAACATTTTTGCGTCTAGCTTTTCTTTGTCGAAAATGCCGCGATGATATGATGCACCGTCGTAGTAAGTCAGTACATGGTTGGATGCTATAGAATTTGCCAGAATTATCGCATTGTTTTCGAAATCCTTTTCCTCTATCGCTGGAGAAATTTTCCAGAATTCGGCAGGAGGGACAAAAGCTAATACAGTAGCTATGACACCTGTAATCATCAGCGAGAAAAGTGGTGTTATGTAACTTTCGCCTTTCATCAACATCCTCCCGTAATCAGACATTCGTATTGAGAAGTGTCAACAGCCTCGACAAGCTCGACATAATTTATCTGTCCTTGGCTGAGTGCACTACAGTCAGTCGCCCATCCATTGTGCCAGCGCGCAGAAGCTTTCCAGTATCTGTACTCGTTCCCCGTGCATGGGTAAACATATCCGTATCCTGGATAAGGCTTGTCATAATTGCTTTTAAGGAACTGTATGCCTATTCTTATGTTGCAGTCCGAGTCGTAAGCGGTTTCGTCATTTACACAACCATAATTCTTGGCCCCTTCTCTAGTAAACCAACTTTCATGTATTACATTCAACTGGAATATTCCATAAGAGCCAAGTCCATCTGATTTTATTTTGTCAATGCTGTCTCTTCCGCAATTGTTTGTACCGTCTTTGCAGTGAGCGATATTAGATATTCTTCCTCCTCCGCTTTCAACAGCGGCTAGTTTAAGTACAAATCTTTGCCCATTCTGATCTAAGCCAAGTTCTTTGGCAATTTGAATTATTTTTGCTTGCACATTTCCGACAGGGGGAGGTGGAACAACAACACCAGAAACAGTAAATGCACGTGAAGTAGGACATTCGCTCTGGTCTGCACGGAAGTATGCCGTATAGTCGTCTGGCGTTCCTGATGACGTGCATGTCCAGCTCCATCCATATTTGTTTCCGTCATTGGTTGGATTATCGCAACATCGTAAGTCCCTGCAGTTTGAAAAACCTGTACTTGTTATCTGTACGTTCGTGCAGCCTGTATCGGCGGTTGCAGTGACAGTTATATCTGAATTCGGGTTCGATGTCGCCGGGCTTACATAAAGATTCGACGGAGCTATTCCAGACACGCTAATAATGCTTTTTTCTTCTTCTATCCTTTTTGTTATGGTCAGTGACTTGGCGTTGTCTTTTGTGAATTCTTGCCCTATGTTGACGAATGACTCGGAGGTGGCTTGCCTGTTGCCAGTCTTAACAACAACATAACCGTCTTTTTTAATCATCACATCATATCGGGCATCAGAAGGAAAATTGTAAATTAATTTGGCTTCGTTTGGAGCGTTGTCAGCCATGCTCAGCAGGTTGGCGATTTCCAACGCTTCATTGTTGACTTTCTGTTCTGTCAAAACTGTTTTCATATCGTTCGCTATCGTGGGAAATATAGCGGCAGCCAGAGATATGTTTATGAGTATAAAACCGAATGTGACTAATGAATCTGCTTCTACGCTACCCTTCATAATTTTATTTTATTGTTTGGGAGATATTAACATGACCTAGCTTGCTGGCATTTGGGATCGTTTGTATTCCTCTGAAGGACACCACAGCATTCGTCTTTCGCTGGAGGCAGACCACAGTCGGACGGCCACTGTATGCAGTTCTTTCTGGTTATCATCTCGCTGCAGTAGCTTATCTTTTTGGCTGCGCATCCTCCTTTGACTCCGATGATTTTTGTCACGTCAATCCATTGGGAGAAAATGGCGATTATAAAGAAGAGTGTGATAATGGCGACTCCTATGAAGAAAAGCGTCTGGGCTGTAACTGCTTTAAGCATAATGTTATTTTGTTATCCTTTGCCTATTAGTTCTTTACACTGGTCGCCGCCAGGTTTATTGAGCTTCGCATAACTACAAATGTTTTCGTCTGCTGGCCAAGTTGCTGGCTTTGGAGGTTGTTTTCCACTTGCATATGCCGGATCTGCAGAATACCATTCAGAACATAAACTCTTTTTGGCCAAATCACATCTAACTTTATCAATTCCACCGGCAGAAGCAATCAGCAAATATCCTATAAGACCGATGACGGCAATACCCAAGACAATTGCTATGACATAAGGAACTGCTACTGCTTTCATCATTTCACTTGACTTATATTTTGTTTTTGAAGGATATATAAATATTCTACACTATCTGAACCCTTGTGCCAGTGCTTCCGCAACCAGAGACGCAAGAGTTTTTGATTGTATAGTCTCCTAGATCTAAGGTTATAGAGCAGTCTTCTGCTCCTGTATCTGACCTTCTATTGATACTACATATAACATTCCCGCTTGAGAAAACACTCCCTTTTGAAAGTTCCAGCTTACCGTCACATCCGAATATCGAGTTTATATTTACATTGCTTCTGCTCTGCAATGTAAACTTCCAATAGTTTGCCAATTGATTTTCTGAAGTATCGACAAGTGCGTATTTCACATTACCGTCTGTATTTATCTCACATGGCACTGTCGAGCTTAGGCACGGCTGGGCTGGTGCATATAATTGAGGGAGAACTTTTATGGAATTCGCTTTATTATCAAAGCACGGCAATGTGGCTGTATCTTGTTTCAAGACTTTGTACGCACCTCCGAAATTGACATCTGAATATAAAACAGCTGTTTGTTCGGATGGCACTTTGATGGATGATATCCTGTTTTGGAATGCAAGACTTGACAAATCTGGTTCAGTCAGAGACTGTATAGAAGTGCCTTGATGATTAGCATTGTCATACAAAGTAACTTTTGGTTGAGATACTGCTACTGGGGTTGATGAAGAAACTTTGCTTAATCCCCATTCCTGTGCTTCGGCTTTGAAGTCATAAGTCCCACCTTGCACACACATGACAGGCCATGTGGTAGAACAGCTTTTACTACTAGCTGACGAGCATTCATATATTCGGGTTCTGACAACTGCCGGACGATCGCCGAACACACATTTGTCTGTTTTGTCGCCACTGTCATCCAAACTGATTAACAGACGATAAAGATTGCCATTGGGGTCGCCGGCTTCCATTGTCAAACTGAATGCATCGCCTGCAATCGGACCAAATGGACTGGATGATAACTTGACCGTGACCGCGGGTGGGACGACGTTTACCTTGAGTATATTCGTCTGTACTTTTACTCCCGCTAAGGTTTCAATCCGACCTTGGAAGTTGTATTCACCTGCATTTACACATTTAACAACAAATTCCTTAGAACATTTGTTACGTTCGGTCTGATCACAAAATACATCCTGTTCTCTTGTGGTTTCAGATGTCCCTGAGAAGAAGCATTTGCCTTGCTTGTCGCCTTCTGTGTCGAGATTGAATATCACTGTTCCGATGTTATTCATGTCTGTTCTGGATGCTACTGTTAATTTCATTTCATTATTCAAGACGACAGGCGTTGGAGTTACACTTAATGATGGTATGAAATTTGCAGGCAACACATTGGATATACCTGCATTCTGTTGGGTGTCTATGGCACCAGCCATGAATGAATGACGGCCTTCAACACTACATTTGACAGACCACGTAGCGGAACATTGAGAACCGCTTGAGCAATCTTTTGTGACTATTCTGTCTTCTGTATCTGCAAATCTGCATTTGCCTTGTTTGTCGCCTTGGTCATCAAGATTGAAGTATAATCTGGCAAGATTATGTGTCTGCTTTGTAGCTGTGACTGTTATTTGTATTGGGTCTTCTATTCCCCTAACCAGTTGGTCTATGGACAGTGTAACGACAGGCAGTGTAACAGGTTGCCCTCCTTCAACAATCCATGTATAAATGTTTTCATCTCCCGATGTGCACTTGCCTTTCACGCCATTGTAATCTTTATCCGTTTCTTTTATTCTTTCTGAACATGTGTGCCACTTTCCATCTCCGCCGCAGATGACACCGTACTTTACTTTGTATTCGTCTGGGGAGAGGAGTATGCATTTACCGCCTGCACAACTCTCTTTATACCATGTGCACCCTTGAGAGCTACTACAGAAGGTTCTAGTTAAAGCTTTGTCGTTGTCTAAACAAGCTGGACGTGTGCCTATCTCTATACCCGCTGTTACATGGCCACATCTAACTATATTTGTACTTCCTGCGCAAGAAGTTTGCGTATTATCTACAGCTAAACACCTACCACTACGACATTCGTCATATGTAACAACAGGTGTACAACCGAGCGATGTGCTTTTTCCAGTTATGCACTCGGATAAACTACCGCAATTTCTGTTGTCTATAGCCACGCCTGGATTTACAAAATATACGCGACCTTTATCATTATTGTAATCGTTCAAACTATTGTCCTCTTCATCGACCAGCCATAAAACACATCTATTATCAGCGGGTGGTGACGGCAAATCTTTTGGCCAAAAGTACAAGTTATCTTCTATTAGAAATTTTTTGTTATTGACATTGTCGAAAAGTGTAAATGCATGGACTTCTGCAATGCTCCCACCTTGATCGGGGTCCAGTCTAACGTACAAAACTTTTCCTAATTCTGGCACTTGTGGTCCTAATCCACCCATCAACTGCCCCAACAATTCCAAGATGTCTATGTTGAAAGCCTTCAGCAATATGGTCACAGCGACAGCAAGAACAGCCACCATCAGAAAAAGCTGCATTACAGCAGAGACTGCGTCGCCTTTCATGTAATATACTAAGTTGGTTTATGATATATAATTTGGTTTACTATCCTGCAGCACAGAAGGCTCTGCCTATAACCGGTATCTTTGAGATGCCGATAAGATCGCAGACGAATCCCTTCAGTCCAGTAAACAAGGTCTCGCTAACGAAACTGAATATCTTTTCGCCGAAGAAATAGATAAGAAGCAATGCAAGCGAAGCCAGCAACAGACTGATTATGAGAGTCAACACCTTGCCGAACACTGCCTTTCTCATGAAATCCCCACAAATTTCTGATACAAGCGATAGCCTGCCAGCAATACCAGCACTGCTATGGCCAACGTGACGATAAACCACACGATGAATCTGTCAACATCACCCTTCATAATTTTATTTAGAGTCCAAAGATATTAATCATGTTATCAGTGTTTCCACGGATATCACGGAAGTGAACAGATAATATGTGAAGATTAGAGTTATGAAATAAACAATACAGCTGAAGCCCAATATTCTGGCGACGGTTAATTTCTTCAGCATTCCTTCGTCGCCGTTGGTTATTGTGCTCAATGCCATGGCAATCAACACAACAATCTCTATAAGATAAATGCCGACTATGAGCTGGAAATCATGCACAGGAATTATCAGGCCTATTTGGAATATAGACGAAAGAACACCTGTCCCGCCTACAGGTCCCAGACCGCCGCCAACATCGCCGAATGACCCAAAGACAGAACCCAGCTTTATGAGCAGCCTTGTCATCACAGAGGCTATAGTGACAACAATGCCAGCGCTTAATGGCGCGAGCAATACGGCCTGAGTAGCCATCGTCGACGTTACATCCTCCATCATGTTCCTCAAATCTTCATCGACTTCGTGCATGTCTTTCAGATATTTCGAAACCACAACCATGGACTTTGAAGCGCTCGCCATTCCCCTTTTAGACGTCTCAACAACAACTTTCATCACAGCCTCTATCAGCGTGGAAGGATAATAATTGATTGCGCCATACTTCTTGTCGAATACAGCACTTTCAAACGGCATGCCGAAAACCTTTATGTTGTAGAGAATCTTTTCGAAGAATTCCGAAATTTTCAATCCTTTTATCTCTCCTTTCAGTCTCTTTAATGAAGTCTCCAAAGGAATACCACGGAGCATAAGGCTTCCCAACTGGAACAGCGCTTCTGTGAATTCATTTTCTATTTCGGAAATCTCCTGCCTTATTTTCAGCTTCCTCATAATTGAAAGATATGAAAAACCGACGATAGCACCGAATCCAACAAACACAAGCAACATCGAATAAATCAGCAATTCAAGACTGAATATTCCACTTCCCGTGAGCAACTTGTAAGAAAGGAACGCAATGAAAGGCAAGGGAAGCAACAAGTAGATGTACGGCTTTTCGTAGAATCTATCAGACAATATTTCGGGGTGCTTGCTCAGATCCGGCTCCCGGAAACTATATGGCCTCTTTCCAAGATAGCTCGTCATCATCAGATAAACAACCAAAGGAAGGAAGATGTTATAGCCGAAGACAAGAAAAACCGGTTTTATCAATTCCGGAAGAAATACGCTTATGATCGGGAAGAACACAAGCCCTATAATCGGAAGAAGTATTCCGAGCGCATTCAATATGGTCACTGGCTGTTTCAATTCCCGCGCATAGATTTTCATTCTTTCCTTCGTTCCGTCCAGCATGACAGAAACAGCCTCATCAAGGAATCTTTCTCGTCTGTCCTGAGATTCAACGCTTGATGTTTTTATGAGATAGAGGGATGTCGCAAACTCCTTGCTCTCCCTTTCCCATTTTTTGATGAATTCGTCCAACGCATCTTCTGTCCTGTCCAATCTCCGCGTGTAGACACTCCACAAAAGCTCTCGCAGGTCTATGGCCATTGCACCCTTGAGATTTTTGGAAGCAAACCTTATGGCATTCTCAAGGTTGGGCGACAGATGCATCGAGATGCTCATGTAGATTGTTGTAAGGACCATCTCGGAAGACGCGCTGATTCTGAACCGCCTGGCGTAATACAGCGGATAATCCACAAGAAAGTAAAAAACAATAATAGCCATTATGACAGAGAAGAATATGGAAGATATGGAGAAGGATTTTATTGCTACAAGAGCCAGCATGGAAACTATGAAGAACAGCCAGGTTGCGACAAAAGCCAACGCATATGCACCTTTCGGTGTTATCTTTGAGTGAGAGAACGTTATGGCTTCCTGGTATTTTTCATCCAGACTTTTGAAGGATGGTATTATAGGGAAAATCTTTTCTGATATTCCGCATATTTTTTCATAGAACGAGAGCTTTCTGGCTGATTTTTCTTCTCTCAGGAACTTTTCATACTCGCGCGAAATTATTGGCATTAAATAGAATTTGGTTTACAGGAGAATTAAACTTAGCCTATGAACATCCTGTATTTGATTTGTCCCAGTTTGGGATTATGGCTTTGCAGAATTGACACACATCTTTCGACCAGTCGACTTTGCATTTTCCTGTTTGAAGTTCAGTTTTAAGACTTTCCGATTTAGTGCCGCAGTACTGGACTTTTTTTGCTATGCACTCTGCCTCTGTGCCTGCATCACCGCCTTTACCTTTTGAATAGATAAGCAAATATCCGATCAATGCTATCAGGATAACGCCGAGAACAATCGCCACTATATATCCTACGGGAAATCCGCCTTTCATTTCACCCTCTCCTTGAACCAGTCAGACCATTTGTCGTAAATCATCTTCGAATCCAACGCCCCTACTTCTTTCTTGACTTGCTCGGAAATTAAATGAAACATTGAATTAGATTCGACTATGTAATTGGCCTCCAGGATATCGTCTCTACCTGTCTTTGTGGCTATGTCTATCATAGTTTCTTTTATCTTTGCTCTCAATAAAATGTTGTCCCAGACAGCGTCCCAGTGACCGTGCCATTCCCGCACCCTTTTAGAAATTTCATTCAACACTTGAGATTCGCCGTCGATGAGAACATCTGTCGGTTTCAGCCTGTCTTCCTTCGCGGAATACTCCATCAAGTTGACAAACCCTCCTTCATCCAATGGGTCATTTTTCCAGTTCTTTCTCACTTCTGTCAATTCTGTTACTCTTCTGAACCTATGCAGTCCGTCAGGGGATTTCAAAAGATTGCACACAGTTATCAGATCCAATGCCTTGAAGCTTGTCGGAGGAACTCCCAAATCATGAACAATCCTGTCGTAAACACCGTAAGCGGATTCGCCGTGCACTGTGCCCGCGACTACATTCGACATCCCGCCTATTCGCATGGCTTCGAATAATGCTATAGCCTCGACGCTTCTGACTTCGCCTATAACCAGAACAGAATCGCCCAATCTCAATGCTGTCCTCAATGCTTCTGCTGCGGGCAGTTCAGTCTCAACACGAGTAATAACAGAACGCGACTTCATCCTTTCTATGTTGTATCCAAGGGTTCTGATTTGGGGAACGGAAATTTCCAGAGTATCTTCTGTGACAATTATCCTGAACTTTGACATTATCTCGAGTATCAATGAATTCAAAAGTGAGGTCTTGCCTGATCCCCTTCCGCCGGCTATGAGCATCGCACGTCCGCCGTCAATAATGAAACTCATCAATCCCGCATACAGCGGATCGAACATCTTATTCTTGATGAACAAAGGATACGTCCACGGTTTCTCTCTGTGACGCCTGAATGCGAATGCCAGTCCTTCTGGGGACAACGTTCTTGTGATGGCTGCCACACGCGCCCTTCCACCAGGAACAGTTAATTCTGTATCCAGAACAGGATTCGATTCGTCTAGAGGCCTGCCTGAATAAAGCCTGAATCTTGTTGCCCATGACTCTGCATCATCCATTGTAGGCATAAGATTTGTCTCGCATTCTTCAAAATCGGACTGTGTGACGTAGATTGGAGTTCGTCCTATTGGAGAATTTACGAATATATCTTGTATATTTTCATCTGCGAGCAGGATTTCCAAGATGCCGAAACCTGCCGTATAACGCGCCAGGATGTCGGATAATTCTTCGATTTCATCAGCCGTCAAGCTCACATTCATGCCTGTGGCTATGTCCCTTACCAGATCCCTTCCAAGATTTTTGAACATCTCGCGTGACTTGTCAGGCTCTACCGATTCAGCTTCTGTAGGCCTGTGAGCGGACAAATATCTTCTTGCCGAATCTAGAATAGTGTACTTTTCTTCGCTGAGAACAAACTCGCGAGGTATCACATGATAAAGATGACGAACTTTGTTAGGAAGTTTGTATATTTCGATTTTCGCGTTTCCAACAGAATATTTGTTAACCATCCTTGCTCCTTTAGGTATGTTAAGCATGAGCCTCGTCAACATGAAGTTTGGCCTGACTATGGGAGAGAATAATTCGCGATAAATGTCCCTAGTGCCTGGCTGATAATCATGAAGTATGGGAAGTGCTTTTTGTATCAGAGTGCATTCTTCGAGTATCTGTTTGATTGGAATCAATGCGCTGTCAAGATAATGTGTGAAGCACACCTTCTGCTCGAATGGTGCTGTTTTCTCGAGAACTTTGTTGTTGTTCACCATCTTTACTGTCTGCATGTACGCCGCTATCGGATCTCTTCTCAAAAGTTGCAGAACCATGAATTGCAAGTCATTCAATCTTTTCGGGAAAAGCTTTTCGCATTGCGGAGGACCAAGATTTTTCAGGCTTATTATCCTGTCTATGTTCAATATCCTGTTGTAAGCATCTGCTATTTCTCTCAACAACCGCGTCTGTTCGGAATCGTATTCATTCTCTCTCGCTTCAATCAAAACTATTCTGTCAGCGTCCTTTACTTCCAGAAGTTTGTCGATGACAACAGCCATTGTTGCATCTGAATCTTCTATGCTCGGAGCAATAGCCCACCTTGCACAATTTATTCTCAAAATTCCGTCTACAACTTCGTATTCTACGCCAGCCATTAGATAATATTATCTGCATGCTAAGACAAATCTTTTATAATGGCACTGCCAACCCTACCACAATTGCCTTTCGAGAGACAGGACGATAATGTCAAGGCACTGATTTCGGAACTTGTGAAAAGGATAAACGAGGACGCCCGCAGAATAAGGGTTGTAGAGCAGAGGATGGACAGGTTGGACAATTCTATTTCCGCTCTGCAGGACGACACTTTGACTCAGCTCAGCGACTTGAAAGTTTTCCTTGACAAGATAAACAACAAAATAATCACAATGTCAGAAAAACTTGTTGGTATAGAAAGCGAAATTCTGAGGCTGAACAAGGAACTGACAAAAACTGCAACCAAGAGGGAATTGAAAGAGATGGAGACTTTTATAGATCTTGTCAATCCTATAACATCAAAATTCGCCACAAGGGACGAAGTCGAAAGAATGATTCAGGACAAGCTGGCAAAGAGCAAAAAGGCTTAGACACGTTGGTAAGGAAATCTTTAAATATTCCTTACACTAATTTAATATAGATTATATGAAAAAATTTGAGTCAATTCTGACTAGCAAAGGTCAAATAACAATACCTAAGCCTATTAGAGAACATCTTGGATTAAAACCTGGTAAAAGAGTAGTTTTCATGCCAGACGAAGATGAGGTTATTATGATGAAGGCAGGGCAGAGTCTTGTAGAAGGCTTAATGAAAATAAGGAAAGATTTAGAAAGGAAAGGCAAACTTTTCACAGAGGCAGAAATTAAAAGAATGATGAAAGAAGGTAAGAAGGAATGGAGTAAAGTTGAATGATCGGTTTGGATTCTTGGATTTTCTTAGAATTTTATACGAAGGGTAGAAAATGGTTAAAATGCGAGCAAGTAATTAAAAGCATTGATATAAAAGTAATTAGCACAGTAGTTTTGTTAGAAATAAAGTATAAGCTTGCTAAAGCTTTTGGAAAATTGGAAGCTAGAAAAGTTTTAAATAAAATAAAAGTTAACAAATCAATTTTGATAATAGATGTAGATGAAAAGGTCGCTGAAAAAGCCGCGAACCTTAGATTGAAATACTATAAAAGTAATGTCACAGAACTTTCTTATGCTGACTGTATCCATCTATCCACAGCTATTCTTTCCAAGTGCAAGAAATTCTATTCTGGCGACCCCGATTTTAAAGGAATAAATGAAATACCTATTGAAATTGTTTAGGGCTTTATTGTTGATAAGTTGACGAAAGCTTAGATTTATGTTTAACTAAAGGCAATTTATATAAAGTGAATTAATGGCGCTTCCTTTCATGAAAAATAAGGGCAAAGGTTCTATACCTGCAGAGAGAGTAAGGGAATTAACAGGCAGGGGATTTTCTGAAGTTGAAGTTATTGATGTCCTGAGAAAGGAAGGTTACTCGCCAGACGAGATAGATGGTGGATTGACACAGTCAATGAAATTCAGTGCAACACAGCAGCCATCTAATGCAGAGCCCGCTTTGCCGACATTGGAAGAAATAACTGCGCAAGCCAGACAACCCCAGATGCCACAGCTGCCAGAGACTTCATTGCCGGAAGGATACTACCAGCAGCAGAGTTATCCCGTCGAGGAGTATGTCGATTATATAGTGCAGGCGAGAATGGGCGAACTTATGCAGAAGATTACTGAATTCTCGGTTAGGACAGAGGAACTCGCGAAAAGGGTAGAAGATGTAAACAGCAGGATAAATGAGATAATGAATTTGAGAAATGCGGAACAGACGCAGATCATAAGCAAGATAGACACATATGGTGAGAGCAATACTGGAGTAGAAACAAGACTCAGCGGACTGGAGAAAGCTTTCAAAGAGACACTACCGGCATTGATAGAATCTGTAAGGGCATTGACCGATCTCGTGAACAGGATGAAGAGAGAAGCTTAATAGCGTGAAATTAGATTATAATTAGATAGCATGGCAATTCCTATCGAAACTTTTCTTTCGCCGCAAATGGTTCAATATCTGGTAACTCTGATAATTCCGTTCGTGCTTTTGTTTTCTGTATTGTTTGTCGGATTGAGGATGACTCGCATATTCGGCGACAACAATCCCATTTATCTTATTCTCTCATTGGGGTTCGTAATAATGATTTATGCCGTCCAACCAGATACATTCGCGTTTCTTGCAGGCTATTTGTTCCAGATTGGGGTGATGAACAGTATACTCGTCTTGTTGGGATTTATTGCGCTCGTTTTCTGGTTTTTGATAAGGAAGAGTGTAAGCTGGGCGGCATCTTTGAAAGGCGACGAACAGAAATTGGAGGATCTGAGAAAACTTGAATCAAAGTTATTGTTGAAATTGTACAATGAAAGAAACATGGAGAAGAAAATACAGGTGGAGAGCAAGCTGACTGAAGTCCAGAGAGAAATGAAGATATTGAGCTTGAAGCTCAGCTCAAAACTCAAACGGTATGCTTAAATTTCTACAAACCGAATTATGTTTAAGATAGAATGGTCAATGTATTTCAAATAGTCGCCGAGAAGCTTGTCGAGCTTGGATTTTACAACTTCTTCCTACCGTTTGTTTTGTTCTCGACAGTTCTTTATGCGATGTTGAGACAGACCAAAGTTCTCGGAGATTCGCCTACGATTCTTGGCATTGTTGCTATAAGCGTTGGCTTGTTTGTTTTCGGCCTGCCTGTAATTATTGGCGTTGGAGTTGCCCCTGAACTGACTGGATTTTTCGGTCAGATGTCTGTCATCCTTATTGTGTTTGTGTTTGGTCTTCTCATAGCCAGCTTCTTCTATCCGAATTTGATGGAACGACTGCCGGATTTGGTCAAGGGCGGAGGACCTCTGCAGTTTCTAGTCTGGGCTGTTGTGGCAT
The DNA here is from genome assembly GCA_016187385.1 of Candidatus Aenigmatarchaeota archaeon. Classification (GTDB taxonomy): domain Archaea; phylum Aenigmatarchaeota; class Aenigmatarchaeia; order CG10238-14; family SCSR01; genus JACOWB01. The sequence goes on from JACPJU010000001.1 coordinate 234,106, forward strand.
TCGCCGCATTGTTCGGACTTTTCAATTTCGCGGGGAACTTTATCAATTTTGTCGTAAAGACTACCAGTCTTCAACCTGACTTGCTGACAATCACAGGCGTCATCATGGCTGTTTTAATCATATTCCTGCTAATAACTATAGGGGGAGGAAGAGGTGGATAATGGCATCGCTTTTTGAAATAGCAATTTTGAAGCTCAAGGAGCTGGGTTTCTTCAATTTCCTCCTTCCGTTCATTTTGACAGCGGCTATCATTTATGGCGGATTGAGGCGCGCCAAGATATTCGGAGATCCTGACGCGAACATGGCTGTTAATGCGATTGTTGCTTTTGTTGTCAGCTTGTTCGTATGGGCCGCGCCTATAATTCTAGGTGTTGACATAGAGGGAAAATTGGCGTCATTCTTCATCCAGGGGTTTAGTGTGTCGTTGATTGTATTGGTTGGGCTTATATTCGCTGGGATGTTCTTCAAGCCTGACCTAGCAGGTGACTTGAGCGACAAGATAAAATCAACTTACTTCTGGGGAGCTATCCTGATTATTTCTTTGATGGTCGCTGTAGTTATTTTTATTTCAAGTGGGCTGGCGACTGTCCTGTTTCCGAAAGGCACTGGATTCACAATTCCGCCAGATACATTTATAACCGTAGGAGTACTATTTTTATTAGCAATAAGCGTTGCTGTGATAGTCAGGTCGGGTAAATGAGAAATGAAATCAAGGCAATTGGTTTTGTATTTGTCGTAAGTCTGCTGATGTTTTCTACTGTCGCTTTTGCCCAGGTAAGGACTTTTCAGGATCTGATTAATGCGGGAAAGAAGATTGGAATTTTCGATTTCTTTTTCCCATTTTTGATGGCTTTTGCCGTGTTTTATGGTCTTATAGTCAAGAGTACTATTTTCGGGCCATCAACTGACAAAGGAGCTAAGACAATAGGTCTTTTCATAGCGTTGGCTGCTGCTGGATTTGTAGTCACTTATACACCCATAGGGTTTTCTCTGGCGCAGTTTCTGACACAATTCGCGACTAATGCTTTCGTGGCGATACTCGCAACAATTGTTTTTCTTCTATTTGTAACTATGTTTGCGAGTGCTAGTCATGGTTTATTTAACACCGAGATTTTTAAAAACATGTCAATTCCATTAGTCATCGTAATTCTGCTTATTAGTTTTGGTATATATTTTCAGGCAGGCGGCTCTAGAATATTTCCGGGACTGGCAACCATATTCAACATACCTCTCGAGACGGTTGTAATAGTCGTGGGTATAGTGTTGTTCATTGTCGCTCTCATTTTGCTGATTGTTACAGGTGGTGGAACTCCTGCAGCTCCTGCTCCTCCTGTTCCATCTGATGCAAGACTTAAGCAGGACATAATGCCATTAACGAACACGTTGAAAAAATTGAAGAACATTGATGGTGTTTATTTCAGATGGAACAAGAATAATCGGTTCAATAAAAGCGGTAAGAAGGAAATCGGTGTGATTGCCCAGGATGTTGAAAAGGAATTTCCTGAGCTTGTTTCCAAAGGAAGCGACGGTTACAGAATGGTTGATTACAGCAAACTGTCAGCCGTGCTTCTGCAGGCCGTAAAGGATCAACAGAAACAGATTGAAAATCTCAAGTCTAAGATTTCTAAGCTAGAATCAAGATTGAATTAAGTTGACAAAATCTTTAAATCAGTTTGTGGTAGTATAGTTAATATGGCTGTAGATGTTACTACATTAGAAAAGGACTTGTATCCCAGAATAGATTTTAGCGATGTGAGACATCTGGCTAGTGAACACATCGTCAAACCTATTGCCAACGGCGTCAAGACCGTCACTGATTATCTAGGAAGATTTACCAGAAAAGGCGTGGAAGTCTATAATTACTTGACAAGATGGGTGACATACAAACCTACCAGACAAAGAGAGGAAATTGGAGGTACTTATGAAAACGGCAATCACAGAATAGAATTAAATACACATCATTTGCTTGGGGACGGATATAGAGGTTTTGGTGAACAAGCCGCTATTCACGAAGCAGGCCATGCTGGAATGGAAGCGACAGGAGCGAATCAGATTTATACACAAGCCGCACGTGAGTATTACGCCGATGTTTTTTCAGAAAGATACGGTGAAAAGTTCAGAGAACTTGGTTCTGAAGTTGGAATGTATATTGCGAACAGGATGTTGGAAGGTCTTACATCCGCCATGACAGAAGAAGCAAGCGACTCTCCGAGTTTGGACGCGTATGTTCCAGAAAGATATGCGGCCTATAATGTCATTAATAGAGTTGGCAGAGAGTCTGCGTTTTCACCGACGATGGAAGACGCCAAAAGAATTGTTCCCATGTATGTGGAAGAATTAACGAAGATTAGCTATCGCGATTCTCTGTATTCAGAGTGATTAAATATTCTTCTTCTGTGAAATGAAGCTTTCCTGGTACAATAATCACGGCTGGCGTTTCTGTTCTATTTCTCATTAGATTAACGACATCATCATAAATTACTAGAGAATTGTCACTACCTGCTTTAGCAAAAACTATTATCTTGTCAGTTTCCTTCACGATATTTCTGTCTAATAAAATTTTTAATGCAATACCCACGTCCATGTATCTGTTTTCTTCCGCGGCCACATCCAGCAAGCACAATGTGTGCAATTCCCTTTTCTTGTTTTCTTCGATGATTTCGAAAATGGATTCTGGCGGTTTGCCTTTTGTTTTCTCTGGGAAAGGTATTGTAACCATCTGGCCGAATTTATACATGTGAAGACCTGTTTCTCCTATTGCCGATACTATGGAAGCATTGTGTATCACTTTGGTCTTTATTCCGAGTTTTCTTGCTTCTGAAATTAGAGAAGAATGAGTTGTAGCGACTAGAGGATCGCCTTGGATCAAGATTGATATTTTTTGTTTTTTTGATTCTTCGATAATCTTTCCGGAGTTTTCCTCCAAATCACTCCTTTTCAATTCAACGATTTTCTTCCCAACAATTTTTTCCAGATTATCCAAATTCCCGAACCACTTGCCAGTATAGAGTTCTATATACACGTTGTCGGAATTTCTAGCTTCTTCTACGGCCTTCAGCGACAAATCTTTTTCCGAGTGCAGACCGAGTCCGATTAATGTCAAGGTCATAAACAGAATTCAGATGATAAAGATAAAACTACCATAGACCTGTCAGTCTACCTATGACGTAACCTGCTGCGCCGTATGTTGCCAATTCAGCTCCCGTACCCGCAATTATCCCACCTACATGACCCAGTCGCGGTGAGGTCACATCATATACAAAGTTGCGTATTTGTCTGCCAGGCCAAGTTACTGTATTCCATACTTCATTTCTATAAGTGTAGGCAAGCACAGCCACTCCAGGCAACATAAACATCGATGGTCTTTCAAGAAGGAGTCTTGATGTAGGGTCGTTTGTAAAAGTCGGTAATAGAGTTCTGTCCAGAAAATGTTCGAGACCAGAAGCGAGACCGCTAGTTGCGTAAACTGCCGGTAGCATTTTCAATAGACCCAGTACATTTTCACCAAGATTTCTTTGAGTCAATCCAGAAAATGATCTCGCGTAAAGAGGAGATGCGAATGTGTCCATGATAACTGGATAAAGCCCCATGTAGCCTCCTATGAGAGCTCCTTCGCCAGTTCTGTCCCAGAAAGATTGCGGGATATTATTAGGATGGGAGTATCCAGGTACAAGTGGTGTGGGTGTCTCATATGGAGGGATTTTGTAACCTCGTCCCCAGCTTGCTTTGAGCGCATCTGTAAACCCGCCAGCTGAAGCTCCAAGAGGCATACTGAAAGCGTACAATATTCTGACTAGCGGATCCGCCAATCTTCCTCTCAGGCGGTCTAACATACCTTGTGGTGCTGGTGGAATTGGAACTGCCATATATACACTACTTATAAGTAACAGATTTAAACGTTTCTATCAAGACACATAAAAGACTTAATCATACAAAGAAAATCTTTAACAATGCAGAGTGCTCTCAAATACGGCATGTGGTTTTTGCTCGCCATCATTGGTGCAGTGATAACATTCTATGTTTTCGGCGTGGAATTGCCGGTTTATCTGATTCTCGGGACAACTGGTCTTTACTTTTACATCTACTCTAAAAACCCGTTTGTGAAATTATTCAGCGGTTGGATTGGGAGGATTTCCATAGTTCTGTTCATTATCAGCCTTTTCTATTACTTTGGGACAAACACATTCTTTCCAGACAATCCTGTAAATTTCAGGTTTCTTTCAGTTGGCATAGCCTTCATTAACGAACAGTCGGAGAGACTCGGTGAAATTGTTTTAAACTTGATTGGATAAGGATGCTTCATGAGACCTTTGGCTAGGATTCTCCAAGGCAAGATGACAGAGGAACAGTTGGAACTTGTGCCGAGAAGTTATGATGTTGTCGGCTCAAAGGAAAAATCCGTGGCGATAATAGAGGTATCAGAGGAACTAGACAAGAAGAAAAAGGTAATAGCGAAAGCTTTGATGAAACTTAACCGGAATGTGAAATCTGTTCTGAATAAAACCTCAGGAAGAAAAGGGGCTTACAGATTGAGTGATATGGAATTGGTAGGCGGAAACAAAGATACAGAAGTTCTCCACAAGGAATATGGATATTCATTGAAGTTGAATCCAAGAAAAGTTTATTTTTCGCCGAGGGAGATGACTGAAAGAGAGAGGATTGCATCCCAAGTAAAACCAAATGAAACTGTTGTTGTGTTTTTTTCTGGAGTCTCTCCATATGCAGTTGCAATAGCGAAAAAACAGCCGTCCATCAATAAAATTTATTCGATTGAAATCAATCCAGACGCTCACAAATATGCGGAAGAAAATGTAAGAATTAACAAACTGTCGCACAAGATTGTTCTGATAAATGACGATGTAAGAAAATTCTGCGAAAGTACTGACATTAAATTTGACAGGATTGTAATGCCGATTGCAATTGGTGGTGAAGATTATCTGGACTTTGCATTTAAGATTGTTAAGAACAATGGAATGATTCACTTTTACTCGACGGGAAATGTTAATGACATGTTTTCAAAAGCTGAAGAACTTATTAAAGAAATCGCAAAGAAAAATAAAAGGAAGATTAAAATAGAAAAGAGAGTAAAGGTACTCCCATTCGGAGTTAAGAGTTACAAGATTTGCATTGATATTAAAGCAGGGGTCGCCTAGTCTGGTCAATTAAACAGAAAATGGCGTCAGCTTCAGGGGCTGATGGCTTAGTGCCTTCGAGAGTTCAAATCTCTCCCCCTGCATAAGTTTAAAATCTAAAAATTGAATAGTGATGTTATGGTAAATTTAGAAATTCTCTCCTTGTTCATTTTCGCTGCGACTGTCGGGATTCTTCTGTTGCGAGACAGAAAAAACATCAAGTTCCATTACGGGATAATAATCAGGCGGTGGACTGAAGGAGTTCACTTGATTGACAAGCTGGTCAGTAAATATCCCAAGCTCATAACAACTCTAGGCAACTTCGGGGTTGGCATGGGATTTATTGCTGGCATTGGAGGCGTTATTCTACTTTTGGTTTTGACGGCGAGCCTTCAGCAATCGTTCGCATTGGTTCTGCCAACCGCAGGCGGATACAAGATACCGGGTCCTGTTATTTCAGTTCCTTTCTGGTACTGGCTGATTGCGATATTCATTATAGCGGCCACGCACGAAACAATGCATGCTATTTTTGTCCGGCTGGAAAAAGTGCCTTTGAAAAATTACGGAATATTGATGCTTCTATTCCTTCCGATAGGCGCGTTTGTCGATCCCGATGACAAGAAAATCAGAAGACTTTCTCCGGCGAAAAAACTCAGGATATTTGCTGCGGGAAGCTTTGCGAATTTCGTCACGGCCATTCTTGCCATAGGACTGTTCATATCGGGTGTGTATTTGTTCGCTTCAACAACAAAGACTTCAGGCGTAATCATAGATTCCATAGATGAAAATTCTCCAGCATCTGAAGCCAATCTGGAAGGCGTTATCGTGAAAGTCAACGACGAGAAAGTGAGCAATGTCGTGGACTTTGTGAACGCATTGAACAATAGCCATCCAGGAGATGGGGTGACATTTACAACAGACAAAGGTGTCTATAACATAAATCTGGCTGAGAATCCTGAAGACAATAATAAAACATACATAGGAGTCAAGATCAGGAACATGTATGAATACAACGCATTAGGCATAGGAGGCCAGGTACCGTCGCCTGTGATATATGCATTCTTCGCTGTCATGTCATTCCTGAACTGGCTGTTCCTGATAAGTCTTGGTGTCGGAATTGTGAACATGCTTCCCATGAAGCCGTTGGACGGTGGATTGTTTTTTGGGGAAATATTGACCAGGATGTTTCCAAACAAAGGAGCTATGATGATGAATATCCTGAGCATTCTGATGGCTGGAATTATCGTATTCAACCTTTTCGGGATTCAGCTGATAAAGGCTCTCTGAGGATTTCCGTTTTCCTTATTTCGAAATTCCTTATAGGATAGATTGACCTGCCTGTCTTGATGATTTTATTTTTGATTTCGCTGGAAAGAACCCTTTGTATGAATTCATTCAGCGTTGAGCTTTCGACTTCCTTTTTCACTAAAGCAGAAACAAACTCTCTTATTTTCACCTCTATGCTACTCTTAGCCTTTTTCGGAATTATGACCAGGCTCTTGACGCGGATTTTCACATTATCGTGAGTCTTGAGATCCTGGACGGAATCTATCCTTCTTATTCTCCTCAGCACCATTCGAGATATATAGTCCTGCAGGCATTCTGAACCGTCGAATTCTGTGTGAACATTGGTCCCGTTGACTGATGTGATTTTCAAAAAAATCTTCAGATAATATTTGTTCAGATCATTGGTCAGTTCTGTTGCGTTCAGTGCGATTCTTTTGCCGACAAGGTTTTCAGGCACGCTTGATACGGTTTGTGTTATGGCCTTCTCATCGAAAATTTTAGGCGCCAATACAGTGAACCATTGTTTTCCTTTTAGTTTTGTCGCCAATCAATCTACCATTTCTGAATTATAAGCCTTGCCTTTTCTGGGTCGTACTTCCACGATTTCGGAAGTTTGTTCTCCCTTATGTAGTACTTGGTGAGACGTCTTATCTTTGACTCGAGATTCTGAAGGCCTCGCTTGGAGTGCTTGTCGCTCTTGTTCAAGCCCAGATGTGCCCTCAAAACAACTGCTTTCCTTAACATAAACATCAAGTCTTCTGGAATCTCAGGATAATAGCCATTCTCCTGCATTATCTTGCTTATTTTCCTGCCTGTTATTACACTGCTTGTTGGTATTCCATAAGCGTCCCGGAGGATTGTTCCTATTTTCGCGGACGGGTACTTTTGCTTGGCCAACTCAACTACAAGACCCTCAACATCCTTTTTCTCTTCCTTTACCCATTTTGGGACTGTCTTGAACGGCGGCTTGTGGCTACCGCTTGAACCCTTTTTTCCAGAATATATTCTTGCCATGATTTCACTATTCAATTGTTTTAGAAAAACTTATATTTCTTTAGCTTTAAAAAGATACTTCCCGATTCATATACCTTGCCCTCTGTTCTATTTCTTTCAACTGTTTTAACGCAGCATCAGAACTTTTAAATTCTTCATTATAGCCTGACAAGATGTTTTCCCATATAACAGAGAAATTCTTATAGTGTGTTGACATAAGAGCCTCTCTGAATAGTTTCAAATCCACTCCTTTGTCCTCTATCCTGTTGGTAGACTCACCCAAACTCAAATCAATGAAGTAAACTTTTCCATCCTTCAAAATCATGTTAGAAGTTGTCAAATCACCATGAACTACATTGTTACTGTGCATTTTGCCTATCTGTTTTCCCAGCTCAAAGCAGATCGACCTTATTTCTTCCAATGAAGACGAATTTAGGAACTCTTTCAGTCTTACGCCGTCAACATATTCCATTATTATCCTGTTGTCCTTCTCGTCCACCTTCAATATCTTCGGTGTAAGGATTCCTAGTTTACGGACTTCCGTCAATAATTTTATTTCCTTTCTTGTCCGGGATTTTCTCAACTGCCCGTCCAATCGCTCGATTCTGTAATTCTTTTTGATTCTTTCCTTGACGATGACTTTTTCATTCTGGAAGTCGTCCAAGTATATCTTGCTTTCAGCGCCTTGGTAGATTAGTTGCATAAATTAAAGGCTGTAGTGAGATATTTAAATTTAGTGATATGAGAATCAGATACGACTGGAAATTCTATTCCTTCATTAGCTTGCTGATTTTGGGCATGATGATTTTGGTACTAGGAAAAATTTTCCTTTTTATTTTGATTGTCGTGTTGACCTTGGTTGTATCTTTATTGCTTAGGTTCTTCCAACCCTTAAAATATATCGGAATAGAATTGGTCACTTTATCAACATTTCTCATAGGAATTGCCTATGGTCCTGTTGTCGGTGGATTATACGGATTTTCTGCGCTTCTTCTGCATTTCATAATAGGCCATTACTACATTGGACACTATGTCATCTGGGTTATACCCGAATATGTTTTAATTGGTGTTTTTTCTGGCATTCTTCAAAATCAGATAATCGGATTTATCGTGCCCATAATCATTATTTTAAACTTGTCAAACTTGTTCCTGACATTCCTGACAGACCCCGAAAGAGCAGGAAAGCATATTCCTTATGTAATAGGAAATACGGCAATCAACTCGATAATCGCCCTTCAGTTTTTCGAGCAAATACTTGGATTTATTGCATGACTAGACATCAGTTAATCCGTTTTCTGTAATTCTGAATACTGTCTCGCCTTCGACCAGGTTTGGTGCATCTATCATTCTCGCAATTCTTGTTCCTTCTTTACCACGCCTTAGATAAAGACGGTATGTTGCGGCATGTGCAAGGACATGACCCCCTATAGGAACCGTCGGGTCGCCAAATAATATATCAGGCCTTGACATGACTTGATTTGTGATATAGACTGCGATGTTGTAAGCATCGGCCAATCTCTGCAATTGATGCAGATGCTTGTTCAATTTTTGCTGCCTGCCAGCCAGTTCACCTCTTCCGACAAAATCAGCGCGGAAATGAGACGTTAAAGAATCAATAACTATCAGCTTTACTTTTTTCTCCTCTATCATTTCAGGAGCTTTCTCAACCAGAAGTATCTGATGTTCGCTATTGAAAGCCCTGGCAACAAAAATATTTCTCAAAACTTTTTCAGGCTCCAATTTCAACGCCCTTGATATCTGCACTATTCTCTCAGGGCGGAATGTATTTTCAGTATCGATAAAAAGGCAAGCACCGTCCAAACCGCCTTTGTCTTTCGGCATCTGAACAGAACATGACAATTGGAATCCTAATTGGCTCTTTCCTGAACCATATTGTCCGTAAGCCTCTGTTATAGCCTGCGTCTCGATGCCTCCACCAAGAAGGTTATCCAGATTCTTGCTTCCGGTTATTATCTTTGCGACGGTTGTTCTTTTTTCCAGAATCTTGTCTGCGGTTTCATAGCCTATATCAAGTTTTTCCCTCACAGTGCTTATTATCTTGGCGGCAGTCGCCTCTCCTATGTCCGCGATGTTGGCCAATTCAGTTGGAGAAGAAACAGCAATGACCATAGGGTCGGCATAACCTATGTTTTTCAATTTCTCAACAGTCTTTTCACCGACACCTGGTATGTCTTCCAAATTTATCTGGGTTTTTTTAGCCACTCAATCGCCCACCATCAGTTCCAATTCATCGACTAATCTTTTACTCTCTTCCAAAGGATTTATAGTTTTAAAATCATTGACCATCATCTCAAGCCTGTTAAACAGCATATTCTTTTTAATCTTACCTGTCATCATAGCATCATTACCAAGCATGCGGCTGTTCAGCAGCTCGTATCTTCTATCAGGCTCCAATTCATGGAGTTCGCCCGACGTTACACCGCAGAACTTTTCAGCAGTTTCTCTAAACAAGACGCATCTCAAGTCTCCTGTACCGTCGTCGATCAGAAAAGAGAATACGAATGCCGGACTCGGTGCGACATCTCCGTGTTCAATGCACTGCTTGTTTTCTGTTTTGGTTCCGCACATTGGACAGACGTCGAACAAGTAATTCCCTTTGAATATGCTTACTATCGTGCCTTTTATTTCAAAAATCCCTCCAGTAGCAACATCAGAGATTGACGTTTTTTCCGGCATGTTAGTCATAAATCTTCTAGACAATTCTTCAACAGGAGGCAATTCTACAAAATCTTCGACATTTGCAATAGCACCGAATTTTCCAAGGGAAATCTCAACATCACCAAATACATTCTCCCGCACCATGGCATTGTTGATTCTAACTATGTCGCCCATGGAAATCACGCCTTCCTCAAGAAGCTTGACCTGTTCGTCCCACAAAGGAAGTCTTATATGGCTTGATTCGTCGCCTAGAAAAACATTGGCGACTTTTCCTGTTTGCCCATTCGATTTCTTGAATTCATTTATTTTCGATATCTTGAATATTCTGCCGACAAAAGATATGTTCTTCATTCCAGAAACTATATTTTTGATTGTCATCCCGTTTCCATAATTTTCCGATATATTCACTCCAAATTCTTTTGCCACCAAGTACAAAGCACCTTCCTTAGTTATAAGGTTCTGCATCTCACCATACTTTTCATTTACTAGCTTTAGAATCTCATCTTCTTTTAGGTTGGACTTCGACCCCATTTCTTTGACAAGATTTTCGAAGGAACTCATTAGTTATCTATGCTGTTTAATTTAAAAAATCTTTTTCCTGGACAATTTCACATCTTCATATATTAATGTCTTTCTACCTGCATGCTTGGCCAGTTCAACGGCGTCCTTCGAGACTTCCAAAAGCCTTTCCTCCATCACAGAAGCAAATTCTTCCAGAGCGTCTTGAGACACTCTCCTGGCTCCTACCTTTTTCAAAATACGCTCAAACGGCAGCCTTGGTAGAATTTCGTCCATAATAGAATTTTAATTGCGGTTAATATAAAACTTATTTTTCGTTGAATTCCTTTATTACCCAGACGACGATAAGGGTAGCTGTTGAAACGAACGTTGTCAAAGCACCCAACATGGCTAAAATCGCGCTTAAGCCTTTCGTGTTGATTATGCTAAGACCTATACCGGTAGAAAGAACCACCGCACCAATAAAGATAAACATCATGCTGTAATTTTCTACAGTCTCCAACTTGTTTTTTCCCTTGAGTCTTGACAAATATTGTTTCATCATAAAATCATTTAGATTCTTGCCTTGAATATCTTAACCTCTGGATTCGCATACACGAGCTCGAAATTATCCAGACCTTCCCCGTTAAAGAAGAACATTCTCGTGAATACAGAATCCCTGATTGAAGGTTCCATGAAAAATACTGAGCTGAAGCTCGGATCTATCCAAATCATACCGTCTAGCGAGTTAGTCGTATTCAACTTTGAATGTGACATTTCGCCATTTTGATAAAACACAACATCGCTTACCACCAGGTTGCGGACTCCCTGTGCAGGCGAGTTTATTACAGCGAGCAAGTCAGTTCCGTTTTGTAAAAGCGTGACTGTTAGGCCGCCTTGAGCATATATCGGGAAACCTTGTTTGTCTAAGTTGGAAAATGGTATTTGTATGTAGTTTTTCCCGTCGCATTGCCACTGGTTTCCTTTTGTAGAATTCCATAACTTCATGTCGAAAGTGCCAAAACAGCTCATCCAGTAATACTTTCCAATCAAATCATTTGTAGCCAGCATGTAAACTTCTGTCACATCTTTACACGCATCTTTAGGGACAATGTCGCCGAATGCCTTCTTGGATTGGTTGCATTGTTCGTCTGTCAGATGGGTATATTTCTTTATTATATCTATGGACTCGTCTTCATTATTTGTGGAAAAAATTCTTCCCATATCTCTTATCCGTATATTGTGATTGTATGGTACGCATCCTCCGCAATGCGCACCATCGGCATGAGCCTTCAATCCTGTATAACCTGTTATTATATGTCCGGGGTCCCACCATGTAGCTATCAGCGAATCTTTGTCTGCATTTTCCTTCAACCAGTCAAGCGCGTTATACCAATTCTGGCTAACGGCTAGTCCGGCTGATGCTTTGCCTATCTGGATTGCATTGGATACTGAAATGAATAAAAACACACCAATCAACGCAAATACAGTTGCAAACAATAGAGTGTTCCTATCTTTAAGGTAATTGAACAGGTTGCCGATTACATAGCCTGCAGCCGTTGATGACGCGACCATGAAGAAAAGCGAGAATCTTATCCCTGTTAGGATCAGGTAGAAAGTGACTAATGCCCACACGAACAGGAATATCTCAATGAAAGCAATTTTTTCATTTCTGTAAATTTTATAAAACGCCAATAAAGGCAAACCTATTAATGTAAAAATAGTTGGAAGCATACCAACCCTTTCTGTGACAGTGGAAAAACCGCTTTTAGAAAAGATGTCGATTACCTGCAGCTCTGCGACAGAGATGTTCACGATAAGTCTCTCTCCAACCAAGCCAGTGAAACCTAATCCTCCCATTAGCGAGTGGAACATGGTGTTGAAACCCAAAAGAAATCCTATGATGTTGGTAACGAGGAAAATTATCAGAAGCGGTAACACTATGGACTTGATGTCAGGCACCAAATGATTGAAATGGAATTGTAATTTTTTCTGATGCCACATCTCCTCCAAAAGTCTGAAACCAAGGAATGCTGGAATGAATGCAAAGAACAAGAGCTGCGACAGCCAACCTGCCTCCCAGTTGTAAATGAACAAAAGATTTACAAACACTGCGATGATGTAGAATGGTATTCCCCTGAGTTTTCCTTTCGCGTGTTTAATCGCAAGGAATATCGTAAATATCGACATGAGCATGTAAAAAACAATCGGTGCGTCTGTGTCGGAATAGCCAGCCATGGAAACTCCTATGAAAATCGGGGCGGTGACTATAAACAAGGCCGCGGTAAGACCACCTAAGCTGTTGGAAAGTATTCTACCGAGCAGGAAAGCCGGAATAGGTATCAACGCCAACATTATCAGAGGCGACCACTTTGCCATTTGCATAAGGTCTATGTTGCTGGAGAAACTTTGCGCGAACTTGTATAGGAATGCAATTGTATACGGCCATCCCACGGAAACTTGCGTAGGTCTTCCTGGTGGGTAATATGTCAGCATGTCCCATGCCGGGATTTTGTAATCGTTTTCAACAATCTCTTTTGCATATCTGTAAAAATACCACGGGTCATAATCAAGGATTGTAGGTAGACTGAGCGTCGATGATCTTACATATACACTCAAATAAATTATGAGAAGGAGGGACAGTACAACTAACGATGTGATTTTTATGTTCATAAGAAAACCTTTCTAGTTGTGTGTTTAAATCATTTCTCCTTCCTGTAGACTACGTCAAACACTTGAGAAAAGAAGTTAAGCGGTGTTTTGCACAATACCCTGTCCAGAATATCCAATTGTATATGAAATTTGTCGAAGGCCTTGCCTATAAGATTATTCACCCTGCTTGTTTGTGCTGGAACCAGAAACCTTCTCTTTATAGTGAACTCTTTTATTCCATTGGATGTGAGCAGATTCTTGATTTGTTGTCTGGTGTATCTTATGTCATGCGACCATATTCCAAGTTTCCTCGCCGTGAATTCGTTGGAAGAATATTTGTTGGGTATGTTAAACATGAATCCTATGCCGCCATCTTTCAAAATCCGTAGATTTTCCCTGATAAATTTTTGATCGCTGTCGACATGTTCTATCACGCCGAATGAAAATATTAAATCAAATTCATTGTCATTGAATTTCAAATCCAGCGCATCCCCGACAAAATATTTAACATTGTATTTTTTGTAATAATTGTCCCATGATGTGAATTTGTTCAAATCAACACCGGTCACATCTGACGTAGGGTTTATTTGCTTTATCATTACGCCTGTCATTCCGCGTCCGCATCCGATGTCAAGAACTTTAAAGTTGTCCGATAGGAATTTGCTTATCTCGCTCACTTGCCTTTCGTATCTTATCCAATTCAAATTGCTGAGAACTCCGAACCCCTCATTATTCGAGGCTATGGAGTCTATTGAGATTTTTCTTATTTCCTTAAAATCCATATAAATACCTATTTTGAAAAGTTTAATAACTTTTTTGGAGTTGTTTGGATATTAATTTGTTGTATATCTCCAAATGTCCCCTCACAGATTCATCCCATGTGAATTTCCTCGCATATGTTTTGGTGTTTTCACTGAACTTGTTGTATAATTGTTTGTCCTTGAGAAGCTTCACTATGTTCTGTCTTAATTGTTCTGGCTCTGCGGATGACAACAAACCAGTCTCGTTGTGGATAATCCTTTCAGGATGGGATCCGTTATTTGTAGCCACTGTAGGCACACCGCAAGCTGATGCTTCACCCAGCAGAAAGCAGAAACCATCAGATAATGCCGGACAGACAACAACGTCACATGCCTTATAGAAGTCCCCGGTTTCATCCTGAGGTATTTTACCCATATACACGACATTATCCTCGATACCCAGCTCATTTATCATGGGGCCTAAATCCTCAAAACCACTTCCTCCCAAAACCAGCTTAACATCATGTATTTCATGTGAAACAAGTTTGACCACTTTCAACAAGGTGTGTATATTTTTCGCCTGTGTTGTTTTGTTGATATTCAGCCGCCCGAGATATCCTATTGTAGGATTGTTCTTCAGCTTGAATAGTTTCCTATAATCTTTGTTAACCGACTGCGGGAAACCAATCCCGTGAGGAATAACAGTTATCATGCTTTTAGGAGTGCCTTGTTTCACCAATGTTGATTTTGAATATTCTGACGGGCAGACAAACCAGTCGTAAGGTGCCTTCGCCATGATTTTTTCAACCAACGGGTAGCCGTATTTTTCTAACATTGATTGGCCGACTTTTTTCCACAAGTCGCCGTACAATTCGTGACAGAAAAGGAGTGATGGTTTTCCCGCATACTTTGCTATAGCCCACCCCAGAAATCCTGCAACCAGTGAATTTACCTGAATAACATCCATATCTCTTGCAAGTTTAATTGCCGGTATTATGGAAGTGAGTGAAAACGAGTGCCTTCCGGGAAAAAGATATCTGTCGGGATAAGATATCGGCACCCTGTGTATGTTGATACCATTCAAAGTCTCAGATTTGGTTGTATTGGATATTTTCGATGTGACCCAATGAACTTCATGACCGAGTTTCACCAGTCCAGAACCTAGATTAACAACATAATTTTCAGCACCGCCCCATACAGGAGGTGCCAAGTCAGAAACTATCATTACTTTCATGGTTCTCTTATACAAAGTTGAAAGAAAGTTATTTAAGGGTTTCAGACCAGTAGTCTATGACTTTTTTCAATCCGTCATCCAGAGAAACTTTCGGCGACCATCCTAGCTTAGTTTTGATTTTAGTCGAATCCAACAGAATGAACGGCTGGTCGGAAATCAACGGTCTGTATGGATAACCTGGAGGGTATGAACCGAAAACGATTTTCGCTTGATCGAATCCTGTCTTCTCAGCGATTTTCAATGATATTTCCTTGTTCGTAAGACCGTTCCCTGTGCTTGCGTTAAAGACATCTCCGCGAGACTTTGGATTTTCGATAGCGTGAACATAAGCACTCACATGGTCATCAACGTACATGTAGTCTCTTATTGAATCCGGGGCTCCGATATAAATCTTATTTCCTTTTATCATTTCAGTAACCAGATATTCAATCATGAAACTGTTGTCAAATTTCCTACCGTATGAATTGGTGGCCCGCATAACAGTACCATTCAGACCATAACTGTCAACCATCATTCTTATGTACATATCTGCCGCGGCTTTAGAAACGGCATAAGGACTGCTTGGATTCAATATTGCATCTTCTTTGACTGGTTGCTCATTTTGCATGCCGTATACTTCTGCAGTGGATGCTATTATAAGTTGTCTGTTCCTGAAATCAGGAAGTTCGAGGATAGAATGGGCTATGTTCATCGTGCCTAAAAGATTCGCCTGTATGTATTCGAACGGTCTTTCAAATGACAACCTTACAGGTGACAAGGCAGCAAGATTCACGATAACATCAGGATTGATTGACTTGAGTACATTCAGAGTGGACAGAAAACTGGTTATGTCTCCGTTTACCAAAGTCACATCGGTTAAGAATTCTTTGAAGACTCTCATATCCCTGCTTGGGACATGCTTAATCAAACCGTATATTTCGTGATTTCTTTTGACTAATTCCGATGCTAGGTGGCTCCCTATAAATCCTGTCACGCCTGTAATTAAAATCTTCTTTGTCATCCGAGTCCCATCATCCTGAATTCTTCATCGGCTCGCATTATGTCCTTGACTGTGTTCACTGTTAGCCATTTCTCGTTCGAATTTAATTTGTAGGCCTTTAACACGCCTGCATCAGCCAATAAGGGAAATGTATTCTTCTCTATATGACCTTTTTCAGGAAGATAATCTTTTATTTTTCTGTTGAATACATAAATGCCAGTACTTACAAATTTGTCGGTTATTATAGGCTTCTCCTTGAATCCTACTATGCTGTCTTCCCACAATTCTACGATGCCGAAGGGGGATTTCAACGGGGAGATTGCTATTGTCGCCAAGGATTTGTTATCTAAATGTGATCCTATCATTTTTGTAAGATTCAGATTTGTAATTTCGTCGCCATTCATCGCAACAAAATTCTCGTCTTTTACGTGTCTCTCAATCGCGAGCCTAAAACCTTCAGCAGTTTCACCTTCGACTGTATGCTCGCTTATCATTATGTTCAATCCAAAATCATTGTTTTTTGCATAATCAATAACGACTTCCTTTTTGTATGCAACCCCAAGAACAACATTCTCTATATTATGAGACTTGAGCCATTTTAGAATCCAGTACAATATAGGCTTGCCGTTTACTTCTATCATGCATTTTGGCTTGTCCGATGTTAACGGCTGCATTCTCAGGGACGCCCCACCGACGAGCAAAATAGCTGTCTTGACAGTATCTGACATATGAACCAAAGGGCACTTAACAAATATAAAGTTTATATTTCTCAATGTGAAACTGTTCTGAGATGCATCTGTTAAGTTTCAGTATAGTTAAATTATAGTGTGTTGACCGCTATGAAAAAGAACGTGAGAAACAAAGGTAAGATGAAAGTCTTGTATTTGGGGAACTTTTCTGATCCCAGCTATGAAGGATTGATGACAATAGTTGGAAATTTGAAATCCAACCTAAAAAATGAAGTGTACGAGAACGACAAGTCGAAAATCGGAGAAGCGGATTTGATCAGTATTCATTCATCCGGTTTTTTTGAAAGCATTGGATTTTCGGGTATGAAAGGTTTGAAAATCTATTCTCTTCATGCTAACATTGTTCCGCTTTATTTTGCACGACTGCTTGACTATATACAATGGCTACTTTTTGTCTACAGCAGGAAAAATGATTATCTCTCCATGACTCATAGAATAGTTAAAATTATGGCGAACTTGATAAGCAATTTCACGCCACTGTTTGTAAAGAGATTTTTCCTAAACGAGATGGACGCTGTAATAGTTCCGAGTAAATGGTTATCCGGAAAGTTGAGATTGAGAAACAGTTACATAATCCGACAGGGGATAGACGTTCGGAAGTTTAAAAGTACTGGCAAGGGAAACGGGAGTAAAATCGTCATGAGCTTTTTCGGCCATCCGGATTCAGAGAAGGGTATTTTCGAATTAATAGATTCTTTTTCGAAACTTCAAGATTCGAACATTGAAAAGAACATGTTCTTCACTGAAAAAACTGAAAAGATAGAGAATTTCATCAGCAGGAAAGACAAGTCCGTCAAGGTGTTTGGATTCGTTGAGGATATCGTAAAAGAGTATAACGATTCTGACATTGTGATTCTTCCGTACAGGCATAGTTTGGGAGGCATCGCAACTCCACTAGTTTTACTGGAGGCAATGGCATGTGGAAGAGCAATTATTACAACAGATTTACCTCACTTGAGAGAGATATGCGGCGACGCGGTATTTTATGTGAAACCGTATTCTGTGGAAGATTTGCTAAACGCCATAAGATATCTAGGTGGAAATCCAGAATTGAGGAAGATGCTGGGAAAGAAGGCCAGGGAAAGAGCTGTTAAATACTATGACCAGAAGAAGATGTTTCTCGAGTATGAAAAATTGTTTGAGAAATTATCGCTTTCTCACGATAACAAACAAATGCCGCCTAAACCATAGAGGCAGTGGAAGGAAATTCTCTAAGAATGCGACCGCATGCTGTATAATTGGTATTTTGTAGAAAGTTCGCGCATAGGAAAATACTCCTGTCATTTCATAGTCATAACCATTGAAAAATTCTTTTAATTCTTGTATAGTGAATAGGCGTGTTCGTTCCCTGTTTGGTTCTATAAACATAGAAAGTTTGGTCCATGGAGAATTCTCATTTGGAAAGTCGCATATCACAATCCCGTTCTTTTTGGTGACTCTGTACATTTCCTTGAAAGCCTTTTTGTAATCTGGTAAGTGCATCAGAACGTGCATCGTAAAAGTACAGTCGAAAGTATTCTGGCCGTAAGGCATGTCTTCTATGTCGCCTACTTTCAATTGAACATCAATGTCATATTTTCCCGTCTTTCGTTTGAACTGAGAGAGCATATTCCTTGACGGGTCTATGCCATGGCATTCCAAGCCTTTGAACGCAAGGTATAGCAATATCCTACCTGTACCGCAGCCCGCCTCAAGCACCTTTTTGAAGTTGTTTCTCTCTATAATGCCATATATCAGTTGTCGCTGTATCCTGTCCATTAGCCGACCTTCAAAATTACCTGAACGATCCAAGTCGTATGATAATGCAACATTTTCGTACTCGTCCAGAACTTCTTTTTTCGTTCTGAACTTCAGTTTGGCTTTCATATCTACAATTATACAGAAGCATTTATAAGACTCGACCTGTAAGCTGTTAAATTTAAGAATGTTTAACAACCTTATTTTATCATGCCGAACGAAACTGTAGAGCATATCAAAGCCAATGACGAATTATTGGCCATAGTAGTCAGGAGCGGATACGACGACAAAGGGATTAATTTTATAACGCCACAAGATTTGGTCTTGCAATTCGGCATGCATAACAGGGAAGCTGGCGAAGAGTCAAAGGCGCACAAGCACTTTAACATACCAGAACTGTCCGACATACCTGTACTTGAGGTGTTTTACATAATAGAGGGGAAGGCCAAGGTTAATTTTTTTGATGATGATTCAAACGTTTTAAAAAGCGTTGTCCTAGAGAGGGGGGATTCCCTCATAAACACTGGGACTAGGACTCACTCGGTAGATTATATGGAGAAAACCAAGATGTTGGAAATCAAACAAGGACCATACAGAGGGAAAGAAAAGGACAAAAGTATTAGAACTTAAGAAGGTTGCTGTTTAATTATTTAAAGGTTAAAAATGGAAACGTTGTTGGACGAAATCAGAAATCATTTGGACTTGAAGAAAAACACAAGAGAAAATTTGAACCCCAATTTTTTCACCGAAATGGGATTTACTGAAAGGGAGCTTACAGACAAAGAAAGAAGTGTATTGAAAGTGGACGATGTTTTTGTCAATAGCTGGAATAAAATGATTGGTGATGATGAAATTACTGTAGTCCACCATGTAAAAAAGGAAGACGATTTGATTATACCGAGACCTAGTGAGGTACATGTCCACTTGATAACCAGGAATACCAAGACCAACGAGGAAAAAAGAGAAAAATACAAGTGGGATGAAAGATTGTCGCCAATAATGAGAGAGGAATTGTTGTAGTCAATGTGGGAACATGAAAACTGCATTAATTACTGGCGTCACAGGTCAAGATGGGGCTTATTTGGCGGAACTTTTGCTGAAAAAAGGCTACAATGTATTCGGAACATATAGACGTTTATCAACGCCCAACTTTTGGAGACTGCAACATTTGAATGTGTTTGATAAAATCGACCTTATACCAATAGATTTGATAGACACGGGGTCCATCTTGGAATCCATAAAAATGTCCAATCCGGATGAGATTTACCATATGGCAGCCCAAAGCTTTGTAGGCGCTTCTTTCGAACAACCGATTTCAACTGGCATGATTACCGGATTGGGAACAGCCAGACTGCTCGAAGCTATGAGAACACTGGGCTCCAATGCAAAATTTTACAATGCCGCAACAAGTGAGCTTTACGGAACTGTAAATGTTGAACCACAAAATGAAAATACCCCGTTCCATCCAGCAAGTCCTTATGCAGTGGCCAAACTTTATTCTTATTGGATAACATCGAACTATCGAAATGGTTATGACATGTTTGCGGCGAATGGTATTTTATTCAATCATGAATCGAGTTTAAGGGGTCTCGAATTTGTTACAAGAAAAATTTCGAATAGCGTTGCAAAAATTAAACTTGGGATAGAGAAAACATTGGAGATAGGTAACCTAGAAACAAAAAGAGACTGGGGATTCGCGCAAGAATACGTAGAAGCGATGTGGATGATGTTGCAGCAGGAAAAGCCGGATGATTTTGTGATAGCTACGAATGAAATGCATTCAGTAAAAGATTTTGTTGAGAATGCATTCAATACTGTTGGTTTGAATTGGGAAGATCATGTTACAATAAACAAGAGGTTCAAGAGACCTTTGGAAACGGGTAATCTAAGGGGCGATTATACAAAAGCCAAAGAAAAACTCGGTTGGGAACCCAAGACGAAATTCAAGGAATTGGTGAAGATGATGGTCGAAGAGGATGTGAAAAGATGGGAGATGTGGCTGAACGGCAAGTCTTTCCCGTGGGACGCACCAAATTATCCAAATGAATCCAGAATTTTGTCCAGATCTTTAAAACTTGAAAAATTATAGAATAGTTACTGGTTTTATGAAAGTTGCACTAGTTAATAACCATCATCCATTTTCTGGTGCAGGCAAATATGCGTTCAATCTGTTGACGAATTTTAGAAAGTTCAACAAAAATGTGAAGATGTTCTACCTCGAGACAGACAGCAACAAAATCGAAGAAATAAGCGGTGTGGAAAAGATAAAGAAAAACTTGGGTTTTACGGAATTGAATAAAAGCCTTTTACCGTATTTTTGGTTTACAAGAAAGATACCGGATGGATTTGATGTATATCATGCTACCAATCAATTCTTGTCAAAATTGGCAAAATATCATAAAAACTGTGTGATTACCCACATGGACATTCGACCTATAGCATACCCGTATGATTTCAGGATGAAAATGGTCGGTGTTATGCTGAAGCACCTGTTGAAATATTACAAATATGCGGCCAAGATACTCGCTCTCTCCGAAGTGGTTAAAAATGAACTGTTGGAAATGGGTGTAGTAGAAGAGTATGTTGTTGATGTAGTCTATCCAGGGTATGATCCAAAGGTCTACAAACCATTTCCAAAAAGCAAAGCCAGGAAAAAATTGAACCTGCCGCAAGATGCAAAGATTGTCATAAATGTCGGTAGTGAAGAGCCTGTAAAGAACATTCCTATGCTTATCAATGCCGTAGACCAGTTGCAGAGTGGTATACCTGAAATAATGCTGGTAAGAATAGGTGGAAGCAAGGAATCTGGAAAATATTGGGAGAAGGAAATCGATGCTAAAAACAGAATAAACATCATGGAGCTTCAGAAGATACCGGAATCTGAAATGCACCTTTATTACAATGCAGCAGATGTGTGTGTAACACCGGTGCTGTACGGCGAAGGCTTTCTTTTTCCGCCTCTAGAGGCAATGGCATGCGGTACTCCTTCGATTGTCTCGGATGAACTGAAAGTTTTCGAGAAAGGTAGCCTAGTAGTGCCGAAAGACAGTATTGAGGAACTGAAGGATGCCATATACAAAGTCTTGACAAAGAATTCTCTCAGCAAGCAACTTTCCAAAAAAGGATTGAGGGACGCAAAGAATTTCACATTAGAGAAAAACGTCAAAAATACATACAAGGCATACGAAGAAATCGCGTCTTAATACCATCCAGATAAATTATTAAAAGCTTAACTCTTGATATGATATAAAATGATGAAAATACCTGTATCCAAACCGTTGTTTAGTGGCAAAGAACTGGAATATGTGACAGACTGTATGAAGACCGGTTGGGTATCCTCTGGGGGGAAGTATATAGAAGAGTTTGAAAACGGGTTTTCTAAATATCTCAACGCCAAACACTCGATAACAGCGTGCAACGGCACGGCTGCATTGCATCTTGCGTTGTTGTCTTTGGGTATAGAAAAGGGTGACGAAGTGATATTGCCCAATTTTACAATGATAGCAAGTGCGAACTCAATAGTATATACGGGCGCCAAACCAGTTTTTGTCGATGTCGAACCAAGGACGTGGAATATAGATGTTGATAAAATCGAGGAGAAGATAACCAAGGACACCAAGGCTATAATGGCAGTACATATTTTCGGTCATCCGTGTGACATGGATCCTATTTTGAAAATAGCGAATGAGCATGGTATATCTGTTGTGGAGGACGCCGCTGAATCAATTGGTGCAGAGTATAAGGGAAAGATAGTCGGTTGCTTAGGCGATGTTGGTGCATTCAGTTTTTACGGCAATAAAATAATAACGACTGGGGAAGGCGGTATGGTAGTGACTAACAATGAGGAAACAGCCGAGCGCATAAAAGCGTTTAAAAATCACTGGTTTGATAAAGATAGGACATTCATCCACAAGAATATAGGATTCAATTACAGGATGACAAACATACAAGCGGCTATAGGATTGGCCCAATTGGAAAACATAGAAAAGCACATAAAAATCAAAAGAGACATTGTACAAACTTACAATAACCTGCTAAAAGAGGTTGACGGTGTAAGAACTCCTATTGAAGAAAAATGGGCAAAAAGTGTTTTTTGGATGTATGCTGTTTTGATACAGGATTCTTTCGGGAAAGACAAGGATGTTGTCAGGAAAGAACTGGAAAAACTGGGGGTGGAAACCAGACTTTTGTTTGCCCCTATGAATTCACAACCATCGTTCGCATTTCTGGGCGATAGCAACAACTATCCAGTTTCTGAAGAGTTGTATAAAAGAGGGTTTTACTTGCCATCGGGTTTGCAGATAGATGACAAAGAAATTCAATATGTTGCTGATTCTATCAAAAATATCAGATTGTCATAAGTGATTTAATGATCAAAGTAGGAGTTATTGGCAGGTTTCCTCCTGAGAACATTCCGTTTGCAAGTTACACCCAGAATCTAGTAGAAAATATGAAAGGTTGCAAAGTCGTCAGGATAGGTTTGAGGGATTCTGATTGTGATTATGTATTGGGCATCGACAAAAACTTTGGGAAGAATCTTGAAGACATAATCGAAAAGGAAAAACTGGATATTTTGCACATACAATATATAGCAAGCAGCGAATATCTCATACATAAAAGTAATTCTCAATTGAATTCTTATTTCAACACAATTTTGGCTAATCTGAGACTGTTGAAATCGATGGGGAGGATAAAAATACCTACGGTCGTTACGCTTCACGAACTTAACATAGAATCGAAAAATGTGAAGCAATTGGTTGTCAGATGGCTGGAAAAGAATATCATCAACAAGTCGGATAAGATAATAGTCCATTCATCTGGACAAAAAAAGATTCTATTGGATAATGGTATAGATGCTGAATCAATAGGCTTCGGTTTAACGCCGGTTAAAATAGAAAAGCGCAGGGGTAAAAATCTACTTTATCTTGCCACCATATACCCGTCGCGTGGCGTAGAATATCTAATAAGAGCGATGAAATCACTGCCAGACTACAAACTTGTCGTAAAAGGTGTTGTTACTGACGAACATTATGCACAATTACTGAAAGATGAAATTGAAAAGAATAAATTGAAAAATGTAAAACTGGGATTCGGTTGGGGGTCCCATAAAGAAAGGGACAAGTTATATAGGCAAACGAACATAGTTGTGTTGCCGTATTTATGGGCTCCGAATCAGTCGGTGGCTTTACATGATGCGTTCTCGTACAGAATTCCCGTGGTAGTTACAGGAATAAACAATCCCATAAATGAAACCGTTAAGACGTACGGGTGTGGAGTTGTTGTAGAGCCCAAGAGTCCCGAAAAACTTGCCGAAGGTGTTAAAATGTTATACGAAAACTATCATCATTATCTGAAGGGTGTAAACAATTACAGGAAGATTGCAAGTTGGAGAGCGATAGCCGATAAGCATGTAGAATTATATAAAAGGGTAATAAAATCGGGTGCTTAATGACAGGCAAAAATCCAATAACTTTCATTACCAGGTTTAGAAGCGGCTACACCCCAATGGACAGAATAAAGATTTTCTTGTACAGCGTCCTATACATATTGTTTTATCCTATAAATGTTCTGTCCTTTGCTTTGATCAAAAGGAATTTAATACACCTTAAAAAAATTTTTAATGGTTTCGGGGTGGTGAATTCGGACGGTGTGTATGTATGCAGAGATAATGTCGATCTTGATATAGTGTCTGAAAATTTCGAGCGTGACATAAGAAAATACTTTAAGAATTTTAATCGAGGTACGTTTGTAGACATAGGCGCGAACATAGGAAAATATACTGTGATGATTAGTAACCAGATGAAAGATAATGGAAGAATAATATCTATAGAGCCTCATCCTGATAATTTTAAAATTTTGGAAAAGAATATAGAGATCAATGAACTGAAAAATATAACGCCGCTCAATCTCGCATGCTGGAACAAAAAAGATTCTTTGAAACTTTTCAACCACGAAAATCAACCTTTGTTGGCGTCAGTAACAAAATCTTCGGGAGATTTTATGGAAGTGGCTGCAAACTCTGTGGATAACATACTCGAAGAATTTGGTGTAGATGATGTTGACATGATAAAGCTTGATGTCGAAGGTGCCGAAGCAAAAGTCTTGGAAGGTATGGACAAACTACTTAGAAAGGGTAGGGTAAAGATAATATTTGAGGCGTGGGATGATGAACATTTGTCGGATTGTAGAAAACTGTTGGGAGGTTACAATTACAAAGTGGAACACCTAAACAAGATGTACTGGATGGGACTCCCAAAATGAACCATTTAAAATCTTAATACTGTTAATATAACATATCTTGTAAACGGAAGATAAAAGTGAAGATAGAAATAACCCAAAGGGACTTTATCATAATACTTTTAATCGTAGTTGGACTGGCATTCGTACTCGAAGCTAACGTCTCGCTCAAATCACACATCACATTCGGAGATGAAGGCTTCCATGCGGGATGGGGAAAGTGGATATCGCAAAATATCGAATATCCGCAATGGGACCAATTGGGTTTCACGGATGTTTTCAAAACAAGCTTTTCTAGACCGCCATTATTCCACCTTACAGAAGCTGGATTTCTTCTGTTGTTAGGTCAACAAGAAATAATACTGAAGCTTTTACCGCCGTTGATAGCCGCCTTGACAATACTCGCATTCTATATATTGATTAAGAGATTGTACAACAAGGAAATAGCTCTGATATCGTCACTGATTTTAATCGGATTGCCGTCATTCGTTACTTACACCGTTGTTGTGTTCGACGAAATTTTGTTTTCATTCTACATGACGCTGTTCACATTCACTTTCATACTGGCGCTTAAAGAAAACAATAGACGACTCTGGTTTCTGTCGGCTGTTTTCGGGGCTTTGGCTGTACTGACTAAGAATGCAGGTATCATAGTTTTTGCTTTTGCCGGTATTGCATTTCTATACAAGATTTACAAAGAAAGAAAATTAATTGACCATTTGAAACAGTTTGCTCTGTTTTTCGTGATTGTTTCTCTGATAGCTGCTCCGTTTTTCATGAGAAATCTCGTTTTCTATTATACCCCGACATGTTATCCGATACCACTTTTAACTTTTGACAAAAGCGGTTGTGAAGTGAAGGAATTCGAGGACCAAAGAGAATTTGATGTGCGAACACTTTCAGGAGGATCAGAAAATGATATACTGAGTTTCGGTATATTAAATTACATTGAATTTGCGTATGGCAACTATTGGTTTATTCTAATAGGACTATTGGGTGGTCTGATTGTAATCATGAAAAAAATGGATGATGTAATGCCGTTTATTTTAATCATGTTGGTTCTGGGATTGATTATCCTTCAGCAAACAACTCAAAGAACCGAAGATGCTGCAAGGCAATTGGTAGCCTGGGCATCATTAATAACAATCATAAGCGCGAAATACTGGAATGAAATAAGATCATTCCTCGACAGATATCTAAAGTATTTGGGATTGATAATTGTAGTTTTGATTCTGTTTCTCAATTATCAGAATGTCACAAGTAAATTAAGTGCGATGGAAAGTGTCAAACGATTTTCTCCGATGTTTTTCGAAGCATGCGACTGGGTAGATGAAAATCTGGACAAAGATGTGAAATTGATGACATTCTGGGGGTATAGAGCGTCCTACAGTTGCCAAAGAATAATAAGCCCGGGATGGGCGGACATACGTTTGAACGACAACCCCGAAGACATAGTTAAGATATCTGAAATGCACGGTATAACGCACTTCTTCATACAAAAGTTCAGCATATCGCAACAACCGTCGAGGGAAAGTTATTCTGTCGCATTTGTCAGATTGCTTGAAAATAATCCGGACAAATTCGAAAAAATTTATGAGAACGGACCACCTTTGAACCAATGCTTACAGCAAGGTGGATGCGACGGCAATATTATTTATAAAGTAATCTATTGATTACAGATATATGATGACATTAGTATTGAGCGTTTTGGTATCTTTTTTCGTAACATTATTTATCACGCCAGTCATGATTAGATTTCTATATAAGATTGGTGTAGTAGGCATAGACCAGCACAAAAGAAATAAGCCGATCATACCGACATCTGGAGGAATATGTGTTGCAATCGGTATTTTAACTGGGTTGTTAACTTTCATAGGTCTGGAAACATTCACAACAGGTTTTTCCTCTAACATTGTAGATTTACTTGCTATAATATCATCTGTATTAATCGTAACATTGGTTGGGTTATTTGACGACCTGAACATCGCATCGAAAAAATTTGTAACTAAAGATATTGAGGATATACGGATTGGATTGCCGCAGTGGATCAAACCTTTGTTGACTCTACCAGCTGCTATACCATTAATGGTTATTAGCGCAGGTGACCCCAATATAAATCTTCCTGTAATAGGAACATTTGATGTCGGTATTTTGTTTCCTCTGCTATTAGTTCCGATAGGTATCATAGGCGCAAGCAACGCAATAAATATGCTTGGCGGATTCAATGGAATGGAAACAGGTATGGCAATTGTTTACATGTTGGGGCTCGGTATTTTTGCACTTGCAACGCAAAATCCGATAGCTATATTATTTTTGGTAGTTACCGGGTCACTATTAGCTTTTATAAAATTCAACTGGTTCCCAGCAAAAATATTGCCAGGTGACTCTTTGACATATCTTCTTGGTGCCCTGATCGCATCTGGTGTTATTGTCGGCAATATGGAAACATTCGGAATTATAGTCATGATACCGTTTTTCATGGAGCTGATTTTAAAATTGAGGTCAAAGTTCAAAGCAAGCAGCCTCGGAAAACTCAGGAAAGATGACACATTAGAGAATATCTATGGTAAAAATGTTTACAGTCTGACTCACATTGTGATGCGATTGGGTAGGTTCACTGAAAAACAGATAACAATGATTTTTATTTTACTGGTTTCTCTGGTCGTTGTTCTCGGATTGTCTCTTTATCTTTTCTGATAGAAGGTTTTTTAATCTGACTACATACTTGGCGGCAAATGGTACTCTTTCTGATATGAAATCGAGTATCTTCAAGTCATTATCATTGTAAAATTTCATGAAGTACAACATCAAAAAGTATAAAATTGTAAATAGCATGGTCAAAACAGCTCCCGCTATTAAACTTGGTGTACGAAACGATATCAGATACAGCAAGG
This sequence comes from Candidatus Aenigmatarchaeota archaeon, assembly GCA_016187385.1. Lineage (GTDB taxonomy): Archaea > Aenigmatarchaeota > Aenigmatarchaeia > CG10238-14 > SCSR01 > JACOWB01. Next base: position 261,917 of record JACPJU010000001.1, read on the forward strand.
AGAATGTAATAAAACTGCCCATGAAAATCTTAACTAATGGTATATACTCGATTCTAAAGGAAATGTATTTTTTCAGATAGTACAGACTCACCACGGTCATTAAAAGTGTAGTTATTAAATATGCTATGGCTGTACCAAGTGCGGAATATGAAATGGTCAAGATCACAGATGTTATGATATAGAATATTGTAAAAACTATAGATATGGTTTGGAAAGTCATAGTCTTTCCTATAGCATATAATGTCCTTGAGAGTAGCGTAGCCACGCCGAAAAACAATGATGCGGTAACTAATATTGGTACCAGCTCGGCCGCGGGGAAGAACAGGGGTTGACCTATGAGAAATATAAGCGGTATGGGAAAAATAGAAACAAAAAATAAAATAGGCAATGAAAATAAAAATGAATACCTTAATGCAATATTAAGAAGGTAACATTGTTGTTTGAAAAACATTCTGTTCGCAGATAATCTAGAAGTTATTGGGAATAGTGCATCTGATATTATTCTGGGTACGAAATATATCTGATTTGACAAAATCATTGCTACTGTGAATAGCCCCGTAGCATATGGATTTTGCAATATGGTTATTATAATATATTGTCCGCTTAGAAGTATCAACCAGAATATTTGTGTGATGAAAGATGGTACAGCATACTTTGTGATTATGTTTGTCGACGGGATTTTAAATTTCGAAATGAACCTTCTGATATTACTTATCCTCAGCAATAATATAGAAACAACACCTATCAAATATCCAATCATAAACCCGTATACTTTGTATCCTATAACAACTAAAGAGCCGGCTACTATAACTTTCAACAAATCACCGAATATAGCAGTAGTTGTTAAATATCTCATATTCTGATATCCGCGAAGTATTCCCGCCAAGAAGAAAGATACTGACAGAGGTAACAATGCAAATATACTGATAAACAAAATGTTTCTGGGTATTTTAATCGCCTGCGACACATCTGTAGAAAACAAAAGTAAGCCCGAAATAACAATTACATTCAAGAAAATTGTCAATAAAAAGAAGAACCACAGTACTGAACTGATGTATTCAATTTTGTTCTTTCCTAGATAAAATGAAGCCAGTTTTTGTGTAGTCTGTTCCATCCCAAAGACAAGTACTGAAGATAGAATTGCGGCAAAACTTATCGCTGTAGATAATACACCCAATTCGTCTGGAAGTAATGTCTTGGCCGCTATCATCTGGAACAGGAAATTCAAAATAATGGAACCTATCCATCCTATAAGCAGATAGGATGTATTTGACATCAGATTCTTTCTTACTTCTACCACTTTCCTCTCTCCGTTAACTCTTAGGAATCTTATTTATGATATAAACAAATTGTCTTTTAAAAATGGGTAATCTATTTGCAAAGAAGCTCAATACTTTGACATCGTCTGACGTAACAAACCTCATGACTATCAAAATGGTGATGTACGTTAAACCGCTTATTATAGCGAACGCTATGCTCTCTATTATATTTCTGGTGAAAATTAAAAATGTAAAAAGTAACGCGAATGATACGATACCGGAAACCATTATTTTATAAAAACTTTCGAGAGGTAATTTTACTTCCAAATATTTCTTGATGTTATATATGCCCAAGGCAACAAGTATCACCGAATATATTAAATAAGAATATGACATTCCATTTGCTGAGAACATAAGTGTAAGCGGAACTGCCAGCAACAGAAAAATTATTGATGACACTATTGATATATTTTGCTGAATTTTCGGTTTACCTATAGCATATATACTACTGTTCAAGACTATACTTATCCCGTACAAGACAGAAGCAACAGACAATATCGGAACCAGAGAGGATGCAGAAAGGTATTCCTTGCTTGAAAATATTAGAATCAGATTGTCAGCAAATAACGTAAAGAAAATTAAGATGGGTATTGATATCAAAAGACCGTATCGTAAAACCAAGTTTATGAAATAACCTTGCATTTTGTCGGAATCTTTTCGTACAGACAACTGAGAGGTTATTGGAAGTAATGCCCTGCTCATAATTCTGAATATCATAACAAGAACGTTGGATACGATGAATGCTACTGAAAATATACCAGTTATTTCAGGGTTCTTCAGAAGACCTAGAATTGCAATTTGTCCGTTGGTCAGTAATATGGTGCTTATACCAACAATGAACGATGGGATGGCGTATTCGAAAAATACGTTTTTCTTATCCAGTCCTTTAGTTGGTAAGTTCAACCGTGGTAGCAATCTGAACCTCAGTAGAGAAACCATCAAAATCCCGATACCAAACCCGAATATAGGACCCAAGTAATTGAATCCTAGAAACATTAGAAATATCGACAAAAGAAGTTTAGATACATTTGATAACATATCTGTAAAAAACAGACCTTTCATATTCTGGTAGCCTGATAAAATTCCCAGTATTATCTGAGACAATGCGGTGAATACAATAAGAACAGACAAGAATAAAATAATATGATTAGGCAAATTTAATGAAAGCTGTGGTGACAATAAAAAGAACAGACCACTTAGCAGCAAACTTGAAAATAAAACTATAATCAAAGAGAACTTGATTAATTTCTTGGTTTTGTCTATTTGATTTTTTTCCAAGTATTCAGGCAACAGTTTGGACAATGCCACTGACAAACCCAGTCCGGCAAGGGATGCGAAGAGTACGACAAGATTTATAGACAGGGACGCTATACCGTATTCTGCCGGGAGGAGAAATTTTCCTGCAGATGCCCAAAAGATCAAGGAAAATACAGAAACTGTAGAATAGTCCAAAAACAGGTAGAACGTATTCGACACTAACTTGCGCTTAACCCTAGACAGATCATTGTTCATAATAAAATACTAAATAGTTAAGTTTTATTTCTTTATTGGTAGATAATTAAGGTACAAAGTGAACTCGATGCGGCCAAAAGTCTCTTTACTCTGGGTTAACTATAACAGCTCAAATTTCAAGGATGTGATAGAACAATCGATTGAAAGCATCCGGGATTTGGATTATCCCAATGTAGAACTTGTGGCTGTTGACGGCTGTTCAACTGATGACAGTCCGGGTTACATTGAAAGGCTGTTGAAAAAATCCGGGATAGACTATAAATTCATTAAACAGAGTGTGAATCTTGGTTTACACAGCTCTTGGAATGTCGCGTATTCTGCGATGAGCAAGAAATCAAAGTATTTCATGATGGTGAACAATGACGTAAACATTTATCCGAACGCTATAGGCGAACTCGTTGAAAGAATGGAACAAGACGAGAGGGTGGGTGCCCTGAACGGCATAGAACTACGCTGGAAGTCTGATATAATAGACCATACGGGCATGATGTTCGATGAGATGCTGATTACAAATGCGTTATCACAAGGCTTGAACATAAAAGAATGCGACAGGGAAGAACATGTCATATCGGTTGCGTCTTCCGTCTTGGGAATTTTCAGGGCAAGCGCGATAAAAAAACTTGGGAGTAAACTTCTTGAAGAGGATATGGTTCGTCATTTCAATGAAACCATATTGGGGGCGAGATTGTGGAATGCGGGATACAAAATTTTATTCTCTCCCATAGAGGTAGGCGAACATTATACAAAAATGATTACTGAAAGCCGGTCGCCGAAAAGATTCTATTATGCGATGAGGGGATGGTTGACATTACTGTCGATATCAAACAGCCCGTACAAGAATTCCCCCATCAAGGATTCTTTCGCATTGAAATGGATGGTCAATTATCTGAGAACGGGATTTTCATTTAAAAAGTACAAAGAAGTTATGAAATTATACAATGGGGTTTTCATTGATTCTGAACAGAAAGCAAAAAATCTGATTAAAAGAAAGGTTACAGTTGATATTTACAAAATGCCCCACATTAAAGGATTCAGATACTATTGGTTCCTTCCTCGTGGCTTGACAAAAATGGTACAACCCACTAAAACATTCAAAGAATTGTCAAGAACCGAGTCTCTTTATATACCAAAATCTGAATAAGCTACCTCAGGCATAAAATATTTGTGACTCGACCACTCTCGAATTTTTTCTTTCCTATATTGTAGGTTTCAATTAAATGCTCCTTTGTGACTGGTCTTAATTTTCCAGTTTCAGTATCGATATCATAGAATTTGAATTTGTGTCCTTCCAACATTTCAAGATATTTCTTTGCATCAATAGCGAACTGTAACTTATCGGGGAAGAATTCCGTAAGAATTTTTATATTTCTACTATTTTTCAGCAAGTTTGTCATGCCTTGTAAAGCTCTACCCTCAGATCCTTCTATGTCCATTTTGATGAAATCGGCACTTTGATTATTGTTGAAATAATCGTCTAGTGATGTTACATCTACTATAACAAACTTTCCATCATCGGAATTAATTATTTGGCTGTTGTCGGTTTCATCTGAAAAAAACAATTTGGTTTTTCCAGTTTTGTTTGAGACGGCTTTGTTTATACATGTTATGTTCTTGTAGCCATTCTCTTCTACATTTTTTTTGAGACACTCGAAATTATTTGGATCTGGCTCGAAGGCGTAGACTCTACCATTATCTCCAACCAATTTTGCGGCAAGCAACGTATAATAACCGATGTGCGCACCCAGATCTATAACAATATCCCCCCTTTTTATTTCATGCTTGAAAACATTGATTTCACCTTTTCCTACCCATGTATTGAGGATAGAAATATCGTGTGCCACATCACCGATGTCCTTTTTGGGTAGATATATCTTGTGACCTTCAAATTCTACAAAATCCGGTTTCAAGTGATAGAAAAAAAACTTGTATAATGAACTGATCGGCCATTTCCTACTCAGACCACGCCCCGAAAGGGATTTTACTGATTTTTTGAATGCGCGGAAAAGTAAATTACGCATACCTATCTCTAATCTAATTCATTTATAAAGGTTTAGAAGATGACATATCTGCAATGGAAACGAAAAGAAAATAAATATTTAAGGTTTTATTGTCAAAGTGTATTGGTATGAAAGTTCTTGTTACAGGAGCAGCGGGTCATATAGGAAGCAAAATGACAAAATCCTTGTTAGATCAAGGTCATGAAATAGTAGTTTTGGATAATTTGTCCTTCGGCTCTAGGGAGAATCTCAAGGGATTGGAGAATCAGATAACTTACGTGCAAGGCGATATGAGGAAATTCGAAGATGTTATGAAAGCCATGGAAGGGGTTGACATTGTAAATCACCAGGGAGGTCCGTCGTCGATGCTAATGTATGTCGATGATCCTGTTGACAGAACATATTCGACCGTTATAGGATTTCTGAATATAATGGAAGCCATGAGAAAGATGGATGTTAAAAAAATTGTATATGCAAGTTCGGGCGGTGTCTATGAGGGTAATCCGTGTCCCCATCATGAAAATCTACCATTGACTCCGCCAGACATGAAAGCACTGGCGAAAAAATTCGTCGAAGACATGGCTAAATTGTATACAACGCAGTATGGAATAAAAACTGTTGGCATAAGACCATTTATGGTATATGGCGACAATGAGAAATCGAAAGGCGATTATGCGAGTACTATTTCACTGTTTGTTTGGATGATGCTTAGGGAAGAAGATCCGACAGTCTGGGCTGATGGTAATCAAATGCGTGATTTTATTCATGTTGATGATGTAGTAAGGGCTTATACCCTTGCTATGGAAAAGAATTTCCCGTATGCTGAAGTATTCAATGCAGGAACTGGTGTAGAGTCCAGCATGAACAAAGTTATTCAAATCATCAATGAATATCTTGGAACTAACTACAAGTCCATATATGTTCCTCCGAAATTGCCCGTTTACACAAGAAGGTCTCTCGCTGATCCGACGAAAGCAGAGAAGCTACTGGGATTCAAATACAAAATTGGTATTCGTGAAGGTATAGCACGAGTTATAAAGGCAAACGGCGGTCCTGCAGAACCCGTTTCACAAGATTTCTTTTCTCGAAATTAACTTAATACAATTTTCATGATAGCATTGTAATCTCTAAGGTCTTCAAAAAAGTAAGTCGGTTTGACACCATATCTTTCGAATCTTTCTGGATTTCCACCTACACCTATGGAGTTTATACCTAGTATTTCACCCGCCTTTATACCTCTCCAAGAGTCATCAACTACGTATATACCATCTCTAGAGAATTTCAATCTATATTTCCGTTCAGATTTTTCTATAGCTATTCTGAGCAATTCTGTTCTGTCTGAAGTTTCATTACTCCCGCAACTCCTCATGTCTTCGGGAAAATAATTGTTTAATCCAACCTTCTTCAATAATGCGTCCAAGGTCCTAAACGAATCACCAGTATAGACACCAAAAGGCACTTTGTTCTCTCTCAAATACTCTATCAGATCCGAGACTCCAGATAATGTCACAACTTTTCCTTCGTTCAAGCATCTCTCGAAAATATTTTCATATGTTGGGAGTATGCGATTATTGCTTATTTCTATATCTTCCTTGGAGATGCCCTTCTTTCCAGCTATTTGAGAAACTACTGACTGTATAGTTGTTGATGTTGGATCTGCATCAGTTCTTCCTCCATCGACATCATAAAGAGCTTTAACTGTTTCTATGTAAGCATTATCCGCTATATTTTCTGCTTCAATTAGAGTTCTGTACAAATCGAAAATTACAAGTCTGTCTTTCATATATCAATCACCGACTATGTGAGGTTCTGGGTTAGGTACAATAATCTTTCCGTTATACCCCTTCTGCCTGAGTTTAGGTATGATGTCGTCTTTTATGTTCCATGGTAGTAATAATGCGTATTCGGGTTGTTCGTCTACCAACCTAGACTCTTCCACTATTTTGATATGCATACCTGGTGAGTACTTTCCAATTTTCAATTCATTAGTTTCGACCAAATAGTCAAGTATACTGGAATCTATTTTGCAGAAGTTTAGAAGTGTAGTTCCTTTTGCCGGCGCTCCAATTCCGACAATTCTGTGACCTTTAGACTTGATATCATTCAACATGCGTTTGAGATGTTCTCTATTGCTATTTACACGGTTTCTGAAATTGTCAAAATTCTCGCGCGAATTTAGATTGGATTGTTTCTCCTGATTGAGAAGAGACTTGACAGAATCCGAAATAGGATATGTTCCTTTATTGCATGCTAGGATACGGATAGATCCACCATGGGTTGGAATGCGTTCCGCATGAAAGACATCCATATTAAATCTGTTGAAAAGATTGACGAGAGCCGTAACAGAATAGTATCTCAGATGCTCGTGATAAATTGCATCGTATTGAAGTTTTTCTATCATGTCGACTATGTAGTGTGATTCTGTCAAGAAAACTCCAGAATCTTCAAGGAGCAATTTGACACCATCTATTATCGAGGTTAATTCTTTTGCATGCGGAATAAGGCTCAATCCTGTTATCAACTTTGCTTTTCCGTATTTGCTTGAAATTGTCTCGGCCAAACTTTCATTGAAAAAGTCTTTGATTGTGGGTATACCATTCTTTATTGCTATGTCGGCCACACTTGCCGGATCGACCCCGAGAATTCTTACGTTCTGTTTTGCAAACTCTTGTAATAATGCGCCGTCGTTAGACGCTATATCAATAACCAAATCTTTTTCTGTCAGATTAAAATCTTTTACAAAACGTTCTGCTAATGATTTCATATGCGCCAAAAGAGGTTTGTTGGAAGCCGATGTATATATGTAATTGTCAGTGAACAAAACTTTCGGGTCTACAGCATAATTCAACTGGACTAGTTTACAGTCTTCGCAAAAGAATACATTAAGGGGATAGAATGTTTCACTTTTACCAAGTTGTTCTTCCGATAGGAAAGCATCGCTTGGTGGTTGATGGCTCAAATCAATGACATTGTACAATTTTTCGCTAGAGCATATTTCGCATTTCATAGTATAAGTTACAAATGATAAATTTTTAAATTCGAGAATCTCGACATCAGCTGTTATTTTTCTTGAACCAGTCTATCGTTTGATCAAGACCTTCTTCGAAGTTTACTTTCGGCTCCCATCTTAGTATTTTTTTGGCTAGTGAATTGTCACCACACAACCTAGTAGACCCCGGCACCTGCTTGTTCAATACAGACAATGTCGAATCAAACCTGTCTGCTATTTGCTTGGCTATGTCAATTACTTTTATCTCACGCCCCAATCCTATATTGATGGGACCGCCGATAAAATCGGTTTCAGCTGCCTTTATAATGGCATCAACAGTATCGTGTATGAATACGAAATCCCGTGTAGGTTTGTCTGTCCATATCTCGACTTTCTTGTCATTCATCGCTTGGGTTATGACTTTCGGTATGAAAAATTCAGAGTCCTGTCTCGGACCGAATGTATTGAACAACCTGAGAAAAACAATCGGCATGTTGTACTCTCTTATGAATGTGGTACACATATCCTCCCCCAGTTTTTTGGAAACCCTGTAAATGTCACCTGTCTTGTATATGTCGACAACTTGTGTTGGGTGCTTTTCGTCAATAGGTAAATATTTAGGCTCGCCATAAATCAGGGCAGTGGAAGTGAAGACAAGTTTTTTAAGATTTTCTATCTTCAGTGCAGACTTGAGTACATTGTAGGTCCCCAATACATTAACTTTGAATGCAGTATCGTATTTCTCATTACTAATGGACGGAGATGTATAAGCCGCCAAATGGAATATGTACTCTAAACTGTCTGGAAGTGCAAAGTTATACTCGGTTATATCCTGCTTGATAAAAGTCACTTGGCCGTCTAGGTGTTGGATATTTTTGCCGAACTTTATATCAAGTACACTGACATTAGCGCCGAGCTCAACCAATTTCTCAGCGATGTGCGACCCTATGAAACCTGACCCGCCTGTTATTAATACTTTCTTGTTTTTCCAGTCCATATTTAACTCTCGCTCTTTCGGTTTAAACTTTTATTATAGAATGTTCTCCTACAACAAGTTGGATTGCCGTTGAAGGAGTCCCTAAAAATTCAGAGATATTTACATTTCCTCCAATTAGACTATCGACAATCCTTTGTCGACAATTTATTTTTGAATTTCCTATAACTATGCTAGACTCGATTTCAGCATTCTCGATTATTGTATTGTCCCCTATCGATGTGTAGGGACCCAGACATGCATTATCCCCAATCACGCAATTCTTGCCTATAACAACAGGCCCTTTTACAGAAGCTCCTTTCTTGATTATTGTTCCTGTGTCGATATTCACCTTGCCCACAATAGTTGCACCATCTTCAACCAAACCTTTGTTGGATGGTTTTAATTCGTCCAACAAAAGTCTGTTAGCTTCTAAAATACCTACTGGGTCTCCAGGGTCTTTCCACCATTCTGCATCGACAATCTCATGATGGACATTTTTGCCGCTGTCTATAATACCCTGCACCGCTTCTGTAATCTCGTATTCGTTTCTTGAGGATGGTTTCAATCTTTCTATGGAATCGAAGATGTGTCTATTCAACATATAAATGCCGACCATGGCCAAATCGCTCGGAGGAATTTTAGGTTTCTCGACTAGCCTTATTAATTTTCCGTCCTTTATTTCAGCAACGCCGAATCTACTCGGATTCTGTATGTTCTTCAGCAAAATTAGACCGTCTATATCAGAATCCATGAATTTTTCGACATATTTCTTTATACCGCCTTTCAAAATGTTGTCACCAAGATGAACTACAAATTTTCCATCTTTATTATTGGTTGTAAGAAAATCCTTTGCAACCTTGACTGCATGAGCCAAACCTCTTGGAGCGTCTTGTTCTATATAAGTAACTTTTATACCTAGTTTTGACCCGTCTCCAACAGCGTCTTTTATTTCTTGTATCCTTTGGGGGGTATGGCCAACTATTATTCCTACGTCGGTAATACCAGCATCTTTTAACGTTTCTATTGAATAGAACAGCATAGGTTTGTTGGCTAGGGGGATTAGATGTTTATTGCTCGTGTGAGTTATTGGCCTTAAGCGTGTCCCATGACCACCTGCCAAAATCAGACCTTTCATGACATCATCTATTTAAGTTTTACACTTAACATATAAGCGTTAATTTATTAAAGCTAATTGTTGATTCGATGATCCCGTTGTTTAAACCTTGGGTTGGTAAAGAAGAGATAGAAGCAGTAGCCGAAGTTATCAATTCTGGCTGGCTAGGAGTAGGTCCTAAGACTCAAGAATTCGAAGAAAAATTTGCTGAATATGTGGGAGCAGATTATGCAATAGCTGTCAATTCTGGGACTGCCGCTTTAGATATTGCCATCAAAGCACTTGGAATAAAATCTGGTGAAATACTAGTACCCTCACTGACATTCGCTGCTACGGCTAATGTCGCATTATATAACAACGCCAAGCCTGTTTTTGTGGATATTGACGAAGATACTAACTGTATGAGCATAGAAGATGCAAAAAGGAAATTCACTGAAGATACAAAAGCTATCATACCCGTCCACTATGGCGGTCACCCGTGCGACATGGATGAATTTATCGAATTTGCCCAACGAAAAGAGATTCCGATAATAGAAGACGCGGCACATGCCGCCGGGGCTGAATACAATGGGAAAAAGATCGGTTCTGTATCTGATATCACCTGTTTCAGCTTTCATCCTGTAAAAAACATGGCAACTGGAGACGGTGGCATGGTAACTACAAACGACGAAAAGGTTTATCAGGCTGTTAAAAAGTTGAGATGGTTCTGCATCAACAAATCGACTTTCGAAAGAGCTGAAAACAAAAAATACTCATGGTATTACGAAATAGACGGGTTAGGATACAAATATCATATGAATGACATAACAGCTGCTATCGGACTTGTACAATTAAAGAAATTGGATAAAGCGAATGAATTGAGAAGAAACATTTCTAGCCGCTATATGAAAGCATTTTCAGACTTGGGATGGGTGAAATTACCTGTAGAAAAACCAAATGTCAAGAGCTCATGGCATATGTTTGTCCCGAAGGTAAAAAATAGAGACGGGTTAATAGAACACTTGGGTAACAATGGTATATCTGCAGGTGTTCATTATTTACCTGTTCATATGCACCCTTATTTTGAGGGTTTAATAAAAGAAGGTCGTATAAATAGACCAGACACACCTGTAACAGATACTGTATGGAAAAATATAATAACACTGCCTCTATTTCCTGGGCTGGCTGATGCTGAATTGGAGAAAATCGTAGCATCTGTAAGGGAATTCAAACCAGAATGACACATTCCTTTAAATTATTATCGGGATTACTCTATTTAGTGATTGTTTGAATCGTCCAATGGTCTCTGTTATTGTATTGAACTACAATGGTGGTAGATTTATCCAGGATTGCTTAGATTCATTGAAGAAAATAGACCATGGCAAGTATACGTATGAAGTGGTTGTTGTAGATAATGCGTCATCTGATAATTCTGTAGAGATAATAAAAAAATATCTACCATGGATAAAATTTATTGAAACTGGAAAGAATTTGGGGTATGCCGGTGGTAACAATGTTGGTGTTAGTGTAGCGAAGGGTAAGTATCTGATATTTTTGAACCCGGACACTGTTGTAGACAAAAATTTTCTTAAAGAACTGGTGGATTCTATCGAAAAAGATAAAAGTGTCGGTGCATTCTCTTCAAAGGTTCTCTACAAGAATCGGAAGGATAAAATAAACACTGTAGGTGGTTTCTGGAGTATTTTAGGTATATCAGGATCCGTTGGCGAAGGCAAGAGAGATGATGATGTAGGTAGTACAATTTACACATTCTATCCAACAGGGTGTTCAATGATAATCGACAAAAAATTGTATACTTCGATAGGAAAATTTGATGATGATTACTTTCTTTATTGCGAAGATCCTGACATTGGTTGGAGGTTATGGGATAATGGGTATAAAGTAGCACTTGCCCCGAAATCTAAAGTTTATCATTCAGTGAGCGGGTCCCTAAAGGGGCTTGGTAAGAAAGCGTACAGCGACACATTCTACTATTACAACGCAAGGAACGGATTGATAACAATTGCGAAGAATGCCGCGATGTTGGATTTGTTTTGGATGATACCTGTATACATATTTTCATGGTCGGCTCTTTCCATTCTTTTTCTAATTAGGGGGAACCTAAGAGCTGCTAAATCGGTGATAAAAGGCGTTGTATGGCCAGTATCAAACATTGGTTGGATACTTGAGAAAAGAAGAAAATCTTATAGAAAGAAAACAGGTAAAGCCAAAACGATGATGATGGGTTTCATTGATACGGTGAGAATATTTCTTGGTTCAAAAGTAGAGAAACATTTTGCATAGATGGTTTCACATGAAAATAGAGATAGTTGAAAATGATGAAAAGAAATGGCGCGATTTGTATAAACATGACTTTACACCGGTATTCAGAACTTTCGAGTGGGCAAAAGTGGCATTGGATAATCCGAAATACATTATAGCTAGGGACGGAGAAGAATTGATAGGCTGGATGGCTTTCCAAGAAAAAAGGTTAACATTCATAAAAATACGCACTTCTTGTTCTATGCCGATCGGCACAAACGACGAGGTTAAATTAAATATTCTGAGATTTTTCAAGAGCCTTTCTGGTGTAAATATAGTGAATACAACCTATCAGGATCACAGACTCAGCAATCTAGCTTTCAAAACAGGATTTAATCCGACTGAAAAGGCTACTGTAATTGTCGATTTGACTAAACATGAAAGTACTATGGAGTTTTTGGATAAAGATAGCAGATATGATGTTAACAAGGCGAAGAAACAAGGTGTAACAGTTGTAGATGCTACAATTGATGAAAATGCATGGGAAGAATTCTTCGAAATTTACGATGATGTTGGTAAAACTTGGGGTGTAGGAACTTTAAATAAAGAAGATTTCATGAGATTCAAGTCACTCATACCGCATAATCTCGTAAAATTATTTGTTGCGAAATCAGGTGATAAAATAGCATCGGGTGCTATAATACTCAATTCCGAGGATACTGTGATTTTTTACATAAACGCATCTAACCAAGATATCAAACATATACAAGCGAATAGCATATTGATTTACGAAATCATGGATTATGCGAAAAGGAACGGATTTCAATATTTTGATTTGTTTGGATATGATTTGTTTGCTAAGAAAAATGAGAAAACTTATGGGATAAACAAATTCAAAATGAGTTTTGGTGGAGAGGTTAAGAAATTTTATAAATTTACAAATTCCACCTTGTTTGTAATAGCCAGAAAATTATATAACAAAATAAGAATTTTGAAAAACTTCTATTTTTTCATTCAAAGAACTAGAGGATAACTCGGATAATTATTATGACCAAGAAACTTCGTATTGTACTTGCAACTAGTTCTTACCCGAGTGCTATGTATTTTGTAGAGAGCGTATGTAGAGAAAAAAATGTGGCTGGAATAATATTCGAAGAAAAACGCGGAAGAAAAGAATCTATATTAAGAGTACTAAAACGCACTAGAAAATTGGGATTACTGAAAGCAATCGATGAACTTATATTTTATTTTTCCAAGAGATTTTTACTTGGCAAAGGAAAAGCTTTCTCGAAAACAAATGATGCGTATATAGATAATATACCGATATGTTATGTTAAAAACATAAATGATACCGAAGCCAAAAATTTTATAAGGAAATTAAAAGCTGATGTTTTGGTGGTTTATGGAGTAAGTATCTTAAAAGATGAGATAATCTCTATTTTACCCAAAGGTGTTTTGAACATGCATCCTGGCATAACTCCAGAATATCGCGGACTCGATCCTTTATTTTGGTCTATCATTAACAAAGATTTTGATAAAATAGGTGCTACAATTCACTTTATTGATAAAGGTGTAGATACTGGTCCTGTAATAGTTCAGAATACTATAGATGTCAGACGAAATGATTCTTACGCAACTCTCTTCGAGAAAGTTTTGAAAGAAGGTATCAATTCGATGATAGCTGCATTGACGCTCGTCGAAAACGACGCTGTCAAAATAATTAACAGGCAGAAATCTTCCAGTCGTTTGTATACGCGTCCTGGGATTTCTAATTATTTGGCGTATAGGAAAGGAATGAAAACTCTCAGAGAATCAAGGAACTTGTAAACAAATAATTCAAAAAAATATTTGTTATAGAATTAAGGAAAATGAATATGAAATATCTTGCGCCAATACCCCCCAGAAATCTTACAATAACTGTAGTTAAAAAATAATATCCGATTAGAGTAAACCAGAATCCTTCAAATCCAAAGAAATGTCCTGAAAATACAACTATTATTTGAGCGGGAAATGAAAATAATACAAAACGTTGCAATCGAAGATATATGAAACTGTGTGAAACGGATAGAATTATAGCCAGTAGAAGACCTTCATAAATACCGAATCTTATGCCAGTTAACCATGGTGCAAAAAATAAAAAATCTACTCCGCTTGAATGTAAAAATCTTTTTGAAAATGCGTCGAATGCAAGATTCAATAGAACAAAAATGAATGAAAATATTAAAAAATCAGATGTTAATTCTAATGGCATAGTTGAATCATTCTATAGATTTGTGTATAATGGAAATTGTTTACATAGGTTTTCTACAGAATTCTTAACGTTCTTTACAACTTGATTGTTTTTCATATCTGATTTAAATTTTTTGAGATATTCTTGCCTTTTTTCTTTGTTGCTTGGTAATTGGTGACCTTTAACTTCGTTAATAATCTGAGACATTAAATTTCCTATGACTTTCATTTCGTTTTCCTTCATACTTCTGGTTGTAATTGCGGGTGTACCTAATCTAATTCCACTTGGGTAAAAGGGAGATGATGGGTCATTAGGAATGGTGTTTTTATTAACTATAATACCACAAAGTTCCAATGTTTCCTGTACCAATATTCCATTACCTTCACCAAGGTCTGTAAGATCTATTAGTATCATATGATTGTCAGTACCACTTGTTACAAGTTTTAATCCATTATTCATCAGTTCTTCGGCAAGTGCTTTAGCATTTTTTACAATTTGCAGACTATATTCTTTGAATTCTGGTTTCATTGATTCGTGTAATGCAACTGCTATGCCGGCAGTTGTATTATCATGCGGTCCTCCCTGCAACCCCGGGAATACTGATTTGTCTATTTTATCTGCAAGTTCTGGGTCTTTTTCCAATCCTTTCCTAGTAACCATTATCATAGCTCCTCTCGGACCTCTGAGTGTCTTGTGCGTTGTGGTCATAATAACATGGACATAAGACGCCGGGCTTTTATGTACACCTGCAGCAACCAATCCGGCTATATGGGATATATCAGCAGCTAAATATGACCCTGTTTCATCGGCTATTCTTGAAAACTCTTCGAATGGAAATTCCCTTGTATATGCAGTCGCTCCTACCCAAATAATTTTAGGTTTGTTCTCTGCAGCCAGTTTCCTTACTTCTTCCAAGTCTATATAACCATCCGGCTTGACGTGATAAGGCACACTTTTAAAATATTGACCGGTAATACTTGTTTTCCATCCATGTGTTAAATGACCGCCATCAGTCAAATTCTGACCCATTATTACATCACCGGGCTTACAGATTGCAAAATAAATAGCAATATTGGCTGGTGAACCCGAATACGCTTGAACATTTGCATGAGGGACATTGAAAAGGGTTTTAGCTCTTTCTATAGCTAGTTTTTCCACAGTGTCGATAAACTCATTGCCTGCATAATATCTTTTCCCGGGATAGCCCTCTGAATATTTGTTTGTCAATACCGATCCTATAGCCTGCAATACGGCTACACTGGTGAAATTTTCCGATGGTATAAGATCCAGAGTATTTCTCTGTCTATCAAGTTCGTTGGTTATGGCCTCAAAAGTTTGAGGGTCTGTATTTTTTAAAATTTGTAGCCATTCCATCGTATTCACAATTCATTTAAAATGGAGTTAACTATAAATAGGTGACAGTAAACATATACAACACTAACATTCTAAAACCTTGAGTAATATTAAAAATTATGAAAAGACACGATCTTAGAAATGAATTGATTTTGAAAAGAAATGCACTAAATAGGAATCTTGTGATTGAGACAAGCAAAGTCATAGTAGACAAAGTAAGAAATTACGAGCCTTTCAAAAAGTCTACTAGAATTATGTTATATTTTGAAATTGGGAACGAAGTTAAAATAAGTCCGTTGCTTGATGATAGCAAAGAATTCTATTTGCCGAAATTGTTGAATAATAGTATAGTGCCTATAAGATTTACAGGATTTGATAGGTTAGAAACCAATAATTTTGGTGTAAAAGAACCTTCTGGTTCTGAGATAGACAAAAACAGATTGGAAATATGCATTGTTCCTGGAGTTTGTTTCGATGTGGAAGGAAATAGAATGGGTTATGGTAAAGGTTTCTACGACAGGTTTTTAGGCGACTTTAACGGATTGAAGATTGGTATATGTTATGAATTTCAACTTGTAGAAAAAGTCCATGAGAAAAAACATGATATAACAATGGATGTAATAATAACTGAGAAAGATATCTATGAGAACAAATGGTAAAGAGATTGCATCGGAAATTAGAAAATCTTTAGATAAAAAGTTAGACGAATTGAAAATTAGGTATAACAGAGTGCCTAAGCTTTGCACTATATTAGTAGGAAATAATGCAAGTTCGAAAATATTTGTTAGAAGAAAGGAGATTGCGGCAAAGGAATTAGGTATTGATTTTCAAAAATATGAGATTTATGGAAGTGCAAGCACGGAAGATGTTATAAAAATTATTGGAAATTTAAATGAAGATGTAAATTGTAACTCTATATTAATCCAGCTTCCGCTTCCAAATCAAAATACAGAAGAGATATTGCGATCAATACATCCGAGTAAAGATGTAGATTGTTTACATCCCTTAAATTTAGGGAACTTGATGAGTAAAAAAGATGACATACTGTTACCGCCAGTTGTTTCGGCTATTATGGAATTCATAGGAAATGATTTGAAAGGTAAAAAAATAACAGTTGTTGGTAGTGGAAGATTAGTTGGATCACCATTGAGTATATATTTAATGAATAAAGGTGCTACTGTTTTCGTTTGTAATGAATATACAAAAAACATTGAAATGTATACAAAAGAATCGGACATAGTTGTGAGTTGTGCAGGAGTCCCAAAATTAATTAAAACTGATATGGTAAAACAGGGCGCAAAAATTATAGATGCGGGTATAAGTCAAGTTGATGGTATCATAACGGGAGACGTTGATTATGAGAATGTGAGCAAGAAGGCAGAAGTCACACCTGTTCCTGGAGGGGTGGGACCGGTGACTGTGGAGATGCTTCTGAAAAATACTTTGTACTTATTCGAAGAGCAGATGAAAATCATATAATATTGAAATTCTATAACAAACCTTCACTTTGAAGGAATTTATAAACTTCTTCGGCTGCTAGTTCATTTCCATTAACATTGAGATGCGTGTCTATTGAATAGAAAAGTTGGGTATTTTCAGAATGTTTTCTAAATGAATGTGTTAGATCTATGCATGTTAATGCGTTTTCTTGACAAATTTGATAAATTGTATTTGTGTAATAATCTAGATTTATCTCGTTAAAACCTGGTATTTTGTCTGAAATCAAATGACCGTATACCTGTTCCTTGCTTGGCATTATAACCACTATCATTTTGGCATTTATGGAATCGGATAAATTTTTAATTCGAATCAAAGAATCCTCTGTTATCACCAGACCTTTTTTAACTGACTCACTCTCTATAGTTTCTTTGCGTGGAAGGAGTTCAGGTTGAAATGTGAAATTGAACTTGTCATCGTTGTAAGTTATGCTTGTCGAACTTGGTGAATCCAGCACTTGGTATTTGAAATATCTCACGAGACTATATGTTTTGGTGTTCCATAAAAGCCAATTTCTAACCTCTCTCATTTTAGGTGTAAGAAGATAATTACCGTCTATGTCATTGAAATAAAACTGGACAACAACTAATTCTGGCTTGAGTTCTGTCCCGTATTTTTCCATTTGTTTCTCTGATTGTAATGTAGAATATCCGGAAACCCCCATATTTATAAAATCTTTTCCTGTTTTTGATTCAAGTTTTTCCACCCAAGTATCAGTCATATTTACGGCGCCAAAAGTGAAAGAGTCTCCAAGCACAATAGCATAAACAGAATCATTGGTTCCATCGTCTCTGAATCCAACATCATCTAAACCCAAATCATTGGTTTGGACACTTATCGTATCCCCGTCAGATAGTATGATGCTAGCATCGACATCCGGCTTTAACTTCCACAATGTGAAAGAGTCGTACTCCATTATTCGTAACGGATTTGGTCCTTGTTTATATATATTTGATTCAGGGAAAATCCATGACGCTATTTGGAATATTATTTCTATGGCTATGACAGATAATACAGCTACGAGAATTATGCCAATTGTAGTATAAACTATTTTTTTGCGCGTATTGATTTTTTCCATTTTGACACTTAATATTTCATTAGTTGACTATTTAAGATGATAAATTCCGTACGAAAATAAAACTTAAATTGTTATAAGTTAAGTGGGTGTTATGACTGTACCAAAAGTGTCAATAGTAATACCGAGCTATAATGGAAAGAACCTTACGGTAAACTTGCTGAATTCGATAAAGGAAACCGTATACAAAGATTACGAAGTGATCGTAGTTGACAATGGTTCTGATGATGGGTGTTATGAATATGTGAAAGAACATTTTCCGGATGCGAAAGCCGTAAAAATTAAAATAAACCGAGGTGTTACGGGAGCTTGGAATGAAGGGATAAAAAACAGTAGAGGCAGGTACATAGTTGTAATGAATAATGATATGATTGTAGATCCGAACTGGCTGACAGAACTTGTTAAAGTCGCCGAGTCTGACAATAAGATTGGGATTGTCGGCAGTGTTCTGATGGATTTCAATTCGGCAAAGACTGACGTTATTCAGAGACTTGGATATGTGGAAATCGACAAAGTAATTTTGAAATTCGTACCTGTAGCGAAGGATGAAATATATAGGAACCAGTTTCCGGATGTTTTAAAAGTTGACCATACGTTCGGTCTAGTTAAAAGAGAAGTAATTGATAAGATCGTAGAGTTTGATGAGAAGAATTTCATGTCATGGGACGAGGTAGACTTTTGTTATCGAGCTAAGAAGTTTGGTTACACGACTGTAACAGCCACTAAATCAAAAATATATCATATTGGAAGTGTGACAGTGAAAAAAGAACCGTACATAAGAGTTTTCCATTATCATAAAAATAGGATTAGATTCATGCTCAAAAACCTTTCTTTGTTTAGGAAACTCGTGAATGTACCTCTGACATTGGTATACTATATGTTTGAGATTATGTTTCGTTTGGTAAGGGGGGATTCTCAATATAGTAGAGCAGTTTTGAATGGAATTTTTTGGAACATAAAAAACGTTAGGGATTATATTTGATTGTTGAAGAACTGTTTTATTTTGTCTACTACAAATCTAATTTGTTCCTCTGTCAACTCGGGATACATGGGCATGCTTAAAATATCTTGACACACTTCCTCGGTAACAGGAAAATCACCCCGTTTATATCCTAAATTCTTGTACGCGGGTTGAAGATGCAATGGTATGGGATAGTAAATTTGTGTAGTTATTTCGTTCTGCTTCAAAAATTCGGCCAGATCGTCCCTTTTTTTGTTCCTTACCATTATCGTGTAAACATAAAACACATGCTTCGAATATTCCGCCACAAATGGTACTACAACACTGTCTTTCAATTCTGCCAATAAGTCATTGTACAGTTTTGCATTTTCTATTCTCTTTTTGTTAAAGTCTTCTAAGAATTTCAACTTTACATTAAGAACAGCCGCTTGTATATCAGACATCCTGTAATTAAAACCTACAACATTGTATTCGTATTTCTTGTTTTTCCCCCTTCCATGATCTAGTAGCATGGTTGATATTGAAGCTATTTTTTCATTGTTGGTTACAATGCAACCTGCGTCGCCAAATGACCCCAAATTCTTTGCTGGATAAAAACTGAAACATCCTACATCGCTTATAGGCACTCGTTTACCATCATATTCAGAACCGTGTGCTTGTGCACAATCTTCAACAACAATCAGATTATGTTTTTCAGCAATTTCCATTATAGGTTTCATGTCAGATGGTTGACCATACAAATGCACAGGTAAAATAACTTTGGTCTTCTGAGAGATGTGACTTTCTATTTTATTGACATCCATGTTGAACGTATTTCCATCTATATCTACAAACTTTGGAGTCAGACCGACGTTAACAATAGATTCTGCTGTTGCAGTAAAAGTATTCGATACAGTGATAACTTCGTCATTGTGGTTTAGATTTAAACTACGAAGAGCAAGTTCCAATGCCGTTGTGCCTGAACTACATCCAACACAAAAATTAGCCCCGCAAAATTTCGCGAAATCTTTTTCAAACACACCCAAAGTACTTCCTCTCAAGAATTCTGAAGTGTCTATAATGTTTTCTATAGATTTGATAATCTCATTCTTCAACAACGAATGTTGTATCTTCAAGTCAACTAGTGGGACTTTCATTTCAATCATTTAGATATTGTAAACGGGTCTCCCGTCAGGGAAATTTATTTCTCGTATATCTTTTATGACTTTTCCTGGTCTTCCTATAACCACTTTGAAAGGTGGAACGTCTTTTGTTACTAAAGAACCGGCTCCTATTAACGAATTTTCACCAATTGTAACACCCGGCATTATTATTGCCCTCGCTGCAATTATTGCTCCTTTTTTTATGACAGACCCCCTTAACCTTTCTTTTTCACCGGGAGAATACGGATATTTAGAATTCAAAAAATAAACTCCTGGACTAATTCTGCAATCGTCTTCTATGACTGTATTCTCGAATATATGAACATCTGAATGAAGCTTTACGTTGTTTCCTATTTTTACATTGAATGCAACTTCGCTGCCTATGCCTATGCTCACATCATTTCCTATCTCGTTCGATTGGCGTATAACTACAGAGTGGCCGGTTTTGAAGTTGTTTCCTATCTTGTTTCCAGAGTAAATCACGCTAAAGGAACGTATTGTAGAATTGTCGCCTATAATAGTTTCAAGTTCACCGGACTTCTTACCGACAGGTGGTTTGCCTATTATAACGAACTCCTCCAATTCAACGTCCTTTCCAAGTTTTACGTTTTCATATACTATTTTGTTCATATTTCCAATTCCCGGCCCAATTTGGCTGAATCAAGAGCACGCTCACATATGCGAGTTGTATATATCTCTTCCTCTCCAAGTTTTCTCATTTCAGAATTTTCACTCGAATTCAAAAAGTTCTTTATCATCTCTTTCAAAGGTTCTTTCTTCTCCAAATTTATAGTCTCGCTAATCCATTCATTTCCGGAAAGTTTGTATTTTGTTAACATCTGTTCCTTAAAGTCTGCATAAATTGCACCTTTTGTTCCCAAGATAAACATATCGCGTTTCTTTTCAGGATGAAGGCAGCTCAATTCCAGTGTAGCATGAAATTTCTCGTATCCGAGAGTGATGGTTGCAGAGTCCTCGAGATTCGGATCTAGCTGGTTTGTTTTTTTACATAAAACTGTTAGAGGTCGCTCGCCTAGAATGAAATTCAAAATATCTATCAAGTGAACGGACAGATTGAATATGACACCGGAATCACTACGTGGTGGGTTGGGTTGTATGTATCTAGAA
Organism: Candidatus Aenigmatarchaeota archaeon; assembly: GCA_016187385.1. GTDB lineage: Archaea > Aenigmatarchaeota > Aenigmatarchaeia > CG10238-14 > SCSR01 > JACOWB01. The sequence continues at coordinate 283,451 of JACPJU010000001.1, forward strand.
TTTATAGCCCTCAACTCTCCCAATTCTGGTAATAATTTCTTGAGTTCGGTTGTGACTGGGTTGAAACGGAAAAGGTATCCTATATGGAGAATTAAATTCTTGTCTTTTGCCAGTTTCACCAATTCCTCGGCTTCCCTTGAATACAGAACAAATGGCTTCTCGACTAAAACGTTTATGTTCTCCAACAGGCACGATTTAACAATCTGATAGTGAAAATTGGTCGGGACGACTATACTGACATTATCCACGTTTTTAATGAGCTCTGTATAATCACTAAAAAAATTTACACCAAATTCTTCGGCTATGCTCCTTCTTGAGACATCCTTATCTGAAATTCCTACAAAATCCGCGTGCTCTGGGCGAAGCTCGCTATATATTCTGGCATGGTTAACCCCCCATTTACCGGTTCCGATAACTCCAACCTTTTTTACCATCTTCTTCATATTTGATTACTATTTAAAATTTTATAAGTCTATTATTCTTAGGTTACATCTGAGATAGGATTTAATTCGCGATAAACATGAAAATGTTAATACCGGTCAGCCCTGGCGGGCATTTGACACAAAGTGTGTTTTTGGCAGAAAAACTGAAGGGTTACGACTTGACTTTTGTTACAGCATATTCTGCAAAATTCAGGAGTCCTACTAAAAAATGGAAATTTCGATTTGTTATAAATCCAGATAGATATTTGCTCAAATTCATGGTCCTAATTTTCCAGTCATTATGGATTTTGTTAAGGGAGAACCCGAAGGTTATAGTCTCAACGGGTTCAAACATCCCGATACCGTTTTTTATTATAGGCAAATTGATGGGTAAAAAATTGATCTATATAGAGAGTTTTTCCAGAGTTAAAACACCGTCTTTGTCTGGGAGAATTCTTTACCGATTTTCGGACTTGTTTTTTGTACAATGGGAAACAATGAAGAAGAGTTATCCTAATGCTATATACGCGGGGAGGTTAGCATGATTTTTGTAATTTCTGGTTGGTTTTTCGACGACTTGCTGGAAGAAATGGATAGGATAGCACCGAAATTGAAGGAGCATGTTATTGCACAAATAGGCAACAGTAAATACATACCTAAAAATATGAAATGGTTCAGATTCCATGATTCATTCTATACATACTACAAAAAGTCGGATGTTGTCATATCGCATTATGGTGCCGGCACGATATTCGAAGTGTTAAGATTGGGAAAAAAACTGATTTGCATAGAAAACCCAGAAATGATACGAAATCCAGACATTGTCGACGAATTAAGCAGACTTGGTTACCTGATGAAGTGCAAAAACGTTAGAGATTTGGAAGCCTGCATTAAGAAATCGAAGAATTTCAAATTCAAGAAATACGAGTCTCCTGAATGTAAAATACCAGAAAAGATTGATGAATTTGTGAAAAATTCCGGTATTTAGACAAATCAACTGTATATTGAATTCATCACCTGTTCGATAGAAGTCATTAAAGCACCTTCAGATTTTCCTTTTTTCAGTATCCATTCATATACTTTGAGGTTTAGATCATCATATTTTTCGATGTTAAATCTACTGGGGTGATAATTAACCACGAAAACTGAGTGCGTTGATTTTAAAATTTTGAAAGTATCTTCCAGGTATTTTGTAACAGTCTTGAAGTCTTTCACCTGAGTGTCCATTAGGGTCTGAGGTATTTCCTTAATCCCTAGAATTCTGTCACCTGCTATGACGTTAAACGGGTAAGATGTACCGAACCTGAATCCATATTGGTCTATATATCCGAACGTTGAATCATATGAAAACCCAGATTTTTCCAATTCAACAAGTGTTTCGGGAAATCCGCCTCTTAAATAATGCGTCCTAACGCCATTTATTTCTGCATGCCTGCTCAGAATAGATTTTTCCATCTGTATATGATTTTGATCCAATGGTATGAAGGACGGGTGTAATCCTATTTCTTGACCTTTCAACAATTGAAACGTAGCTTTAGCAAGTTGTCCATTGATGTCAAAATCGGAATCTTTTCTACTCACTAGAAAAAACCAACTAGAATCTGCATTGTATTTTCTTTCCAGATCAAGAACACTTTGAATCTGATAGTCATTGTTTTTTCCCGAAAATACGCCCTTAATCAATCCTAAAGCTTTTTTTATTTTGAGGTGTGGAATATTTCTAAGGGACTGGTATGCATACGTTTTCGAGCGTAACAATCTATCTTCACCAAGCCTGTCAATATCATGGGTCAAGCAGATTGCAAATTCCTTGTTTTTGAATTTCTTTTTTTCAAGTTTGATGCCGCTTTCTTTCAGTACGGTATACACATTTTCTATGAGTATGTCTATTGAAGGTTCTGCAATCTTTGAATTCACATGTTTGTGTCTAATTCTACCATGTTTGTCTTTTCTCGCATTTTTCTCATGTTGAAGGGTTAAATGGTCATAAAGCTCTCTTGGAAGATCGAAATTAAACTCTACAATACTTTTACCATTTACTTTCTTTTTTGAAAAATTTGGTTCTCCGTATTTTATCTGACATTTTCTGTAGCCAAAATCAATATCTTGCGGTTTGGAACTTGAATGTACGTCCTTAAACTTAACTATACAGTCATCTAATATTATTTCATTGTTTTTAATTTTGAACTTGGTTGAAAAGCGCTGAAATGCCCACTGTAGTAAAAATTTGCTAATGTCTGGATTCAAACGGACCACTTTTTAATAGTTATTATGCGATGATTTTAAATAATTTGTGATAGTTGAGATCACTGAACTCTTTTTGACATCGGGTTTATTCCCGGTATGCATGGTAGGATACCGCACATAATGAGATATTTGTTTACTGCCTTCGTGTCTGAAATCTTAGAAGAATGAACACAAAACCAGTTTTTGACCTTTGTATAATCATGGGTTGATTTAATTCTAGCGAGCCCTAGACTCGATATTTCGAAAACGTGATAGTTCAAGCTTCTTATTGTGGTGTATAAATCATGAACCGTAAACCCCGCTCTCGCTAGAAAAGCTGGGTAACATTCAAGCACAATGCTCGGCATGTACTTGTTTATGTAATTTTTTCCACCGAGTAAAATATTCAGGTCAGAACCTTCGGCATCTATGAAAATCACCTTTGCATCTTTGATAGAATCTGTTATAGAATCTAGTGTAATGCAATCAGTCTCAATTGTTTGGAATGGCTGTTCACCATCTGCCATAATGTGAGCCAGTCCCGTAGACTCGTTCAAAGGAACCACAAATTTCACTTTTCCCGACTTCTCGCCTAATGCGAGAGGTGAAATCATCACATTATTGTACTGGCTGTTGTCAAAAGTTTCCTTCAGCGAATTCAAGTTGGATGGCAATGGTTCGAAAGCGTAAACTTTACCTTCAGCCCCAAGTATATCAGAAAATCCGACGGTCTCTGTTCCTATGTGAGCACCTATTTCGACTATGGTATCACCAGGAGAGCATAATGCGACGGCAACAGCCAGGTTTCTCCATTCGTTATATCCGTGTGTGCTGAATCTGTAGGCGTGCGGGTCATTTAGACTGTTTGTCAACGGGGAACCAGTTTGTGACCTGACGGTAAATGCATATTTGTCATACACTGATAATACACGTGGGTATAGAAAATCTCGTACTTTTTGGGATATTATAGGAGGCAAAATCCTACATAAATGCCGGGCTATAACGAAACGTAACCTTTTCATGGATTCACATTTATGTGTATGATTTTAATCTTATAATCTTAAAAGTACCTCTGTAATGCGTATTTAAATTTTCGTTCGATAATCATAATGTGACAAAATTGAGATGTCTGAAGACATGGTAACAAGTGGTAGAAAATGAAAATTCATGTTACAGGAGCAAATGGTCTTTTGGCCAAGTACGTCATTGATGCGTGTAAGATATTTGGCACGGTTGACGGAACCGATGTCGACACTATGGACATAACAAATTTCGAAAATGTGCTTTCACATCTAAAAAATAACACACCAGATGTTATAGTGCATTTGGCCGCACTTCAGGGCAGGACAGCCAGTCGCGAAAATCCGTCCAAATTTTTCACTGTAAACGTGTCAGGAACTCTGAACTTGATGGAAGCGTGTCGCCAACTTGGTATCAAAAAATTCGTCCTCATGTCTTCTTTAACAGTACATGGAAAGAGTGAAATTCCTGTCGACGAAAACTCTCCGATATTACCACTCCATCCTTATGGTGCCAGCAAGGCCGCTGCCGAATTGGTTGTCAGGTCATATTCAAAGTCATTCGGTATACATGCCTTCATAATGAGACCAAATTACATTTCAGGTAAAATATATGATAGCTATAAGGAAAATATAATTTACAATTTTGTCGACAACATCGAAACCAATGGTCTTGTTGAATTGGCTGGTGACGGACGCTTTCAAAGGGAATGGGTACATGCGAGTGATATAGCAGAAGCGATAAAGCTTGCTTTGTTATCTGAAATTGATGGGTGCGAGACATTTATCTTGTCCGAGACTGAGAATAGGATAAGCATGATGGAATTGACAAATAAAATTATCAAACTTGCTGGAAAGGGGCGAATTGCCACCAAACCTGAAATAGAAGGGTTTAGCTTGATATCGTCCAACAAAAAGGCGAAAGAGATGTTGAATTGGAAACCAAAAGTGGGCATAGACGAAATAATTGAGGAAGTTTTTAATGGCTACCGAGAAAACCACCAGAGATAAAGTCATTATAATCACTGGATCCAGCCGCGGAATAGGATACCACTTGGCGAACCGTTTCATAGAATCCGGGTTCAAGGTAATTGGGGTAAGCAGGTCTGGAACTAGCATAAAGCACAATAATTTCCAGGATGTGATAATGGACGTCAGCAATTTATCTGAGATAGAAAATCTGGGAAATGAAATTGATTTATCATCCGTTCATGGAATAATAAACAATGCTGGTATGCATGGCCCGCTTGGACCATTTGAAAAGAACGACATGACAAAATGGGTGGAAACGTTTTATGTTAATCTCTTTGGCGGGGCTGCCTTGACGCAGATGTGCATACCGAGCTTGAAGAAAAATAATGGTTTTGTGATTTTCCTTTCTGGCGGTGGATCAGGATTTGCCAAGCCCAATTTTAGTGCATATAGTGTGAGTAAAACTGCGGTGGTTCGTTTAGCTGAAAATCTGGCAAAAGAATTGAATCCAGATGTTTTCGTTTACTGCGTCGCACCTGGCTCGAATAGAACAGAAATGCTGGAGGTGGCTATTAAAGCTGGTGACGATGTCAAAGAGAAGGATGTAGTTGATTTTAAAGAACCTGAGGATTTATGTTTGTTTCTCGCCGATAACAAGGACTTGAGATATTCTGGGAAATTCATACACGTCAAAGACAATTACAAGAACTGGGGAGAAAAGGAATTTTCTGACGAGATGTACAAATTGCGCAGGTTAAAAGTCTTATGAAGGAATATTGTTCAACCATCTCAAGTTTGTGTCTAGCCTCGAAGTTTCTATTAGGTACTTTATCTGCTTCAACCTGTTATATTTTCGCGAATCAAATTCTGAATGATTAAGACCCAGTTCGGTCAGATTTTTTACAAGTTCTTTGACGCTCTTCTCGAGAGGCCACTTTATTTTAAAGTTCAAATCATTTTTAATCTTGTCGCAGTTGACCCTGTAACTTCGGCTGTCGGGATCTTGGTTTTGGAATTCGACATCACAGTCTACATTATCTCTGATTACTTCTGCGATGTCTTTTATTTGATAATTTTCGTCGGTCGAGCCTATGTTGTATAATCTGCTGGGTATGCTTTCCGCTTCAAGTGCAAGCAAAAACGCTGAACAGTTGTCCTCTACATGCACTGTCGGCCGCCACGGGGTTCCGTCTGATTTGATTGATATTTTCCCTGTAGTCAATGCTAGACCTGTCAGGTTATTGACGACGAGGTCAAAACGCAATCTAGGTGCCAAACCATTAACAGTGGCACTTCTGAATAATACTATGTTAAAGTCGTTTGACGCTAGTTTAAGAATTTCATGTTCCGCCAGGGCTTTTGATTGTGCGTATGCTGTTATTGGGTTTAATTTGGAATTTTCGTCGACTATGCCCGTATTATTTATCCCGTAACTGCTGCAGGAAGATGCGAATATAAATTTCCCTATGTTTGCTTTTTTGGCCAGCGCTGCTAAATTCAAAGAGGCCTTAAAATTTATGTCCATTGTTATTTCTGGGTTGAAAAAACTAAGCGGATCGTTCGACATTGCCGCGAGATGGAGTATGGCATCGACATTCTGCAAATCAATGCTGGAAATGTCCCGTACATCTTTTCTGATTATGGGTATCTCGATGTTAGGATCGACTATGTTGCAATCTCCGTAGTATCCTGTATCCAAGCCTGTTACGTCGTAACCCTTTTCGACGAGTTGCCTTACGAGAACTGTTCCTACATATCCTTCACTGCCTGTAACCAAGACTTTCATTGGACCTACTTCCCATAATCAAACATCTAACCGTGTTTTACGTCCCAATTATATGGAATGCTTTTATCGAACGGGTCGATTCTTTTTATTTCGGTTGGGTCGTGGGGTATTGTCGCACAGTTTGCCAGAATAGTTCTTTCGTTCCCAACAGCCTTAAACCCGTTTGCGACACCAGGAGGTATCTGAACCAGGACATAATTATCATCGCCCAAAAAGATTTCCATCAGCTCGCCTTTAGTTGGAGAGTCTTCTCTCATATCGTACAAAACGAGCTTTGCCCTGCCGGAAACTACTGCGTTGTTTACAACCATTTTAGTGTGAACATGCCATCCCTTTATGACGCCTGGATAAATTGTGGAAAAGTAAATCTCTCCGAATTGTATGAAATGGGGATCGGTCGATTTCAGCATGTGCATGACAGTACCTCTTTCGTCCGGAATCTTCTTTAAAGGCACTATTTTCACGTCTTTTATCATGAAATTCACTCTAAGTCAAATATTCTTCAGTTACATTTAAATCTTTAATATCGCCGATACAATTTACGAGGTTATATGAGCTCTATAAAACAAGCGGTTATTCTAGCTGGTGGTTTGGGGACAAGGTTAAGACCATTGACGTACGATACTCCAAAACCGATGGTGAATGTGAACGACAGGCCTTTCCTAGAGTACCTGATAGAATTGTTAAGAGATAATGACATTAAAGATATTGTTCTGTGTCTAGGGTATCTGCCGGAAAAGGTGATGCAACATTTCGGGGATGGCTCCAAGTTCGGAGTAAAAATCACGTATTCGATAGGAGATGTCTCGTTTGATACTGGAAAAAGATTGAAATTGGTAGAACCATTCTTGGACAAGACGTTCCTTCTTATGTATTGCGACAATTACTGGCCTATGCAGATTGAAAAGATGCTCGATGTTTACCAAACCAAGAAATCTTCCGCCCTTATTACGGTCTACACAAACAAATACGGTATAACGAAAAATAATGTCTTGGTCGACGATGACGGTTATGTGATTAAATATGACAAAAACAGGGAAGATCCGGGATTGAACGGCGTTGAAATAGGATTCATGATAGTCGACAAATCTGTTTTAGGGATGATAGGGGATGAAAATTGTAATTTTGAAGAAAAGATCTTTCCACTATTAGCCGGCACTAGAATGATGGCGTCCTATAAAACAGATCATAGATACTACAGCATAAGTACGCAAGAAAAACTCAAGATAACCGAAGAATTTTTCAAACCCCAAAAAATAATGTTTCTTGACAGGGATGGTATTATCAATAAAAGACCTCCAAAAGCAGACTATGTAAAAAAGTGGTCTGAATTTACGTTCATGCCTGACGCGATTGAAGCGTTAAAAATACTGAAGGATAATGATTTCAAAATAATTGTTGTTACTAACCAACCTGGAATATCACGGGGTCTTATGACAAAAAGTGATTTGGATGAAATACACGAAAATTTACATCTTCATCTGGAAAGGAATAACACAAGCGTAGATGCGATATACACTTGCCAACACGGATGGGACGAGAATTGTGAATGTAGAAAACCAAATGCTGGCTTGTTTTTCCAAGCGGCTAACGATTTTAATATTGACTTGACGAAAGCGTTTATGATAGGCGACGACGAGAGGGATTTGGAAGCGGGATCAAAGGCGGGTTGCAAATCGTTTCTAGTCTCTGATGATAACAGTCTTTTGAAAATAGTTAAATCTTTAATTTCAACCAATATGGAGTAGATAAGATTGATAATAGCTAGAGCACCGTTCAGAATAAGTTTTGTAGGCGGGGGTACTGATATAGCGGAATTTTACAGAAATGAACCTGGAGCTGTCGTCAGCACTGCGATAAACAAATATGTCTACATAACAGTCAACCCCAATCCTGGTATACACCCGTTCAAATTCAGAGTAGCGTATTCTGTAACTGAAAATGTCAATGAAATCGAGGCCATCCAGCATCCGATAGTAAAGGAGGCGCTCAGATTGCTGGACTACAACAAACCAATTGAAATAACAAATGTTGCGGATTTCCCGGCTAAATCCGGTTTGGGGTCGTCAAGTACATTTGCTGTTTGTTTGTTGCACGCTTTGCATGCATTGAAAGGCGAACATGTCACAAGCGAACAGCTCGCACGAGAGGCTCATCAGATAGAAGTTGATATTTTAAAACGTCCTATAGGAAAGCAGGATCACTACGCATCTGCGTATGGTGGTTTGAATCACATTCAGTTCATGCCAGATGAAACAGTTAAAATAAATCCGATAATATGTAGCAAGAAAGTTAGGTCTGAATTGTTTGACAACCTTATGATGTTTTTCACTGGGATAACCAGGGATGCTGGGTCTGTATTGAAAGAACAGGTTCAAAATACGCCTCAAAGGCTGGAAATCTTAAGATATATGCGCGACATGACTGGTAAGGTAATAAATATCATGCAGGACGGTAATGACTTGAGTGAAATCGGAAGGATTTTACACGATGGGTGGATTGCGAAAAAGAAGCTCGCCAGCACAATATCAAATGATATTATAGATTCGTACTACGAAGCCGCTAGATTGGCCGGTGCACTAGGCGGTAAGATTCTTGGTGCCGGCGGGGGTGGGTGTCTGTTGTTGTTCGTAGAAAAGGAAAATCAAGATAATGTAAGAAATGCTTTGAAAAGTTTGACTGAATTGGAGTTCAATTTCGAACCTGAGGGAAGTAAAGTAGTTTACATTAGCGACTAGTGAGTTGATGTTATGCAGAATGAGACAGATACAAAACTGATAGCAAAAGGGTACTTGGATGATTTAAAAAGGATAGCCGATTTAGTATCATTGGATGACATACAGAACGTTGTTAACGTCTTGGTTAATGCATATAAAAATGACAAGCGGATTTTCATTTTTGGAAATGGAGGAAGTGCGGCAACTTCATCCCATATGGCGTGTGATATTGGAAAGGGAACTTTGAAAGACGTTCGAGATAGAAACGAAAAAAGGTTTCATGTGATTTCACTGAATGACAATATACCACTGATGACTGCTATCGCAAATGACATTTCTTATGACGAGGTATTTGCGCAGCAATTAAGAAACCACTTGCAGGAGGGAGATATTGTAATAGGTATATCTGCGAGTGGAAACAGCCCTAATGTATTAAAAGCATTTTCATATGCAAATGAAACAAGAGCCGTAACTATTGGTCTTTTGGGATTTATGACTGGCGGTAAGGCGAAAGATTTGGTGAACCATTCGATTATAATAAAATCAAACAGTTATGGAATAGTTGAGGATTTTCACATGGTTTTGAACCACATATTTACTGCGTGTCTATCCAATATGAAAAAAAACGGATTATAATTTTCATTCAGTTATCTTCCATACGTCACCATAGTAATCGGGTGGTACTCTAACATAATCTGGGTTGTCCTTATCGTACGGTTTGCTCGCAAGACCAACGAATTTTGTATCGTCCACCATAGTTATATGACCATGTTGGACATTCGGCGGGACTATTAAAAGTTTCGGCTCCTTCTCAGACAATATAATCTCATCTATTTTTTTATAAGTTGTGCTGTCAGGCCTTTCGTCGACCAAGACAAACTTGACTTTACCTTGGAGCACGAAAAAACTATCCCACATTTTCATGTGCTTGTGGAATGCACGTATTGTTCCTTTCTTCGGGCTATACACCAAATAAGTCTCCTTCACTGTTGCATCTGGAACATCGGGCCTTCCGAGACTTGCAAAAACTATAAGATATCCCCTTTCGTCCGTGTTAGTTTTCAACGATTTTAATTCAACGTCATTTATCATTCAATCATCTTTGTTTATTTGCTTGCGCATGAATTTTAATCCTTCGTCGACACTCAAAAGCTTTACGCCACCGTCTATCTGGGCCTTTTTGTTGGATAGATTGGCATTCGGCCGTTTTGCAGGCAGGTTTAATTTTTCCGAATTTTTGGATTTTATCAGGTTTTTATCAAACCCGAATATTTCAGCTGTCTTTATACCCCACTCAACTCTGTTCATAAAGTCGGAACCTACAACATGGTAAATTCCGTTTCTACTTTTATTGATTAGGGCTGCAATAACTTCTGCCGCGTTATCGGCTAATGTAGGATTGTTGTACCAGTCTGATATCTCTTCTACATTTTCGCCCATTTCTAGTTTCCTCAGATTCTTCGTGACAGTATTTCCTTCCTGCCCAGACAGAGTCCATCCATATAGCTGATCCACCCGTGTTATCATAAAAGGCAGATTCGAACTCATAACCATTTTTTCTACAGCAAATTTGCTTTCTCCGTAATAATTTATCGGATTAGGATTATCGTCTTCCGTGAATATATTCTTCTTACCGTCGAATACAAACGCGCTTGATATGTACACGATAAATGGTTTTGCGATTTTACATGCTTCTAATATATTCCTCGTACCGTCAATATTTATTTTATCGGCGAAATCCCTGTTTGTTTCGTATATGTCAGTACCCTTGAGAGATATTGTATGTATCACGACATCTGGCATTACATCCTTAACAGCCCCGATCAAAGATTGGACATCGGACACATCCACTTTATAACCCTTGAAATCACCCAATTTTATACGATGCTCATTGAAGGTGTAACTGACATCGTGACCCAACTTGCCAACGGCTGCAACTAATTTGCTGCCCAAAAGACCGCTGCCCCCAAGTATCAATACTTTCATAAACATCGCTGATTATTCTCGTGTGCCGTATTTTTCGGCAAAATAGTTATTCGTATATAATATGGCCTCTAGTATTTTCGGGTCAATATTATTTTTCTTGACGAAATTGACAAAAGCTTCTAAATCCTTAGGCAGACAATCACCACCGAATGCTTTTCCATGAACAGTACCGTACTTGCCTATCCTGTTATCCGTGCTGACTATGTTCGCAACCGTTTTCGAATCGACGCCAAGAGCATTACAAATTAAGGACATTTCATTCCAGTAGGATATTCTACTGGCAAGGACAAGATTGTGTGCGTATTTTATCACTTCTGCAGTCTTTATATCGGTTCTGAAAATTGGTATGTTCAACTGTGTGAAAAGTTGTTCCAGCATGTCACCGGATTTCTTGTCATAGCTGCCGATAACTGCCTTATCCTCGAAAGTCTTTATCCCAGTTGGATTGGAATCGTACCAAGCCTTTAATTCTGGGTCTTTTGTTGTGTTGTGAACCTGTGTCAGGAACTCTGGGTTGGCACATAATCCAAAATCTTCACCGCATTTTTTGCCGGATACGTTTTCCAAAATCGGTTTCATGAAATTTTCCGTCGTTGTCGGCACTGCTGTACTTTTCAATACGATAAGATGATAGCCCGACTTGGTTTTGATTTCATTGGCGACTGATTCTACGGCAGACTTTACATAGCTCAAATCTATTTCACCGTTTCTTGTCGGCGTCGGAACACAAATAAAGGATATGTCTGTATCTCTAATTGCTCGTTTGATGTTCAGAGTTGCGTCGTAACCTTTTTTGATTAAACTCTCCACGACTTCATTTTTTATATCGCAGAATACAACCTGATTTCCAGCTTTCACTAATCCCTTGCCCAATAGGGAACCTGTATACCCAGAACCAATTATACTGACTTTCAAGCTATCACGTACTAACCATATACTCCCAAAATTATTAAACCTTTGTAAGAAAAGGTCAACTTCTCCACCACGACTCGTTTTCCTTGTACCACTGTATTGTTCTTTTTATCCCGTCTTCGAATGCGACCTTAGATGACCACCCAAGTTCATTCCTGATTTTCGTATCGTCGAGGGAGTATCTCTTGTCATGACCCAATCTGTCGTTTGTAAAGGATATAAGACTCTCTGGTCTTCCAAGAGCATTCAAGACATGTTTTGCGAGATCCAGATTTGTTTTTTCGTTCCCGCCTTTTATGTTGTATATGTCGCCAGGTTTTCCTTTATGCAAAACCATGTCTATAGCATCACAATTGTCCAAGACATAAATCCAGTCCCTGACCTGTTCTCCATTCCCGTAGATGGGTATTGGCTTGCCGTTCAATGCGCTTATGATGGCTTTCGGGAGGAATTTTTCTTGATTCTGAAATGGACCGTAGTTGTTTGTTGTTCTGGTTATCACTACCGGCGTATTGAATGTTTCGAAATAGCTTTTGGCGAGAAGTTCCGCCCCGGCTTTGCATGCGGCATAAGGGTTTCTTGGGTTTAATATGTCGGTCTCCTTGAACGACCCCTTTTCTATGCTCCCGTAAACTTCGTCGGTTGATATCTGGACGAACTTTTTAACATTGAATTTCTTGGTAGCTTCCAATAGCCTACCCACACCCAAGACTTCTGTAAGAACAAAGGGTTCTGAATCGTCTATACTCCTATCAACATGTGTCTCGGCTGCAAAATTCACAACAAAATCACAATCTTTCGTGGCTTTTTCCACAGATGTCTTATCGCATATATCACCGTGTACAAATTCTATCTGGTCTTTCAGCATGTCCAGATTTTCCTTTTTGCCGGCATATGTCAACTTATCCAAAACAACTATTTTGTAGTCGGGATATTTCTGTCTGATATAGTAAACGAAATTAGTTCCTATAAATCCGCATCCACCTGTGATCAAAATGCGCTTGGTCATTCTGTCACCATTTTATATTTGGCTAGCTTCTCCTGAATCTGTGGTATGTCTTTTGGTTCAATTCTTTCATAATCATCCTTATCATAAGGTTCCGATGCTATTGCCAAAACTGTTACTGGTGTGTCAGTCAATTGCCAATAAACGTGATACACACCTATCGGAACTAACACCTGCAACATTCCGGACGTGTCTATAGTATAGACTGGATCTTGGGGTATGAACGTTGGTTTTTCGGTACCTAGTACCACTGCGAACAATTTATTGTATGTCGGTGAATCTTTTCTCATATCTACGAACATCCACAATGCTGTCCCAGATAAAGTAAAAAAGTTTTCTATGTTCTTGTGATGGAAATGTCCTGCTCGAGAAACATTTTTTTTAGTGCTGGTTGAGACATAAATGTTTTTGACTCCTGCTTTGAAAAATTCATTCTGTACTCCGGTAGGAGACAATTCTGCCAAAAATCCTCTTGAATCGTGTATTACATTGCCTTGTTTAATCCTTAATCCGTCTATTGTAGTTTCTACATTCTTCTCTGACATAATCACTAAATAAGGGTGTAGTTAAACGTTTAATTACTTTACGCTCAGAACCAAATTCTTGAATTTTTCGCCAGAATGCGAGAACAATATTTCACCTTGACAGTCAGAACATTTGCCTATCATGGGTATTCTCCTGTAGAACTTGTTGCATGAATTGCATATAAAACCGTCGAAACTGGTTATTTCGGATTTTACACCATCAGAAGCGTGATTATTATTTTTGAACAAATCCTTCAATAGCGTTTGCTTACCCATTCCCATTAGCTCATTCTTGCTGATTCCAATAACCTCGAAAACTCTTTCCAATGGTGGGAGGATTTGGTTTTCTATGTAGTATTTGGAATCTATCGGGATGTTGTTCTGTTTGACGTAATCGGGATCCTCTGATCTTTCTGAGAGTAGCTGCATTCCCTTAACTATTACAAAACCGACTCGATCACCGACGCCAGGTGCGGTACCATTTCTTTTCTTTATCTTCTTGACCAGCTCAACATGCGGCTGGATTCCTTTATATGATGACAATGATTTTGATATGCTTTTTGTTATTACGAGCTCGTCTATGGGGACTTCATTCTTCTCCAATTTTAAGAGAATTTCCTTAGCGTATGCGAATGCCTTTTTGGTGTTCTGTTCCTTTAGAAGGATGTTCAAAACTTCAAACAAAGTTTTTGTGGCAGCATCGCACCAGTCCCTTCTCACAGTTTCGATACCTTTCATCACCATTTTTTCTTTCCATTCGTCGTCTACTTTTTCATAGCTCAGACCTGCATATCTTTTCTTTGAAAGGATCAGTATTGTTTTAAAGACGCTTTCGATTTTCATCTGGACGATTCCGGAAAGTTCTGTGTTGACAAGAGCTTCGACGTTCTTGCCTATTTTCGACGCATCATCGAGATCCGTATTGTTGATCTTGACCATTATGGAATCTGTGTCGCCGTAAACAACTTCGTACGGCGTGTTTTTTTCAACGACTTCTTTCGTCCTGTTTATGAGATACCTGCCACATCCTGTAATTGTTGCTGCTATTTCGATTATGTAAAGTCGTGCGCGTAGGTATCCTGTATAACCGTAAAATGCGTTCGTCATTATCTTCAGTGCAAGCTGTTTTGCTTCCAGAATTCTTTTCGCCTCCTGGTTTCGTGTTTTCCTAGATTCCGATCTCACATTGTCTCTTTCATCTATCAACTTTTTGAGAATTGTTGGTAGGATGCCTTCTTTGACTTTGCTTGAAACGAATTTTGTTCCGTGTGGAGTAGTTATTGTTTCCACGTCGACATCTTCCTTCACAAAAGTTGTTGGACATATGTTGTACGCTATGAAAATTGAAGGGTACATGGACTTGAAGTCCAGATATATAACGGGATCTGTATGCAGCCCAGTCTTTGGATCCAAGACAAGCGCTCCCTTCAGTTCCTGGGATTCGTCCGTGCTAGAGTATTTGTCATCACTCGGTTTGTCCGGTAGAACGTATCCTTGCTTGTTGAATTCCTTGAGAAGTAAAATCTCAACTCTCTGTGCCTCGCCGCCGTCAAGACAATCCTGGAGAAGGATTCCCGATACCTTACTGAGCTCGAAGAATTTGTCCAAAAGATTGTTTTGCAGGACCAATCTCAATGATAGATCAGCATCCTTTCTCGCGTATTCTACAAGTTTCGATAATTGCTGGCCGTCGCCGTTCCAATGAGAATATATTTCACTGTGTGGTATGTCAAGTTTTTCGTCGTTCAAAAGTGCGCGTGAAACGTCGCCCAGTCCGAGTCGTTTCAGTCTTAGGTTACCTTTCTGAATCGATTCTTTTATGAGAGCGTAACCGTCAACTATTACCCTTGATATCATGGAATTCCTGAACTGAACCCCGAATTTCCTGGAGATTGCGGGTTTTTGGTTGCACCGTCCGAGTGTCTGCATCAGTCTGTTCTCCTTCAGTCTATCCAACAAATAAGGAAAATCAAAACCGTTTATGTTATATCCGATCATTATATCTGGGTCGTACGTTTCAAGCACTTTCAGAAATTCGGCCAGCATTTCTTTTTCGTTCTGGAATGTTTTTGTGTCGCTGTTCATTTTCTGCGTGGCTCTCTTTGAGACGAGTGTCATGAATTTCATTCCATTGAACTCAGGCTCGAAAGCTAGACTGATTATTCCTATTATGTCCTTTCTCGCATCTGGCAGTCCTTCTCGTGAGATTGTTTCGATGTCTACCGAAAGGTATCTCAGTTTTATATTTTCTGTCCTGTCAAAATCTTTGATTTCGTCAACTTCTAGGCATACATCGGTTTTCACTGTGTTTGTCTTGGACGCTGAGCCTATGAGCTTGATCCATTTGAATCCTGATAGACCCATGTCACACATAAACCGGTATTTGAATAGTATGTCAGCCTCGTAAATTCCGTCTGCAAGCTTTTCTTTCTTTATCCTTTCCCGGACTTCTGGGACTTTGGAAGGGTCTGTCAGAACAACCTTCAACATCTCCGCTTTCTTTGACTGATAATTTATCGGTTTGTATTTTTCCACTGGGATTATGTTTTTTATGATGCTTGAGAAGTTCTTTCTGATAAATTCTATAACTTCATCCTCGTTGGTTTTCTTGGGCAGGACATAGAAGTACGGATAATAGCCGCGATAAAAGCCGCAGACTGTCTTTCCTTCTTTGGTTTTCCCGAAAAGACGTACTATTGGTGTATTATCCAACACGACATAGTCGCAATCAAGAAGCTGAGCCTCGATTTCCATAAACCTTTTATGAGAAATCTATTTTAAATGTTTCGCGTGTCCCCAAGTTTATCATCCGGTATACGGGCTCTGATGTGAAGTTTCCGCTGAAGATTATGGTTGTTCCTTTGTAATTCGTCGCTGAAGGTTTTCCGATATTTCCAAATGCCAGTATATCAGGTAGTGTTTTCAAGAAGAACGAGTCCTCGTTTAGTATATCTGTTGGATTAAGATGTCGTTTTTTAAGCAGATTAATGACGGCCTCGTCATGTTGCATTGACCATCGATTTATGTATGGTGTAAGGAAGTTTCCCTCAGACGCGAATATTTTTATGCCTTCTGTTTCGTATACTAATGGGTCGCGATGTCCTTTTGTCCCCTCTGGAAGATTATCGTGACCGATGAATATAATCGAATGTTTTGAAACATCTTTTATGAATTTTTCTATGTCGCTTGGTTCTTGCGAAACGTTGCCGAGCACAAAAATCGTCATGGGTATCTGTTCGTTCACCCAGTTAAGAAATTTCTGATAAAATTCTAGATTGAATTTCTCCGAGTCCATATGAATATCCGATATAAAGAAACATAGGTGGTCGTTTTTCGTTTTAGCCACGTCTTTTTTTACTGGCGTATCGGGAAAGATTAATTTCACCGCTTTATGGGTGTTCCCTGTTTTTTCACAAACAACACCAATCACCTCGTCTTCAGTCAACGTCCTGGATAAGCCATTATCAATCGATAGACGTGCTGTCCCTGTAGTATCTTCTATTGTTAATGTGTCGTAATCGACTGATGTAACAATTCCTATCAGGGAAAATTTCTGCATTCTGGCCGACATCTTGTTGACAGATACCAAATTTGACAGGTCCGGTTTGTTTATGAGAATTTGCTTTATTGCATCGTAGCGTTTTATATAATACTGGAGATAATCTTTTGATGACAGTTTAAGTTCTTTTTCAGATAGAGGCATCGCTCTTTCTTGTAGCTTTGCGATAAAATCTGCTGTTATAAAATGCGGCAGATCTTTTCGATCAAGTGATTTGAGGCGTTCAAACAACTCATCGTTGTTGTAGATAATATCGAGCACTGTTTTATCCACATGTGCGCCTCTTTCCATGAAAAACTTTACGATTTTGGATTTGTCCATAAGATTTGTATACATTTATTTTTTTAAAGTATATACCGTTAGTCCGCTTTTCTGGTCGTCCTTCGAGTGTGGGAGTTCGATCGGTTGCACCCTACCAACCTGTACGAGCTCTTGTACGTATTTATCCACCGTGTTCCAACTTAGTCTCTTGTTAAGGACCTGAGATAATTCCTTGGTCAGAACCGACGTCGTCTTGGGGGTGTCCCCGTCGGAGAGGATTCTAATGACCTCTTTATGAATATCGTGTCTCATGGGTGGACGGCCGCGCTTCATCTTATCTACCATACTTATGTGGGCGTTATTTATAAACTTTCATCCGTTTTTTGGGATATTTCTATGTTTGTTTGGGTTAGGTGATATAAAAATAAATCGGTAAACATAATAAAAAACAATTATTATATTATTATATTATAACTATGTTATATAATAATATAGTTTATCTGTTTTTAGTTTTTAGATAGTCGTGAGTGATCTCTACTGCCTAATTGGATTTTGTTTTGCAAGAATTAACTAAATTTGTTAATAGTCCACACTAATTTATTTGAACAGTCATAGAATTCTATACAATACATCATAAAATAGAGTCAGACGTTTCACATTTTTTATTATGAATCTTCATAAATATTCTAATAACGGCACACGCAATCCTATAGAAACTTTATTAGGCCATTTATCACAAAAAACTTTGATATAATACCTTTAACAAACGGCACCTTATCTCTCATAGGACCGTAATTAGTTGGGTTTGAATGTGTTATCTTCTCCAACAATCCCAAAACAACTAAATTATTCAACCGCTTCCTCAAAGCCTCCATTCCAATCTTCAGTTTGTGTGAAGTTTTCATCTCCTTATATAAGATAGGAAAACAGTGCGGTTGACAGTCAAACGGATGTTCCTTTCCCGTCATGTAAAACTTCCTTAGAAGCTGAATATCAAGAAAATCCAACCTCTCAGCCAAAGAGATAATATCCTCGATGCTACGTGCGCTGATGCCTGTTGCCAGTTCATTTTGCGAGAAAATCAGATCAACATCGGTCATGAATCAACCTCATCGAAGTTTGTAAGAATGTAATGATGAAGGCCCTTTAAAGCTGATTTGTATCCTTCAGTAACTATATCAGACTAGTTAATTTTGCTGTCACTTCTGAATCGTCAATTGAGATTATGCCTAGATGGCCTTCTGGAAATCGGCCGGAGTTTACAATTTTCGTGTTACCAAGCTCATCTACACACCTGCTTTCATGTATGTGAGCACATACAGCTGATTCGGGCTGCTCTTTTTCAATAAATTTACGCACGGAATCAGAACCAACGTGTGCACCGCTAGCTATTACATCCGCCTTCGTGTTAAAAGGAGGCGCATGCGTAACTTGAATCTTCACATCTGCTTTTCTGACATCTCTATACGCCTTTTCCAATCCTGATGCCATCTCACTCTCGGACGGTTCGAACGGTGTGTTGAATGGTGTCTTCGCCCCGCCGTAGCCATAAAAACCAACGCCGTCTATAATCTTACCTTCACCATGGCAACTAATGGTCTCCTTTTTCAACAGGGTTATCAATTCCTTGTCCCAGCTGCCTGGAACAGTAACCAGCGGCTTATCCAAACTTTTCAGCTCTTCCAGAATTATCCTTCCGATGTCAATCCTGTTAAATCCCCTTGGAATCGCGTAATCGGTAAAGTCGCCGTTGCAGACTATAATGTCTATGTTCAGCAATGAAATTTTGTCCATGAATTTCATCATGTTTTCTATGTCGCCATGTATGCAGCTTACAGTCGCTATCTTCACGATTATCAATTTTATCTTGTACGTAAAATATTAAATAGTGTCATCAAAGCAAAAAGGATATCGAACAGAGAGAAAAATTAAGCTTCTGTTTCAAAAACACGGGTGGACTGTTGTGAGAGCCGGTGCCAGCCTCGGCATCGCAGATCTCATATGCATCAAAAACAAAAGGTGCATTCTACTGCAAATCAAGTCAACGAATAAAAAAACATTTTACTATTACGGATATACAATGCCAGATTACGAAGGATTTGGTTTTTACCTTGTTGTTGATTTTGGCTATGGAAAGATAAGGGTGTTGTATCCGAAACAGAAAGTAACTATCCATGACGGTAATGATATAGAGGATTTCTTACAGAAACACCAATAAAGAAGTGAGTGAGATTGCCATGAAATTGGATTGGTTGGGCATCGATAAAGAAATGAAAGTAACGGCTATTTCTATTCCTTCTCCTGTTTATGGAGACGAGTCGGACAGCGTGAAGACAATTGTCAAAAGAATGGTGGACTCTGGTCACAGACTGTTGCCGATAATTAAAGGCAATTCAGAATTGGTAGGCGTAGTGACATATACAGATATTTTAAGCGCTTTGTTGAGGGGAATGACGAGAAACACTCAAGTATCAATATTCATGACTCGAGATGTCATTGCATGTGATCATGACGACACTATAAAAGATGCCTTGCAAAAAATGGTATTCTCGAGGCGTGGGACACTTCCAATAAGGTCAGGAAAAATCCTCAGAGGGATTGTGAGCGAGCGTGATTTCACCAAGATTATTTTCGGCAAGCATTTATCGATACCTGTGTCAGAAGTGATGACAAGAAAGCCATTTTACATAACGCCAGGCACAACAATTCTAAACTGTATGAAGTCAATAATAAATACGCACTACAGAAGACTGCCGGTGGTTGAAAATAAAGAAATTGTGGGAATTGTAACTGCCCTGGATGTTTTGAATTATTTGGACGAAACAGGTTTCAATACTCTGAAGCTGGATGACGCTACAAGTTCAATTATGAAAGCTCCCGTTTTTTCAGTTTCTCAGCATGATGATCTATCCGATGCTATAAAGATAATGATAGGGAATCACATAGGAGGACTGCCTGTTATAGAAGAAGGTCTTTTGGCAGGCATTATAACAGAGAGGGATGTAGTTGAGCTGATGGAATGATTATGAGGACAATTGAGCAAATCAAATTTTTAGAAAAAATGAAAGAGACAGATAAAAAAGTGATAGTGGAAGGAATGAATGATAAGAACGCTTTGAAGAAATTGGGCGTGAATAATTTGTTGGACATATCAGGAAAAGCTACATATTCCGTAATAGAGAAACTGATGACTGACAATACATCAGAGGTCATTATTCTCACAGATTTTGACCGAGAGGGCGTGAAGAAATTCAAGGAATTGGCCAAGCTATTGAATCATAACGGCATAAAAACCGATGACAACATGCGAAAAAGATTCAGACAAATTTTCAGGATAATCAAGATTGAGGAGTTGAATTATTTCATTAAGAATCAGATGCCGCTAGGAAACTTTCATGTAATTTAGTGTAAACTGGTCCGCCTTTCTGCAAAACGCTTTTGAACAAAACAATGCTCTCTACTTCAAACTCCTCGTTTTTCGTTTTCAGATCCAAAATTTTTTGAATTGTCTCGTTTTTATTGTCAATTTCCTTTACTCTACATAATGTCAAATGTGCTGGATGACTCTCGCCACCAATCATCTTCACAATATCTTGTCTTAGTTTCTCCAATTCAGAACTTTCTACACCTAAAGATATGACTCTTATGAAATCTTTGTTCGGTATTAACTCAATCACGCTCATGTTTGCTGTAAACCTGCTATACCCTTCGACTATTTCGTCCATCTTGCCTGACATAACTTCAATATCTTCGTCATGGACATCCCCTAAAAACGACAGGCTGATGTGCAAGTTTTCGGGTTCGACCATTTTGCACATTATGGGCAGTTCCCTTAATTTGCTCTGGTAGGAGATTACATTGGTTTTTATGCTTTTGGGTGGGTCCAAGCCGATAAAACAACGAACCATAATCTTTATTAAATTAACCAGCTAAATAAATTCTAATTGAATTCTATGGGAGAAGCAAAAATAAGAGCTGGGGACATTGTCGGCAAGGGTATTGTAAGCGAAGAGACTGGACGAAAGTTCGGGGTTGTTACGAATGTGGATTTTGTGACAGAAAGCGGCGAATTGATGAACATTGTTGTTGACCAGCCGACAAAACATCTGACTGATTTAAACCTGAAATCTGACGAAAAAGGACGATTTTTAATTCCTTTCAGCGCAGTCAAATCTGTTGGAGATTTTGTAATAATAAGCGAAAGCGAGCTAATTTAAGCGTCTAATTGTTGAATGGCCAACCGAATGTGAGTATTTTGCATAAATCTGTGTTAGACGACTTCGATAGAACCAACTTCTTTCAGAAGTTGGTTGCCAGCAACAAAATAAAGAAAAGGAGTCGGCGAGGAACGTGAGAATTGTTTGGTCTATACCAAATAAAACCTATGGTATTTATAAAGACTATTTATAAATTTAATTTATGAAGCTATCATTAATAATACTGGCAATAGTAGCAGTAGTTGCAATCGTTTTTGCTTTGGTAAATACGCAAATGACCAAACAACCAAACATACCAATAGTAGCTTCACCCGACGGACCTCTTGATACTGCTTTGGCTGAAATTACAATCTTATCTGCACAAGATGAAATAGCAAATATACGAATAGAAAAAATCAAAGATTATAAACGTTATCCCAACGCAGGTTATCCACAGTTAAAAGTTAGTGATGAAATCAGTGTTAAGGTTTATTATCTTGCTCTAGAAAGCAGTACAGAGAATGAAACTACCGGGCAAGGTGAACAACCTCCTGAATCATCTCCTATCAGCTCCCAACTAAAACCTACTATCGGTAAAAAATATTTGGCTGATATGACATTATGTATCCCAGATTATATTGGTGAACTATCTTGCACATACAATGGTTGGTCGGTTGGTTTATATCCTTTAAGTTGAGTAATCTTTGACACGCCGAGCCGACCCCCTTGTAATAATTCTGTGCCGACAATTGAGCATAATAGGCTTTTAACGAATATGACTGTATTTATGGGATTTGGGTCCTGGAACGCTGAATTTGGATAACGACTCGAAAAACCTAAGCATGTTATTTTACAAGCTCGTCTTACAGCGACGCTTCTAAACTTTTAGTCGACCACCAACCATCTACTTTGCTTCAATTAAGTAAGCTAGATCTTCATTCAACTCGAGCTTCGGACCAATGTATTTCCACGTCATCTGTTCGCCACTTACTATCCACTTTACTTTCTAAAATATCCAAACTCTTACCTTTCGATTTGTAGTCAAGAATACCTACCCAAGCGATATTTGCACCGTTATCAGATGCATACTCTTGAGGCACAACATAAAGCTTTGCATTTCTCTCATTACACATAATCTTCATCATATCCTGTAATCTTTTATTGGCAGCAACGCCGCCTACTAACAAAACCTCCTTTTTTCCTGTGTGTGCAAGTGCCCTTTCTGTCACTTCTGTGAGCATTGAAAAGCACACTTCTTGCATTGAATATGCCACGTCCTCTTCCTTATGGTCGTTCTTGAATCTCTCAATAGCGGCTGTCATTATCCCAGTGAAGGACACGTCCATCCCTTTGACAACATAAGGTAAATCAACATATGTACCGTTTTTAGCCAACCTTTCAATTTCAGGTCCTCCGGGCATCGGAAGTTTCATTTCGCGCACAAGGACGTCAAAAGCGTTTCCGATAGGAATGTCCATTGTCTCGCCAAACACACGATACACACCATCTACATAAGCCAATATTTGCGAATTGCCCCCAGAAAGATAGACTATTACAGGATCCACTGAACCGGTTTTGATTTTACCAATCTCTATGTGAGCTGTGCCATGGTTCACGCCGACCAGATGTTTTTTGTATTTTACTGCCAAATATCTTGCCAATGCCGCTCCAACCTTCAATGCATTTGGAATGCCCATGCCCCTTGAAAATGATATGACATCTACGTCCCCCATCTTAATATCCGCTTCTGACAATGCGTCATCAAGGACCTTCTTGCAAACAACATAATGATGATCCGCGAGTTCGGTTGGAGTAAACCCTCTACCTAGCTCGGGCTTGAACGTGTTCTTTTCATTCGACAGTATTTCACATCTATCATTCACTATCCCCACCCCAAATGTATGGGCAGTCGACTCTATACCCAGAGATATCATAAAATCACTATCTGTATAAAAACAGAAATATTATAAATAGCTATTCTATTCATGCAAGTCGAGGAACTGTCCAAGTTTGGGATAGGGAAAAAAGACATAACAAAGTTGAAAGACGAAAAGATATCAAAGCTGTATCCTCCCCAGGAAGACATAATCAGGAAAGGACTGTTCAAAGACAAGAATCTTATTTTGTCGTTGCCGACAGCAAGCGGTAAAACTCTCATAGCGACTTTGTCGATGTTGCATAATCTTTCGGAAAAAAGGAACTCCAAGGTTGTCTACATAGCCCCGCTTGTGGCATTGGCATATGAAAAGTACGAGTATTTCAAGAAATTTTTCGACGCCCGGAAGGTTGCGATAAGCGTCGGTGATCTCGACTCATCCGACCATTGGTTGGCGAATTATGATGTAATCTGCGTGACAACAGAAAAGTTGGACAGCCTCTTGCGGCACAATGTGGAATGGGTTAATAGAATCAGTTTGTTGATTGTGGACGAGATTCACCTACTAAACGACAAATCCAGAGGACCTACATTGGAGATTCTACTGGTTAAGCTCATGAAGATGGTCCCAAACGCGCAGATTCTCGGATTATCCGCAACAATAAGCAATGCAGCAGAGCTTGCAAAATGGCTCAATTCCAATCTTGTCATAAGTGATTTCAGGCCTGTGAAATTGTATGAAGGTGTTTCTTTTGCCTCAAAAATCCATTTCGATGAAAAGGATGGCTATGAACTCGACGAATCAGAAGAAACGGAAAATTCCATCGTCCGGAATACTATAGGACTAAACAAGCAGGCTTTGATATTTACATCCACACGGAGGAATGCAGAGAGTCTTGCCGAAAGATTGTCTGATACAGTCAGACCTATGTTAAAGAAAGGAGAACATGTTCAACTCGAAACTTTGTCAAATGATATAGAAAATGTTCTTGAATACCCTACAAAACAATGCGAAAAACTTTCTGAGTGTATTAAATCTGGAGTCGCTTTTCATCATGCCGGCTTGTTGGGAACACAGAAGAGATTAATTGAAGAAAATTTCAGGAATGGTATGATAAAAACTATAGTTGCAACACCTACCCTCGCTCTCGGAGTTAATCTTCCTGCGTTCAGGGTTGTCATAAGGGATACCAAGCGATATTATCCAGGCGTTGGTGCTGTACACATACCAGTATTGGAATACAAGCAATTCATCGGCAGAGCAGGAAGACCTCAATACGACACTTTTGGCGAATCGATTCTGCTGGCCAAAACAGAAGATGAAGCTAGAGATTTGATACAACATTTCATTTACGGCGAACCTGAGAATATCACGTCGAAGCTGGCTGCTGAGCCGGCTCTAAGAATGCATGTGCTTGCTTTGATTGCGAGCGACTTCTGCAGGTCAGAAGATTCTTTGTTGAAGTTCTTTGACAGGACATTTTACGCATTTCATTATGGCGATACATCAGCGATTGACGAAAAAATAATCGAGATATTGGAACCTCTGATTTCATGGAAGTTTGTCATTAAGAAGGGAAATGAGTTGACTGCGACAAGAATCGGTAAAAGAGTTTCTGAACTTTACATAGATCCTTTGACAGCTCACCAGTTTATAGATGGTTTGTCTAGAGCCAATAAAATTAAATTGAACGAATTGAATATTCTGCAATTGTTGTCGAACAGCATAGAGATGAAACCTTTGTTATCTGTTAGGTCGTCTGAGATTGTGGAATTGCAGGAAATGTTGGTGAGAAACACCAGTGTATTTCTTCAGGATGTGCCAGAAGAATATGATTTGGAGTTCGAGGACTTTACTAAATCTCTGAAGCTGACATCAATGTTTTTGAGATGGACGGACGAAGCCACCGAAGACCAGATATTGACCAAGTTCAAGGTGGCGCCAGGTGAGTTGAGAGGCAGGCTTGAGCTCATAGACTGGTTGATCTACGCTTTCAATGAAATTGCCCTGTTGGAAGGGCATAAAGATTTCTTAAATCAGATAAGAAAGTTGAGAGTTAGATTGCGATACGGGATAAAGGAAGAATTGACTCCCCTTGTAAGATTGAAGAATGTCGGAAGAGTCAGGGCAAGGAAACTTTACGATGCTGGTCTTGTATCGTTGGACAAATTGAAGAAAGTTCCGACAGACAGCCTGACACGGATAGTCGGATTGAAAGTAGCGAATGATATCAAAAAGCAGTTGGGAGAGAAAAACGAGGAAATAAAGGACGAAAAGCAGATCACTTTAAATTTTAACTTGGACAAATAGTCTTATCATGTTCAGACAGTACGGGATATCGGGGTTGTTGTTGATTATTTTCGCTGAAGTCACTATGTTCTTGAGATTACAACCCTTTGTTACATGGTTTACTCCTATGGTTTGGATCGGATACATATTGTTAATTGACAGCTTCGTGTACATGCTGAAGAAAAGTTCTTATCTTATGAACAAGCGATTCAAGCTTTTTATGTTATCTTTATTATCGATTAATTTCTGGTTTCTTTTTGAAATAGTCAATAAATTTTCGCAATTTCAGGGGTGGTATTATGTTAACCTTCCAGAGTCTCGTATTACGACATTCATAATGGGCACTTTATCTTTCGCAACTATCGTGCCTGCAGTTTTGGAGACCTCTGAACTTGTCGGAGCTTTACACCTTTTTAGAAAAAAGTTGAATATACGCCTACCGATCAACGGCTTTATAGTTGCCATTTTATTTTCAATAGGAATTATTTTCGTTTTATTGCCTTTTGTAATTACATCACCGTGGATATGGGCATTTGTCTGGACAGGATTTATTTTATTGATCGATCCCATCCTCTACATCTTTCATGACAAAAAATCAATTTTATACCAGTTAAAGAACAGGAAATTTAATGTTATACTGTCCCTATTCTTGGCTGGTTACATATGTGGATTTCTTTGGGAATTTTGGAATTACTGGGCTTATACAAAGTGGTATTATTCTATACCGGTAATAGAGAGTATCAAAATTTTTGAAATACCAGCTGTTGGATTTTTGGCTTACGGTCCGTTTGCCTTAGAACTTTATGTCATGTACGAATTTGTAAAAATCCTAGTTTCAAGAAAAATGTTTGGTAGAATCGGTCAATTGAAGGTCTAATTTAAATTCTGAAATTCAATGAATTATTATGGTATCAAGCGAAACCTTACTGCTTATTATTTCTGTTATTTTCGTTTCTTTCCTGCCATGGATTTCAAAAGCTTCCGATATGTGGACTAAAATAAAGAGATGGTACCCGTTACTTTTGGCGGGGCTTTTTATGGGTATCGGAGCGGTAGGACTCAGAATTTTCGCCAGAGGTGTAGCTTCGTCCATCGTCTCTAACTTTCAATTTTATACTTTGGTGGAATTGTTTTTTGAAAGTGGTGCCGCGTTACTTGGTGCTATAGCTATACTCGGAATAATGAAAAATATTTTGTTAAACAAGTAGTCAGTCCATTATCCTACAAAATGTCCCATCAAGAAACTCCCCCGGCTAACATATTGTTCATGCCTTTCGAATCTTTTATTTTTAATATGGTCTTTCAATGCCTCAAATGAGATATTGGTCTCTGGAACATAGATACCAGAACACTTTACCTGTTCCAGTCTTGAATGTGCGTCCGAAGCGGCAGTTCCCTTAAAACCATATTCTGTCGCCAATTCTTTCGCTAGCTCATTCGCTAGTCGCATATCTAATCTGATTCCCCCGACAGAAAAATATGGGATCAGTCCTATATTCTGTGCGTTGAACACTTCTATCTCATCGACCATCCTACAAAGTTCTTCTACTACCTTTCTTTCTTCAGGTTTTATCATCCTGTATTTCACCGGCCAATTTCCCGTGGGTGTAACAAGAGGATGATTTATGGTAGCAATTCCACCTTGTTTGTGTATGTCTTCTACTATCTTTCTAGGATCCTGATCATCGTCAATCAACTTCATGCAGCCAACAGCCAAAATATGGGGACCTACATTTCTTTCCGAACATTCCTGAGATTTGACAACATAACCTTTCCCTCCATTATAGTTCACCTCTGCAAAAATACCACGCTCTATTTCTTTTGCGCCGTATTCATTAACAACATCATTATAAGTCAATCCATTGTAGACGTTCGTCTCTGTTAATCCAGTCACCCCCCAGTTGAGCATCTCTAAAATTCCTTCCCGCGACTTGTTCCTACCTGGATGAGCGTGGAGATCTGCCAGGATCATACCTTCCTTTTTTGGAGGCTTTTCCATTTTCTGGTCGTTTAGGTAAAGATAACCTCCAGCTACTGCAAGTGTAGTTATTCCCAACGCTGCTAAAAATTCTCTTCTTTTCATGAAAATCTACAACCTATCTTCAACACGCCATTTCTGACCCTTATAGAACTGCCCTATAACACCGCGTAAAAATACTTTAAAACCACCTTGTTTCTTCCATCTTCTAGTAGAAGTCGTAGCAGTCGCGTCATTTAAAAAAATAGTTTCTCCATAGTTTACTAACTCCTTTTGGAATACTAGTTCCTCCCCCATTTCAACATGCTGGTTAAACAAATATCCACGTTCTCCAAATCTGGTTTTTATGTAATCGGAATCTGCCAATAAAACAGGCGAATACCCTGGAAAAGGAAACGGCAAGACGTTATGATACCACATCGAGAATAAATTATTGATAGTTTCCTGCATTTTCACATCGTAATACTCTAAACGATTTTCGCAAAGACTAGGATCGTAAATCACTCTCGGTACACCACCAACATGTTTTCCGAGGATAGTATTATAGGCGATTTCCAAGAAATCCGGCGATAACACGGTATCAGCATCACAAAATACAACTAAATCCGGATTAAATTTCTCCAAAGCCATTTTTGATCCCAAGTCTCTAGCTCTAGACGCACCCATTCTAAACTTCCGCTTTTCAATCACTGTTTCATAATTGCTCATATAGTTTTCCACTATTCTTAGTGTGTCATCTGAGCTACCATTTTCTATTATTACGCATCCAACTTCAGATAAATTCATAGTCTGAGAACTAATCGAGTCAAGACACTTGCCTATATACACCTCTTCCTGACAAGCTGGAACAACTACCGCTACTTTCTTTTTCATATCTTAGAGAGAAATAATGAACTTTAAATCTTTTAAGTGGGGTCGCTGGGATTTGAACCCAGGTTTTAGCCTTTCTCTCCAATACCCGAAGGCTAAGTCATAGACCATTCTAGTTTCCAATAACTAGACCACAGCCCCTACCCAACTTTCCTAGCGAACGTCAACCATCCTGTATGCATCATTCCCATTGTCTTTGGCCTAGTTGTTCTTTCAGTTTGCCATTCCCTTACTATATTCTCAACAATTCTTATTTCGGGAAACCATTTTTTAATACCTTTTGTAACCTTAATCACTTCTTCCATCGTCGGAGAGTAGACAACTAACCACCCGCCTATTTTCAGGGAATTATAGGCATGCCCGATAACCTTTTCAGGATATTGCAAGTCCAACGTCACCAAGTCAACGTTTTTCTCATCTATACCTTTCGACACATCTTTATTTTTTAACTTCAGATTCTTCAGTCCGGATAATTTTATATTCCTCTTAACTATTTCAACAAATCTCTTATCCTTTTCATAAGTAACGACTTTTCCCAGTGACAGATAATTGGCGAGAAATGCGGCAAGATAACCACTTCCAGCACCAGCGTCTACAACCAGACTATCTGGCCGGACACCTGTATAAGCCAAAATCAGACCTATATCCTTCGGTAAAATCACCTGTGCGCCCCGTTTGAATTTTTTTATCAAATCGTTTATCGTAGGCTTTGTAATTAAGAATTCTTTGCCCATGTGCGTTTTTATTTTATGTCCGAATTTCTTACTGAGAATATCCTTACGTTTTATGATTCCGCTTCTTGTATTAAAGTCTTTCCCAATTTTGACTATATATGATTCGTCTTTATTCAACAGCAGAACAACTTCACCATTCTTCATAATCTACAATTCTTTTATGTTATCTTAATTCCTTTTCCATTTCCATTAATGCACGAACGCGCTTGAAGGTTAATGGATGCGTACGGAATAGTTCACCTATTCTAATTAAAACATTCTTTTTCTCCCATTCCATGGCTTTCTTCGCTTCTTCATTGGTTACATGCAAGTCTGAATATTCGGATGAAAAGTGGGAAACTTCGAAGGTGGATGTTATGGGATCGGCTATGTAAAATGACCTCAAAGCATCACGTGACGCTTCCTTGTTTCCGCTAAGACCATATGTGATCTTGGTTAGTGCCGATGCCAAAAGACTCGGCTTGTATATCCTACCGCCAAAATTATCCGCATAATACTCTCTGTATCTAGATAGTGCCAGAACAAGAAGATTCGAAATTATGTAGACAAGATAGGCTCCTATGCCAATCAGTACAGCCGCTCCAACACTTTTTCTATCGCCAGAGCTGAAAAGAATGTTCAGAGCAACATAATACGCTATCAATGGTATCACACTTGCGAAGGTCATCACAATCATGTCGCGGTGTTTTATGTGTCCCAATTCATGTGCAATGACGGCTTTGACTTCATCTTTCGACAATGTGTTCAATAGGCCTTGCGTTACAGCCAATGTTGCAGACCATGGAGTCCTACCGAATACAAACGCATTGGGTGCGCCGCTTCGTGCTAGGGCTATCTTTTGCGGAAACGGTACTTTATTTTTTTTGCAGAATCCGCTTACCGTTTCCCAAATCCAGGGATATTCCTTTTTCTCCAATGGCCTCATATTGGTAGTCATCCAGATTATCGACGGACCTACCAACCACTGGACGAATACCAATACAATAGCAATGACAACCATTGTTATGGTCGAGAAATTGAGATAGAAACCGACAGCCGCAAGCAAACCAAACAATAGACCGAAGAGTAACAGGACAGTCAGATTCATCATTAGGAACAGTTTGAACGCCATAGTAAATCTTCTCATTTTCCTATTTTTAAGCGTTTCTCCCCAAACTAGAAACGCTATTATCAGAATAGCAGAAACAATCATCAAGGCGTAGAACATGTCCTTGTTTGTCGCAAATCCTGCTATTGGTACAGGTCCGATAAAAACAATTCCACCACACTCAACCTTCGCTTTACCAGATTTCGCTTGAGAAAAAATGCCGATAGCTAGAACCACAATGCCGATCAGAATAATGGCAATGCCAAGAGACACAAATTGCTCAGCCGCCTTTGATCACATTTGGAATCTCTTCTATCAAATCTGTCGGTAGCACTCCTTCACCATATTTTTTAGATGCTAATTCACCAGCCTTGCCGTTTATGTAAGTGGCAACACATCCTGCAGTAAATGTGCCAATTTTTCTCGCAAGCAAAGCGCCTGCAATGCCTGTTAAAGTGTCACCGCATCCCCCTTTTGTAAGGGTTGGTACCCCAGTATCATTCAAAACAATTTCTTTCCCATTCGATATAACATCTACATTTCCTTTGAGCGCAATTGTTATAGATGGATACAACGGGCATGTGTTGTCTTTACCGCAGTTCAAGTCATATGCTTCTTTCCTTGCAGTGTTGATCCTATCTTTGATGTTTTCTGAAACTTGTTTGCCTGTCAGTTCTAGAAATTCGTTCGCGTGCGGAATGATCAAGAGTTTTTTGTTTTTTAGCTTGTCTTTGATAGCAGTAACAGATCTTATAGCATCAGCATCAATCACCATCGGCAAATCGATTCTTTCAACAATCATGTTAATCGCCTTTCTGGTTTTATCAATCCTCCATAACCCGGGTCCGATTACAACTGCTGTCGCTTTGGAATTTTCAATAAACGACAATACCTTATCCACATGTTTTTCCTCCAAGTAGTCTCCTTCCAGAGGTTTCGTTATCAGTGAAGGAGAATAATTCGCAGCAACATCCATCGCCCTCTGAGGACCAGTCATATACACCAAATCACATCCTGCACGGTATGCGGACATCCCGACAAAAATAGGCGAACCTGTGTGTATTTTGCTGCCTGCGATGACAGCCAATCTTCCAAACTGTCCCTTGTGAACCCACGGCTCTCTTTTCTTGTAAACCTGCTTCAGGATAGTCTTCGAGACGTACCTCATAATCTAATAAAGGTTGTTATTTTAAATTAAGACTATGCAAGCCTATCTGGTAAAGACTTTCATAGGAATATTTGCTTTGGACGAGAACAGGAAAGTTGTTTCGTTTAGACCATTCCCTAAAGACGGCAGTGATGTAGCTAGCAGACTGGACGAGAAAGAACCAAAAGAATACAAAGAAATCAAAATCGAACTCAAGCAGAAAGGATTCAAGACATTTGTAGACGACGATGAAAAATCCAAGGAATTAGTAAATCAGAATCTGCGAAAGTATGCTATAGAATACAAATTCTCGAAAGATGTTCTGGAATTCAACCAGTTCCTTTCAAAAGTTAATCAGGAGGTTTCAAAAAGGAAAATTAAATCTCAAGTCAGCAGGGATAGTCTGGTGATTAACACCAACAACGCTATTGATGAACTTGATAAATCTATAAATATTTTTGTCGAGCGTATGCGAGAGTTTTACGGCCTCCATTTTCCTGAAATGGACAGACTTGTCAGCGACCACGAAAAATATGCCGAGATAATCAAGAAATATGGAACTAGGGAGAAAATTTCAGATAGTGAATTGAAAAAGTTCGCTGAAGACAGTATGGGAATTGAATTTACTGGTGAGGATGTAGGTATAGCCAGCATACTCGCGGATAACGTGATAGAATTGTACAATCTGCGTAAGAAATTATCGGATTATCTAGGCAATTTGTTGAAAGAAGTCGCACCGAACTTTTCGGCATTGGGCGGAGATTTGATAGCAGCTAAATTAATTTCAAGAGCGGGGGGAATGGATAGATTGTCAAAAATGCCGTCTTCAACAATACAGTTGCTGGGCAGCGAAAAGGCTTTGTTCAGATTTTTAAGGTCGAAAGGAAGATCCAAATCCCCAAAGTACGGTCTCATCTACAATCACCCACTGATACAAAATTCACCTGCGGATAAACAGGGAAAGATTGCGCGATTGTTGGCGTCCAAGTTGTCAATAGCGGCTCGTATAGATTATTATTCTGGAGAATACAGGGGAGATGAAATGAAAAAAGAACTCCATGAAAAAGTGAAAGAAATTCTGAAAGAAAAGTAGATCCAATGATTCGATGCCAGTAGAAAAGACAAAATCCGCAAAGATTTTCAAAATAAGGGGAAGGGTAGTTACTGTCAATCTAATTCCTGGCACGAAAGTTTATGGGGAAGAACTGATAAAGGAAAAGGCTGTCGAATACAGGGTATGGGATTCTTGGAGAAGCAAGCCTTCCGCCGCTATTAAAAATGGTTTGAAAAATTTTCCTTTGCAAGAAAACATGATTGTCTTGTATCTTGGGATAGCGAACGGAACCACAGCTTCGCATTTTTCAGATGTGGTAGGAAAAAATGGTTTGATATATGGGGTTGAGATTAGTGGAAGACCTTTCAGGGAACTGTTGCCTTTGGCGGAAAAAAGAGGTAATATTGTTCCGATTCTCGCAAATGCGAGAAAGCCGGAAGATTATGAGCATACGATAATAGACAAAGTCGATCTTGTTTATCAGGACGTTGCGACTGACGACCAAATAACTGTATTAATCAGAAACTGTGAGAAGTTCCTGAAATCTGGAGGGTATGCCGTGCTTGCAATAAAATCCCAGTCAATTGATGTAGTCAAGCCACCGAAGCAAGTTTACAAAGAATGTCTGCAGGAATTGGAAAAATACTTTGAAATATTGGATAAGGTCGAACTCGACCCTTATGAGAAATTCCATTTGTTTGTCGTTATGAAATGGAAAAAATAATCAAACTGTTCTAGTGTCCCTGTCGTAGTTTCTCTGCTTTAATTTTGTCAATACAAGTCTCAGCCATGTTTTAGTTTTCACCTTTCCCACCTGCAGATAACTGTTAACAAACCTCACATAGCATTTCTGGTTACTTACAGTATCTCATGCAATTTACGCAGCCTATCGAACCTTTGCGTTCGACTACTTCGTTTAAAGAAATTTCACCTGAGCACGCTGGACATATTAGCGATACTTGTCTTGGTTTCATTTGTGGACGAGGTCGAATTAACAATTCATGGGAAAGATGTTTCATGGTGTCACTAATTCAGGCTATCTATTTGACGTATAAATACCTTTCTATCCAATTATTATACAAATGTTACCTAAAAACTTAAAAAGATATACGTTTGTAAAGACCTCTTTAAGATTGCTTAAGAATACAAGTGAACATCTGTCGATTGACGAAACCGACAAGAAAATACTCAGGCTTGTCACTGCTGATTCTAGGCTTTCGTACCGCGAGATATCACGTCATCTGGGACTTTCTACTAATACAGTCATCCAAAGGATAGGCAAATTGACAGCAAATGGCGTGATTAAAAGTTATTCCGCAGATATAGACATGAAAAAATTGGGATATGAATTGACCGCCATAATAGAACTCATTGCACCTAAATTTATTGCACGCAAGGTGCTGGACGAGTTGTCGGCTTCCCCGAATGTGTTCGGCATATACTACACAACCGGCAACATCGACATGGTTATTATCGCGAAATTCAGAAACATCGATGAAATGAACACGTTTCTTAATGGTTTGCATGCGAAATTGGGCGACATACGTACTGAGACGAAAATAGTGTTCAATACAGTCAAGGAAGACTTCAAACCAACCATTGTCTAATATCCAATTTCATACTCCTGCGGAGTTACCCATTCTTCTGTAATTTTCTCTAACGGACCTTTGCACTTGGAACAAATATTAAAATCATCCGTATACTGCAGACTGCATATCCCGCATACTTTCATGTACATCCCAAAAAGAAAGAAGGAAGAGAAGTTGGAGAATTTTCGGTATGGAAACCTCCAAGGGGTTAATTCTCCAACTTCTGTTGATCGGCCAAAAGGACTATATGCAATTTACACACCTTACCTTGCCATTATCTTCAAAGATTTCCTGCAAGTTAACCTCATTGCTACATGTAGGACACACTAAAGCAACAGTCGGTCCTGGCTGTTCTATTTCATATGACATTGATGATATTGGTAATTTTCTGAGATTCATTTGTATCTGATATGACATTAGAAGGGCTGCTTATAAAGCACAATTATAACGGAATTGATAGAATCCGTCGTATCTACTGGAAAACCATAAAGTATTTATAAGCTTTATTATAAGAATTTTCATAATAGTTTAGAAATTTTTATAGTATTTAAGGCTATGTTATCAAGATTTTAATAAAAGGATTGTATGTCCGCAACGCTGATCGAGAACAATGGGAATGGAAGGATGGCTTATGATTCTTTGATTCTGAATGATCCTAAAGCGTTTTCTGTACTTGACAATAAAGTAGCGTTGAAAATAGTCAAAACATTGGCCGAATCACCTGCTTCTCCCATAGATGTTTCCAGGAAATTGAAGATGCATGAGCAGAAAGTTTATTATCACATAAGAAAGCTGGAAAGATCTGGTATAATTTACCCGATTTCCAATGAAAAAAGACACGGGATGACAGCAAAGATTTTCAGCGTTGTTTCGCCTGTTATTGCCACAAAGTTATATGATAAAGGTGTTGAAGTTAAAGAAAATTCGTCAAATGTCATACCGAACGAACTAAAAATTTTGTTAACACCTTTCCTTCACAATAATACATTGAACGTGAAAATAATTGTGGGTGATCCAGGCCCACATGGAAAATTTGAAGAATATGGTCGAGACGGTATTCATATAATTGATTTTGCCGTCCTTCTAGGAACTTTGACGAATAATATAAATTTTCCAATTTACAGAACCGATGTCGAAGTACGTGAAGCGGACTTGAAGAATAACCTGATTCTCATAGGTACGCCCAAAACAAATACTATTATAGATAAAATTATTCACAATTTACCATTTACGTTTGATGTTGATAAATGGCAATTGAATACGCATTCTAACATTAATTATAATGATTCTCAGATTGGGATAATTTCTATATTTTCAAACCCGTTCGAAAAGAATAAGAAGGTATTATTACTAAGTGGTTTAAGTTCAAGAGGTATAAAATCAGGTGTGGTTGCAATTACTAAATACATGAAAGATGTTGTAAAAAACTGGAATGGGAATGGCAACTTCGTAAGGGTTATCCGAGGTCTAGATAAAGACGGTGATGGTATCATAGACGATGTTAAATTTTTAGAGTGAGATTATGATAATGGTAGGCGGAAAAAATCTGAGCATAGTTGATTTGAATGGGTATAGAGAAAAGCTAGCTTCTGAAACCAAAAGAATTGTTGGTGACAGATTGGCGAATATAGTAGCTGTCGACCACGGTGGCTTTAAACAACTTAGGATAAATCAAACCTTTTTAGGTTTCCCTGACAGAGATTTGAAACCCGGTGATGAGTATGAAAATTTCAGATACGCTGGTGTTATTTGGCCATATCCCTTACCTGATAAAAATTTATTTGACGGTCTTAGAAAGGTTAGAGGTTATGATATAAAATTAGATCCTCGACCGATATTAATTATCGCAGATGATGTCGCTACATCACCTAGACCGACTACGGTAATGTCCGCTTTAAAATATACCCTCGAAAATCTTCGGAATTATTTCGAAACGGCGTATGTTTCAGTAACTATTGACGAGTCTGGATTTCCAAATATGTCCGCTGTTAGATTAGCAGAGCCATTAGGACCAATAGATTACATGAAAGCAAATGAAAGAGAATTATACGATTATCTAAAAACAAACGAGTATCTGAAACATATTGGAAGTGAAACATCATCCTATAATGACTCGTATGTTCCAACTGAACTTCATGAAAAAGGATACACATCTTTAATTTCACTACATGTACAAAGAGTAACTGACCGCGCACCACGTATAAAAGGTCTCGCTGGACTAGTGGTTTAAGTGTTAGAAAGATTAAAAAACGGCCTTTACATTGTAGAATTCGGTCTTCCCGATGACGATATAGAACAAGTTGCACAATTTCTAAAAGGAGACCCTAGTTGCATTAGACTTGATACAATAGTTTCACCTTTTCAGAAACTTTTAATTTTTTCTTGGGGCAGTTCTACCAGCCAAAAGGCATCTGGCGTATATAGTCATATTTCCGAAAAGGTAACAATGCATCGTATACCCCATCCAGAATATGGTGATTCATTGGACGGTAAATTAAAAACAATTGACGATTACACTGGATTAGGCGGATCACTCAATTGGATAAGAGTTAAATGTCCAAAAGCAGCCATCCAAAATGTTAGAAATTCCATACAATCCGATAGAAGAATAGGTCAGACATATGCAACAGATACAAATCGATTATACTCTAAAGTTCGAATACCTGAGCCTGCCGCATCTTACGAACTACAAAAATTTTATGCGTTAATTACAGGCGATAATGATTTTAAATATCTTCCCGTTATTAGAGAATGGAAATAATCTAACGGATTAAATGAAAGCATACATAACCGCGCCATACACAAACAAATCCGTCATCAAAGGTAGTAATGTCTATGGTGAAATAAAGGACCAATCGTTTATGAATTTTCTTGATGCCATTGAAAGTGTTTTAAAAGAATTAGGATTTTCTACATTTTTGCCGCATAGAGACATACATCAATGGGGAAAGATATATATAAAACCGGAAGATGTGATGAAACAAACATTCGAAGCAATAAGAGAATGTGATTTGTTCGTTACATGCCCAGAATACAGCAAGGGACCGAATGTCGAATTGGGCATGGCTGTTGCGCTAGGGAAGAAATCAATAATAATCCAAAATGAAAATGAAACTCTTAGTCTAGTTCACGCTGGATTGAATGGAATCGCACCAACCTCTATAATAAGATTCCGAGATATAATGGATATGAAAACTAAACTAAGACAAAATCTATCTAATTCAACTCTCTAATGTTAGGTTGCTTTCTTCACTTTCCTAATTACATTAAGGCCTTTTTCATTTTCTGCAGATGTTCCAATAGTCATCCTTACTTTATCTTCTAATCTTCTTCTACCTTTAAAGTATCTTAATAGAACATTTTCATATTCTGCTGTTGTGAATATTCTTTCGGCTTCTTCTGGTGAATCACATTGCATTAATATGAAATTTGCTTGCGATGGAAATACATAAAGTCCTAAATCAGTTAACTCGTGAGTTAAACGACTTCTCCATTCTTTTATTTCTCTAACCTTCTCTTTTTTATACACAAGCGATTCGTCTTCCAATGCGGCTAATCCGGCAACGTATGCAACTATGTTGACATTATAAGGATAGCGAATGGCTTCGAGTCTTTCAATTATCTTCTCATGTCCTATAGTATAACCAAGTCTTAAACCAGCCAAGCCATCTGCTTTTGAAAATGTTCTAGTTAGTAATAAATTTGGATATTCTTGAAGCAAATCTAAACAATCGTCTCCAGCAAAATCAGAGTATGCTTCATCAACAGCAACTATCCTGGGATGAGACTTCTCACATAATTCCACTATATTTTCTTTCGGTGTAGAAATACCACTAGGCGAGTTAGGTCTTGACAAATACGCCAATACAGGTTTACCATCTATAAAAGCTTCTACATTTATTGTAAAGTCATCATTCAGGTCTATTTCTTTTTTATCAACACCTTGCAGTTCAGCATAGTTTGGAAACATTGAATACTCGGGGTAAGAAAAACTTATTGGGTATGGATATACAAGACTATTACCATCCCCTACAAAAGCGATAGCTATATTTCCCAAGTTCTCATCAGATCCGTCACCAAAACTTATCTGAGTTGGTCGCACATGCAGGTATCCCGCCAATCTCTCTTTCAATTCTTTATGATCGCCTGGTGGATATCGATTAATAGGATACCTCTTATTTTCTGGAAGAGTTCTAATTGCTTCTAAAACTCTCGGAGATGGAGGATACGGAAACTCGTTTTGATTTAACTTAGCCCACAAATCATAATTTTCTATTTGTGCACCACCAACGTATGGATGAAGTCCTTTTATGTTAGGTCTTACAAGTTCCAATACGGATTCTATATCCCTTTCAGTCAGATTCCCACCTATTTCAGTTTAGAATAGTCTTTAGACCTTTAAATAAATATACTAGCGACACGTTAAGCAACTTTTAAATAAGGCAAAATTCTATCCCTTAATTCTGATGTTGCTGTAGCCAAGATCGCTGGAACACTTTCCTTCCTTTTTAATTTTTGCGGTTCAAAATGATACTCTTCAAATTCACCGTTATCACCGACAATAACAATTTGCCATCCTGCATTTTTTGCTATAGGATAGCCTGGATCTATTTCTTCTCTCGGCTCATTTACCATTAAGTAGGCATCCAGACTACCTGCAGCCAAATCCCCGTATATATTGGATCCACCATTAGCGTAAACCAATGTTCTTGTATTCTGGAAATATCTGAATAACCTCTCACACCTTTCAAATAAAGGTATAAAATATTTCATACTCATTGTGTACGATGCCAATCTGAAATGATTATCTATTTCTATCTTCTTGGACGATTCTATTTTTCTCTCTTTTTTCCTAGAAACACCCAATTCGTAATTTTCGTTACCACGAGTAAACCGTATGCTATTATTTAAAATATCTCCTATCATCGTAAATTTCGGTTCCAATGTTTTTGCATCGTATGCGGAAAAAACAGTGTACCACATGTGCTTTAAACCTTCCATAAAAAGTCTGGTATTATCTTTAGGATCCAAAGCCCACAACTCATCAGCTATATTCTCGTCGACACCAAATTCACTATGTTCAGAATAAACATGAACGGGTTTTCCAATTAATAATTTATTACAGATTATTTCACCTATCGAATCAACTGCGATTTCAATATCTTCGTCTCTGCCAGCATAAGCTCTACCCAAAATACCGCTAACCCGCACCTTACCTTTTCCGGTATTGTGAGCTTTCAAAATGCCGCGTCGAGTTCTTTTAAAATATTCAACAGAAAACTCTTCGTATTCTTTTTGGTTAAGTGTCATTTAATTAAACAAGTGAAAATAAAAGATTTAAAGAAAAAGAAAGAGGAGGATAAGGACAATTACGAACAAGCTCCTTCCTCAAAACCACAACTGAAACATTTACTTGAACATCTTCTCACCTCTATCATACCGTTACCGCATGCAATGCATTGATGGTATCCCATACCATCATCTCGTCAGACTGGGATAATGCACCCAGCCATATTGTTTTTGCGTATATAATTTATTCTTACCTTTCTCTGCCCCCTGTCCATCAAAAGGGTTTTGCTAACTGTAGCTATCTCGTCCATATCATCACCTCCTGAACATTACGACAGCTCTTCTGTTATAGTACATATGGTTAAAGTCTGGGAGTTTAGTCTGCTCAGGACCTGGAAATGAAATATCCAGGAAGCTTCCAGAACACACCCTGCAAAAAAGCCTTCTCTGACCAAAACCATCTATAAACTTTACCATCCTGAAAGAGCCACACTTGCATTTCATACAATCACAGAAAGTAATTCGCTCTCTAAAGATAGGTGCCTTTCGGAGGGGTTCATTTCCCACATCTTTTCCAGAGGAGGTAAAACAAGCCTTATCGAGCTATGATGAAGTATTCTATGTCCCTATAGAGCTGTAATTTCTTTAGAATGTCATATTCCTTTCAAACTGGCCAGAAACTTTCCTATATACCTCGCTGGAAACCTCGCCCCGGCGGCAACCGGATGCCCACCAGCATTGGAATCAGTCATACCTTTTACAGAATTGTTAGAGATTTCATTCAAGTTAACCATGCTGGAGCCTCTCCTAAAGCTCACATCGATATATTTGCCGGACTTTTGGTAAATTACAATGACCCTGCTGTTCACGGTCTTCGACAGAACACTGGCTAAAAGCGATTTTATGTTGTATTTGGATTTTATTTCGTACACTGCAAGATTCTTGTCCTTCTTGCCTCTCTTTTCAAAATCTTTCAGCAGACGATTCAATTCCTTTACTACTAAACCTTGTAGACCAAGTATTTTTTTTGCTTCTGTAAAATTTCCATTCAAAACATCCTGATAACCATCTGCTTTTATCAGAGCATTCAATGCGGTCACAGAACCGTCTATTCCGCCCACAACCCTCGCGCTGTTGAACATATGCGACAATTTTCCAAGCAGTGATTTTTCAAACAATATCTCGTCCATATTTGCATTGTCGCCGACAAGTTCCTTGTTCATCTTTTTTATGTTGTCAAACAGATCATCGCAGTTCTTCATTCCCATGTCCGACAGCACGCCAATGCCTGCAATCCAAAGAATATTTCTCGGATCCAAGAATTTTTCATATATCTTGTACGCCAGATAAGTCGTCGGTATGTAAATATTTTTGTCATAAACCCTCGGATTGACATAAGTTATCTTGACATAACCTTTCGGGACGTGGTGGTCGATAATCATTACTCTCCCGGTGTTTCTCAATTCTGTTAGAATCTCCACGTTGATATCTGATAAATCAACAGCAATTATATAATTGGGTTTCATTCTTCTGATGTCATCCAACACGCTTTCGGAAATTGCGAAATTAAATTCCGATATAACCGTTTTCACGTCAGCTTTATTGTGGTCTTTCAGGAGTTTGTACATTATCGCAGCAGAGCAGATGCTGTCGTTGTCATGACCGTGTATTATGGCGACTTTGCTCCCGCTCTTTATCCCTTTCACGAATTCCATGGCATGCTTGACAGATTCTTCTACGACAATCATAACATCATATTATGCAGTTGTGAATAGAAATCTTTATATGTCCCAGCTGGGACATTATTACCGGTGAATAAAAATGGAGTTTATCCTGATATTTGATGTTCCATTCGGAAAAGAAGCAGAGAAAAGGCAAACACATAGACTTTTGGTTAGACATGGTGCCAGAATGATACAACAGTCCGTATGGAAGTCCGACAGCTTGCAAGATTTAATTTCTATTGCGTCACTAATCAAAAAATCAGGCGGAGACGCCAAAATCCTTGAAGAAAGATTTGTATTTTAGAGTAAACTTTTAAATTTGGTTTCCAACAAATTTTTCAATTGCGCCAATGCATCTTCTTCATTTTCGTATCTGATAAAATCTATTTGACCAAGATGAACAGGACCCATAACCATACTGGTTACATCAGCGCTTTTGCGTGCCAAACAAATAACGGGCTTATTTAATTTTAATCCCCAACCAATTTCTATTCCAGTCCCAATCGAAGGGTTGGTTACTTCCGCAATAATCAATTTAGCGTTATGGACAACATCCCAATTTCTTTGGTACACTTTAGAGCGTGTTTCTAAATCCAAGTCGGGATTATGTATAGTATCTTCATTTATTCCGACATCACCAGTTGTGTTAATATGAGGCACATGAACTTTAAATCCAAAACCTTTCACAACCTTTCCGATATTTTCGTAAAACTTCCACCATTCCTTTGGCGTATGTCTCAATGAACCAGCTATATACACATCTGACATGAATTTACAATAATGCTGATAGTATAAATTTCTTAACCGAAAAGACTTGACAGGCCAGCACTTGCCGATTCAGCAGCCTTAGCTTCCTCTTCCTCTGATTTCTCTTCCTTCTTCTCGACTGCAGCGGCTACAGGAGCGGCCGCAAAAGAAACAGCTTCCTTCAACGCCTCATCAATATTAACACCGTCAAGAGCAGCGACCAACGCCTTAACCTTCCCGTCATCAACATTTGCACCGGCGCTAGACAGAATCTTCTTCACACTTTCCTCAGTAACCTTCTGCCCATTTTCATGCAATATCAATGCAGCGTGAACTTCCATCATTTACCCACCTTGCTCTCCAAAGCTTTTCCCTGTTGATAAGCTTTCATTAACAAATATTTAACGTTTTCCTTTGTAGGATAATTAATGGCAACAGAAAGATTTAAAGCTTGATTGAATGCTTCCTTCAGCATCTGCGGATACGCTTCAACAAGTTCAAGTACGTCTTTAAGATACATATCACCGTCATTAACAGCAACAACACCCATCCTTATCTCGGCGGTCTGTATCTTCAGCTT
Organism: Candidatus Aenigmatarchaeota archaeon; assembly: GCA_016187385.1. Lineage (GTDB taxonomy): Archaea > Aenigmatarchaeota > Aenigmatarchaeia > CG10238-14 > SCSR01 > JACOWB01. The sequence continues at coordinate 326,002 of JACPJU010000001.1, forward strand.
CCTCAGAACGCTCGCTATATCGCCAGATATGACAGCACCTTTCGTCAATATCTTCGACTGCTTCTTGACGGCTATCTTCCCTGCTTCAACACCAGCGATTATGCCAACCTTCTGCAACTCGCTTATGGCAGGTCCAGGAAGCAGTTCTGTCGGCCCGGGCTGGACAACAACGTCCTCCAGAGACGTATCTCCATCTTTCGCATAAGTCTTGAAGCGAAGCCTGTTTATTTCCCTGAAAAGCGTGAACGAATCCAAGTTTGAAAACACAAGTCCAGGCTGCCTAGGCAAAATCTCGTTCATTTCCTTCAATCTGTCCGAATCCTTGAAGGCCATCACGAGCAAATTCTTTTTGCTGATTTTGACCAAAATTTTGTCCTTCAATGTCTTTTTGATTTCCTGCATCTGTTTTGTGGGCATTCTCAGCATGTCCACAATGCCGACAGTCTTGTATGTCTTCATTAATTGCTTCAGATTCTCCAGTTCCTTGACTTTCTTCTCCTTTACCATCAGCCCACCTCAATCTTTACAGGCTTGCTCATTGTGAATTTCAACAGAACCTTGTTCATGTTTTGCCTTCCTCTCGGGAGTTTACCTTCCAAAAACTTCAATACGGTCTCGACATTATCGACAATCTCCCCATCATCCATCTTCTCCTTGCCCACTATGCACTGTATCGTAGGAGATGATTTGACAGCCAGCCTTACAGCTCTTTTGTAGTTTTCAACCATCTTTCTGACATCGCCCGCGATTATCTTTGGCATTTTGTTTTTCGGCGCAAGTGTCTGTCCGAATATCCTGCCTATCTGGGGCATTAAAGGAGCTTCTGCAAGAAAGAAGTCAGTCTCTGCTGAAAGTTTCTTGACATCGCTTTTCTTCGTGGCCAGCGTTTGTATATCAGAACCATTCAGAACCTTGCACCCGACTTCTGTCAGCGCATCGGAAAAAACAACAATGTCTGCATCATCCCCCCTCCCATTAGGCAAGAACAAGTCTTCGGAGAATTTGCTTTCGGGTTTCTTCAAGTCGAGCCCCTTGAAAGATACGATCAGGTCGATGCTCTGGGAGAATTTCCTCTTCTCGGTTTTGTTTCTCAGCTCTGTTAATGCCTTGAGTATTTTGTCTCTCATGAAAACCCTCCTGCCTAGGCAGTGCAACGGGATTCAATACTTTATAAGAATTAAATTTAAATAGATTTAACGCTGAGTGATGGTAATGGGATCGCGGAAACCTAAAGCAAAAGAAGGAAAGGACCAGAAGGAAGAGAAGCCTAAAAAGGAAGAAAAGAAAAAGCCTGATGTAAGGCACAATATACCGCTTCAAATCATTCGAGTCGTTGGCACGGATTTAGACGGCGGCAAGCCTGTCTACAGGGCGCTGATGAAAATAAAGGGCATAAGCTTCCATATGAGCAATGCCATTTGCCTGGTTTCGAAGATTGACCCGCGTGCGAAACTGGGAGCTTTAAGCGAGTCTGACATAAAAGTTTTGGAGGATGTAATCAGGTCTCCGATAAAGTTCGGCATTCCTTCTTTTATGGTCAACAGGCAAAGAGATCCGGCGACAGGAGACAATGTCCATTTGACAAGCTCCGACTTGGATATTTCTAAAAGATTCGACGTGCAAAAGTACATAGACCTGAGAACTTACAGGGGATGGAGGCATATGTTCGGTCAGCCTGTCCGAGGACAGAGGACAAGAAGCACTTTCCGTACAGGCACGTCTGTTGGAGTTGTCAAGAAATCTGTAAAGCCACAAGCGGCAGGAGCAGTCGCTGCTCCAGCACCAGCGGCTAAAGCGCCTGAAAAAAAGTGATCAGATGAAAAGACAAAGAAAAAAATACCAGACACCAAGCCGACCATGGGACAAGGAAAGGATCGAATACGAAAAGCAGCTTGTAAAGAATTTCGGCCTGAAGAACAAGCGGGAAATCTGGAAAGCATCTTCCTTATTGAGAAAATACAGAAGCCTGGCAAGAGGGCTGATAGCCAAGCAGGACAAGAACAAGGAAAAGATCCTGATAGAAAAGCTATCATCTCTTGGAATACTCGGAAAGGATGCGAATCTCGATAATATTTTGACGTTAACAGTTGAAGATTTTCTAAACAGGAGACTGCAGACTGTAGTCCACAAAAAGAATCTTGTCAATACGGTCAAGCAGGGCAGGCAGTTCATCGTCCACGGTCATGTGCTGATCGACAACAGGAAAGTGACTTATCCGAGTTATCTGGTTCCTGCCGAAAGGGAAGACAAGATAATTTTGAAGGTAAACCCTGTAAAGAAAATAATGGCGAGTGAAGAGAATGGAGAAGCAAGCTAAAGAAGAAAAGTGGGGTGTAGCGCATGTCTATGCTAGTGCCAACAACACGATAATCCATATAACTGACATGACCGGCAGCGAGACCATAGCCCGGTATTCTGGAGGAATGATGACCGACAGGGACAGGGATAAAGGGATGCCATTTCCAAGTATGTTAGCTTCGCGAAAATGCGCTGAAGAAGCTAAAGAAAAAGGACTTACAGGTATTCATATAAGAATAAGGGCGAGAGGATCTCAGTACAGCAAAAATCCTGGAATGGGTGCGCAGCCTGCAATAAGAGCATTGACGAGAGCTGGTCTGAGGATAGGTGCTATAGAAGACGTGACGCCTGTAACTCATGGCACCTTAAGAAAAAAAGGTGGCAGGCTAGGGCGTCGTGTGTGACATCTTTTGTATAGAATCTGGAAGTTTTATTACTTCATCGCAAATTAAAAGCAGATCAGTATCTATTAATTCCATTTCAATTGACTTGCGCGCCAAATCTAAAATTATCGGTCTCTTGAAATCTATGCACATGACAGTTTTCACATCAGGCATGGCTAATTTAATCATTCTAAATCTATGATCTATTTCTCTTATCTTTAGCAGCGAAGAGCCTACCGACTTGGTTTTTCCAGATGAAAAAACTTCAATTACGAATTTCGGAGCCGAAGGTTCGGGTAAAGCAAAATCAACGCTTAATATTTTTCTTTTACAATCAACCTCAGCGTGTACATCGAAATCTATTGACGCTTCTAAAAGAATTTTACTAATTCTCCTTTCAAATTCGGTTAAAGGTTGTTTTCTAGCAAGTCGTAGTCCTTGAACTACTCCAGAGGCTGTATCAAGATGCAAAAATCTACTAAAAGCAGAGAATGATCTGAGGATTTTATCGAATGTTATATCTTTTTTACTTTCAAATATATCCTCTAGTTTTCTTGCAAGCCTACAGGCACGTCTGAAGCCGATAGGAGTTCTACCACTACTTATTCCTCTTTGTGTCCATTGGTCTATTTCTAAGATTTGTGAGAACCTATCATGCGAAAGTTCTAACGCTAGTCTGAAAATAGTGAAAGCTTGAGGTAAACCCATTAGGAAATGCGGCTTGAACGCAGTAAATCCCTCAGTTTCGCGCATTGTGATATCAAATAGTTGCTTTAATTCGTCTTGTGACATTTTGCTAATAGGTTTATGGAAAAATACAAGTTTTTGATCATGTCTTACTCTTTTGAATTGTGTAAGCCTTGCCAAACCTATATCCAATGACGGCTTTTGTGACATTAGCAAATCTTCTAACTTGGTTGTCCATCTTCTAGCTGGCCCTTTGTGAATTATTACTCTTCTACCAGCTTCCAAACTTCTGATAGAATCTCTATCTACTTCCAATATTCTTGAGAATTCTCTCTGAGTTATACCTAGACCACATCTTACGACAAAGATAAGTCTGCTATCTTCAATCAAAAGTTCAGGAGTAAACTCAGTCCAATCTTTAGTTCTACCTCTAAGCATCTCAAAAGCTTCTACAAACTGTCCCTCGGACATTTCCCTGATGTCTTCAAGTTTTGGTAGTCCATCTAACCTCACCTTTTGTTTTTATAAATTTAGAACAGATACATATCCGACTTTCGTAGGGGTTCATTTCCCACATCTTTTCCAAAGAAGACAATCTAGAACCGATTTTAATTAATATGACTAATCTGAGACTTGTTTCTAATGGAAATTCTTTATTTTGTCGTTTTATATCGTGGACACGTGTTTACGATATGAGACATATGTCTCAAATTCGAAGAAATGTTGTTGCCATCAAAATTTCACTCAACGAAACTAATTTAAACCCCCAATTCATTACTCATTTAATGGAAACCTTCAGAAATCTGAGCACAATCGGTCTGTTTGTTAGTTCGGCAACCGATTCTCTGTATTATATAACAGGGGTTAATGCGCTAAAATTCTTTTCTTTACTCACAAGAAACCTTTCCGTAGCAGTCCTTTCATCTCACATGGCAAAAGTCAAGCATATAAATCCAGAAAAGATTCTGCACATAAGGCTTCTGAAGTAAACCTTAAATTGTTTCAAAAACAAAAATTTCATCTGTCAATTGTGGTATAATGAAGATTCATATAGCGGCCAAAGAGAATTCTGAGATTAGGTTCATTGTCGAAGGCATAGAGCCTTCCTTTGCAAATGAATTCAGAAGGATAATGACGAGCGAGATTCCGACCATGGCTGTTGAATTTGTCGATTTTGTAAAGAACGATTCCGCATTGAATGACGAGATTGTCGCGAACAGACTGGGTCAAGTCCCGCTGACATTCGACAAATCTTACAATCTTCCGAAGGAATGCAAGTGCGACGGCAAGGGATGCAGCCTGTGCCAGGTAAGGATGACTCTGAAGAAGAAGGGTCCTGCTGTTGTTTATTCAGGCGATTTAAAGTCTAGTGCAAAGGACGTCACTCCTGTATTCGACCGTTCACCCATTACAGAACTTTTCGAGAACCAGGAGATTGAATTCGAGGCTATTGCAAGCCTGGGACTGGGAAAGGATCACACGAAATGGCAGGGAGCTATTGTTGGATACAGTAATTTGTTTGATGCCAAGTCGAAAGCATCAGAGATGAAATTGTGCGATAACCACATGTTTCATGTTAAGGGTGTCAAAGGAACTAGAGTGGATCCTGTTGATTGCTCATTGTGCAAGTCATTGAACGAAGACGGCGACGAGTTCAAGCCTGTTGAGGACAGTTTTCTTTTTACTGTTGAAACCGCTTCCGGGTTGTCGCCAGAAGAGATTATAACAGAGTCTGTAGGAATTCTTGAAGACAAGCTGAAGGATTTCGACAAGAGCTTGAAGAAGCTGAAGTGAAATAAATGCAATCATTATTAAACGAATATTCACATGAAGCCAAAAGAAATGTAGATATGGCAACAGACTTTTATGATAAAGTCTACAATGTAGATGAAGATTTTCTTGGTCCTGGATTAGGTCTTGTTACATGGTTGTCAACTTTTATACCTGTTACCACCTTTTGTTACTTGGAACCAATCCCAGAAACATTAGCCAGATCAGCCTACAAGTTGGTAAAGCGATAACATTATCAAATCTTATTAAAGTATTTCTATTAACATAACTTAATTACGCAGGGGTCGCCTAGTCTGGTCAATGGCGCGAGAGGGGTATAAGTAACTGCTTTCCCTTTGCGACGCTTAAGCATCAGACTGTATTAAGCACTGATACAAGATGAAGAAACCTCGTCCCTTAGTGGGTTCGTGAGTTCAAATCTCACCCCCTGCATAAGTTTACTTACACAACTTACAATATTCAAATTATGAACAAATCAATTCAAAACTTGGTAAAAGGAACTTATGAAAAGATAGCAAAAGAATATACCGAAATTGCTTACAGCAATAAATCTTATAAAAAACATTTGGATTTTTTGGCTTCTAAATTAGGGCCTAAAGCACACATATTGGATATTGGTTGTGGACCTGCAACTGCAACAAGATATTTAGCTGAAATGGGTTTCAAGTGTACAGGTATTGACTTCTCTAAAAAACAGATTAAAATTGCAGAAAAGAATGTGCCACAGGCAAATTTTGTAGTTAAAGATTTTACCAAAGAAAAAATCGAAGGTAAGTATGACGCAGTTATATCATATTTGTCTTTAGTTTATGTACCCAAAAATCAACTATCAAAATTACTGAAAAAGTTCAGTAAAAATCTTAAAAAGAACGGTATTCTGCAAATTGCAATGTTGTATGGTAAATGGATTGGTATATCTAAAGATTTCTGGGGAACAGGAGAACCAATGTATTCGGTGGCTTATTATAAAGATGAACTTAGAAAAATTGTAGAAAGTGCCGGTTATAGAATTATTCGGATTAGAACCGATGTAAATAAATTTAAGGGAATCAATGGCGAGACAATTAAAGAAAAAACAATTTACTTGACAGCAAAAATTTAGAATTTCATCAAACTTTCCACAAGCTTCTTCGTAGCTTCCTGCGTCATATCATCTGCCGGTTTTATTATCTCACCGACGAGCCTCTCAATAGTCTTCTTCTTTTCTTCATCCCCAATCTCAACTATAGTTCTCCACGGCTCCTTCAGTTTTCCCAACAGTTCATTGTTTTTATCCAGTTCCTTCTTCATCTCAATAAGCGCTGTCCACAGCTGCGCAGACTTCACATCATCAGCCGCATAATAAGCGTTCCTGTGCTTCTTCGTCGAATTCAACAGCGATGCCAGTATCTGCTTGTCTTCGTCGCTTAAATTCTCCTTCCAGTCCTCTTCCATTTTCCTGAAAAGCATAAACCAAGATTAAAATTAACATTTAAATCCTTGACTGTGGAAAGACTTTTAAAGATGATTATCAAATTACTCATCTGCTTTAAAAACTATGGGTGAAGCATGAAGGAAGGAGATTTTGTATACATAGACTTTACAGGCAGGGCAAAGGACACAGACGAAGTGTTCGACACGACAATCGAGGAAATGGCAAAGCTCGCCGGCATACATAATCCAAAGACAGTATACACACCCGTGCCTATTATAATCGGTGCCAGCCAATTGATTCCTGGCTTGGACGAAGCTATAAAGGAGATGAATGTCGGGGACAAGAAAAAAATTGAGCTCCAGCCAGACAAGGCATTCGGCGAAAGGAATTCAGAACTTGTAAAATTATTCCCAATGTCGATTTTCAAACAGAACAACATAGATCCTGAACCCGGCAGAGTCGTGACATTCAACGGCACTAACGGGAAGATCTTAAACATAGACGGGGGCAGGATAAAGGTCGATTTCAATCATCCTCTCGCAGGCAAAGTAATTCAGTACGATCTTGAAATCAAAAGCGAGATAACCGAGAGCAATGAAAAGGCAGGGTCGGTGTTCCAATATTATACAGGGATAAAAGACAACGTTAATGTGACCATGAACGATTCACAAGTCTCGATAAGCACAGAAAGAGCAGATTTCCCAAAGCAAGTCAAACAGCAGATAGCAGACACGATAATAAAATGGGTGGACGGAATCAGCAAGGTCAGTTTTGTTGATGTTTTTGAGAAGGGGAAATAAGGATTTATCTTTTATACTGTGAATAATTTATAAGGTTTCTATGGGAGTAAGACAATTGGCAGACAGGCAACCGAGAGTCGAAAGACCGACAGGACTGGACGATGAGATACAGTCTCTTATGGCAGCCAAGATGACGCAGATCAAAGTCGTTGGTTGCGGAGGCGCTGGAAACAACACAATTACCCGACTTATGCAGATCGGCATCACGGGCGCTGAAACAATAGCATTAAACACAGACGCGATGGATCTTCTTTATACGGATTCTAATAAAAAATTGGTTATAGGAAAGGAACTGACAAAAGGATTGGGCGCAGGCGCGAATCCGAACGTGGGAATGGATGCGGCAAAGGAAAGCAAGGATGAAATAAAAAAACTTTTGAACGGTGCTGATATGGTTTTTATTACATGCGGTTTGGGTGGCGGAACTGGCACGGGAAGTGCTCCAGTCGTTGCTGACATTTCAAAGAAGATGGGTGCATTGACAGTCGGTGTTGTAACTTTACCGTTCAAGATGGAAGGACGCCAGAGAATGAACAATGCAAGAGAAGGCCTGAAGAACCTTGACGGTATTGTTGACACCTTGCTTGTTATCCCGAATGACAAATTGCTGGAGATTGTTCCTGATGTTAGCATTACAACCGCATTCAAGGTCGCAGACGAGATTCTTGTAAATGCCGTGAAAGGAATGACAGAACTGATAACAAAGCCCGGTCTGGTCAATCTTGATTTTGCCGATGTAAGGGCAATAATGAAGGAAGGGGGATTGGCGATGATAGGAACAGGAGAAAGCAATTCAGAAAACAAGGCTTTCGAATCTGTCGAAAGGGCGTTGAACAATCCGCTGATGGAGATTGATGTCAACGGAGCTACAGGAGCTCTGATAAATGTTATAGGCGGTCCAGAGATTACAATAAGGGAAGCCCAGCAGATAGCAGAGACAGTTTCCACAAAACTATCTCCAGAAGCGAAAATAATCTGGGGCGTCCAAATAGACAAAGCCTTGAGCGACTCTGTCAGAACAATGGTTGTTATCACAGGAGTCACTTCGCCAAAGATATTCGGCAAAGGAAAAGAGTGGGAAAAGCAGAGCAAGAAGGACATAGAGAAGATTCTCGGCGTTGAATTCCTGGAGTAGATTGTATGAAGATTGCTGAAGCGTTGCAGAATTATATTCGAATACTCAGAATAGCGAAGAAAGCCGACAAGGGAGAATTCATGGAGACTGTAAGAATATGCGGGATAGGCATAGCCTTGGTGGGAACCATCGGATTTTTATTTTACGTCATCTCTGTATTCATAGGATGATTGCATGATTTACACTATAAAGACAGTTGTTGGCAGGGAGAACGTGGTGCTGGATGCTGTAGCGTCCAAGATTAGATCAGAGAATCTGCGTATAAGTTCTTTGTTCCATCCCGAGGAAATTAAAGGTTATGTTTTTGTCGAAGGCGAGATTGAAGACGTGGAGAAATCCGTCAAGTCATTGCCGCATTCACGTGGTCTGATAAAAAAGCCTGTTGATATCAAGCAGATTGAAAGATTCCTGCAGCCAAAGTCTGTTGAAGTGGAAGTTGCTGTCGGAGACATTGTGGAAATCATAGGCGGGCCATTCAAGGGAGAAAGAGGAAAAATTACAAGATACGACAAGGCGAAAAGGGAAACTACAATCGAACCATCGGAAGCTCCCATACCAATCCCGATAACAGTTTCAGCTGAATTTGTTAAAGTTCTCGAGAAAAGCAAAAAGTGAATTGGATGGTAGTGGTACAAGAGACATTAAACCTTTCAGCCGATATAGTCGATAATGTTGCATATAGTCTTCGCCATTCCAATGGAAATACTTTCGATGAAGTAAGACAAAGACTAGAGTATGATAAAGACACTGTTTTTAAAAGTCTTTACCTGTTAAATTCAGTTGGTCTTGTTCAAATTCGTGGAGGAAATAAAGATTTATATAGATTGACACCCAATGGTGATGAATTGTATTCTGAAAAATATGACAATGGAGGAATTGATATATGGCTAAAAAGGAACCAAGAAGCGAGACAGTGAAATTGATCAAGAAGGAAATGAAGATTGATGTAGCAAAGATAACAGAAGAAGACAAGGCAGCTGGGAAGATTTCTGTCGCGAATGGAAAGATGGATTCTGTTGTAAAGATTGCAAAAGAAAGAATGGACAAATTATCCGCGAAGGATTTGAAAGGATCGGTCAAGATAATTCTCGGGACTCTTACAAGCATGAATGGAGTTTTGATTGAAGGAAAGCATCCCAAAGAAATAACCAAAGAAGTCAATGAAGGAAAATGGGACAATCATCTTAAATAAATCAAGCCTGTAGAAATTTCACATGCGATTGGGTCAATTAAAAATCGTGGGCGTTCATAATTACCATTTTCCGCCATTTGAATTTCTAATTCTGATCTTACCGGTGGTATTATACGCGAACTTATTTCTTTTAATGTTGTATCAAGAGTATCGGGAAGAAAATGAATTTTACTACCATATCTTAAAATAATTTTTCCATTCACATGTCCTCGAAAAACTTCTTTACCACCGTCCTTTACATTAATTCTTTCATCCCCGTATAGTAGAAAAGTAACTTTTGGTTCTTCGACTACATACGTCCATCCAGTCATATTTTCAATTGCATCAAATAAACTTAAATCTTTGTGGACTGGACGGGAGTCGAACCCGTAACTTCTTGCAATATAGAAAATTTGCCATGCAAGCGGTCTGCCATTGACCTACCAGCCCAATAAAATAAATTCAACTTATTTCTTCTTAACTTTCTTTTCTGATTTAGCCCATTTCAATTTCTTCCTGTTTCTTCCCATGAAAAAATTCTTCTCGCATTTGGACTTGTCGAAATAAGAAATTTCGCCTGAATTCTTGATGAACATCTTCCCCTTCCCTCTCGGGATGTTTGAACTGCAAAAAGAACATTTCATCTTAATTACCTTGCTTCCATTCTTCCTGCAGCTTCCATTTCAGTCTCGCGAAGCATGAGCACGTCCTTTAGCTTTACAGGACCGATGACATTCCTCGTCAGAATCTTTCCCTTGTCATGACCTTCCAAAACCCTGCATCTTACCTGCATTATTCCCTTGACACCAGTCCTGCCCATCAGTTGCAAGACTTCTGCAGGATAAGATTCTCCAGCCACAGAATCACTTGGTCAGCTTCGAGATGCTGTCAGCCACTTCTTTCAACAGTTCTTTGCCCGTACCAGCTTCCACGACACAAACAGCCGCGCAAGGCACATCTATGCCGGCAGCCCTTCCGATCTCCATCTTGCTCGGCACGTAGACATAAGGAATCTTCTTTTCGTCGCACAAAGGCCCCAAGTGCATAACAATCTCTTCAGGTTGCACATCACTGGCTATGACAAGCAACTTCGATTCTCCCTTCTCCACAGCCTTGGTGCTCTCATTGATGCCTTTCCTGATCTTCCCTGTATTCTTCGCTGCTTCGACCAGCTGCAGTACCTTGTCGCTCAGTTCCTTAGGCACTTCAAATTTTGCATTAGATTTCGGCATTCATTCACCACATCCATCTAAATCTATACGTCATAAAACATTTATAAGCATTTCATAAATCGTATTATTTGTGCGCAAAGTAGAATGTCATGTTCTTGTCCAGACTGGCAAAGCCGACCCTAATGAACTGCACCATGATCCCTCTTTTCAATTTTTTGATTTCAGGCTCCGCCAATGCTTTAATCTCCTTTCCGTCCGGCATGATGATTTTTATTTTTACATTCGGTTCTGACACCCAGTGTATTTTTTGTATGTCGTACTTCACATCTTTCGATGTCATTTCGGAATTTCTTTTCAGCTTGATGGAAAATAGATTCATCAACCCGACTTCACTGTCATGAAAACTCTCGAAGTCATTCCTTTCGACATAAATCTTGTTCAGATTCAACGGAATCTTTTTACTGCCCCTTTCTGGGGAATCGGGATGGAGCAATGCCCTTGTCGACTTGGCTTTCACATTTTTCACAGAAACCGTTACAGGATCCATAACAACAAAATACCTGTTGGCATTCTCGTCAATCAATTTCCTGTTTTCAGAGTAAAGAATCTCTACAGGAACATTAACATCAGCCTGGCTCAATCCCATATTGATTACGAAATTTCTTATCGCCTTCGGCTGTATACCCCTCTTTTTCAGAGACTGGAGTGTCCACGTTCGCGGGTCGTCCCAACCTTTGTAAACTTTTTTCTCAATCAATCTTCTCGATTCTGTCTTGCTCAGTTTCACGCTTTCAAAATTCAAAAGCCCGTAATGCAATATTTCAGGTTTCTTCCATCCCATGACATCCCACACGAATTCTTCCATCATGTCTTCTATGACCAGGTCTTTCCCTCTTAGTATGTGGGTGACTCCAAGCAGATGGTCGTCGACAGCCCATGAAAATTCAAGCATCGGCCACACTTTGTATTTCTTGCCAACCCTCGGATGTTTTCTCTCTGAAATTCTAAACAATACCCTGTCCCTAAATGCTGGATTAGGATGCTGCAAACCCGTCTTCAGTCTTACAATAGCCTCACCTTCCTTGTATTTTCCCTTCAGCATCTTGCTCCATTTCTTCAAATTGTCATCAACAGACTGTTCCCTATGTTTGCACGATGTTCCTGATGATCTGTTGTCTCGCAGAGTTTTTACATCGCATTCGCACACATAGGCAGCATCTTTTCTTATCATCTTCTCTCCAACGTCATAGAAAATTTTCAGCCTATCTGACTTGTAAAATGTTTTGTGATATTTCACGCCCAGCCATTTCAGCCCTTCAACAATCATTTTGTAAGCTTCTGGGATAACGAATTTCTCTTCACTGCCGATGGTATCGTCAAAAACAAGAATCAGCTTGCCTTTGTGCCTTTTCACATATTCATCATTCAGAATAACCATTCTCGCGTTTCCTATGTGCAGTGGTCCAGATGGATAAGGAGCAAGCCGCATTACAACTTTTCCTTTTGTGACATTAGGCAGTTCCGGAAGCCCTGCCACTTCAACCTTCTTTTCTTCTGGTTTGAAGCCGAATCTAGCTAGTGTTCTCTGCTGCTCTTCAAGACCGATAGAATTGACATCAGATACAATTTTTTTTATTTCAGGAAGAATCTCTTTTATCCTTTGTTTCGCGGTTTTGTCTTCAGCTATGACCTTTCCGAGAACAGCCTGCACATTCGCCTTGCCACCGTGTTCGACGGCATTCAACAGCGCGTGTTTGTAAATAATGTCTCTCATATTGAATTAGAGAATTTTCAACCTAATAAAATATAATCGAAGCATATCCTGTCGTAGTCGGTAGTGTCTCTCCTAAATCTGATGACGTGCCATATTTTAGCAATTTCGCCTTCTTCGCTCCAGCTTCTTTCGCGGCAAAAATCGTTGCTGCAATCGTCCCATAACCGCATACATTCGCATTTAGTTCATTCAGCCTGTTGAAAAATCCTTTTGGATCCAGTTTGAGAATGGGCTTCACAAGCTTGCTGTCTGTATTCGCTACATCCTTGATGTTCTGCGAAAAGTCGGAAGTCCCTATTATCATCCAGTTCTTTTCCCTCTTGACGAGCTTCCCTATCGCACTCCCGACCATCTTGCAATGTTCAAGCAGTATCTGGTCGGGGAGGTAGTTGTTGACTAGGATTGGTAATATCTTTATGTCCCTGAACTTGTGCAGGATAAATGGCAACTGGACTTCTATCGAAAACTCATTTTCATGCGGCAGGACGTCAAACTCTATAAGATTGCACTCCTTCAACAGTCTGTTGGCGAGGAATTCATCGACAATTGCATCTCCTGTCGGAACCTTCCACATCCCGGTTTTCATCAGCGCGAAATTAGAGCCGATTCTTGAATGATTCGTGCCAAGGATGACGAAATTGGATTTGTCTATGTTCGCGTATGCGTATGCAGCCACTTGACCAGAATAGGAATAGTACGAATGTGGCACTATTGCCGCTACGATGTTTCTTTTCCTGTCTTTTGCATCAGCATTTCTGAAAAAAATATCGACCTGTTTCCTGAGCATCTCAGAATTTATATCGTAAAATGTACCGGCGGCATTGGGGGGCCTAAGTATGACGACCATAAAATAGATTTTGTTTCTATGAAGATTAATCTTCAAGCCGACTGTACAAAATATGTATTTTTAAATGAATGAACAAGTATAAATATAGTTCATTTCACAAATTAAATGAAGTGGGGATAATTTGACTGTCAAACAAAAACTTAGTGCGAAACTATTTTTCAGAATAAAACCAGTCAAGATGCTAACTGCGCTAAAGTCCGGCCCCAAATACGCGACAATAATCGCGAAAGAGACCGACTGTACTTATTCTCATACCGTAAAGTTGCTGGACCTTTTCGAGGAATTTGATTTGGTCGATTTCGAGAAGAAAGGGAGGATAAAACTGGTGAAGCTTACCGAATTTGGGGATGAAATTGCCAAGACTATGGACGTTCTCCTCATGAGACTGAGCAACCCAAAAGAAAAAGTTTAAATCTTTTTCTCTCAAGTGGTATACTATGGACGAAAACAAAGCCAAGCTTGTAAAAAAATACGAGGAAATGCTGAAGAATCCAGACAAGTACAGCGAAGAAGATTTTCAGGAAATAGAGCATCAACTGAGCGAAGATGTCCACGAAGTCTCTGAAGGCTTGGACATAGAAAGCGAAGAATCCAAGGGCGAGGAAGCGTACCCAGAAATAGAGAAAGAACTGGAGCACGAAGACAACCCGGAGAAGGAAGACGAAGAAGAGGAAGACTAGTTCATTAGCTCAAGATTTTTCATACCTTTCAAATACCACTCTTTCAACTGTTCTTCCGTATAAAGCTCATACTCTTGCGACATATACCTCGAATGCCCTGTCAGCCTGTCCACTATGGGCCCCGGAACACCGGCCGCTATCAGCTGGGTCTTGAAGAATTTTCTCAGGGAATGCGGGTGGATCTCATATCGCTTGCCTTCCTTCTTGCTTATTTTTTTGAAAATATTGTTCATGATGAACTGCAAATTCTGATAGCTCATCTTGGTTCCACTGTTTGTTGTAAAAAGAGCCGATTCTGGAGTTAGCTGATGACCATTGTTTTTTCTCGTGTTGATATATGATTGTAAAGCTTCCTTGGCTTCGTTTGAAATAAATGTAATCCTCGATTTTCTCTCCTTTGCAGTAATTCCCTTTATTCTTACCTTCGCCGGCACCGATTCCAAGTCAACATCTTCCACTTTCAATTCTCTCAATTCCCCTATTCTCAGACCCGATGAAGACATCAGAAGGATTATAGTTTTTGTTCTTAGGTTGCAGATTTTCAAGATGTTTTTCAATTCTTCTCTCGATGGAAGCTTGTCTTCATGAACATTGTACATCTTCACTGGTATAGTATGCTTCAGTTCTATCCCGTTGGCTGAAAAAAACTTTTTGACGGAAGCGCTCCATGCCCCAACAGTTTTAGGCGCGAAGTTTTTGTTAGCCAGGTTCAGGACAAAATTTTTGTATATTTCGCTCGAGTCTGTCGAGCCATTCTTTATATTTGAAACGAGCTCGTCCAAGTTTGTTATGTTCATTGTATTGACAAATGAAACCAGTCCTTTCAGATACGTCTTTTCCGTATTTGAGCTTCTGGTCAATAGCTTCAGTTCACCCAGCATATTTTTTGTCGAGTTGAAATTAACTATGTCTTTTACTTCCATCTAATCACATTTCGTTAAACGAGATAATTAATATTACTTTTCATTTCTGTCGCATTTCGCACGATATTCGCACATGTTGCACATCCATACTGTCTCTTTTGATTGCTTGGCTTCATCTATTGGAAGCACGTCCTTGTTCAACAGTTCGTGCAAGTTCTTGAATCTCTTCAAAATATCCAGACTGTGTTTTTCATCGTATGAGATTTCAAACGATTTCGTCTTGAGGTTCGTCTTGTCCACGTACAGAATAATACCATTGTGTATGCCGATGGCGTGCATGTAAAGCTGCAACTGCATGACATGGGTCTTGTTCGGCTTGTCAGTCATTCTTATGTCCTTGACAGATTTGATTTCTATTATAGCCTTCTTATTGCCCTCCTTCACGACAACAACATCGTCCAGTCTCCCGGAAATCACGAAATCCTTCTGGTTCATTTTAAATGGCAGTTCTGAATTGATGAAATCAATCGCATCGTTGTTTTTTTCGTTCTTGAAAACTTCTATTATGAACCTGTGAAGTATATTGCCGATTTCAAATATCTTCAGTTTGTCCACGTCTGATTCAATTGGGTACTTGTAGGAGTACCATACCTTTCTTATGCAGCTTCCTATTTCGGACGGATAATATCTTCCTATTTCCTTGTTTTTCCTTTCCCTCTTCAAGTGAGTCTCGATGAGCTTGTCGAAATCCAGAATAAAATCGCCTACTATACTTAGCGTGTGTATAAATAAATTCGATACACATAATTAAAATCAAGTGATGATAAATGTTTTACCCTTTCACACCGTTCTTTTTCGGAATGATTTTGCTATTCGTCATTTGGGAAGTTATCTGGAAAGGAATCGGGTTGTGGAAATCAGCGAGAAATGGACAGAAAACATGGTTCATTTCAATTCTTGTTTTTAACACATTAGGCATTCTGCCGATTGTGTACATAACCTTCTTCAGCAAGACTAGAAAGAAAAGACGAAGATAAATAAAAAATTGTCCCCGGCCGAGGGACAAAATTCCTTGACTTGCAAGGAATCAAACGGCTTCATTATCGCTTTCTGCTAGAAGCCTTTTTAGCTTTTCTTTTGGCCATTTTACTTTTCACCTCTTAAATACCAGAAATATAGTTTGTAACACTACACTCCCAGTATATTTATATCACTATATAGTAGTTAAACTTTAAATAATTATCGGTACCAGCTTATAACCCTTTCCGCATAACCTAAAGTATTTCCAGAATCTTTTTCCTGCTTTTGTGGCCTTTGACAATCGTCACGGAAGATTTTGGCACACTAAAGTAATCGGATATAACTTCAACCAATCGTGAATTGGCCTTCCCTTCCACCGCAGGAGCATTCAGTTTTATCCTGTAGATGTTTTCACCCGTCTTTGTTATCTCGAGCTTCTTTGAGTTGGGGATAACCTTCACCGCAATGATCATACAAAACTTATAAATTGATTGCAATTTAAAATAAGGTAATGGAAGCATACTGTTTGAAATGCAAGCAGCAAAGAGAAGTAAAAAATGCTGAAGAGGTAATGACTGATAAAGGATTGAGACGACTTAAGGGTCAATGCAGCGTCTGTAATACAAACGTTTCTAAGATGCTAGGTAAATAACTCTATCCTTTTGTCATGTACTCACAAAATACTGTGAGAACATCAGCTATACAAAGCCGATAGCTAAAGCTATCGATTTTTAGAAATACTAGAAATCAAACTAATCTAATATTTTCTATGCTTTTGGTAGCAGTCTCTGCAATAAACAGGCTTTCCTTCTGTTGGTTTGAAGGGAACTGTAGTTTCGACACCACAGTCGGCGCAAGTTGCTTTGTGCATTTCTCGCGGACCGAAACCTCTTCCGAATGCCATTTTATTTTTCACTCCTTTATATTTTATGAATAATCAATTGGTTAGAAGACTATTTAAATGCATCTTACTCTCAAAAAATACTTAAATATAACATCTTTATCATAGAATAGGTTGATCGGATGGGAGGACATGTATCTGGAAGTCACTATAGTGAGGATAATAGAGGGCTTTATAGAATTGTTGACGGACAAATTTTTCGACCTTTAGACCTCCAAGAGGGGCGTGTTGTAGTTGATAATTCAAAGTTGATTGCAACCAGAACATCAAGTCAACACAGAAAAGTAGAAGAAACCACTGATGTGACAGACACTGTGCTTTATGAAAATTATTTAAAACTTGTAATGGCGATTCTAGACAGCACCATTAATCCTGATTATTTAAGAACTCCGTGCGGAATAGCATGGGCCGAGAGTATCGGCGTTGATCCTAAACAACGATTTGAGTTGAAAGCAATAGGCACTAGACTGGAATATAAATTATATGCGCCTTACAAGACGTGCTCTGAATGTGAAAGAAAATATTCACGACACTAATCATACGAAAAGACTTTTTATAAGATAACACCCATTAATATCATAATGGTAATTACACCACCTGTAATTGCCGATGAGCATAAGGTTTCGGCAATAGAGCAAGACGGACATTCACCCGAGTTTTATGAACAGCTTCAGAAAGGCAGGATCGCAAAAATTAGGCAATATGAATTAAAACTTGTTGGCATTCGAACGAAAGACACCAAAGACCATGTTACATTTTTATATAGTGTAAGCGACAGCGGGATACTGACAATTGAGAATTGGGATATTGATTATGTAAAGTTCAATAAAAAACGTGAACTACCTTTGAGTGATGTGGTGTCCATTTACAATGAAAACGGAGAAACTTTGTACTCAGACGATCAAAACACGCACGAGTCCCAAAGATTGAATTTCAAACGCGGCTTGCGCGAACGCTACCATTTTTAAAACTAGGATTAATATTTGTCCTGCAAATAAATGTTAAAGTCTGACAAAAATCATAACTACTGATGCTTCAAAATTATCTGGGCTAAACGAAGTGAAACACTAAATGATTTAAGTTTTGGCTTATTACTTGTTCTTATGAAGAGGATTATACAGCCCGCAATAAATATCGTAGGAGATATTCTTGGTTATGGTAGGTGCCCTATTACCAATGACACCCTCCTATTTTTAGAAAAAATAACCATACCGTATTCATCGCAGGACTATATGATAATTTCTCGAAGGGCTTTGCGAGAGATGCCTGAAGAAATTCTAGCAGGAAAGATTTCAAATTTATTAAGAAATACTGGTTTAGAAAGTGGAACCTATTCTGAAAATGAAATAAGAGAAAATGTCCGACGGGCTTCGGATAAACTCTACACACCGAATACAACCTTTCACGAAAGGACAGTATAGATTATTAATGCCAACAAAATACAAAAACTCTATAATGAGACCTTTGTTGTTTTTGATATTATTCGTGCTTCTCAGCGGTTGCGTAGTTGCGATTGACGAAAACATAACCGACAATGAAACAAGTGTGCACGAAAACGAAACCGAAATTATGGAACAACCACAAGAGCAACCTGCAATCGAAACACCGCGCGAATCTCTGAGCACGTTCAGAAATAGTCCCGAAACACCTTCCGAATACGAAAAGAGCCAGTTGTCTGAATGTGGCGATGTGTCGTATTCCACTTTGCCTGTTGATTTAAACAAAGTAACCGAAATTACGCCATTAGGAAGTCTTGGACCGCCAGGACACACATTTCCAACAGAGCATACATTCATTCATTTCAGTGCAGGCGGCACCACAACTGAGACCCACCCACTGTACGCACCAGGAGATATCAATATACTTTTAATATCATTCTCCTATGGTGCTACACAGGATCCGATAGATTATACAATTTATTTTGCATCATGCAAGAATGTCATGGGATACTACAATCATGTGAAAGAATTGTCTCCCGAATTGCAGAATCTGGTTGACGATGGGAAATGTGAATTCCAAGGAGAAACAAAGACGACAAGATGCAACATACAAACATTTGAGCCTGTCAAATCAGGTGCTTTGGTCGGCCGTGTCGGAAGGCTTCAAGGCAATTTCGATTTCGGAACTTTTGATTTGATGAAGAATCTTACGTTCGCCAATCCTTCCCGCTACGGAATAAGATCCCTGCATATACAATGCCCGTTCGATTATTACGATTCAAGTATGAAGGAGAAGTTTTTCAATTTGATAGCGAGAAATGACGCAGACCAATGTGGTGCAGTTGCTCAGGACATTCCAGGAACATTGAAAGGTAACTGGTTCTATGGAAATTCACGCGCAGACATGGGGACAGACTGGGACAAGTATCTTGCTTTTGTGAATGACAACAAAAACCCTTCAACACAGGTGATATCCATAGGCGGTGTTTTCACAGACGCGGGCAAGCTTGAATTCACTCCTAAAACATCAGGCTTTGTCAACCGAGAGTTCAGTCATGTTGTTCCCGGCGGGAATGTCTATTGCTATGAAGGCATCTCTATGAGCGGAAGAGTAATAGTTCAGATGACAAGCGAGACAGAATTGAAGATCGAGCATCAGACTGGAAACTGCGGAAGCTTCTCGTTTACCAACCCAACAATTTACAAAAGATAATTAATGAACACTATTGTAAAGTTCAATACGGCAGCAAAGCTCACCCATATTATGTATGGTATTAGAAGATAAGCCGCTGTCTTGGAGAATTTCCTGAACTCCATTATCGTCAGCAGAATGACCACCCACAATATTATTATTTCGGCCGACGCTAACAGCGGATTCCTCAGACCGAAGAACAGCAATGACCAGAGAAGATTCAATGACAACTGTACGCCGAAGAGATACAACGCCTTCTTGGTGTTTTTCTTGCGGATATCCCATACGAGATACAGTGATACACCCATCATAATGAACAGTATTGTCCATACAGGAGCGAACATCCAGTTGGGCGGACTGAATGAAGGCTTGTTCAATGCGGCATACCACGTGTCTATCGACGGAGTTGTGAACACAGAACCGAGAAACCCTACGCCCAAGCAGATCAGAATGGATATTGCAAGTTTTGATATGTTCATTATAATAATTCATATCCCATTGTTAAAAATGTTTTTACCGCCATTTTTGAATGTAAAGTATAAGATGTTTAGTGGGTTGCATGTGGCTGTTTAACATATTTTCCAATAACAAGAAGGCAGAGTCTTCTGAATCTCTCCACAACAAGGAATCTCTCAGAAAAATGCTGGCGTCCAAGAGAGCAGGTATGGAAAAGTCTTTTGTGGAGGTTGCTCTGTCAAGATACAACGAAATCATAATCATCACGAACGATATGGAAAAGAAACTCGATGCATTCGACAATTCGGATACAGGAAGCGACAGGATAGACCCGCATCTCCTGCAGGTTCTGATAGGGAACAAGAAAACACTTTCGAAAAAACTGCACGATATATGCGACATATTGAAGGGACCCATGGGAGACAACAAGAATTCCGTCATCAATTATTTCAACAGTTCTTATTCAATCCTCACGGATGCTGTATCGAGTTCTATAATGAACTACAGGAAGATAGAGGACCACTTTGACAAGATTGTGGGTCCCATTGTCAAGGACGTCAATTCGATAATTCCGATCATGGCGTCCTTCAAGAAAGAGGTGGACAATTTTCAAACGAAGATAGCCGAGATTGATTCGGTCGAAAATATTCTTGACGAACTCGATTCTCAGGCCTCAAGAAAAGCAGACTTGCAAAATGAGAAATTATCTGCTGGTGGGGAATTGAGAGAATTGGAAAATGAAAAGTCATCCCTTGAAACCAAATTGGAGAATGCGATTAGTTCAGAAATATACAAAAGATATACCAAACTTATAGATGAAAAGGAACAGGCAGAAAGAAAACTGGAAGAAAACAAATCCAAGCTCATCAATTTCATATCTCCGCTCGACAAGCCGATGAGAAAATTTCTGAAACTTGCCGAGGGCGATATCCATCTTAAAAGGATAAAAGACCTCGAAAAATTTATTGAAGACCATGACCTAACGAAAGATAACATCGCATTAATCAAAGAGATTGTATACAAAATGAAACCGGTTGTACATAAATTGGAATTGAAGGAAAACACTGTGAAAAAGGTTGTCAGGAGATTGGAAGAAGGCAATCTCTTGGATGATATCTACCAAGAGAAGACGGAAATAATTGAATCTTTGAGATCGATAGAAATGGAAATTTCCGCCAGCACTCCGCGTGAGAAAATCGAGATTGAAGACAGCATAAGCAGACTGGAGTCTTCCATGAATTCGATTGAAAAAGAATTAAGGACGATTGAAAATGAGATGTCATTGACTGAGAACAGGATAGTTCGGCAAATGCGGATGCTGGAACCCGCGTTCAAATCTCTTGGTTGAGATGTTAGAAAAGGATTTAAATGTTAATTTGTTATCATTTGATAGGTGTAGTGAAATGAAAAGAGTTCTTGTAGGCAAGTTCAAATTGGAAGATCCTAAAGGCATGCTGGGTGTCAGTAATGTCTATGGGGAAAGTGAAAGAACAGTAATAAACGGTTATGCCGATTCTGGTATCCGTTTAATATGGGAGAAGGACGGTGAATATGCAAACGTCTACTATAAAAAAGGACACTCCCTCCAGAGATGGGACTAGGTTTAAGGATTGATTGCAGACTGATTTTATGCCGTATGCAAAATCCCCGGTAGAGCATGCTACAAGACAGTATGGAACATTGAAAGGTATGGATCCCGGCAATCCTTTGCTGGAGTGGATGACTCTTTCCAGAAACGGTATAATGATATATCCACCAGACGATTTCCTCAAAAGATTCCATAGTGGTGACTATTACAGGGCGGTTGCGAATTGTGCGCGTGAGATGGGACGCGAAATAAGAAGGCTCGAAAGGATTTAAAGATTAATACCGATAAAAAATCTATGCTAGTCTATCATAGGATACATGAAGATTTGAAAGACCTTCCGGAAGGCAATAAAGACACATTGGAAATTTTTGTGCCGGCTCTGGACCTAGCTCTTTATGTCGAATATCCGTACTCTTCAGGGGTCAACTTGTACATTGGCAGTGCTCCTGTGCCATTCGCACTCAAAAAACATTCATATGAAGCTGCCAATCATAAGGGATTTTTAACGCCAGAAGGATATGAAGTATCGGGCAATGTGTCCCATGTGAATTCAGACACGTATTTTTTTGAACATTTGGAAGGAACTGATTATATAAGAGGATTGGTAGATAGGGTTGCCGGTTCCATTGATGTCATGTATTCTGATGTGCGGTTGGATGAACTGGCTAGAAATGCACTCGGTGAAAGTTTGAACAAGCATGCCTACCGTGAACTAAGAGCAGTCTAGCATATCGAATCTGAGATTTACAGAGAAGACACTTAAAAATTGAATCCAATTAAAGTTGATTATATGGACAGAGCCAACCTGCATGGGAAATTAAAAACCAGATATTGGTCATGGCTTGGTGAAAACTGGCAGAGAATAGACGACTATAGAAGGGCGGGAAACACTGGAATGTCAATGCATCCCGCATACGGAATTGGCACAACCCGCTTTACAGATCCTACACAATTTACAAAGGAATTTGAAAGATACCTTAATACACCAGATGCGATACGGAATTCCGCCAAGGCCATTGCCGAGCTGGAAAAAATAAAACCAGACGATTATCTGGTCCTTAGCCTTGTAGCAACAGGGCATTCAAGCGATATGATAGGAGAGGAACTTATCAAAATAGGATTTGGTAAAAGCAATTCAAATGTGCAGAAGAGGAAAAAAAGAGTATTTGAATATCTGTTTTCCCGTCTTCCAAACGGGTTTACATGGTCATTAGAAAACGCTGGTATCATAGACTCGGATAGTAGACGTGTATATGATGAACGCAGAGGACGCCTCCATACCGAGAACACCAACAATCCGACAAGAGATACAAAAGAACTGAAAAGAGAAATGCTTGATCTTTATAGACCAGAATACCTTTCATGGATATTGCGTCTGGACAATATGCCTGACAAGGGCGATACACCTGATAAGGAAATTTTTGAGAGAAGGTGGCCGAGAGGCACACCAGAAGGCGATGCTTTCAGACACTTTGGGTATCTGGCCGGCAAATATAAGAAACGCATGAAAATCGGCTCTTATGATGAAATGGCACGGTATCTAGGACTTCGCTAATGATATTCTCTGTTTTAGAATTACTGATAATGTCTATCTCTGAGGAATTAACGGCGTGCCATCACTTTTTTGGCCATCTTCCACGCGATAGATTTAAATATGTGCTACATAATACATATTAGCGAGTAAGTCCTCCCGAAAGGATGATGGCACCTTGAGGTGTATGGGAGCGAGTAGGGAAGGGTTCGCATTATTCTTATTTAAACAATTCTTTGATTGTTTTGATTTTAGGTTCGATAATTGCATAATATCTATCGTCATTTCTCTCATATTTATTGAAAATTGCGCCTGCAATAAAATCAACGGCTTGTAGGCATCTTTCAGACACCGAATCTTTATGTTCAACTTCTATCTTTACAGTTTTCTTGATAAACTCGCTTAATTTTCCTTTGATATACTGGTTGTAATCTTCTCTGCTTTCCTTTGAAAGAAACTTGTCCAAAATGACTACTAATTGTCGCTCTTCCGGAGATGTTACTATTTTATCCATTAAGAATCCAGTGATGTAATTGTAAATTTTGTTTCTATGATCCTTTAGGTAGTCATACACGCGGTGTTTTTTCAATATTATTCCGTGAATTTCTATGTCCTTTGAACTGATGCACCCCAAGAGATACTTTCTGACGGCATCATCTGATTTGTTGAACTTCAGTTCCGGCACGTCCCTGAGTTTTCTTTTCAATTTAGTATTTCTCGTACGTTTGACACAGTTTTCTATTTGCTTTTCGTTTTTCGCTATGAGTAAGCCTATAACAAAGTATTTGGAACTCTTTTGTGTAAACCCAAGATCCCCAGATTCATCTAAAAATATCCTCATAATTTTATATAGACTGGTTAATTATTCTCTTTTTAAGGTGGTTTGTACCGATTGCGGATTCTGCACATCCTTGTTCTTCTCCATCATCTCCCTTATCGCAACCAGCTCCGAGTGTATCAAAGCCAGTGACTGGAGGATGTCGTAGAAATAATCGGTCTGTGTGTTGGTTTCCATGATCAGATCGATCGTTTGGGAGGATATAAAGGTTGATGGTCTTAGTCTCACAAGAGTTTGATTAATTTTAAGGTTATCTAGCCAAGTATATTTTGATGCATCTTACGAAAGAAGAAGCCAAACTTAAAATCAGAGACCTTGTTCAGAATTATTACAATAACAAGGACAAATTGAGTAAAGACAGTGAAACCGATACAAGAGTAAAATTTATTGACAGGATGTTTGAAGCTTTGGGATGGGATGTTTTTGGTAGCACTGTATCAGACGAGGTTTTACGTGAAGTAGGAATACAAGAGAAAGAAGGCAGAAAGAAAAAGGCCGACTACACCTTCAAGATAAACGGCATATCAAGATTCGTAGTAGAAGCAAAGAGCATGGGTGAAAGTGTTTTCGATCCAGTGTTCATTGTTCAGGCTATTAATTATGCATACAACAAGGCATGCTCTTGGGCCGTGTTGACTAACTTTCACAAACTTGCGATTTATTATATTGACAGAAATGTGAACACACCATTTTACAAAATCGATTTTGGCGATATGTCAGCCTTTGATCAGAATTTCGAAATACTATGGTATCTCTCGAAAGAAAATGTAATTAATAATCTCCTCGAAACAGAAGCGAAAAGAAGAGGACTGAAGAGCGACAAAGTTCCGATAGACAAACAACTTCTGAATGACTTAAAGATATGGAGAGGGCTTTTGTCAAATGACATCAGAAAAAGGTACAAAGATTATGAATCCTACGTGATTGACGAGATAGTCCAGAGGATAATTGATAGGTTAATTTTCATCAGAAAAACTGAAGACGGGAAGCTGGAAGAACCAAAGCTCGACCAGATAATCAGAAGGCACAATGACAACACCTACGGTGAGATAAAGAAACTTTTTGCCGAATATAGGGATAAATACGACAGCAAATTATTCGAAGAAGATAGAAAAACACTTCATGAATCCGATAAGATTGAGATATCAAATGATGCCATTGAAAGTGTGGTTCGTGGCATGTATAGAACAAGAAATATTGACATAGAATACGATTTCTCTGCAATAGATTCGGATATACTTGGAAATATCTACGAACAGTATCTCGCTTACGTGCTTTCGCAGACCGAGAAAAAAGTTAAATTGAAAGGCGGTATTTCACATAGGAAGGAACAAGGGATATATTACACACCGACTTACATTGTAGACTACATCGTGAAAAATACTTTGGGTGAAACCCTTAAGAAAATGAAATTGAAGGATGTAAATAAATTAAGAGTGTTGGATCCGGCATGCGGTTCCGGTAGTTTCCTAATCAAAGCTTTCGATGTTTTGAACGATTATTATGCAAGAAGTGATGAGAACTATCAGCAGACGAAATTGGATTTGTCTAATGGAACAACATTCAGCAAAAAGGTGGATATTATAACAAATAATATTTTCGGTGTTGATTTAGACCCAAAGGCGGTTGAAATCTCACAACTGAACTTATTGTTGAAGATTGCTGAAAGAGGACAGCGATTGCCAGTATTACAGAAGAATATCAAATGTGGCAACAGTTTAATTGATGATGAATCATTGGCTGGAGACAGAGCATTCAAATGGGGCATAGAGTTTTCGGATATAACCAAGAATGGTGGATTCGATGTTATTATAGGTAATCCACCTTACGGAGCTGAGCTTAGCGAAGAAGAACAAAATTATTTAGATAAATTCTATGACATAGGGTCCACGGATACATCTATTCTTTTCATTAAAAGATCGTTCGAACTTTTAAGAGAAAATGGTAAATTAGCATTTATCGTTCCGAAAGCGTTATGCTTTGCATCTAATTATGAGGACATTAGAAATTTTATTTGGAATAATTTAGAAACAATAGTAGATTGTGGTAAGGTATGGAAAGAAGTAAAGTTAGAACAAGTCATATTCATACTTTCTAAAGGTAAAAAATTAGAACAGTATAATTCTTGCCGATTAAGAAATAGTAAAATAGAATATATTGGTAAA
Source organism: Candidatus Aenigmatarchaeota archaeon (assembly GCA_016187385.1). Classification (GTDB taxonomy): domain Archaea; phylum Aenigmatarchaeota; class Aenigmatarchaeia; order CG10238-14; family SCSR01; genus JACOWB01. The sequence continues at coordinate 352,147 of JACPJU010000001.1, forward strand.
ATCAACAAAAGTGATTCAAAACAGTTTGAATTTTTCTTGAATGGTGTTTCATCAAATGATGTAGAATTAGCTAAGAAAATCAAGTCAAAATCTATTATGCTCAATGATATCTCAACTAATCAAAGGGGTGCTATGTTACAAAAATTTGTTTCTAAAAAAGGAAGTTTAGAAGTTATCGGCGGTGCACAAATACAAAGATTCGGGGTTGTTGGAGTAAAAGGAAAGATAGAACCATCACGCATAGATTCCGAGCAAGCTTATGTAAAAAGCAATTCATTGTTGGTACAGAATATAGTAGCCCATATAGAAAATCCTACAGACCATATTAAAATAATAGCGTACATTCCTCAAAAGAATTATGTAATTTTAGATACTATCAATCAATTATCTATAAATAAGGAATACTCACAGAAACTTATTTGGTGCTTCCTAAATTCCAAGCTAATAAATTGGTATGCGTATAGATTTATTTTCGGCAAGGCAATAAGGACGATGCATTTTGATAATTCGGTTACATCTCGTTTACCTATTCCTAAAGAAACCAACAGAAAAGTATTGGACGAAATTATCAGCCTATCCAACAAAATACTTTTGTTAAGCAAACGTTTGAATGAAATTAATACAAAAACAGACGAAATCCAAAAATTGGAAGAGAGCATATGCAAAATACAAAAGAATATAGATTACAAAATTTACGAACTTTATGGCTTGACTAAAGAAGAAATTGAAATTGTAGAAAACTCTTAAATATTTTATCACAAAATGGGCAACTTAGTTCTTCGTATTGACCCGACATTTTTATCAAATAATCTCATATTATATAAAGTTTAGTAGAAAAGTCAGCTTCAAAGGTTTCTAAAACACGTTTTTCATTATCTGTTATATTACATTGTTCACTTGACTCTTGAAAGAAAAACAGTATAGATTTCTGAAATATTCCAAGTAAAACAGAAAAACTAGCCTTTGTGAGTGCATTTCTTATTTGACTTCCCTTATACCCATGATCAAGTTCTATAGCCACTTTAAGCTTATCATCAAAAATAAAAGCAGCATCAGGATTCATAGGCGATTTGAAAAACTGTATACTCCTGAAACTTTCGGGTATTCGGTTGATACCCTCAACAAAAATATAGTTTCTAGCTATATCTTCTTTAACCCGAAAATCCTCACAGAACCATTTTATAACAAATTTAAAGAATCTGTTTCTCAGTTCTGTGTCCCAAGCACCATTTTTAACACCGTCTTTCATAAGATTATCTATTGATTTTATTCTGTCTGGAATAGAATTAATGAAATTTTCAAACTGTTCATATGAAATAGAATTGTTTTCTTCGGGTTCATATTGATCTGGCATAGTACTATTTATGTAAATCATTATAAAAAAATGGATTATGGCAAAACAAAGATTGCATGTAAGAACAAGCAAATATGGAATAAGATTTTATGCGGGTGGGAGAAGGATAGGATTGAAAGTTAAAAATAGAAACTCATTTTTACAAGCTGGTTTTGGTCGATATGGACCTTATGCGGCTATGGGAGTAAGACATAAAGGTACATTTGCTGGTGGAAGTGTAGGCACTCTCGGAAAAAAAGTTTGGGTCGGTCATTATGGCAATAAGTTTAGTGGTTCTATTAATCATAATCTTTCTTCAGGGAGAACTGGTGGAAGACTAAGGGTTAAAAAATTGAAATTTAGGTTTTGACTAACTCTCAAACTTCTTTCTGAAACATTTCAAAATGAAGAAACAGATTTATATCTGTAAAGTACATGTCTTAGTATCCGGAAGTAATCGAATTATGAAGTGACTTCAATGAAAATTGCTAAAACAGCTCCAGATGCACTAAAGGTTTTATGGGAAGATAAGTTTTTTGTCACTTATAGAAGCCAAAAAGAAACAGAGGGTGAATTAACCAAAAGAGAATATAACTTTGGGGATGCCTTACGCAAAGCTTTAGTAGGATCCAAATTTTTATTAGTAACCGGGTCTAAAGGCGAGAGAAGGTTTATACAAAAATATCCCTATGTAATCGAGGAGAAGCCAGATGAATGAAAAAATACAAAAATCAATAGAAAAAGCAAAAGAAGTAGTTGAGGGGATGAAGCTTGAAGAACCCTATAAATCTCTAACTTATTCCAAACTCCTAGAAAAATTCCTTATGGAGGAAGACACATTAATAAAACATCCAAATGTTTCTCAAGCAGGTCAGATATCATTTGTACAACTTGTTAATAAAATTAAACCTAAAAATAATCATGAAAAAGTTATTTCTATAGGGTATCATTTAATAAAAAATGAAGGACGAAATTTTTCATATGAAGATATAGATAAATTTTATATGAAAGTTGCTTGGAAACGTCATGTAAATCCAAGTGAGCTTATTCGACAATTAAAACAAAAAGGTTTTGTAGAAGAATCCGAAAATAAAGAAACCGGTAAAAAAGAATTTAGAATCTTAGAGGACAGTATAAATTTAGTTGAAGAAAGATTAGAATGAAAACATATTCAGAACTATTAAGAACAGATTTGGAAAATTTAAGAAACATTTTAAAGCAACGTAAAAAATATCCATCGAATAGCTCGTACAAGGAAAGAGAGCGTAGTGTTAAGTTAGAATTGGATAAAGATACAAAGTCTCTATTGAAATTCTTGAATACCAATTATTCTAGACAATTCTTGGAAGAAAAAAGTAAATTAACTGACACGCTCAATAATTTATTGAGCAGTGGGGATATAGATGAGAGATTCGGCAAAATAGATGAAACATTTTCATTATTGAACAGTCTTGATGTAGAAGTAGGGCCGTTAATAACCGAATCAAGTTTTGAAATACCAGAAATTCCTAATATAGAAGTAAAGCTCGATGTAGAAGAAGCCAAAATGAATCTCAATAATAATTCGTTTGTATCTAGTTTAGTAATGTCCAGGAGAGCATATGAAGGAGCTTTATTAGAACTATTTAAAAAAATCGAAGGAAGAGATCCTATAGAACTCAAATGTGAAAAATGTGGCAGAGGAGGTTATATGGGTATTATTAAGCTACACAATTGGGCACTTGAAAAAAGGTTTGTTAATGAGAAACTTAAATCTCTAGGATATTTAATAAGCGATTTAGGAGCAGGTGGTGCACATCCACCGTTACAAGATTTTCCACGCGATAAGGGCATAGCAAGAGCATCGTTAGCAGCTTTGCTTGCAGTCCTAGACTTTATATATAAAAAATCCGAATGAGACACAAGAGATAACTAATATTTTCTCTAATGCGGTCACACGATTTAGGCGACTACATTTCATAATGTTTGTGGTCACCTTAGGAAGTTTCTCAATTCTCTATATTCTTTCATAATTAGAGTAATCATAGGTCGTATGTTTCTATTGTTTTGGTATGATTTCAAAGCTTTGTAATAGCTTCTTCTACGCTTGAATTCTATGTTAACCGGCGGTAATTTGTGTTTAGTCAGTACATTGTTAAACCATATCATCAGTAAGTACTTAGGTACTTAAGTACAAAAGTATTTAAGTGCACTTTCTCAAATAGAATTATGGCAATCTTAAAAGTCAACATTTCCAGCGAACTGGAGAAAAGGTTCAGGGAGACTGCTATGAAAAAATACGGTTATGTCAGAGGTGCATTGAGTTTAGCCGCGCAAAAAGCGTTAGAACATTGGACATATGAAGAATTCAGCAGGGAAAAGGCCAAAGAAATTGCTAAAAAACACACCAAGGATCCTGTAGATGAGATAGAGGGTTTATTATCACACGTAAAAGGCAAGACTTCAGTGGAATTACAGCATGAGGCTGGTAGGTACAGAACAGAAATGGCATTAAGCTATTTGAAAAAAAGAAAATAGGTGACAATCTTGTACTTTATAGATACAAACATTTTTCTAGAAGTGGAATTAAAACAAAAAAGAGTCGAAGAAAGCAAAGAATTTCTAAGGAAGGTATTAACCGGGGATATAAAAGCTTTTACAAGCGATTTTAATTTGGACTCTGTAGCTATTGTCATGAATGCAAAGAAATGCAGGCCTCAAGACATAATTAATTTTTTGTTAAAAATAATGAGTTACGAAGGTTTAACCATTTACTCATTAAATATGCTTGATAGATTAGTGGCTGCCAAATATATGCGAGATTACAAGTTAACATTTGACGATGCAGTGACTTATTTCGTTACAAAAAGTCTTGGTATTAATGAACTGGTATCTTTCGATTCGAAAGATTTCAAAGGACTGCCAGGAATAAAAACACTGGATCCTATCGATGTTTTGAAGAGGTGAGTGAATGAAAAGAAGATTAACAAAAGAAGAGGTTAGAAAGGAAATCGAGAAGGTAGAAAGAATAGCGAAGATGGTCGGCAAGAAAATGCCTAAAGGAAAGACTTCAGTAGATGTAATCAGAGAGCAGAGAAGATAGAAAGTGAGAGTTCAGGAACGACTATCATTCATTTTCTTCATCTTTATTATTTCCCGGTTTTTTAGAATTTTTCTTTAAAAGGATTCACAACTTTTATTCCAGGAATTTTCTTAAAGTCCTTCTCATTCTCTGTGTATATAGTTTCTATGCCATTTTCTTTCATAGTTTCGGCTATCAAAGAATCCCAAAATTCAGTTTTGTTTACTTTTGAAGTAGACATTGCAGACTTTACTGTACCTTCCGTATAGTTTATTCTGATCCAGTTAGAAGATTCTACAAATTTATCAACCAGGCTTTCAGCAACTTCTTTCGAAAGAGGTATTTTCATTTTAGTAGTAAGCACAGAAAATAATTCAGCCAAAACTTGGTTAGATATAACACCTTTAGATTCACCACTAAAAACATTTTCAACTAGTGATTTGCATATGTTTCCCTTTTCTGTTTCAGATTCGTCGTAAGCATAGACAAGAATTGTGGTGTCGTAGAATAGTTCATCGTTCATGCCATTCGCTTCTGTTCTTAGTTAACAATTTCCCCATTTTGAATCCTTTTCTCAACATTTCCAAAGCCCTCGCATTTACATCAGTCGTTTTTTTCTTTTTCTCCCATTCTATCATGGCTTCTGTCACAGCTTTGCCCAAGTATCCCTTGTGTCTGCCGTAAGTCGCGCCAGCCAGTTTCCTGAATCTTTCTTCTACATCTTCTTGAACGCTTATCGTGATGACTTTGGTTTTCATAATATCTATTTACATCTTCGAGTATTTAAATATATCATTATCTATTTAGATTTGTCACACGTGTGACACGAAACAGAAAGCGAGAGTTAGAAAGAGATTTAAAATCAACTAGCATACTATTTAAAATGGCCGAATACATACGAGGAAACTGGAAAACTAATGAAGTTACGATAGATGGCAAACGATTACCACTACAAGAAAGTCTGATGTTTGTAAATATCAGTCCTGCAGGATTTAGTTGGGGTTATGGTGGAGCCGGTCCAAGCCAATTAGCTTTTGCAATACTCGCCAGATACACAAGTCATGAATTGGCTGGGGCGTATTATAGTGATTTTAAAAATGATGTAATAGCTAAACTCCCAAAATCAGATTTTGAATTACCAGTAGATGAAGTTAGAAGATGGTTAGATAGTAGAACAGATGAACAGAGAATAAATGCGAATAGACGTGCCAAAAATCTGTCTTATGGAATTTCACTTATGCCCAACGATTTGGACGGGCTTTATCATTATGATGCTCATTGGAACGAAAGAGGTGCACTTGTATTCTTAGATGTGCCGATTGTGGTAGATGCAGAAAGAAGTGATGAAAGAATAATAATTACTGCGGATGCAGAGTTGAGAACTTATTTAGGTAGACTAAAGGGGACTGGGGCAAGATTACCGATGCCTAAAAGAAGGAAAGGGCTTCGGGATTTCATTTCTTTTCCTGTAAACCCTAGAAATCTCAGACCGTTGCGGCCTGAAGAATCTTATTCAGAAGATCCGCATGCAGAATATGTCTGTATGGATAAAGAAGATGAAGTTTAGAAAGAGATTTAAAGATTATCGTCTTCTAATGGATTATGCTCAATTGGCTTTATAGACTTTATGGAGATTTTGGCCGGTTTTCCCCCTACAAAATATTGCGAAATCCTCGTTATGCATACATTTACAACCGAGGCTTTCGAGATAGGCACGTACCTTACAAACAAGACGGCATCGGGAGTAACTATTTGCCCTCTTACCAATACAAAAAACAGACAATGGATAACTATACGCAGAAATAACCCAAACGAAATTTAGAAGAGATTTAAAGGTTACTTTCCTTTAATGAATTATGATGTCTAATGGACGAGACCGCGGACAATCAATTGACGAAATAATGGAAAGAATGAGAGAGGATATGTACTCCGTAGTTGACAAATACGTGGAAGAATTAAGAGAAAGAGCGTTATCCTCATTACCGACTACAACGGATGTCCGTGAAAAGAGATTAAAAGAATTAAAAGTGAAGACGCCCGAAAGTCCCTCTGAAAAAAGTCAAAAAGTCTTAGACATAGTCGAAAGATATAATATTGGGGATAGATTTACTACTAGTGAATTTAGCGACAAGTTTTTCGCTCAGTACGGTTCCATCTCTGGCTTATTACCAGTTCTTTCTTCCCATAAAAATGAATTTGGACTCGAGTACGATTCACAAACAAAGTTATGGACAAAAGTCAGAAAATATCAAAAACCTAAAATGATGAGTGAAGACCTAGATTCGGACCGTAAAGTCCTTTTCGCTATTTCAGAGTATCCTGTGGGAGCTGTCTTTAGCGTCGATGAATTATCAGAAGCTACTGGATATGGAACGAAAAGTATCAGAGCTTATTTAAGGCGACCGAAGGAAAGAATGGAAATTTTAGGAATTAAAGAAGAAGGAGACAGATACGCAAAAGTCAATTAAAGGTTTTTGTAGTGACGAAACATGTGGGCTTGGAAAGCTTATGATTTCTTGTTTCAATTTAATTTTAGAAAGTGAGAGTTTTTGGAATAGATTTAAAGATTAACGGTTAGTTAAGATTTATGTCTGATAAATTCTATGTACCTTACAGGAGTGTCGATGGACAACTGCAGCCATCACAAATAACAACTGATATTTCTTTGGTGGAAGAACTTCTTCAATCAGGACAAACAGACGGCTACATTATTGGATATCAAGTACCAAAAAAGGTGACCAATATTTTCAATGCATCCATATATGATCTCCCATGGGCTGAAGTAAATCCTAAACACCCACACCAGACCTATCGTGCAGCCCACGCTTTCACGCGATTTTTACGTAATCTAAAGTCTCCAGATAGAATCACTACGAATATGATGAGGAACGGTCGCAAGCATGGTGTAACAGTCGGAGAAGTATGGGAATTATTTACTTATCATGCGGGAGGAGATGAAGAATTAAACATACGAAATTATAATAAAGGTAGTCTTGAGATGACATACAATGCCTTTCGCCAGGCGGGTTTGGAGTTACCCGAAGTTAAGCTTGCAAAAGGTGAAATTAAATGGCGACAATATACATAAAAACAACCTAAAACACTTTGATATAATAGTATTTATCTCCGATGTTGTGCTGGGGAATATATGTTGGAGTGGATTATTGCCTTGTAAGCAGATCTATGGCGTTTATTATCGCAAGTGCAGAAGCAGGTACCGTTACTAAACTGCTGTAAAATTGCCATTCTTGGTATCTGATCAGTTTTATGAACTCTCGAGGCGAAGTAATGGGATTTTCGCGATTCCTTCTTTCAAACGTATAAGCTCCAATAACAGGTACGTAATCTATCAAGTAATAATCCGCCATAAGTAATATTAACCGTTAAAATATTTAAATTACATATTAATCATATTCTTCATTATATATGTCCGTGAGTATAAATAACCTCAATTTCATATTATCTATCACTTTCGAAAGTGAGATTTTACGCTTTTAATACCTGAAATATACCTTATTTAGCCCTTTTAATACAAGAACGAAACATGTGATATATTATATATGTAAGAGTGATTTGATTTTTACCAAAAGTGAGGAATTTCTATTATATACTACAAAATATAATTCATGAAATAACTGTTGGTGAGTCTTAATAGCAGAGTGAGAGTTAATATGATAAACAAGAAATATGGTTTATATAATATAGAATAAAAAGAAAGTGAGCATTAATATATTTAAGAGTACTTATGAGATACGTATCTCATCAGCAATCAGAAATTTATCTCTATAACAGAAGAGTGAGAGTTAAACAGAAGATTCGCAAAAAATAGAATAGTGAGAAATCAGCTTCTAGAAATATTGTGAGTATTGATCGAAAAGTTTATTTGTGAGAAATACCAATAGTAAGTATGGTTTTAGACTGGTTCAAGCGCTTGATTAAAAAACAAACAAGCGGACAAGCGCTTGATTCAATCAATCAAACAAACAAACAAGCGGACAAACAAACAAACACGCAAACATCGGAATACTCGTCACTTGAGTTTGACAAGGAATCTGTCCAATTAGGGCTGGCTGCCGGGTATACAGGTCGTTCAATCCACGACATAAACACCACTCTAAACCGAATAGAAACCTTAATGCCATCTAAAGACTGGCTACTTATTCAATTCGAAGAACATTTCCATCGCCATGAAGAAAACGAGCAGAGGCGTCTTGAAATCGTCTTAAAAGCCTTAAATTCGCTCCATTTGCTTTCTTCTCAAGCACCTGAGCCTTTAAAGACTAAAATGTTAGACCAGATTAAAGTCGTAGAAACAAATCTTGAATTATCTAGAAGAATGACCGAATTAGTCCAGCTCGTGAAATACTCAGGTGAGGCCACCTACAAGGATCTTGCTGCCAAGATGGGTATAACACCATCTGCTTTCAGAAGTATGTTATCTCTAGCGATGCAAAGAACAAACGAACTTGAGAAAATAATTAGAGGTAATAAGAAATATCTTAAATACAGGAATTCAAGCACCGCTTCAAGCGTTCAAACGGACACTAACAACGAACAAAATCAATCAAACGAACAAGCAAGCACCTAAAATACCCAAAAAGTATACCTATATCCCAGAGAAAGAAAAGAAGAACGAAGCGGAACTTAGTTGCTCCACTTCAATCTGCAATGAGGGCAAACCTCAATTTTTTCGAAAACGCCAGCTCTAACGAACGTATGGCATTTTCTACAAGGTACGTTGACCTTGCCAATGAACGGACTAAACTTTGACATATTTCACCCCTTGGAGGATTACCGATCGATAACCGAAGTATATTATATAGCTTTGCTAGTATATAAACATTTACAATTTTGGAGATAATTTCTAAACCAATCATGACTTTATTATCTGGAGCTTCTAACGGATTCAATCTTTCTCTTTATTTCCATGTATCTCAAGATGCTGTTCACGTTAACGCCCGGCTTTATTCGCACCATTTTTATTTTCAGGAACGGTTCGACGCCTTCCTGTTCTATAATCGATTCTCTCAGATACTTGTCGATAAGTCTGGAAACGGTCTTATGGTTCAAATTGCATCTCCTGCCGATTTCTCTATACCATAACCAGCTAGTTCTCGACTCTTCGAGGCATTTAACGACTCTGATTACGTTTTCCAGCTCGTCCTTGCGTATTTTATCTCCCGTTTTGGCCATATATCTTTCACCCGCGAATTCTCACGTCCCAGTTGGAGCATTTCTCACTCCTAATTGGTAAGATTGACACATAAACCTTAAAACCTGTATAAATTTTTAGTTACTTATTATAATCGTTATGACAAAGCTAGAAAAGAACGAGACAACACGATTCTACAGCAATCTGATGGAGATAGCTAGAAAGCCAAATACACAACAACGGTATAATTTGCTTGTTCAACTCCATCAGGAGACTCTTGATTTCTACGTTCCTACTATTCGTGCAATTACATCAAAAGCAGCATATACGCCAAGCAGTGATGGCAGACCACTTTCGCTTGTCGTTGCTCATATAATGGGTTGGGAAGAATGGCAAATACAAGTGTTCAGCGATTCAAACAGAGAAGAACGATTACGAAAACAAATGAAACTTCAAGGATATTATGACACTGATACAGAACAAATGACAGATTTCAAAAATGTAGATGATTTCAATGCTTATAATGCCCGCAGATACGGCAATCAATCATGGAATAAACTCCAGCAACAAGCAATCGATACGGCATTACATCTTCAGTCATTTTTTCCTCCAATCCCATATCATGACTGGATCGACTTCTTGGAGAATACGCCTATGCATAATTGGAGAATATTACCAAACAATGTTCTTGCTGTTCCTTATGGTTGGTATTTGTGGATGGTTTCTCTTGAGCATGAAGCAGTGGAACACAGAAAAGATTTAGAACAAACTAAACCCTAGAATAATCAAACTGTCTTAACAGATAAATGCATAATCTTAAAATTTGTATTCTTCCAGCTTGTAAACTTTTGAAACAACGACCTCTTTCCAGTCGCCTATGATGCTTCCAAATTTCTGTCTCAGTTCCATCTTCATCTCGTCCATCTCATAAGTGTCCTTGGCCAGAAACACGACATACAGATCATAATCGCCTATCATGCCCATCAGATCTATAACCCTCGGATTTCTCATCAAGTCTTCAATAAGCGCGTTGTACTTTTCTCTGGTCATGTCCTTGAGTTTCACGTATATGTGGACGCCCAGCGGCAGTCCCATCTTGTCCACGTCAACCTGTATCGTATACCTGGATACAACTTTATCATTCTCCAATCTCTGCAGCCTCTTCTTTGTGGAATCCACTGAAAGACCTATCTCTTTGGCTAGACCGGTCAGTTTAATTCTCGCATTTTTAACCATGATATTTATGATTTTGCGGTCAATGTCGTCCGGCTCTCTTAATTTATAGTGTCTTTTACCTATTTTTGCTTCCATTACTCTTAATTAATAAGATAAAAATTTAAATCTATCGTATTTTTAAGCCATTTTCTGTTAAAACTATTAGTACTTCTATGACTACTAGATAGTAACAAGTGATGCAAATGAAAAAAGAATGCGATGTGTGCAGAACATACATCTTTGATGAGCAGCTTAGAAATCCAGCCCCAAGTGCAGCAAAAGGACATGCGTATACTGCAACAGGATGTGCGACATTTGTCTGAAGATGTTTTGTTTCGAAGACGTCCAAGTCAGGAAAGCCGCTATGCCAATGGGCGGCATTCAACTGATGAAACTCTGTGAGTTCTGCAAGGACCAGTTCAAGACGTGATGAAAAATGGCTTTAGACGATGCGACAGATTTTTATCAAGCAGTCAGATCCTATTTCATGGAAGGTGGAACACATTCGAGTCAAATGGTAAGATACCAATTTTTTACGAAACTGTTTTTAGACAGGCTTCCACAATTGCGAGCAAGTGAGGCGTACTATAATATTCATATATCATATCCATGGGGAAAACCACGAGAGTCAAGAAGGAAAATGAGAGACATAACACCAGAAGAACTGAGGGCTGTTTATTCAGTCGGTGCTGATAGATTCAATAAATCGGCTTCAATTGTTGGTACAAACGTGTCTAAAGGATTTCAGGTTCCAGTAACTCTTGACGATGCACTCTATGTATTATGCGATGCAATCCCAGAGGCATTCAGAAGAGTTCATGGTGACACCCCAATGGATAGATATCAAGGCTCCATTAAAGCTGATTATGGCGGATTTGAAACAGGAAAAAGACGTTAACATTTAGATGATTGCTATGTACGAGACTAAACCGTATCAATTTGGCGAAGAGAAGGCAGATGAGTTTAGAAAGCGGATATCGGCAGGACGCATACAATATTACGATGATATTAGCGTGTTAGGAGACGGTACAATCTTAGGCCATTCAGGTACAGGTGTATATATTTTGGGTGAAGATGGTCATCCGGTTTCAGCACGATTTTATGAAATCGCTCCGACGAGAAAGGGTTACATGGCCCGAATAGGTGGAACCAAGGTTTATCTTGATGGATATGGTACAATAAGAAGAGTTGAATTATCAGAAGGATTAAAGAGACTATGGTCAGAATCTCGTCAGATGGAGGAAATGCATCGGTTTCTTCACGGAAAAAGTCTCAGAAGTTCCGCCAAGTATATATGGAAAAAATATCAAGTCTAGTAAAGTCAGCGTGGAAGAAAATGGTGGAAGGAAAGAACAAGGGTCATATGCAGATCATGAAACTGTGTAATAATTGCAATGATGCCAAGATGTGGGTACAATGAACGATGTTGTTCTTTGGAAACCGCTTTACTACACAAGCATTGCGATGTTCGTTCTTTCTTTGGTTCTTTTTCCTTTCAGTTCGCAGTGGTCGATAATAGTCATTTTGGCTCTGGTTACATTATGGAGCAGAATTCCAGGATTCGTTCATTTTATTTTCAACAAGTTGGCGTTGAATGATCTTTTTACTTTGATTATTGCCGTCCATGCCGGTCCATTGGTTGGTGGTTTATTTGGCGTATTTGGGATAATGTTTGCGAGAATATTCGGACCAAACGAATGGCTGCCTTACAGCATAAGAGCAAGTGTCGCTGTATTTGTTGCCGGTATCAGCGTGCCTTTGATTACAAGTTTTACAGGAGGACTTGATGTGACAGCCTTGTATGCGTTTGAAGGCGTTCTTTACTTCACATATTATGCACTTGTTTTGTTATTTTGGAAAGAAGAGATAGGACTGGAGATAGCGCTTTTGCCAGCTGTCATATTTTTTGACTTTTTCATGAACGCATTTCTGATAAGCGTTTTCGGCGAAACACTCTCCAACATGATGACTATTGGATTGAGTTCAGGATGGCCATTCTTGATATTCAGCGGAGTGATTCTGGCTTATGTCATGCTGGCGAGAAACGGGAAAAGGATTGCCGGTCTCTTGGAAAGATTGTGGAGCAAATTCGGAAGCGGTGAAAAGAAAGAACGGGATGAAAATTTGGCATATAGAATTGGAATATAGATTTATCATTATCTGCTTCTCTTGCGTTTCTTCCTGCAATCCTTGCACAGCCACAGGTAACCGGTCTTGAATAGTTTACCGACAGTTTTGACATTGCCCTTGCAACCATCACAGTTAATGTGAATAATACCCACCCTCTATAAATTTCATGAGTTCCAAAAGTCTGTCCTGTTTCCTTTTTATCGAAAACCCTAAATTAACAAAGAAGTTTGTCAGACTTTCTGCTTTAATATACAAATTATAGTATGTACCATTCGGATTGAATGAAGACCCCCCAACTTTATATTTATTAGCTTTAATTCCAAACTCTTCCAAAAGTCGTTTACACACATCTATTAATTGTTCATTTTTGTTAATAATCTTTATTTGATGACCATTGCAATTTTTACGTTTTGTTATAGTACCTTCACTATCAAAAATACCCATCAGAAAACCACGCTTCATATCTTTACTCATTTTAAGTGCTTCTGTTGTGGGAAAATTTTTAAGGAATATATGCAAACTTTTTGAGTGAACAGTTGCGTTATAAAATCCTCTTTTGTCAAAAAAAGTTGTGCAATGACCACCTATTAAATTAATATGTTTTTCAAAAAATTCTACAAAATCTTTATCTTTAGCCTTTAATCTTACATAAAAATGTTCTGCACCATTTCTTTCTTTCCAAGAAGATAGATTTCCATCACCAAAAACAACCCCAATAGTATAACCTAGCGAAAACGAAGGTTCCAGATTAATAAATTTCAAATCTTTAAAGGGTTTTTTAATTTTCAATCTAACAGCTTTAGTTCTTATGCCGCTTAATGTTCTTTGAGAAAATAAATCCTTCAAATCTCCAAAGCGATAAGATGGATATGCTTGTTTTAATCTCATTATTTCATTTGTGGTCCATCTAGAAATTTTATCTTTCACAAATACTAATTTCAATTGTAAGAATATAAATCTAAAATTATTTTACAATCACACTTTTCTCAGCTACAGCCACCAAAGCATTGCTCTCTTCCTTCAAAGGCGGATATTCTGCTATAGCTCCAACTTCAATCAATTGCCTCAGAGCCATGTCCATCTTCAAAGGCGACACTCCAGTGATCCATCTCTGCGTGAAGGGCAATTTCTCAAAATCATTCACAGCCATTTCCAAGACTTTCCTCGCCTCCCACAACCTCACAGGCGAATCTTTCCTGTATTGGAAAATTCTTGACGGGGAAGAGTCAACAACAAACCCGCTGCCGTCTGTCACAAACACTTCAACAGCATAGACATTCCCGCTTTCTATTTCGTCCTGCATCGAATTCTTAATATTCGGTATTGAAGGATGCGCGTGCTGTTCGTGTCTTTCCAGCCTGTGACCGGTCAAATTCCTGATGACTTTGAATCCGGCGTCATTTACTGTATTTTCAATAACTTCGGAGACTTCAGAAACTTTCGTGCCATGCTTGAACATCTTCAACGCGTTCTCCAGTGCCTTCTCGGAAGCTTCTATCATAGGATGCGACTTTTTTCCTATGCAGATTGTAAAAGCCCTGTCGCATATGTATCCGTTCACATGAACACCAATATCAATCTTCACCATATCGCCTTCCTCCAGCGCGTTATCGTCATTGATTGAAGGTGTGGCGTGCGCAGCTATCTCATTGACAGAAATGTTGACAGGCCATGCCGGCTTGCCTCCCAGTTCAATGACCCTTTTTTCTATAGTATCAGCTATATCCAGTATCCTGGCATTTTCCTTCACAAGTCTTTCTGCAAAACCGACAGCATCGCCCGCAATCAGAAAAGCCTTTTCATAAGCCTGCGCTTGTTCCTTTTCCATGTTCATCTTTTAAATGAATGAAGTTTATGTATTTATTCTATGAACTTAAAGTTAAATTGGACACTAACATTCCTCGCAGTATGCGTAGTTGTTTTCCTTTTTCAAATGATGGGCCTAGTCGATATCTTGACATTCGGCTTCACCCCCGCGCTCGCCATTCAACAGCCGTGGACATTCGTAACATCCATGTTCATGCACGGCGACATAACCCATCTGTTTTTCAACATGTTCGCACTTGCAATGTTCGGACTGATCCTAGAGAGCAAGATAGGATCAAGAAATTTTTTCATCGTCTATTTTCTTTCCGGGATAGCCGGAAGCATAGGATACATTATAACAACTTCCAACCCAAACATACCGGCGATCGGCGCAAGCGGTGCTGTGTATGGCATTATGGGGACTCTTGCTGTTTTGATGCCAGCCGCGACAGTCTGGTTTGGAGGGTTCGTTCCGATGCCGATGGCGTTTGCTGTCGTTTTCTGGACACTGTCGGAATTCTTCGGTTTGTTCGCTCCGAGCGGAATAGCGCACGGTGCTCACCTCTTCGGTTTGTTCATAGGGCTGGGTTATGGCTTCCTTCTCAGAAAACAAGAGCATAGAACAATGCACCGGAGAATAAAACTAGATGGATATGCCGACTGGGAAACCTAAAAGCTTTTAACACCAAAAACCAAATAACACTTAGTTCAGATGTCATCCCGAACCTTAGCGCATCAAGTATGTGTACTAGTTTTGTCTAAGGTAAACTACACAGGAATTAAATGCTGATTCGGGATGAGTCCGCTTAAATTCTTCGGATGACCTAACACTTGTTCTGAATTGATTGGGAAAGGACGGCAGGTTATCCCCTTGGAGGCTATTCGATTTCTTTGTCGTCCCTCAATGATTGCTATGATTAAAAGATGGATAAGATTGGTATTGACGAAATACAGAAACAGGAAAAACAATGTTTAGTTGTTACTACCATCTTATTCGATGCATTCTTATTTTACGCTTTCTATAAATGGTCCAAAATCCGGATCAGAACGAAGTGCTTCTTTAACATCGTTTTCTTCAAGATCGCGTCGTGTATCAGGCTTAGAATAAGCACCTAGAACTAATTGGATCCTTCCATCAAAATCAATACCATTTTCATTGTAAATGTACTCAGGTTTCAAAACATTTGTGTATGCTATTATAGTTGCTCCTAATTTTTTACCAATCTCTTCCCTTCTTCTAACTCCTCTTCTAAATCCTGTGTAAACCCCATCATAAGGATGATCACTGTCGATTATCTGATAATTCCTGTAGAATAATGGCTTTGTCGCCTTTATTCCTATTAACGATCTTGTTTTCAACATCTTTACTCCCTGTATCTCTTCATCTGTTCTTGCCACCTCGGAGAGTCTCTTAACCCATATCTCGTCGTTGTCTGCATAAAGCCTTCTGCCGTTTTCATCAAGTTTTCTCATCAAAGATAAAAGTACAGTTTCGTAATAAGCTCCTGTAAGGTTTCTACTATATGCGTTTAAAACATTCGTTCTGGCTCTTTCTATACTTTCCCTATTTTTATGTTCATAACTTGGAAATTCGCCATCATCAGATACTTCGTCATCATCAAGTACTACATAATTTGGAGGTACCACTCCTTCTCTTGAAAGTATTAATCCTCCCCTTTCAAGATCTATTTCCGCTTTTCTTAGAATCCTTTCCAAATATCTGCGTTCTGAAGTTGACATTGCGTCTAATGCTATATGAGAAGAATTTTCAAAACTTTGTGCGATTTTGTTGTATCTACCATTTCCCTTTATTTCACCGGCAATTATTTCAGGGTCGCCAAAATTTTCTCGGATCCACATCGGCAGTTGTGAGCCTGTAAAATATCCTTGTCCTGTTAATGCGTTAATATTAATTTGTTCTGTATCAAAAACCTCATCGCAATGTGGAACTGCAGCAGTTGTATTTGAATCATGCATTGCAAGTATCCCCATTATTATGCCTGTCTCAGTCGGACTTATTTCATCAGTCCTTAATAATATGGACCCTCCTATCCTCATCGCGTGCTCAATGTGATAAAATCTAGATAATCTCGATTGTATTCCTTTGCTAGCTCTATAAGTCGAGAATGTAGGTCCCCATAAATTAACTCCTTTAAGTCTTTCTATTTCCCGAGGATAAGGTCTAGGTAAACTGGTGACAGATTCTCTTCTCGTGACTAATCTTGAACCTAATGTTATTTCATTCATGTTAACACAAAATACCCTATGTCGGATTTACTAACTAGCTTTAAAATCTCTCCCAATTCCCTATCCTTTTTGATAATACTTTGATGACCAAAATCGTGTAATGCATGGAATTTTTTTTCTATCCGAATCTTTTCTTTAAGATCTATTCCAGAATTTTCAGCAACTGATGACCCAGATGTATAGCATGGATTTTCCTTATCGCCACTGTAAATGACTTTGTCACCGAAGTCGTGTATATCTTTTTGGGCAAATCTTTCAAGTACAGGTTTGAATATGTGTTCACATACCCCAACTTTAAATGGCATCTTCTCATGTTCTACAGATTTTTTCATATGGTTCAGAACTTTCAAAGTAAAGTCTACAGATTCTTCATTTTCGTGCAATTGATATCCTACTAATTTTTTAGCAACTTCATTCAAGCCAGCCGTGCATACAACATAAGTTGACTTGTCCAAATCATAATATCTTTCACCACCGAATTTTGAGAAAATGAAAGATGGTGATGTATGTGATTTACCACCTATATATTCAGCCGATGCTGTTAGCACATCTAAACAAGCACCAATGCTTTTATCAAGGCTTTCAAAAAATTCAGATTCTCCTTTTGTTTGCCACGCTATGCGTGGTAGATTGATAGTAGTTGTTTGACAATTACCTTTTCCAAACGAATTATCACTAATTGGATTGTCTATTCTTATTACTTCATGAAAATATGATGCATCTTTTTGCCAGGACGGCACTAGGTTAGCAAATAAGGGTCTTGTTAACTTGTCTAGATTTTTTTCTATAGATTCTGTTGCTTCAGTTTTATCCCATCCTTTATACATGTTAAAAACTAGGCGCGGCTGTTTTAGCTTTTCTATCGCTTCCAAGAATGCTTTAGTTATAGATTGAGATTCCGATTCAAAATCACCGTAAGTACCAACGACTTTTCCTTTAGGTCCTATGGCTGGTTGTTTTTGTAAAGAGCTTGGAATTGCCAAGTCGAAACAGTAATAAAGTGCTGTACCTTGCATTGTCGATGAAATGTGGGTGTAGATATTCGCCAGATTTTCCATCATTTCTTTTAATTGAATAACATTTAGTCCAGAAATGAACGGTGCAAGGAAAACATTTAGATGATTAAACGCTTGCGGGCCAGCAATGTCTTTTTTTGACATCTCTAGTATGGTTCTCAGATAATTTAAGACATCGTAAAGATTCTTTGGAGGTTGTTGTTCAGATAACCCATTCTTTAAGATTGGTCTTAAATCATGTAATATAGAAACTGGTTTAGGTATGCCAATATTATAAATGTCTATTCCCCCCTCGTTGTACATTTTTATCGACGATTCTAATTTTTTCTCTTTCATAATATTTTGCAATGAATAGTCTCCAAAAATTCTCGTGGAAGATAATTTTTCTACTGATGAATCGAATATTTTTTTCTCTTCAAGTAAGATTCGTAAAATTAAAGACTCTAGACTACTAATGCTAATCCCCCCATAAACTTCATTTGAAATTTTTGATAAAACAGATTCTACAAGCCAAACTGGTATTCCTATGTCCATGAGTTTTTGGCGTAATTGGCTAGTTTTGAATTCTTCTGGCAATCCTTCCGCATTAACAATATGAAATGACGAATCTCCAATACTATCTTGTTTTGAAACAGAACTAAGAACATCAAAATTTATTTTAAAATTTTTTAATACGTAAAGTTTTTTTTGCCTACCGTTGTCTATTTTAACGTCAGATTTTAGTATGTCTGCCTTTTCAAGCTCGTTCAGGTATTTGTGTGCTGTGGAAAAACTAAGTTTAAGCTTGTTTCTAACATCTGTAATGGAGTTTTCCCCTTCTTTTGCGATTAACTCGACTATTTTGAATTTTCCTTCGCTATCTAAAGCCTTGAATTTTGAAATTGCATCCCGATTATTCTCTGTCATAATATCCTATTAAGTTTATGTTGAATGCTAATATTTAAAAATGTGATATCAAGGATTTAAATGTATCATAATTTGTGATATATGTCAATAATTAATCCTATTTAAAATTTCTAAAAGCGGTTCGACTTTTTGTTACCGTGTATACATGAGGCAGTCTATTTTGAATGTGAACATCATCAGGTATAAATCTGGTCATGCCGGCAGAACCTAGTTTTGGCTTTTGGCTTAAATAGTCATAAACTACAGTCATACCAAGTTCTAATCCTTTAATTATAGTTGACGGATCGATTATAGGCTGTTGTTCTAGATACCATAATAGTGTTCCACCCAAAACATCACCACATCCTATTGTACTTAATTCGCCAGTTCTGATATAAGGTAAACCAGAACAAACCGTTCTTACCACATCCTGACCTTCTTTGTGGTATATGCTTATTTCAGTTGCTCTTGTGGTGATTATTGCCATGAGATTCTTGTGTGACGCCATTAACCGTTGTGGACCAGTGTGTATATTTCCTGTTAGTAAGTAAGTTTCGTCTTGGTTGCTTCTTAGTATGTCGATTTTCGATAGCTGACTCTCTACAAGTTTTGGGTTTTTACGCATATCAGGACCAGGATCGTAATATATAATAGTGTTTTCACCCCCCTGTTTGTAACTTCTTATAGCATTAATGATTGTAGGTTGTGCTTCGACAAACCCCCCAGTTACGCTGATTATTCCTAAGTAGCCGATGTTAGCAAGTCTATTAAGAAGGGAAACTACAACTTTCGGATCTCTAAAGTCATAATATGCTCTGCCTTCTCCAGTGTTTTCATAAAGTGATTCTAACCGATGATGTCTAGCTTCGATACGGTCTCGTACTCTCTTGTTGGATATAGATGATATATCTTCTATCGGTGCTGGAACTTTAAATGAGGTGGTTGGTGTATCAGATTTGTGTAACACAGGGGTCGTGTATCTTAATGATCCGAGAATATCGTGACTACTGTGTCCTTGAAATTCAGCTTCGGTTCTATTTTTATAGAAATCAGGACCTACAGATGATACTAAATAAGCTCCTCCTCCTTTTCCATATGCCCTACAAAGTCTGTCAATAGTAAGGGCTTGGTTAAGGCCACATCCTCCCCATTTTGGTGTAAATCCAATTTCTTGAGCGCTTTCATCAAAAAACAAGTCGAATGCTATCGGACCGAAAACAGCTATATGTCTGTGTGGTTCATAGTCTGTTTTTGACATGGAATTATATTAAATACTAACATTTAAAAATCTGTAGCTTAGGTATCATAACTCTCGATATATCATAATTTATGATATTCTATATCAAGAAGAGAGATATATAAATACTCCTGAGAAATTATCTGTTAGGTGATGAATGATGTTAGAAAACTTGCAACAAACTGATTTCACACTTGTAAACTCAAGGTGTGAAGGAGGGGAATAAATATGATGAATATAGTCTTTGACTAATGCGTATTATAGTAGTTTCTTTCTCCTTTTGGCCGATCAACCGAAGTCGGAGAACCACCCCCTTGGAGGATCCGTTACTATAAACATGTTCTCCGACTTCAATTATTTTTATGGTGCTAATATGAGCGACAAAACATGGGCAAAATTAGTGTTAACAAAATATAGAAATAGTAAAGGCAGTAAGAAGTGATTACTGTCGGCGCCTTCTCTCCCGCTTTCTTCTTCTCATTCTCTGTTTTCTGGTTTTCTTCCTGCGCCTTCTTTTCTCCCCGGCTGCCATTTACATCACTTGAATTTTCCTATTTAAAAATGAATCCAGTCTCCTTCGACCATAACAACAAGTCCAATTCATCCAGTGGAATTTCCATCTTGCCCGCGAATCGTTTCATCTTCTCTTCTATATCAAGATACAAATTTTTTGTTAGAGATTTCGGCACCTGTTCGATTACATCAAATTTTTCCAGATTTCTCAGTATATGAGTGTCCAATATCGCCAACTGATTTTCGCTTAGTCCTATGTTTCTTATGAAATGAGACGACTCCTTCATGCCTATGCCTTTCACATTCTCAACTATCCAGCCTCGCAAGGAAATAGGGTCTTTGAACTGCGATAACTTTTTCTTAATTACAATTCTTCCGTTTTCTGTAAAGAATTTTCTCGCTCCAATCAGATACCCTGTTTTATTGTTTCCAAATCTCACAGCATTCAGGAACGGTCTTATCTCATCATAATCGCCCGTAAAGAGCAGACTGTTCTTTTCCAAGGACTTTATAACATTCCAGCATATCGTGGCTTTCGACTGCGGAGTCAGAATACAGAAAGCAAGTTCTGCAAACAGTTTTTCATCCGTCTGGTCTGATACGGATTTAAATTCATCCAATCTTTTCCTGATATCCGTCTTTTTGCCTTCGTACAATTTTCTTATTTCTTCCATGTCATCGCATTTTTAATTCTATTGACAGCATTCCAGAATTTCTCCCTGAACACCAAAAGTTTTGTTCTGTAGCCGAAAGTTAAAAGCAACAACAACGCACCTACGACTTCCATCGATATCTCATACAATCCGGGCTGGACTGCAAATCCGCATGTATGCAGCCACGGATAATCAATGAAAGGATAGAGCACAGGAACATTTCCATTCACGTCTTCTATGAGATGGAATGCAACACCCAGCATCACAGCGATAGTAAATTTTTTGTTTCTGGTAATTGCATACGCAATCATGCCGGGTATCGGAATAAAGAGAAACGTGTGCGCCAAGAACCTCGCGCATGAGAAAGTTCCCGGAGCTATCAAGTTTCCGAACACGAACAGTCCTTTGTCTATCACATCAGGCAACAGTGCACCTATGACGGCGCCTAATGCGGGCAAGTACAATAATGATGCAACAAACGCTGTAACACCGGCGTGTCCTAGTATGTACATATCAATTCCTTAAATTAGAACCTTTCTCCTTAATAAATTTCAAAATTTTGTTTACAACTTGGTCCACTGTCAGATAAGAAGTATCTATGACCAAGTCAGCTTCCCTTTTCTGGTCAAGATAATCGAATCCATACAATTTCTTGAATAGATGCCTTTCCATGTTCTCCCTTTCTCCCACTTTTTTCAGGGCATCCTCCACAGAAATTCCGTCCCTTCTGGATGTTCTTTCAGCACGTTTTTCCAATGATGCACCAATCCATATCTTACAGTCGGATAATTCTTTTAAAAAATGAATGGACAGTGTCCCTTCCAACACTATATTTCCCTTTTCGGCTTTTTCTATCTGCAATTTGTCGATATGTTCATGCAATGTTTTGCTTGCGCCTTCTTTTGTCTTCAAATATGACAGAGCAGCCTTTGTTTCATTCCCTTTCTTACCCGACAATTTCTTGAAGTATTCGCCGGGAGAAAAATATTTTATTTTGAGTTTTTTAGCCAGTACTTTTGCGATAGTTGATCCGCCAGAACCTGGCGGGCTTGACACCACAACTACTAATTTTTTCATATTATGAATTGTCGCATTCAATAAAAATACCTAGTTCAAAAGCTTTATCTCAATCCTGACATCTTGCGGGATGTTGACCCTCATTATCTGTCTCAATGCTCTGTCGTCAGCTTGTACATCCAGAACCCTTTTGTGTATTCTCATCTCGAATTTGCTCCAAGTCGCGTTACCGTGACCTGTACCGTCACCAGAAGGAGTCTTCAAAACAGTCAGTTTCATCTTTTTTGTCGGCAATGGAATAGGACCGTGATAATCGATGCCGAATTTTCTAGCAATTTCTCTGATCTCATTGCAAATAGAATCCAGTTCCTGTATGTTCCTTCCGCTTAGTTTTATTCTTGCAGTTTGCATACTCTTTTAATTGGATGATTAATTTAAAAAGGTTTATTACAAACAGAAATTCCCGACGAATATAGATTCCAGAATAATAATTTACTTCGCCTTAACCACATCTATACAAACGCCAGCTGCAACTGTCATTCCCATGTCCCTGATAGCGAATCTTGCCATCTGCGGGAATTCCGACTGTTTTTCAATGACCAAAGGCTTCAACGGCTTTACCTTGATTCTTGCCGCGTCTCCTGTCTTGATGAAATCAGGCTTTTCCTGAACGACCTGTCCCGTCTTCGGATCTATCTTCGCGATTATTTCCTCTATCGTGCATGCTACCGCTGCTGTATGTGCATGGAATACTGGAGTGTATCCTGCTGTTATGACAGTAGGATGCTGCAAAACAACAATCTGAGCTGTGAATTCCTTGGCTACAGTAGGTGGACTGTCAGGATGACCTACAACATCGCCTTTCTTTATCTGCGACTTGTCAACGCCCCTGACATTAAAGCCAACATTGTCTCCAGGAACGGCTTGCGGCAATTGCTGGTGATGGATTTCAACCGACTTGACCTCGCCCACAACACCTTCAGGTTCGAAAACAATCTTATCATTGATCTTCATAACGCCTGTTTCAACCCTGC
This sequence comes from Candidatus Aenigmatarchaeota archaeon, assembly GCA_016187385.1. Lineage (GTDB taxonomy): Archaea > Aenigmatarchaeota > Aenigmatarchaeia > CG10238-14 > SCSR01 > JACOWB01. The sequence goes on from JACPJU010000001.1 coordinate 375,446, forward strand.
CGACTGGGACAGTTCCCACACCTGTGATTGAATAGACATCCTGTACAGGTAGCCTCAACGGCTTGGTAAGAAGCTTTTCTGGTTCCTTTATTTTTTGATCCAGTGTTTCCAATAGAGTAGGTCCATTGTACCATGGCATCTTGTCTGATTTCTTTGCAATATTCTCTCCTTGGTAGCCTGAGATAGGAATAAATGCTATTTCGTCAGTTTTGTATCCGACTCCCTGCAAAAGCTTTGTCGCCTCTGTCTTTATTTCTTCGAATCTCTTCTGGTCGTAATTGGCGGCATCCATCTTGTTAACGGCAACCATGAGCTGGTTGATACCCAAGACTTTCATGAGCCAGACGTGCTCCTTTGTCTGTTCCTGTATTCCTTCGCCCGGCTTCCCAGAGATAACTAGAATGGCGGCATCTGCCTGCGACGCGCCTGTGATCATGTTCTTGACAAAGTCCCTGTGACCCGGCGCATCTATAATTGTAAAGTACCATTTCTGCGTTTCGAAAGGTCTGTGCATGATGTCAATCGTAACGCCTCTTTCTCTTTCTTCCTTGAGCTTGTCCATTACAAAAGCGAATTCAAATGTTTCTTTCTTGACTTCAGTAGCTATTTCCTTCAATTTCCTCATTTCTTCTTCCCTGATGGCGCCTGTATCGAACAAGAGCCTACCGACTAGTGTAGACTTGCCTGCGTCTACGTGCCCTGCTGTCATTATGTTTATGTGCGGTTTTTGTGCCATTCATTCACCGAATTTGCTTAATCTATTTCATCAGTTAGATTTAAATAATTTTTAAACTTCAGGTTGCGGTATATCCTCAGGCAATCCTTTCCTCTTCCTGATAGCTCTGACAACAGATTCAAACAAGTCCTTTGGCACCCTCTCGAATGAGGTCTCTATAAGCGAGTAGAATCCTCTTCCGCTTGTCGCTGATTTCAATGACGCATCAAACCCAAACATATCGCTGACAGGAAGCTTTGCCGTGATGACAGAAGCGCCCCTTTCATCTTTCATGTCAATTATCTGTCCTCTCCTATTCTCGACTTCTCTTATGGCCTCTCCAATCAGTTCGCTTGGAATATCTATTCTGATAATCTGTTTCGGCTCGAGCATTTGTGCATTGGCGACAAGCATAGCTTGCCTGATCCCCCACCTGACAGCAGGCCTTATCTGTCCTTCGCCGCGATGGACAGGATCCTCGTGCAATTCCGCGTCGAACAATTTTATTTTCAATTTCGTGCACGGATCCCTCGCCAAAGGTCCGTCATCCATCACATCCACAAATGCATCCTTGACCATTTCAATGACTTCATTCAGAAACTGAACACCTTTTGTCATGTCGATAAATACATTCTTGTTGTGCATGAAAACAATATTCCTCGCCTCGTCATAATCCATTCCACTGTCCCTGAATTTCTGGAACAATTCGATGTTCTTCTTTTTGATCGTCCCATCGCTCGGCAACTCCCCATTCATCATGGCCTGATACACGCCTTCCTCCAAAGGCTCGACCTTGATGGCAAACTTGTTGTGTTTGTTCGGCGACTTGCCTTCTATCTCAGGCGAAGGTTCGAAAATAGTCTCACGATAAACAACGATAGGCTTGGACATCTCCACATCTATTCCCAAATCCTGCAGCTTGTGCTCGACTTTGATTTCAAGATGCAACTCTCCAAGACCAGAGACAAGATATTCGCCTGTTTCCTGATTTATTTTGATTGCTAGTGTGGGATCCTCCCTTCCCAATCTTTTCAATGCATCGACAAGCTTCGGCAAATCCATTGGATTCTTCGGCTCGATTGATTTCGTTACAACAGGCTCGAACAAATGTTTTATTTCCTCGAACGGCTCTATAGTCTTGCCTGCGTCAGTCACAGTCTCTCCTGTAAACGCATCCTGCATTCCGACAAGCCCTACAATATTTCCCGCAGGGATTTCTTCCACAGGAATTCTTTGTATCCCCTTGTACACTGCAACTTGCTGTATCTTCTCCTGTTTTTTCGCTGTCAAGAGCTGTGCATCTTTTCCTCTGAAGACTCTCCCCGAGAAAACCCTCCCCGTCGCAACAAATCCAACATGCGGATCAGGAACCATTTTTGTGATAATCATCGCAAGTTGACCGTCAGGATTGCACGCGAGCATGTCCTTTCCGACCTGTGAATCCAAATCACCCTTCCATATTTTTGGCAGCCTGTATTTTTGAGAATCTATAGGATTCGGCAGATGCCTGACAATAGTGTCCAAAACAACCTGATGCATCGGCGCTCTTCTCACCAATTCATCTTCATTCTCAGCAAGAGTCAACTCGATTATATCCTTGAATGTGATTCCTGTCTTTTTCATATAAGGGATCGATATTGCCCATTTCCTGAAAGCAGACCCCATGACAACAGAACCATCAATGACATTCACCAGCCATTTCTGCTTGTATTCCTCAGGTGCATATTTCTGAATGTACATGTTAACATCACGTATGACTTCCTCGAATCTTCTCTGCATCTGCTCGGGCGTCAGCTTCAATTCGCGAATGAATCTGTCAACTTTGTTGATGAACAGCACCGGCTTTACATATTCCCTCAATGCCTGACGAAGAACAGTTTCTGTCTGAGGCATTATACCTTCAACAGGATCTATCAGTACTATTGTTCCGTCGACAGCCCTCATAGCTTTTGTAACATCACCGCCAAAATCGACGTGACCTGGTGTGTCAACCAAGTTAATGAGATAGTCTTGTCCTTCGAATTCATGGACCATTGAAACATTCGCACCATAAACGGTCAACTGCCTCTTTCTTTCTTCGGGATCAAACCATGTGACCATAGCCTTGCCAGACATTTCCTCGGCAATCATTCCCGCACCAGCCATAAGATTGTCCGTAAGAGTTGTATTGTGGATGATCAAACCTTCTGCGACGAAGTTTTTATTATCTGGAACGGAAAAATCATAAACAAACTCTATGTTGTAAACTTTTCTAATTTCTTTAATTCTATTGGTATAAAACTTATTATCAACAAATCTTTTAAGTAAATTTAGTTTTTCTTGAAGCTGAATAGTCGCGTTTTGACTATTTGTTTCTATTATATTATGAATCGTATCTAAAGAATAACCAAGTTCTTTATCTGTGTATATTCTATTTCCGTTTGGATTCTCTAATTTTGAGAAATTATCTATGTTCAAATAATCGAATTTTTTATTGTTTTCAGACTCAAATAGAAGTTTATCAAATTTATTTTGCTTATGAGGTAATTCAAATCCTATTTGAGAGTATGCGTATAGTGCTTTACCAGAAATATAAAGTACCCATGCTTCAAATAACCTGTTATTTAATTTCACTTCTTTTTTATTTATCCAACTTGTGCACCCAAACTTTAATAGATTTAAGCTTAAACTATGTAAAAAGCCTTTACTGACTGATGTAGCCGATACAGAAGTTTGTTCTACTGTACCATCAGCATCCATGTAACCTCTTATAAAACTTGCAAGTAATTTTTTGCTAACAATTTCTAATATTTCTGGTATCTTTATATTGTGGCTTTTGTCAATTCTCGGATATTCAAAAAGAATTTCGAAGATCTTTTCAAGAGTAAAACCACCATTCAAATAGATTCTAGGACATTTTTTACCGTATACTTTAATAGAAGGGGATATCTGTAATATTTCTTTGCATATTTTAATGACTTCCTTGTGTATGTAAGAATCTTTGTTATCTAAAGTTAAATTTACACTACCGTCACCAAACATCAAACCAACTAAATAGAAAAATTTTCCCCATTCATATTCAGTTTTAGGAAGACGTAATTTTACCGATGCCCTAGAGCCGAATCTTTTTAGACCTTTTCTGTATGAAAGGAACTTTATGTGCTCATATATATGGTCCTCTTTTACCCCAAATCTCTTAATAATTTTCAATAAATCCTTCAATCTATACCTTCCTCTCCAAACTCCATGATAGAAGGAAAGTAATTTTAAAGGCGATCCTATTTCCTTCCAAACTAACTCTCTATTATTTTCGACTATCCTTTTGTGTAGATGGTTTTTATATTCGTCATCAAGGTATACGTAAAATCCGATATCATCAGATAATTTTGTTAAGAAAATACGTTTTACCTCATCGATAGATACATGATAATAATCTAATTTTCTAGGGCATAGTACAGCATCACCGATTTTTAATTCATTAGAAGGTTTTTCTGTAATTTCGCAAGATTTGTCAAATAAAATAAACTTGTGTTCTGGAGTCACCTTGATACTTTTCCCATCTGCTAAAACAACTTCCAACAAACTTTCTGTTGATTTTAGTCTCCAAATATGTGTTACTTTTTTATTTTCTATTTTTAGCGCATCTTTGTTGAATGAAGGCACTGTAAAATCAAGATGGGAAATATCAATTATTTTTTCATCTCTGTTTTCTCTGACTAATTTAGAATTATGTTCAAATTCTTTGAAAATTGTTTCGGCTTCAACGAACTTGCCATTGGATAAAGCTATCCGAGTATCAGGAGATACACATTTGCCATGATGAACAAACTCGTAGATATAGCAATTACTAAATCTATTGCGAGGACGTGGCAATATTTCTAATTCTCGTAGGATCCTTCATTACCTCTACAATCCTTTCTGTCATTTCTTTCTTAGCCGTTTTTAGTCACCCCCATTAATTTATTTTAGATTATGACTTAAAATCCAAAATTTATAAAGACCACTTGATTCTTATCTCCTCTTCAATCTTACTACCTTTATCATATCCCCTTTAACATCCGGATAAGTATCTTCAATTTCACCTTGCATATGCTTTGCTAAATATATTGAGACTGTTGATCTATCTAGTCCAGTTCTTCTTGATATTTCTCTTATCCATAGACCTTTTGGATTTTTCTTCAACACTTTTCTAATCAATTCAATTTTATCTATATCAGGACCTTTCTTAGACATAAGTTATTATTAGACACGTGTCTAATTAAAGATTTCTGTAATCTGAGACACACACCTCAAATTGTCTTGTAAAAAGCTATTAAGCTTTATCATCAATCAATATGTTAAGATTTCATGTTAAACATAGAAAATTTTGTAGCTTACAAAATATCTCTTAAAACATTAGTAGGATATAACCCAATAACGGGTGAGGTAAATCCTAATGTAGCAAATATTATCCAAAGACAAGCAGAAGAATTAAAGCTCAGAAGTCGCATACATCCAAGTCTTGTAGGATATGCAGAAAATAGACTTAGGAGAAAACTAACGACTGAAGACTATGTAAGTGCTGCTTATCATCAGTCCCTTAAAAGAGATATCCTAACACATGCATATAGAAATGGAATTGCTATTACAGGTGCCCGTACATATATGGAACTTAGTCCTCCGATGGAAGCATTAATTGCTCCAAAACAAGATGCTCAGAAACGTTTGGTGACATTCTTTAACGAATTGGATGTAATGTCGCAAACTAAATATAATCACCAAATACCAAAGCTACCCAATGAAACAGAATTCAATCCAGATAATCTAACTCATCCAGTTGCCGCAAGAATAGATTTATCTAAATTAGACGATTTTCAAAAGTGGTATCAAGAAGCTTTAGAGCGACAAAAAATTTCTGAAATAAGTTGGCCAAGGGAGTACCGAGAATTTTACGAGTTCCACGATAGTCATGAACCAAAGGGAGAACTGCAGATTCTTGAGGAAAAGCTATTCGGAAAAATCGATATACCTTCACAGGCAGAAGAAATAGAATTAGTTGGAAAGACTTGTCTTTAATTTAATGTGTTTTTATCTCGCGCCTTCAGATTCCTTTTCTACTCTTTCCTTCTCCTTTATCGCTTCGCTCTTTGAAGCATCATTGTTGTATGTTGCTATAATCTCGTCAACAAGAGCATCAACCATATTCAATTTCTTACCGAAAGCTTTCTTGTATACAGATTGTGTAATCCCTCTCAGTGCAAGATCGACTCTTCTCTGCGGTGATGTGATTACAGCCCTGCGTACAATTATTCCTCCAACCTGATAACCTGCAATCTCTTCCCTGAGCGCGGCATTCTCCACAGCCCTCACTAGAACTTCCACAGGATTCTTCTTTGTCCTTTCATGAATCTTGTCAAACGCCTTCTTTACTATATTATATGTCGTTATGTACCTTCCAACTACTCTCCCGGAAGTCATGAAATGTTTCCTGCTTTTATGCCCAGGCACCATCATCTTTGTTATCAGCCTTTCAATAATGTCCATCTTTGACTTGTGAAACTGGTGCTGAGAAAATCTACCAGAGGTTTTTGGCGTCATTCTAGGCTTCAGATTGATGTGAGCCTTTAGTCCTGCGTCATTCACCTGAACTTCGCTTACATCCCATTTGTTGAAAAGTTTCAATTCGCTCATCTTTTCACCTTATGATAAATAAAAAATAAAAGTATAGATGCTAGATACCAGAAAATTATATCGGATAGTAAAAACATAATACTAAACTCGTCAAACATACCCTCTCCTATAAGAATAAAGGAAAATGGAAAACCAAAATAACTCCCGCAAATACCTGGTTTATCCACATAATCTATACAAACAGCTTTAGAAAGGAATACACCTGAAATTAAAAATAAGGGTGCAAACAAAATAACGATTTTCCAATTGAATAATGAGTTCCATTCAAGTTTCATAATCATCTCGCCGGTTTCTGCTTCTTTCCAGATAAAATCTGCTCAAGATTAACGCCATTGACTGATACAACCTTGTATTTTAATCCAGCCATGCTACCAACCGAGCCTCCCTGAGAACCGCCCATTCCAACTATCAAAACTTCATCATGTTCATTTATGTTATTGGTGGCTTTATTGCCAGGGACAAAAGCAGTCACTTGTATGTTGTTTTTTATCAACTGTACTCTAACAGCTTTTATCAGACCTGAAGAAGGCTGCTTTTGTTCGACATTCCTCTTGCTTATCACAAGTCCGCGTGCCTGCGGAGCCCCGCCCAATGGACCATCTTTCCATAATTTTTTCTTCTTTTGCACGTAATCTATCTTCTTCCACCTAAAATGACCTCTAATCTTTTCCAATCTTCTTGCAGCAAATTCTCCTGGCATATTATCTCACTACCACATCAGATATATCGTGGTTTCTTTGCAATAATTCTTTAAATATCTTTAAATTTCTTCCTTCTCTACCTATCACGACGGCTTTGTCCTTCTTATCAAGCCATATTTCGACCGAATTGTTACCATCATCTTGTTTGAATTTCAATGAATTTACCTGCGGTATCAAGTTTTTCACAAACCTTTCAATGTCATTCGAGAACTCAAAAATCCTGATGTCCTTCTTTATCATGTTCTCGGTGTTTCTTACGCTCGCGCCATTCTTTCCAATGGCCTTTCCAATCTCACCCTCGTCTATAATCAGATAGACCGTATTGTTGTCGTTGTCAATCAAACAGTCCTTCACATTGGTGTGAGTCAAATTTTCGAAAAGTGTTATCAGTCTTATCGTTTCTGTGTCGAATGTCACTGGCATGTTTCATCCTTTTATTACTATGGCGGATACCGGATAAGGTTTGCCGCAAATAACACCCAGCTCCCTGCTGGTACCATCAAACACTTCCAATTTTATTTTTCCAACCTTTGCATTATGTTCAATCTCTTTCCTGCTACTAACCGGAAGATTGTTCGCTACGACAACTAATTTCGGTTTCCCTGTCTTTATGAATGTGATTGACTCGTTATATCCGATAATTGTCTTGTTCGATTTTATAGAAGACTGTATTTCTTCAACTACTGTCATTAATCCCCACTCAAGAATTAATTGTAATAATGATTTAAATAGTTAACAAATAAATTTACTCTTCCTCGCTTCTCACAATCAAATCAAACATTCCAGTTCCTGCGGGAACAACCTGTCCGACCATAACATTCTCAAACACCCCCTGCAGTTTGTCGACTTCATTTCTTATGGAAGCTTTCACTAAATGCTTTATGGTTTCTTCGAATGCAGCTCTCGCAAGAACAGATGTCTTTGCACCAGCGACACCGTATCTTCCAATGGAGCTGATCTCGCCATCAAAAGTCATTATGTCAGCCACCAGCATAACATATCTAGCATCAATGTCCAGCGCCTGTTCCTGCATTGTCTTCAATGCTTCCCTGACGATAACACTTCTGGCAGCTTCAAGTCCCAGTGCACTTGCGGTTTCATAAATGTCATTCGTATAAGTCTTCTTTTCGTCAACTTCCTTAATCTTCAGCACAGTGCTCAGGTTCGTTCCTATTGTATTGATTATCCAGTCGTCGCCCTCCTTTCTGACAAGCGCATTCCTGATTTCCTCAACTCCACCAACTCTCAACACAAGAATCTTTTCCTTTACCTTCTGAAGTTCTTTCACATCTTCCGTCTTCACAGTGACAACAACTTTCTCCCCTTTCATCTTGACGGTTTGATTCTTCAAGTTGTCCATCAAACTTTTGAATACAGAATCTGTTCTTCTTTTGTCGACGACCTCAATCTCAATAGAATTCTCGTTCAGGTTTAAAGATATCCTCTTTACTATGTTCATTATGTCCTTTTCAACAAGAGCTTCTGCCAATTTCGCAGCTTCGGCCGCATTGTTGTATTCGCTTTTGAGATAAATCGTCATCATCGGAGTCTCTGGTTCCTTTTTCGCGTCGAAAATTTCTATAAGTCTAGGCAGACCATAAGTAACTCTTATGCCGGCGATACCTGCAAAATGATATGTACGCATTGTCATCTGTGTGGCGGGTTCAGAAATGCTTTGCGCCGCGATAATCCCTATGCTTTCTCCCGGCTCGAAACTTTCTTTTTCATATTCTTTTTTAATCTGCTCTATCAATTTGTCTTTCTTTTCCTTGCTCAGTCCCATCTTTCGGCTGACCTCGTCTACTTCCTCAATCAGCCTGACCGGCAATTCAGCTTTTGAATAATCTGTTTGCGATTTCTCCGACATTTATACCACCTCTTTGAACCTTAGACGGGTCCATACCGTCGTCTCCCGGCAAGAATTGCACAATTCTATTAGCACTATCCCTAACAGTTCCGTCATACTCAACCTTCAAATCTTGCAAAGCTCCAACCAATCTACGTTCCATATATCCTGAATGCCTTGTCTTCAGCGATTTGTCCATCAGCGATTCCCTGCTGTTTATTGCATCAAAGAAAAATTCAAATGGTGTTATCCCATCCTTGAATCCTCTGCTAACAAACCCTGTAGCCTCCAAGCTGATTGTTCCTGGCTTGAAATGCGGAAATGTTCTTTGGTAGTATCCCTTCTCAATCCTTTCACCCATAACCATTTCCTGCCCGACCATAGCTGCCGTCTGTACAATATTCACAAGAGAACCTCTTGCACCGCTCTTCACCATATCAAGAGTGAAGTTATCTTTGATTTCCTTCTCAAGAACCTTCTGCGTTTCATTCAAGCCGTTTCTCAGAATAGTCTTTACTGTGTGGTCTAGACTTTCCTTCGGCGTCCTGCCAACAAGAACTTTCAATTCACCCTTTTCAAACTGTTCATTTGTATCATCAACTTCTTTTCTTATCTTCTCGATTATTTCCTTGATATCCCTTCTGGCTTTGTCAGTCAAGTCTTGGTCAGATATGCTTACGGAAAATCCTGCAGTAGTCAAAACTGCAATTGCAAGTCTTGTCACATTATAAATGAATTTCTTGGCGAATTCGGACCCATAAAATTTTTCAACCTTGTCCAGCAACTTGCCAGTTTCTGAACCAACAGAAGCTTTGTCAATCACACCCTTCACCAGTTTCCCACGTTCGATAACAACCAGTTCTCCCGAATTTGATTTGAATTCCATTGACAGATCTTTGGGCAGGAACAGGCTGAAAATTTCTTTTCCGGTCAGACTTTCCTTGTCTGGCAATTCTACATCCTTGTCAACAGACCTGACCAATTGCGTGAATTCTTTTCTCGAGAATTTCCTTTCGCCTTTTGTCAGCACATATATACCAGTGATATGGTCACGAATAGCGCCGATGATAGGACCTGAGAATCTCGGGCTTCGGATGTTCTTGGGGACCATCGTTAGATTTTCTATCTCGACCCTAGCCTCTTCTGTCTGGGGAACATGAAGATTCATTTCATCTCCGTCGAAATCAGCATTATACGGCGTTGTTGTGCTCAAGTTCAGCCTGAATGTCTTGAACGGCATGACCTTGACCCTGTGACCCATCAAACTCATTCTGTGCAAGCTCGGCTGACGATTGAAAAGAACAATATCATCATTTTTCAAATGCCTTTCAACAATGTACCCCGGGACAATCTCATTCGATATTTCTTCCTTGTTCAATTCGCTGATCTTCTTCCTTCTCCCATCAGGCCTTATGACGTAATTGGCACCAGGCCAAATATCGGAACCATTCAGCACGGTCTTTTTGAGTTCTTCCATGTTTTTCTCATTTACTCTTGCAGGTATTGTAAGCTCCTTTGCGATTGTTTCAGGCACACCGACGTCGTCTATTTGAATCATAGGATCAGGCGAGATGACTGTTCTTGCTGAAAAATTAACTCTCTTGCCCGCGAGATTCCCTCTAAATCTCCCTTCCTTTGTTTTCAACCTTTGCGACAGCGTCTTCAATATTCTTCCTGATCTGTGCCTCGCGGGAGGAACTCCGGACAATTCGTTGTCGAAATAAGTTGATATGTGATATTGAAGCAATTCCCACAGATCTTCAATAATGAAATCCGGTGCGCCCAAGTCAATATTCTCCTTCAACCTGTCATTAATCCTGACAATGTCAACAAGCTTGTGCGTCAAATCATCCTCGCTTCTCTCGCCTGTTTCCAGAGTGATTGAAGGCCTGACAGTTACTGGCGGTATAGGCAAAAGCGTGAGAATAAGCCATTCTGGTCTGGTGGACAATCCGACTATTTTCAGATCTTCAATGAGTATTTTCTCAAATCTTTCCCTGACTTGCACAGCATTCAAAGTGTCGGCTCCCTCAACGAAAGTATAAGGCTTGATAAATTTCAATTTTTTAACTTCTGTGTTGCAGTGCGGGCATTTCTTTTTCGATAGCGTGACAATCTCTTTGAATCCCAGTCTTTTGCTTTTCACTGCTTCCATGTTTTTCTCTTCAACCAGAATCCTGCTGCATTTTCTGCAGAATATCTTCAAAAGCGCGAAAATAATTTTCGAATAATGAACATGTATGATGGGTCTTGTCAATTCCAGATAGCCAAAATGTCCGTGGCACTCTCCAACAGTCCCGCCGCAAGTTCTGCATCTGACACCAGGATCGATAACACCCAGTCTAGGATCCATCAAACCCCCTTCGATAGGATAACCTTCATGATCGTAAAGCTCCGTCTTTGTAATCTTGGCTGCAGATATGTTCTTTATCATTTCAGACGATACTATGCCGAATTCAATCTTGTCAACTTTCATTACTCTTCACCCAGCACAACCTTCGGATAAATCAACATGCTCTTCAATTCATCCAGCATGAGCTTGAACGCATAGCTCATCTCAACATCAATTATCTTCGACTCGCCGTCAATAGGACAGATTTTCTTGTTTTTAATATGGTCTTGAATTGCAACAAGTCCGCATTCAGTGCATATAGGTATTGTTGCTTTGTCGGAATCAAATCTCTCCTTCAACGCCAGCGAAGCACCGTGTGCAATCAGACAGTCCTTTTCCATCTCGCCAAGTCTCAGACCGCCTTCCTTGCTCCTTCCTTCTGTAGGCTGTTTTGTCAGCAATGTGACAGGTCCTCTTGATCTCGCATGTATTTTGTTCGAAACAAGATGATCCAATTTCTGATAGAACGCATTCCCGATGAAAATCTGGCTTTCATATCTTTTTCCGGTCCTTCCGTCGTACATTATCTCTTTCCCGTCATTCCTAAAACCATTTTTGACAAGCATGTCCCTAATCTCTTTTTCTGGTTTTGACCTGAAAGCTGTTGCGTTTGTATGCTCTCCTGTCAATGCAGACAGCTTCCCTGCTATAATCTCCAACAACTGGCCCATTGTCATTCTTGATGGAATACCGTGGGGGTTGAAAATTATGTCGGGAACAACGCCGCTCTCAGTGAACGGCATGTCTTCGGGGGGAACTATCAATGCTATTACACCTTTCTGTCCGTGTCTTGATGCGAGCTTGTCTCCGATTTCTGGAATCTTCAAATCCCTCACAACAACTTTAATCAATTTAGTTCCGTCTGTCGTTTCTGTGATAAAAATTCTGTCTGTTATTCCCTTGTCGCCGTGTCTCAGCCTTACAGAAGTTTCTCTCATGTTCTCCAATCCTGTGACAAATCTGTCCATTGTCCCCAGGAATCTCAACGGCGATGTCCTGCCGATAATTACTTTGTCGGAATCCAAATCCGTTTCCGGATTCGCTATCCCGTCTTCTGGAATGTGTTTGTACGCATCCTCTCCAGCATATCCTCTCACTCCAGCTTCTGGTACGGCTACTATATCTTCTTGACCACCAAGATACCTTTTCTGTTCCGCTTCGTACGATCTGTACATGTAGGACCATAGCAATCCTTTCTGTATGGACCCGGCATTGATTATCAGACTGTCTTCCATGTTGTATCCGTCAAGAGTTGCAATAGCAACCACGACATTATTCCCGTTAGGATGCTTGTCATACGACACCACTTTATGCGCATGAGTCTGAACCATAGGCATCTGAGGATAAGTCATCACATTGGATTTTGTGTCAACCCGAGAAAGAAAGTTCGTGGCAAAAATACCAATGGACTGCCCGACCATTTTCGCTCCGTAATTGACCCTGTCCCCCCTGTTGAATTCAGGATATGGTATGAAGTATGCAGACAGTCCCAGGATGACAGAAGGATCCAGTTCAAGATGAGTGTGTTCTGGCGTAAGATCTTCTTCTGTAAGAGCGATTAATGTTTCTTCCTCTTCTTCACTGTCCAAATATTCTATAACACCACTCTTAACCAGATCGCCCCATTTCATCTCCCCTTTCTTCACTTTTTCCACATGTTCCTTCGTCAATCTCGGAACACCATTCTCAACAATAATCAAAGGTCTTCTCACTCTACCAGAATCGCTCAATATGCGAACTTCATTCAAATGTTTGTGATAAGCGGCATTGACCTGATACGGGATCTCGCCAGACCTTCGCTTGTTCTTGATTTCACTGACAAGCTTCTCTGGTTCCTTTGCATCGCCTACGAATTTCCCGTCGAAAAATATAGCAACCATAATCTCACCTTTTTATCATGTCCAGAACAGGTTTCAATTCCTTTTCCTGGACACCCCTTGTAACTTCGGCCATGATACCGAGATATTTTCTAAGTCCTATTGTAGCACCTTCCGGAGTTTCTGACGTGCAGAGTTTTCCGAAATGTGTAGGGTGAAGTTCTCTTGCTTCGAAATGCTCTTGCGTGGATGTCAACGGCGACAGAACATTTCTCATGTGCGAAAGCGTCTTGATGTAGCTACCCCTTTCCAATCTCTGGCTGACACCAGTCCTGCCCCCGACCCACGAGCCTATCGCCAATGCAGACACGAGCTGGTTGCTCAAGACATTCGATTCAACAATCGACTGCAGCGGCGGGAGCCTTCCTCTTTTCGTCAATTTCTGATAATTATATGTGAGTCTTGTAATCAGTCCCCACTTGCCTAAAAGTATAGAGCGCAGCAATATTTCCAAAAGATCCCCGGACAGCCTGAGCCTTTTGTTCGAATAATGGTCCAGATCATCCTCGTCTACTTTTCCCAAATGAAGCTTGAGAACCTTTTCAATCGCCTTTGCAAGGAACAAAGCTTTCTCAAGTCTGTTCGACGTATCTTGTCCCAGATGCGGCATCAAATAGCTGTCGGCGATTTTGTTTGCACGGTCGATTCTGTATTCTTTCTGCGGTATCTTCAAGTGCTTCCCGATTTCGTCCAGCGCGTCCTCTTTGTTCACAGCGCTTGTTTCAAAGAGATTAATGTAAAATTCCTCTTGGACTTCCTCATCAGAGGAAATGGTTGTGACAATGTTCCTGTCGTTTTCAATGCCCAATGCCTTCAATAAAATTCCCAGAGGCAATCGCGTGATGTTCGCAAAGCTTATAGTCAGTGTGCCGTCCATCTTCCTTTCTATCAGATGCCTCTGGACATAACCGTCCTTTTCAGAATGTATCCTAGCTATCTCGGTTATGTTCGTCCCGTCAACTTTGGTTGCGATAATTCGATTCGATGCAATCTCTTCGACCAAAACCAGAATCCTTTCTGTGCCATTGACAATGAAATACCCTCCAGGATCGTCCGGATCTTCCCCCGCTTCTATCAGCTGTTGCCTTGACATTTGCGCCAAAGGGCAAATCCTCGACTTTGTCATTACAGGCATGTCACCAAAATTAACAATGACAGGCTCTCCTTCCTGCTTGTTTATCGTTGGTATGATTTCAACATACATAGGTGCAGAATAAGTGAGATTTCTCATCCTTGCTTCCGACGGCAAAATACCCCTCACGCTTCCGTCAGCTTCCTTGACAGAGGGTTCGCCGATCTTAAAATCACCAAACTTTAATTTTATACTCCCTATGTCAGGGACATCCGGTTTTATCGTTCCGATCTCGCTCAGCACTTTCGGTATTCTACGGGTTATGAAATCGTTGTACGAATCAATTTGGAAATTTATAAATCCCTTGTCTTCCAAAAAGCTTCCCAATAAATTCTCAAATCCGTTTTTCATGCTTATCCTCTGATCACAACCCTGTAATATACAGATTCGCCGACAACAGGCGACTTTCTGACAATCTTTACGACATCCCCGATTTTTCCGCCAAGACTCTCTACAACAGAATCATTCATTTTGATTCTCGGCAATTGCCTCAATGCGATTTTATAGCGATTCATGAGTTCTTCTTTCTCGCTGTCATTCAGAATAGTATGTTTGGGTACCAACTCGTTTTTGGTTATGTCTATTTCTTTCATGTCACCACAAGACTATCGGCCAGAAAAAGATACGAGATACGCTCTCAAGTGTAGAACAGCAATTTCACTCAACAAATCCCCACGAGGCCGATTTTGAATAAGGTATATAATATTTACAAGCTTTTAAGATTTTCGGTTTTGTTAAATTAGCGCCCTGGGCGGGATTTGAACCCGCGTTTTCTGATGAGGTTCACTCATTCGCAGCCGTGACAGGGCTTTGCACATTAGTATTGTATGCTAGGCCGCTACACCACCAGAGCTTGAAGAATAATAAGAAATGCTTGTTTATAAATTTGTGAAAAGTATAGTAAAGAAAGCAAACTAAAGAATTTCTAGTCATTATCAGCTATAGTTTTGCTTGTAATACTTTAATCTGGTTTAGATTCTCTTCTTCCTAAAACATGTGGGAAATGAACCCCTTCGAAAGTCAGATATGGATAATCCCACAAATTTCAACATTTGTGATGAAAATGGAAAAAGAAATAAAAATAGAACCTTCAGAAGAATTAGCCTATTGGACAGGAATTGCACAAAGTGATGGCTGGCTTTATCATGAAAAAAGAAGAGAAAGATCATCGTTTGAAGTGGGTTTACGAGTAGGGAGGCGTTCCTTACCTATGATGCTAAAATTTCAACGACTGTCAAAGACCTTGTTCTTGAGAGACGCTAAAATAACCAAAGTGAAATACAGGGAAGCGTGGGATTTTGCAATAGGCGCTAAAAATTTATTACATTTATTTGAAAAATGGGATATTCGTTTTGGCGATCCGCCTAAACCACCTATTTGGTGTTTATATGAACCTAGATTTTTTGGTTCTTATTTGGCAGGAATAATTGATGGCGATGGAGATATTCGAATAAAAAGACCTAAATATCCTCAATGTATAATCAGAATACATAGTGGAAGAAAACAAGAAGATTTGTCTAAGGCTATTACAGAACTATTAAGGTGTTCGGTATACATAACTCCCAGAAGACGTATTGTAGAATTTAAAGGAAGAATTATTAGAGGTCTTTGTTTTGATCTAGAGTTTTGTGTTTCTTCTAAAAGTAGCGAATTCGTAAGAACTTACATTTTACCAAAGATGACTTTACAACACAAATCACAGAAACTATCAGAATTTTTATCCAATAATTAAAAATAAATGACGACGCAGTGGAATTCCCGTGGTTTCCCACAGTACAACCCACTACGCTGGACCGTTTCACTTCTGTGTTCAAATGGGAACAGGTGGTACCAGTCCGCTTTGGTCGTCAATAAAATTAAGTGTCATCTAATGTTTTTAAAGTTAATGCTTAAAGAGGCTAATCAGATCGTTAAGCTTCTTCTTTTTGGTTTCTGACTCGAATCCTATAGTATCTCTAAACTTTGTTAAATTTTCTTTACCCCTTATAATTAGTCCAAATACATTTCTTTTCAACCCATAACCAATCTTCATTTTCGTTTCAATACCAAATTCTTTTAGTAGTTCTGCTAACTGACCAAGCCCGACTTCATTTATGGAATAAATTCTAACTTCTCGATCACCAATCAAAATACTTCCTTCGTCTTCAGCAAATATTCTTAGGAATTCTATCTTAATTTCTCTAGAACTTTCTTTAATTCGGACTGGTACTCTCCAATTCTCTGAATAGAACGGACCATATTTTTGCATGTCATCAAAAGCCAACTTCGACCTTACGTAAACATGCTTTAATATTCTACTAGGATTTTTACCAGATCTTTTAAATTCTTCCTTAGTTTTTAGTCCGTATACTTCTTCAATATCTCTAGAAAACTCATCTAATATTTGTTGATTTTTAGAGTCGAATTTTAACCAATAATTAGTACCGTAACTAAAAGTAGAACCATCAGCCTTTAATCTAGCGATTAGTCTAGCCTTCGCAGGTGTTATCTCGGCTGGTTGATCTCTAATTTTATTAAATCTCATGTACGTTACCATTTTAGTGTCTATATATTATCGTAGAACTAGTATATAAAGCTATCGAAGGTTCATTTGTCCCCGTTGAGAGATTCGAACTCTCGACCTATCGCTTTCTATATGAGCAGTTCCTGGCTGATAAGCACATTTAGTACTCAACTACAGGCGACCGCTCTACCGCTGAGCTAAACGGGGTTAATAGAATAAGTAAATCGCTAATATAAAAACGTTGCTAAACCTTGGCCAAAACTTCCTTGGAAACAATACCTCTTCTAATCTTGTGCCTGTCCACATAAGTCATCTGAGCCTGCGGCAGGTTGAGAAACCCTTCTATGTCCACAACAGGCACTACCTTGTATGTCAACACCCTCTCTTCCCTCGGTCTCATCGAATCAATAGCCCATCTCAGTTCTATCCCGCCCGGCAATTTCCTCCCTTTCGGTCTCAGCGTGTCAAACTTGTCCAACACCTTGAGTATCTTCGGTACAACATCGACAACTTCAACATCCTTAATTTCATGGAATGACCTGTTTTTGACTTCAACCAAAACAATGACTTCCTTTCCCCTCTTCAGCTCACCCGAATGCCTAACACCCTTTACAACTTTTGGCGTGGCCAACCATTTGTACAGTCCATAAGTGACACCGCTGATTATGCCAATAACAAGCCAGATTCTCCATATCGCAAAATTGTAAGTTACAGTGTATTGCTCGCCTGGTGCCAATGATTGTACTTGCCAACTGTAAACCATCCTGCCGTTGCTATCCTCAGTTTTTCCAGGTTCAATCAAAGGACTGAATAAAGACTGCGCGAATTTTGGTACAGATTCCGTTACAGTAAATGCAGGCAGTGCAACATTTCCTTCGTTCTTGGTTTTGATTGTTGTCGTCGTAACAGCCACGCTGTATACAGTCGACCTTTCAACATATTCTGTCGGCGGTTGCGTTACCGTGTTGACATTGAAATTGATCGATTTCGCATACTTGAGATTGTTCGACAAGTCCACCAACTGCGTTTCTATCACATAAGGTCCGGGCGAAGCGTAATTGTCCAGCTGGAAGCTTTTTTCAACAGAAAATTCAGATTTTGCACCTATCGAATCTATGGACTCGTGGAAACTTTTTACAGTATCCCTGCCTTTCAGCACGTTTATTTTAAGGAAATACTTTGCGGAAGTTGTTTCTTCCAGATTTACTAATTTCACCTTGAACTCGACATTCTCGCTTGGATTGAACGCATATTTCTCCAGTGCAACATCGCGGATATAAACAGGAGACTTTCTCTGTATGGTCAATATCACATTCTCTGTGTTGGAGATTGACGAATCTGTAGTTGACTTTGCCGTCACAGAAAACACAGGGGATATGATATCAGAGTCGATAGCCACTGTGAAGTACAATTTTATTGTCTTTTCCGAATTGGGCTCGATAGTCACCAGAAAACTTTCCATGCTGGGGCTCACCTTTTCAAATTGCGAAGGGAATAACGACAGTGAAAACGTGTCTGCTACGGATTGCTTGTTTTTAATAGTTATATCCACACTCTGCGTCTCACCCGAAGTCGCAACCAAGCTACTCGGAGAAATTGTAACATCAACGCTCTGTGCGACCACGCCAGTGGCAATAAGCACCAACACTATAAAACTGGTTATAAAGAGGCGTTTCATACGATTCACTATATAGTATTTCATTTAGATGTATTTTAAACTAATCATTTGCCTTTTTTCTTTATTTTGTCTATAATCTGGTTTCCGATGGGTTTAAACCCTTCTTCCCACTTGACAGCACCATGCTGGAACATGTACGATAATGGATATTTGCTTTTGTAATTGTCCAGCCAGGCCAGATTTTCATATTCCGTTTTCCTTTTGGTCTCAACCTTGATTGTAGGATAGCCTACTGTCAAAATACCAACAGGTCTTATATCAGGGGGAAGCGATAAAATCTGTTTCACTTTGTCTTCGTCGAAAGCTCTCACCCAGTTTGTCCCAAGTCCAAGAATCTCAGCAGTTATCATCATGACAGTTATGGCGCTTGCTGTGTCTTGAATCGAATAGAGATACTCGCCTCTTTCATGATATTTCATGCTGAATTTCCGGAGATCAGCGCAAACAACAATATCAACAGGGGCATTCTTGACGACATCCAGCTTTAACGCCGCTTCATACAATTTCTTCTTGACATCTTCATTTTTAACGACAACAAATTCCCATGCCTGCAAATCGCCTGCAGACTCTGCTTGGTTGGCCATGTAAAGCATTACGCCGATGAACTTGTCGTCTACCTTCTTGTCTTCATATTTCTTGACCGGTTTCCTTGATGTCACGGCATCGAAAAAGTTCAATTGATCACTTTAATAAATTTGTTCAGTTAGATGTAAATAGTTTTCAGATGGTAGGATGTTGGTGTAGTCAACGTATTTATATATTAATAATAAACCATCATCAATTATGTTATTTTTGCCGTTCAGACATGAAAAAGAATACCAACTTCCATTATTTGATGTCAGCAAATATAGAGGACGGTATACAGGTAACTTTGGAGAAAAATTGCAGAGAAGATACGAAACTGAGAGAAGAATAGTCTCCTACAGAGAGCTTGCTATTGTTGGAGCAAGCATGGGAACTTTTGTAACATTAATCGGATTAATACCAAGTGAGCTTAGAGAAGGATTGTTAAAGCAACCTTATATTGTAGGAATGAATATTTTTGGATTGGCGATTGCATTTCCCGCATTAGCATATTTAGTGGATGAAATAACCGATTTTTATCATTTGGGGTCACAAAAATTAAGTTCATTAAGACAACACTCAAAGACAGAATAATATAAAACGAGTATAAAAATATTCTTCATAGATTTCTGGTAGTCCCGCATTTCGTGCAGACATAAAGAATGTCGAATTTCGTCTCGTCATTAGGAGACACAACCTGCCTCAGAACAACATCTTCCTTTTTGTGTGCATTCCTCAGGCAAATACCGCAGGCCGGATACGTCCAATCAAGGTCAACCATCTTAAATCTGTAATTAATTTATAATTTGTTCATAATTAAATCTAATATATGGACTATTCTGTTCTTACCGAACTGTATGAAAAATTGGAGAATGTACCATCCAAACTGACCAAAACAGCAATACTTGTGGAATTCTTAAGAAAAGTTCCCACAAGTGAACTGCAGAAAGTAGTTTTACTTGTGCAGGGAAGGGTTTATCCCAGTTATTCCGAACAGGAACTTGGCATAGCATCGCAGATGATGATGAAGGCGATATCAAAAGCAACCGGATTGACTGTATCTCATGTGGAAGACAAATTAAAAAGGACAGGCGATCTTGGTCTGTCAGCAGAAGAATCTGTGAAATCAAAAAAACAATCTACACTTCTTAAAAGGAAACTAACTGTGGATTATGTATTTGAGAACTTGAGAAAACTTTCTACAGTAACAGGTTCTGGGTCACAGGATAAAAAACTAAACATAATATCGGAATTAGTCGTATCTGCAAAACCGAACGAAGCTAGGTATATAGTCAGAACAATTCTTGGCGATTTGAGGGTCGGTACAGCAGAAGGAATAATAAGAGACGCTATTGCAGGTGCATTTCTAATTGATGAGAAATCTAGCAAAGAAGAAAAAGAAAATGCTGTTAATGCAGTCGAAAATGCGTGGAGTCTGTTGAATAATTACGGCGAAGTTGCTGAATTGGCTAAAATGAAGGGAATCAAAGGACTGCAGAAAGTCGGTATTCAACTTGGCAAGCCATTGCAGGTGATGTTGGGAATTGCGGCTGAAAATATAGAAACCGTTGTAAAAGATTTCGGTGAAATTCTAGCTGAATTCAAGTACGATGGTATGCGTATCGTGATTCAGAAAAAAGGAGATAAATTCTGGTTGTTCACAAGAAGACAGGAAGATGTAACCAAACAATTTCCAGATATAGTCGAGTTCGCCAGAAAATCCTTGAAGGCTAAAGAATGCGTTGTTGAAGGCGAGGCTTTAGGCATAGACCTGAAAACAGGATATCCACTACCATTCCAAATACTGAGCCAGCGCGCCCACAGGAAATACGACATAGAAAAAATGGCGAAAGAAATTCCTGTCCAAGTGAATCTTTTTGATATAATGTACGTCAACGGAAAATCCTTGTTCAATGAACCTTTGAAAGAAAGAAGGAAGGAACTGAAAAAAATCGTGAATCCAATCAATGGAAAGTTCCAGCTTGCAAAATTCATCATAACAAACGATGTAAAGAAGATTGAAGAATTTTATGAAGATGCTATAAGCAACAAGCAAGAGGGATTGATGTTGAAAGTTCTGGATTCGCCGTATGTTTTCGGTAGGCATGTCGAGACGATGTATAAGATCAAACCCGTAATGGAGAATCTTGACCTTGCTATAATCGGTGCAACATGGGGCGAAGGCGGCAGGGTAAGATGGTTGACAAGCTATATACTCGGTTGTAAAGATCCTGACACAGGAAATTTATTGGAAGTAGGGATGATGAGCACAGGCTTGTCGGAAGATCAATATGATGATATGACAAAAAAATTGAAACCCTTGATTATAAACGAAAAAGGAAGAACCGTTTATGTAAAACCAAAAATTATTGTCGAAGTCGGCTACCAGGAAATACAAAAGTCACCGAATTACAATTCCGGTTACGCATTGCGCTTTCCTAGATTCATTCGTGAAAGGTCTTTAGACAAATCAGAGCCAGATACATTAAACAGGGTCGTGTCTCTTTTCAGATCACAAGGAAGATTAGGATAACCTTTTATACCTTTCATTGTGAATTATTATTACTAAGTAACAATAATCTTTAAAAGCTTGGAATTCAAACGTAAATTACAAGTGAGAAAATGGTATTAGGTTCGCATAAGGTATTGGACGCTTTGAAGGGAATCGGTTTGAACCTTTACGAGAGAAAATTATGGGTAGCTCTTCTCGCAAAAGGAACTTCTACTGCTGGCGAGCTGTCGGAAATCGCAAATGTTCCCAGATCAAGAAGCTATGACATTCTTCAGAGCCTGGCTGAAAAGGGATTTGTTATTGTCCAGCCTGCGAAGCCATTGAAATACGTTGCAATTCAGCCGTCAGAGGCTATAGACAGGGCTAAAAATAAACTGGAAGAAAATATGCAGTTGACAATCCAAAGGATGGAAGAATTAAAATCGTCGCCTGCAATGAAAGAATTGAATGAAATCCACAACAAGGGATTGGATATAATCACGCCAGAAGAAATGACTGGTGCCCTGAAAGGTAAAACTTCCGTTTCCCAGCAATTAAGTTCAATGTTCAAAGTTGCGAACAAAAGAATCAGCATTGTCACGACGCAAGAAGGTTTGAACGAAATATACAGCAGTCATTTCAATGATTTGAAGAAGGCTGTCGATAGGGGTGTTAAAGTGCAGATAGCAACTTCAGGAATAGATAAATCCATGGAAGCTGTAAGGGGGTTGGACGGTATTGCTGAAGTGAGACAATTGAATCAAAAAGTTGTGCCGATTGCCGGCCGGTTTGCTGTTGTCGACAGCAAGGAAATGGTTCTGTCATTGACAGACCACAAAGTTCATGACACGCAGCATATGGCATTATGGAGCAAAAGCGAGCATGCAACCGCCAATTTGATGGAACCTTTATTCAGAATGGTGTGGGACAATTCCAAGCGTGTAGGTTAAATTTATTTTAAATTCTCGATTTCTTTTTTCACGTCTTTAACAAAAGTTTCTAATTTCACACCGTACTTGACTTTACCATCGTTTGTTCTAACAGCTATTGTTTTATTTTGTTCTTCCTTTTTACCGATTACAATTGCGAACGGGATCTTTTGTAATTGTGAATTTCTTATCTTGTATTGAATCGTGCGAGATTCATAATCGGCAACGACTCTGATTCCGTTCTCGGCTAATTTCTTTTCAACAGATTTTGCATACCTGACATTATCTTCTGAAATGGACAGTACACCAACTTGAACAGGCGCCAACCAGACAGGGAATTTTCCTTGATAATGCTCTACAAGAATTCCGATGAATCTTTCTATGCTACCATAAATAACTCTGTGAATAATTATTGGTCTGTGATCCTTTCCATCTTCACCCACGTAATTCAGATCGAATCTTTCAGGCATCATAAAGTCGACTTGGACTGTTGCGCATTGCCATGTCCTGCCTAAGGAATCTTTGATGTGAAAATCTATCTTCGGTCCGTAGAATGCACCGTCGCCCGGGTTCACTTTAAATTTCAACTTTTTCTTTTCCAGGGCCTTCTTTAATGCAGATTCAGCATCTCTCCAAACTTCTTCTGAACCCATCGCCTTTTCTGGTCTTGTCGACAGTTCTACGTGATATTCAAAACCGAATGTTCTGTAGAAGTAGTCTATCAAGTCGACAACATTATCAATCTCATCAATCAACTGGTCTTGTGTTACAAATATATGTGCATCATCCTGCGTGAATGTCCTAAGTCTGAACAATCCTGAGAGGACACCGCTTAATTCATTCCTATTCACTGTTCCAAGCTCTGCTAGCCTTAGCGGAAGATCCTTGTAACTCCTGGAAGTGTTTTTGAAAACCAGGATAGCACCAGGACAATTCATAGGCTTCAGTGCAAAATCCCTGTCCTCCAAATGCGTGAAAAACATATTCTCCCTGAAATGATCCCAATGTCCGCTGATTTCCCACAATGTCTTGTCCAATACGATGGGTGTGTTAATTTCCTGATAATCTCTTCTCTGCTGTTCTTTTCTCCACAAGTCTATTAAAGCATTTCTTATTGTCATTCCCTTATTGTGCCAAAAAACCATTCCAGGCCCGACCTCATGAAAACTATACAAGTCCAACTGTTTGCCGATTATTCTATGGTCATTTTCACTTAGAGTTTCTTCTTTCACTTTAGGAAGTTTTGTTTTCCTCAGAACAGGTTTAACCTCGGTTTTAGAATCTTCAGCCGTGTAAATCTTTGCGGTTTCAGCCAGAGGGTGCCCTTTGATTTTTATATGCAGTGCCTTCGTCCACCCAAATGGCGCGCGATAAGTTTCTATCTTTAATTTTTTGGCGTGAGCTTCCATTTCCTTGATGATTCCCAGCGCTGCATTCGGTTTCGCCAGATTCCTGCTCAAGTGTGCAAATGGGTAGATGACTATTCTTTTTCCTTTGACTTTATCTAAGAAACCTTTGACATCATCTATGGCTTTCTTGGCTAAATCTTCATTGTCGCCGTCTTCAACAGAAACAAACAAAACAACTATATTTTCATATCTGTATTTTTTCTTTTCCGCCTGTTCTGCCGAGGTGATTTCCTTTTCTGTAGGCTCGAATTCTATGAAATCAGCATGGGACTGTAGTATTCTCATATAGCGCCACTTATATCATATATATCTGGATTACAAAGTCTAATTATATCTTCGATTTTTAATTCTATTAGTTTATCTGGAAATCCACTACCTGTTAAGACTGTCTTAAACTCCATTAACTTTCTGTCAAGCATGTGTGTATGTATATCACGATGGTTTATAGGAGGAACAGATCCGACAGGATAACCACTATATTCTAAAACTTCTACTGGAGTAGCAGGTCTTATATCATCACTAATATAACTACTGTGTCCGCAAGGAGCATGATAATTGACATAACCTTTTAAACGTTCTCTAACTTTTTTATAATCAAGTTTTCTATTCGATGGAATTATTGTCAATAATCCTTTTTCACTACCTGAATATTTTCCACAAACAAGCACCAGTGATTTTGCAACTCTACCTAACGGTAAACCAAGATTAACGATATCGTGTTCATTTTCTATTTTCTTACCATCAACAACTACATCATACCAAATATTATTCTTATCTAAATAACCGAATAAGTCTGGATAATTCATAGGACCACCAATTTATGTAGTAAGTTCGGTCTGCCAGAAGCAGATTTTGAATATTCTATCTCAATTCCCTTCTCAGCTATGTAAGAAACAAGCTTGTCATTCAATCTTTTAGAAGCAGAATTAGAAACAGATATCCTCTTTAGTTCAGGACAGTGTAATAAAAGATTTTTCAATAAGTTCTTACTAATAAATTTCCTAAAATGGACTTTTCTGATGTTGGGTGATATTCTAGATAAATCAGAATAGGATGATACTACAATCTGTTTGTCGTTCACCGGCTAATTTCTCACCCATCTTTAACACCGTAACAGAGTAATTGAGTTTGATATTTAAATGAATGCCGAAATGTCACAAAATAGAAGAATAAAGTATCAAAAGATAATTAGTTTTTATAAGTTTATCAAAATATTTAATCAGTAGCCCCGTAGTGTAGTGGTCACTGATAGCCATATAAGCACACGAGACTCTGGATATCATAGGAGAACTCTCGGGACTGCGGTTCGAATCCGCACGGGGCTATTATTTTCTAGTTGAGTCTATATACAAGACTTTCTCGTATTCTTTAGGATCCAACTGAAAGAGTTGTGACATCCAAAGGAAAAATGATTCATCACTTGGCGGGACATTTGCATTAATTTCTATAAAACCTTGTTTCGGATTGAACCTGCCAATGCAATGATCAACATTACCTTTTTTCTCATAAACATTAAAAGTCTGATTTGGGTTGCAACTTTTTTTTGGGCTAACATAATATGTCTCTTCAAGTCCGTTTAAAACAGTTAAAAGGTCTCTTATTCCAATATTTGGAAAATATCTTGGTTTGAATACTACACTTTTCAAACCCCTGTTTATTACTGTAATCACATTCATGTCATATTTTTCTGCTATTCGTTGTGCCGTTTCAGAAACACCATGATCACGAGCTTCATACACTACAACCCTACTTTGACCACGAATACCAGTATAAGGTACTATCATTTTATCTACCGTTTGTTCTCTTTACCTGATTTAGCTGTTCCCTCAGATAGGTTATCCTGCTCTGCAAGAACTTGACTTCCCTAACGCTTCTCGCGAAAAACAAAGATTGCTGAGCCTCAGTTAACTGTTGCTCTAAAAACATATCATGCTCTCTCAGGATTCTACCGTTTACCTTGTTGCCGTTAGTTTTAAATCCGTTTGGCATAGTCACTATATAGTAGTTACTGGTATTTAAGCTTTGTGGTTTTTAACTATTTAAAAGTGACAAATATCTTAATCAAGCGCCCGGCGACAAGCTGATTTTAGTAGAAAACCAATTCTAGGATATGGTAAACTATCAAACCTTGTTATCGAAGGTTTTGAAAAAGACAAAACCTAGGCAGGCAGACGAGAAGAAGCTTAACAACCTTTCAAAGAAAGCACTCGAGATTACGAGAGAAATAGTGAAGAAGTACCAAGGAAAGGCTATTCTCGCTGGAAGCATTACAAGGGGCACGTGGCTGCCGAACAAGAGGGAATTCGACATTTTCATCCTGTTCCCAGAAGATCTGCCAGAAAACAAACTGGAAGAGCATGGTTTGCTGATAGGAAAACAAGTCATTAAACAACTGAAAGGAAAATCTTTCGTAGAATACGCCCAGCATCCTTATGTGTCTGGTGTGGTTGATGGCGTGGACATAGATATAGTGCCTTGTTATGAAGTCGAGTCTGCGGAAAAGATAAAATCAGCCGTTGACAGGACGCCTTTCCATGTCAGGTACATAGAAAAAAATCTAAGCTTGGAATTGTCAGATGACGTAAGGCTGTTGAAGCAATTTCTTACATCTAACAAGATATACGGAGCTGACGCAAAGACACAAGGATTTTCAGGGTATGTCTGCGAACTGTTGGTAATTAGATATGGTGGATTCTTGGAAGTGATTAAAGCCGCAAGCAAATGGGTGCCAGGTAGTATTATTGATTTAGAAAATTATTATAAAAAAGAAGACCATCATAAACTGAGGAAAATCTTCAAAAATCAGCCTCTGATTCTGATAGACCCTACAGATAGAAATAGAAATACCGCGTCTGCACTTTCCATCGAGAGTTTTCTCAGATTTGTAAAATTGTCTAAGGGATTCTTGGACAGACCGAATGTAAAGTACTTTTCCGAAAAGAAATTACCTTCAATAACAGGGAGAGAATTGAAACAGAAGCGATTGCAGAGAAAAACAGAATTATTGTTCATCAAGTTCTCGCCACCTAAAGTCGTACCTGACATACTATGGCCGCAGCTCAGAAGATTTGCTGAAAGACTGCAGAGCATTCTGGAAGAGACCAAATACGAGTTCAAAGTCATGAGGAAAGATGTGTATTCAAATGAGAAAGATTTGGTTGTTGTGTTGCTTGAAATGGAGATTCCTAAATTGCCACCTATCCAGAAAAGAGTGGGACCGACTGTTTTTGCTGTAAAGGATTCCTCAAGATTTCTGGAAAAATACAAAAAACCGTTGACAGGGCCGTTTGTTGAAGAGTCGAATTGGGTAGTTGAAATCAACAGGAAATTCGTCTCATCGCATGAAAAGCTTGTGGACAGTTTGAAGAAGAGCAACGAAATTCTAAAGTCGAAAGGAATACCGAATTACATAGCGGATCAATTGTCCAAAGGATTTGAAATATTTTCTGATGACAGGAAGATATTGAAGCTGGTCAAAAGGGATAAGAACTTTGGAGTGTTCCTTAAGAAATACTTCGAAAAGGAAAGTCTGGTTTAAATCTATTTAATACAAATAGATTCATATGCCAAGTATAATAGCTCTAACAGCTAGATCGCTAAGAAAATCTAACAGAAGTAGAAAAGCATTAGAATACTTAACGTCCGTTATCGATACAGAATCAGATGATATTGAAGCTAGATTTGAACTTGAACACTTACTTTATGAAGTTGGTAATATTGAAGAAGCTGTGAAGCAAAATGAAGAAATTTTAAAAAGAGATCCTAATTTCGCAGAGAGTTGGTTTAATTTGGGTTGGATATATGCTACTAGTAAGGGTAACGTTCATAAAGGTATTGAATATCTCCAAAGAGCACTAGGTATACACCCCAAAAATCCCGGTTATTTGTATACGCTTGGTTGTTTTTATCAGATCAATGATACACGCCATGAGGCACGTGATGCTTTTACACGCTGCATTTCTAACAGTCCCGACGAACCTATTCGTAGAGATGCAGAACGTCGCTTAGCAATGCTACAGTAGTTCTTTTAATTTCTAACCCAATAATTAATATGCTTCAAATAACATTCTTGGGCACAGTATCGGGAATACCGACCAAAGACAGGAATCACTCAGCCATAGTTTTCGAGTATTACACTGACAAGAAGGAAACTTTCCTATTCGACTGCGGCGAGGGAACGCAAAAACAATTGATGATGTCTGATGTCAGTTTCATGGATATAGACAACATTTTCATAACGCACTGGCATGCAGACCATTTCGCGGGATTGATACCATTGATTCAGACGATGAGCATGGAAAAGAGAAAGAAAGAACTGACAATATTCGGTCCAGAGGCAGAAAGATTTGTAGAAGATATTATTGATCTGGGATATTTCGGTTTGAGATTTCCTGTAAATGCAGTGAATGTCCCATTCGAAGGAAGCGAAATAACAAAAATCTTCGAGGGAGAAGAATCCGAAATCCTGTCAATACCAACCCTGCATACAGTTCCTAGTGTTGCATACTGCTTCAAGGAAAAGGACAGGTGGGGCATCGATTTGGACAGATTAAAATCACTCGGTCTCAAGCGCGGAAGTTGGCTGAACAAAGTCAAGAAACATGGCGAAGGTGGGTACAAGGGACAGAAAGTCAAGATTGAAGACATAGCCGACAAAAAGGAAGGACTGAAGGCCATCTACACAGGAGACACAAAGCCGTGCGATAATGTAGTTAAACTGTCGCAAGATGCCGACTTATTAATTCATGACGGAACATTTCTCGAACTTGATGAATCTGGCGGCAAATACCATGCGGATGTCGTGGAAGCTGCAAAGAGTGCGAAAAAAGCCAATGTAAAACAGTTGATATTAACACACATTAGTCGCAGATATCAAAAAGATGATATTAAGGAAATGGAGAGCAGAGCAAAGAAAGTTTTTCCAAATACTAGTATAGCGCACGACTTTATGAAAATACAAGTGAGAAAATAGATTGCAAGATGAAACCATTTGAAATTATAGACAAATTCGATAGGAGAATCAAACTCACAGAAGACAGAATATGGTCACATATATCTAAAAGACCTGAGATGTTGGATGCTGAAGGTCTGATAAAAATCGCTCTGAAAGATCCCGATGAAGTAAGAGAAAGCAAGGAAGATGCTAACGCTTGGTTGTATTACAAGGTTAATCCTAAAGGCGATAAATGGAACAAATTTATAATAATGGGCACGACCGGATTTGAACCGGCGACCGATCGATTTCTTAGCGCTTAGCTGACATATAAGTCGATTGCTCCTTCTGGAGAGTTAACCAGGCTAAGCTACGTGCCCCTTACTTTATATCATTATCACGCACCAATTTATTTATTGGTAAGCATGTTCGATAAGACAATCTTGATGAACAAGATTATAAATACTTTGCATGAAAACGAATTCGAAACTTTTGTCACCCACGGTTCCTTTGACATAGTTGCCAGAAGGGAGCATCTATTTCTGATAAAAACTCTCATGAATGTCGACGCACTGGACGAGTCGCACGCGACAGACTTGCAAACCATTTCCTATTTCCTGTCGGCATACCCTTTTGTAATCTCCCAGAGAAACAACAGGGAACATCTGAATGACGCAGTTGTCTATTCAAGATTCGAATTGCCTGTAATGACGCCCCAATTGTTCAAGACAATGCTCGAGGATGAAGATATTATTGTAACATACTCGTCAAAAGGAAGGCACACGCAGGAAATCAACACATTCTCTCTGAGAGAAAAGAGAAAGGAACTGGACCTGACTCTGGAAGAGCTTGCACAGCAGGCAGGCATTTCCAAGAAAGCCATGTACGAGATAGAAAAAAGGCGGGTCAATCCCAAAAAGGAAACTGTCAGGAAACTGGAGAGGATACTTTCTGCAGAGCTCAGCCTGCCTTATGAAATGAAGCACACGCAGGCAGTATATAGAAATCCGAGAAATCATTTCCAGAAATCCGTGAGCATGGAATTTTCCAGGATTGGAATAGACAATTCATCTGTGCATTCATCGCCGTTTGAAATTGTGGGTAAAGAAAGCTTCTCGCTGATAACAAGCCTATCTATTGTGCCGTCGGAAGCCAAGAATGAATTGAATGAAATCAAGCAGTTGTCGAACATATTTTCTTCGAAATCGGTTCTGATCTCCAAAAGATCCTACAAGGAATCCGTTGAAGGCGTACCGATAATTTCTGAACAAGAATTAAATCAGATCAAAGATTCTAAAGAATTGTCAAAGATTATAGACGAGAGAATCTAATAGGTTCTTTAAGGAAATATACATTTTCATTACAAAAACAACAGAGCTTATAGAATGAAATCTTTAAATACATATGAAGATATATGTATATGGATATATATGCAGCAAATAAATCAACAGAAAGAAGCAAAAATTCACCTAAATGTAACTAGAATCATTCATTCACCTACTCTTAGTACTGTCCTAATGGTTGAGGATATTTTGAGGAAACAAGATGGTCCAGTGTCTTTAGAAGGACTAAAAAGGGCTTTGCCCAAAAAAATTATGGACCAATCATTGAGAATAATACTTGCTTACTTAGAAAACAAGGGCTCAATATTAATAGGGCTAAAAGGAATAAGCTGGATAGCTAACGACAATCCAAAATTTCTTCAGATGATTAAGAAAGCAAAGGTAATTGAAGTATGAGACCAGTACGAGTAAGTTTTATATACTTATATCTTTTATATATACTTGAGATATATGTCTAAATTAACACAAAAAATGGAAAAGACTCTTGTATTGCTGCCTAAGAAAGACGTGGATATGATAAAGCAACTAATACATGAAGGCAGATACATAACAAAGTCTGATTTCTTTAGAGCTGCGATCAAACAGCTGTTATATGGTGAAGAAAGGATGAAAAGATTCGAAGAACTTACTAAAGAACTGCAGGAAACGGTAAGAAGGAAGGGTATAAGCAAAAAATCTCTAAATGAATCTTTAGAAAAGACTGAACAGGAAACTAGAGAAAAGATGAGAAGACTACTAGCCGAGACTAGTTAAATAACTTTATGGAAAAGCCAGAGATTCTACTAATAGACACAACAAATCTGTATTCTGGCGTCATTTATCATGGTGTTGAGCACAAGATTCTGAAGTCTGGCAAGTTTTTGTTTCTTACAACTGATGTAAACATGGGTGAAATCGCCAGGGTGATTAAACGAAATCTGGATTGGGATGATGAAAAGATTAAGGAGTTAATTGCAAATACGCCAGTCATTACAATTCCCAGTTCGGTTTATTCTACAAAACTATTTGAAGCCAATGATTTGATAGGCAAAAGAGATCCTAAAGATGTGCCTTTGGTGGCTTTGGCATTAAGAATAGAAAATGATGGAATATTCTCTTCTGACACAGATTTTGAAGTTGTTAAAGACAGATTTAGAATTTGGAAAGGAAGTGAGTTGCTTAAATTTGTGGGAGAAAAAAGTTAGTTTACTTCGTTTATTGAGGGAAGACCCGTTACTTAACAAAATTCAATTTTCACCTTCTAGGACCCACAGAATTAACAGAACCCTCAACCAAAAGATTTAAATATGTGTATGTGGGTATATCTAATACTGTTTTAAAAATGGTGAATTATGGTTCAAGCTATGGTCGGAAATCTGGGCGGTCAGCCGATATTGATCTTGCCGGAAGGTTCGATGAGAACTACTGGAAAGGACGCCCAGAAACAGAACATCACAGCAGCCAGGGCAGTTGCAGAAGCCGTCAGAAGCACATTGGGACCAAAAGGCATGGACAAGATGCTTGTTGATTCTATCGGAGACATTGTCATCACAAATGACGGCGTTACAATTTTAGAGGAAATGGAAATCGAGCATCCTGCGGCAAAAATGATGGTTGAGGTCGCAAAGACACAGAACGAGGAAGTGGGCGACGGCACAACAACAGCAGTCATAATCGCAGGAGAGCTTTTGAAGAAGGCGGAAGAACTCTTGGAGCAGGAAATCCATCCCACAGTCATAACAAAAGGCTTCAAGATAGCAAAGGACGAATCAATGAAAATTTTGGACGAGATTGGAAAGCCAGTCTCCCTGGAAGACACTGAAACCCTGAAGAAAATAGCGGTGACATCAATGTATGGAAAATCCGCTGAAAAGGCGTCCACTCATCTGGCGCAGCTGGTTGTCGATGCAATAAAAATGGTCGCCGAAAAGAAAGACGGAAAGACAATAGTCGATACGGACAACGTTAAAAGGGAAAAAAAACACGGCGGAAGTTCTGACGAGACAGAGCTGGTAAGGGGAATTGTTATTGATAAGGAAATTGTCCATCCAGCCATGCCGAGGACAATCAACGACGCGAAGATAGCGCTTGTTGACGTGGCATTGGAAGTCAAGGAAACAGAGACTGACGCAGAAATAAGAATCACATCTCCTGAACAGATGCAGGCATTCATTGACCAGGAACAGAAGATGCTGAGGGGAATGGTCGACAAGGTTGTCGCTTCCGGAGCCAATGTTCTTGTATGCCAGAAAGGAATTGATGATTTGGCGCAGCACTATCTCGCGAAAAAGGGAGTCATGGCATGCAGAAGGGCGAAGAAATCCGACATGGAGGCTTTGGCAAAGGCAACCGGCGGAAGAATTGTTACAAGCCTGGAAGATCTAAGTTCTGAGGATTTGGGTTACGCAAAGACTGTGGAAGAAAGAAAGATCGCTGGAGAGTCAATGACATTTGTAAGGGACTGCAAAGATCCAAAGTCTGTGACAATTCTGGTAAGGGGAAGCACTGAACATGTTGTTGATGAATACGACAGAAGCATAGAGGATGCTGTCGGGGCTGTTGCATCTGCTTTGGAGAATGGAAAAATCGTTGCTGGCGCAGGTTCGCCTGAAGCGGAAGTGTCAAGCAGACTGAAGAAATTCGCGCAAAAATTCCCAGGAAGGGAACAGCTCGCGATAAAGGCTTTTGCCGACGCATTGGAAGTCGTGCCGAGAAGCCTTGCCGAGAATGCAGGACTTGATCCTATAGACATGCTTGTTGAATTAAGGGCAAAGCACGAAAATGGCGGTGTAATGTATGGCGTTGATTTGGTTGCCGGCAAGATTAATGACGCTTTCGCAGCCGGTGTTATCGAGCCATTGAAAGTCAAACTGCAGGCAATAACATCTGCATCAGAAGCCGCAGAAATGATTTTGAGAATTGATGATGTGATAACAGCAGGAAAGCTGAGCAGGGGTGGTATGCCTCCGGGAATGCCACCTGGAATGGAAGGCGGCGAAGAGTAAATCCACTTTCCGTTTAACGCTTATATTTATCACAATCCTAATTAACCTTGTCAAGAACTGTAACAGGGATTAATATGCAAAGAGAATTTAATGTCATAATCGAAGAAGGAAAAGACGGTTACTTTATCTCAGAAGTAGTGGAATTGCCCGGTTGCCATACACAAGCCAAAACTTTAGACGAATTGATGAAGAGAACTAAAGAGGCTGTTTCATTATACTTGGAAGAAGAACAACCAGTTGAAGAAAAGTTTATCGGTGTACAAAAAATAAAAGTGTAAAATGAAACTCCCGATTCTCAAGGCAAATGAATTAACACAAGTTCTCAAAAAAATGGGATTTGATCTAGTCAGACAGAAGGGAAGCCACGCATTTCTCAGACATCCTGACGGCAAAACAACCGTAATTCCCGTTCACCCTACAGAAGAAATAGATAGAGGTTTGTTAAACAAAATAATCAAGAAAGACCTGAAAATCAACAGAGATGAGTTTACGAGATATTTATAGACGCGTGAAAACAGCTTATCTTTTTATATAAACCATCCCCAATTAATATTAGATGCCAGCCGACAAAGACGAATACGAATTAATTCCTCTTACGCCTCTCAGGAGATTAGAGAAAAGAATGGAAAAGGTAGAGTCTACTGCCCCCGGAATAGACGTGAGCGAGTTCTTCAGGGAACTGATTTCCATAATAAAAATGAATCAGGAGATTGTAGATCAGTTGGCCAAGTCAAGTGATGCTCTTAGAATAGAACTGGCAAAACTGCCCGCAAAGCTCGATTCCGTGATAATGAATCTCAATGAACTGATAGACTACATAAAAGAAGGTAGCGAGGAAGGGCCGAGAGCCGTAGCAGTTGATTCCAAGCCGATGTCAGACAAGATAGAACAATTGATCGAGACCAACAAGAAGATCATAGAGACAAACGAGAATGTCCTCACACTCATGGAATCACTCGAAAAAAGATACAAGCCTCTGCCTCCGAGACCGCCAATTCTGAGACCCTTAACAAGATAAAAAAGGGAATACAAATCATATTATGAAAAAGGCTGTGTCGGAAATCATTGCAGCTGTTTTGATTGTTACCATTACAATAGGTTTGACATCCACAGCCTACATCTGGGGCAAGCCACTGATAGAAAAAAGGCAGGAAGCCACGACAACTGAAAGGGTTTACAACAAACTTTCCCAGACCAATGAAAATTCCCTGTCGAAAACAATAGAAGATGTCGCGAACAACAGAGGGATAAAAACTTTTACAATCGATGCAGACGGCATATGGACACTAGACGAAACGAATGATTATATCACATTCAGCTTCCCAAGCAAGACTTCAAACATAGCAGTGACAACAACTCCAATTTCATTCACGGCTGGCGTGCAGTGCGTTATTGATGGAGGCAAGATAGTCCCTTCTCCAGTTAATGGCACATCGGGCCAGGACAGTCCGTCTGTGGTCTGCGCGAAAGCTGTCAGACAGGGGGATGTCTTTGTCATAACTTATACAATCATATTCAGGGAAATCTACAACAATCCATTCAGTCAAACAGCAAGCGGCTTCAAGATAGACCTGGTGAAAGACCCGACAGGATTGACAACATCCAGCGGCAGGACAGTGAAGATTTCTTACGGAGATACAACACAAGAAGTCATAGGAGGCAAAACATTAATTAAGAGACAAGTGAAAATTCTACTTATATGAAAGCCCAATCTTTGATAATCCAGTTCATTATTTTCTTTACCATAAGCCTATCTGTATTTTTCATGGTCGGCAATCTCTTCAGATACCAGTATGATTTGATCAGGCGGGATGTTCTACAGTCAAGTTCAGAATTGACAGCCGAATACTTGTCTGCTGTGGCGATAAAAGCTGTCGACACATGCAAATCCTGCGACAATGTCAGCATAACTTTGAACGTCAAGCCTTCTGCAGGATACAATCCGACCATTCGGTTGGACGATGGAATATTAGTAAAGATAGAACCAGAGAACAAGATTGTCCAATCGTCCATCCACAATCTGAAAGATTCAATCAGATTCCAAACAAACGATGTTTCTTCGGTGCAACCTATAACTTTAACTTATGAGAGAGAAAACAATATATTGGGGATTGAATGAAATTTTCTCGGTCTGCTCTGCTGCGGAAAATGATTGCAGGTCAAAAAATTCTTGCGCAAAAGTCACAGCAATTATCGCAAGGACAATTCCCGATTCAGCAAGTGCAGATAACCGCGCCACCTCAACTTCAAGCCCAACGAGAAGAATCTATAAAACCGCAGATCGCAGAAAAAGTCGAAGGATTCGAAATACCATCATGTAGACCCAAGGCCAAGATGGAAACAGAATCTCATGAAAAGGTCATTGCGCCATTGACTTATCCGCTGATTCCAAAATCGCCCGCAAAGGACGAGCCTGTTTTTGCTTATGCCAAAATCTTCTGGGACGCCGCCAACAACAAATACATCTACGAGCTAGTTGAACCGCAAATGTCTGAAAAACTGAAAGACACCAACATAAAAGTGAAGGAAATGCTCGAGCAGAGACTGGATGTTGACTTCAGCAAATTGAAAAAAATAGAAGTGAAGAAATATCTGAACGATAATGTTGACAAGGTGTTGAATTAT
Organism: Candidatus Aenigmatarchaeota archaeon; assembly: GCA_016187385.1. Lineage (GTDB taxonomy): Archaea > Aenigmatarchaeota > Aenigmatarchaeia > CG10238-14 > SCSR01 > JACOWB01. The sequence continues at coordinate 411,217 of JACPJU010000001.1, forward strand.
TTCAATCTGATTCTGAACGACGCCGAGAAGACAATACTGAAATACTACATAGAACGGGATTTCACCGCGCTCGGAATCATGGAACCTTTGATGCAGGACCCGAACATAGAAGACATCAGTTGCGACGGGGTAAACATACCCGTGTTTGTCTTCCACAGAAATTCAAAGGTCAGTTCTGTTGCAACGAATATAAAATTCGACACCGATGAAGAATTGGATTCTTTTGTCATACGTCTTGCGCAGTTGTGCGGGAAATCGATTTCAGTCGCGCAGCCATTGCTTGACGGAAGCCTTCCGGACGGTTCGAGAGTGCAGGCTACACTGGGAACCGACATTGCAAGAAGAGGGAGCAATTTTACGATCAGAAAATTCACAGAAGAACCATTGACGCCTACAAATATTCTGAATTACGGAACATCAGATCCAGGCATGCTCGCTTATTTGTGGTACGCTGTCGATTATGGCAGAAGCATTCTTGTATCCGGCGGAACAGCATCGGGAAAGACATCCATGCTTAATGTTCTTTCACTTTTCATAAGACCGGACAAAAAAATTGTCAGCATAGAAGATACCGCAGAACTGAGACTTCCTCATCCACATTGGGTTCCCATGGTCGCGAGAACCAGCATAAGTGTAGAAGGTTCGAAGGAAGTTGATTTGTTTGAGCTGCTCAAAGAAAGCTTGAGGCAGAGACCAGACAACATAATTGTCGGCGAAGTAAGGGGAAAGGAGGCTTATGTGTTGTTCCAGCAAATGGCCACAGGTCATCCGTCCCTTGCAACAATACATGCAGAAAACATAGGCAGACTCATGGACAGATTGACAACACAACCTATCTCATTACCGGCATCGCTTCTCAGCAGCCTTGATATTGTTGTGTTCCAGGCGAAAATGAGATACCGGGACAAATTTGTCAGGCGCGTTGTCGAAATTGTTGAGATAGTTGGTGTAGATCCAAAAACAAATTTGCCGATAATAAACCAGGTGTACAAATGGAATCCCCTCAAGGACACATTCGACATCACGAGCAAGTCTCTTGTGCTGAAGAAAATATCAGAATACAACGGCCTCACAGAAAAACAGATAAGAGACGACATACAGAAAAGAATCAAGATACTGGAATGGATGGACGAGAACAAAATTCTGGACTATAGGATGTTCCACAAGCTGTTTTCTATTTACTACAGCGACCCCAATAGATTAATGTCTGCAGTAGGTGCAGTATAGTGGATTTTTACACAAAATTCTCATTCCGTTTTTTCGGTGGACTGAGCGATGATTTAGCCGTTTTCTTCCCCGATCTGGCAGACGATTTAAAGAAGGCCGGGCTGAGCATTTCAAACAAAGAATACATAAGCCTGGGTGCGATGAGTTCTTTCTTATTTCTCCTCATGGAACTCCCAATAGTATCTTTCATTTTCGGATTCGTGTTCAAAGGAGTGCTCATAAGCCTGATAACATCCATTACAACTTCGGTGCTCCTGGCGCTATTGGTATTTTACCTGTTCACGCAATATCCGAAAACAGTTGTCCACGACAAGGAAAAAAGAATCGATTCTGTGCTTCCGTTTGCTTCATTGTTTCTTTCGACGATAGCGGGCACAAAGCTTCCTTTGGACCAGATTTTCAAAGTCTTCGGCAGATACAGCAAATACGGCGAGATAACAAACCAGATGCAGCTTTTGAATAAAGACATCGACCTTTTCGGCATGGACATTCACACTGCTCTGGAAAGGGCTGTCAACAGGTCGCCTTCAAAGAAATTGAAGGAAATGCTGTGGGGCATTCTGTCCACCTCAACCTCTGGCGGCGATGTCAGCACTTATCTGCGCGAGAAGGGTCTTGGCCAGATGGAAGATTACAAGAGAACGCTGAATGACTTTTCAAAAAAACTTACGCTCTTCATCGAAATCTATCTCACTGCGATTGTTGTCGGTGCGATATTCTTCATCATAATGACATCGATATTCTCGGGAATTTCCGGAGTGGGAGGCAACATAATCCTATTGCAGTCCCTGATACTTTTCCTGTTTTTGCCAGTCATTTCTATAGTGTTCATGATTTTGATAAAGGTTTCATCGCCCACAGGTGATTGAGTGAAAAAGAAAATGAACGTAAACCAGACATTGATGATAACGATCGGGATATCCGCAGTTCTTGTAGCCGTAGGCATAATAACAGCCGATACGGGAATCGTCGGCAACGCGATAATATTGTCCGCTTTCATAATATCAAGCCCCATACTTTTCGTCCGCTACAAAAAATTCAGGGAGTTCAAGGAAATGGAAGAGAAATTCCCAGTGTTCCTGCGGGATTTGATTGAATCCTTGAGAGCAGGGCTTCCACTTCACAAAGCCATCCTGAGCGCGAACAAAATAAGTTACGGCAGCCTTTCGAATGAAGTCAAGAAAATGTCTAGCCAGATAAGCTGGAACATGCCTGTCGACAAAGTTCTGGGGCAATTCGCGGATAGGGTAAAGTCGAGCAAAAAGCTGAACTCAGGAGTCCAGGTCATCCGCGAGTCTTATTTGTCAGGCGGAAATGTAGTCTCGACAATGGATTCTATCGCAACATCGCACATAGCTTTGTTGGATGCCGAGAAAGAAAGATCTTCCGCATTGGGCCAGTATGTGATCGTCATGTATGCCATATCCCTCATAGTCATTGCTATCGTAGTGGGAATAAACAAGATAATGGTTCCTATATTTTCCCTGTCGCAGCAGAGCGGTTTCGCCGAATCGGGTTTCGCCATTTCAAATCCGTGCAATGCATGCACAGGCATAGAATGCGGCGTGTGCGCAGGTTACGATCTAACAGCCCATGTATTTAAGATTGACCCGCAAAGTCCATCAGCGTATTATACATCCCTGTTTTTCTTCATGAGTATAATCCAATCGATATTCTCAGGACTGGTCGCGGGACAGATAAGCGAAGGCTCTCTTGTTGCTGGATTCAGGCATAGTCTGATTCTGGCAAGCATCACGTTCGGCACTTTCAGCATCTTGGTGAGGGTGGGTCTTCTTGGCGCATAAAAAGGCCCAGCTTTCCGCAGGCTTTTACACTGCCATGATAGTCTTCATAGGTTTTGTCGGTTACATAACATTCCAACTATTCCAGACAGTTCCAACAACAATCAACGCAGTAAGATCAGAAAACATGAGAATCGAGGCATATCAGATTTCAGAATTGCTGGTGAACGATGTTGGTGAACCGAATGATTGGGAGACCAAACAATTGTCTCAAATAGAAAGGATAGGATTGTCAGACGCGACTCAAAATAAAACCAATTATTTATCTACTGGGAAAATAAACCAATTGCAGACCATATGCAACAATAATTACAATGATTTGAAGCGATTGCTCGACATCGATAATGAGATATCAATAGAATTCATCGACCACGCGACAGACACAGGATGGGTGTGCAACCCAAATACGCAGCAGAACAGTTTCAGATTCAATCGAATAGTGTCGGTTGACGGAACTTCTTCCGCAGAACTAATAATTGAGATGTGGAGACAATGAAAGGACAGGTTCCTATTGTGGAAGTAATAATCTCAATCATAATCGCATTTGTAGCGTTCAATATCCTGTTCACCGGCGGACAATACCAGACAAAATGGAATGACGCTACATCGTTATTGCACGGCAGGGACATTCTGACAACCGCTGACAGGTTGGGTCAATTGCACAATTATGCTTTCTCCGAAACCAGTTTCAATTCATTCATCGGGGAGATGGACGTATCCAAAGATGTTCTCATAAAACTGGAAACACAGGGAACTTTAAAAAGTACAATGTATATTGCGTGCGATTGCACAAGTGAACAACTAGCATATCTTCAAAATGTTCTTGGCGACGTGAAGCTCAACAACAGGCAAGTTAATGTTAATATCTGCAGTACAACATTGCCGGCTATAAACAGTTGCGGTTCGGGTACGCAATATCCCGATGTTCTTGTCATATGGGGCTATAGGGATCTTACATCATACATAAGCGTTCTTTCGGATTTCATCAGCAACGGCAACAGTGCTGTGGAGATAGCCGATGTGCCGCATACTAAAGTCAACAATCTCGGAAATGACGAGGACGAGGGACAGAAAAGAATCTTCGGGACGATTTACATAGCCGAAGGCAATTTTCCAAACAATCAGGATGAATTCATAGCTCCAACAAATGCCCAGCAACTGACTTTCAAATCCTACAGATGGTTCTATCATCTGCCTTATCTTCTGACAGGAACGAGTGATGCTGTTTCATTTCAAATGGAGTCTGGATCTACTGTAACATGCAATGGCAAGACAGGCAATTTAAAATTCAGGGACAACAGTTACCAATTCTGGATTTGCAGCGACAGCAAAGCCTACTTTGACACGACCACACCTCAAAACAACAAAGCTGACGTATCAGTCTCAGAAGGGGAAAGATTTTCAATATCATCATCGAACTTTCTGTTGAGTTACGTTGAATTACCAAACAAGATAAGAATAACATTCAAGCCTGATTACCAATACAATGATTTCATAGTCAAGGACAACGGACACAACAAGCTGGCGTTGGCATCGCCGGACAACAAGAGCAAGACATTGCTTTCAATGGGCTTCTGGGATAATGAAGAACAAAAGCCGATTGCAGCCGTGATATTCAACGGCACGGAAAACGGAAAGTCTGTATGGATAGCGGATTTTTCACGAGATGGTTTGAGTGCAACAGGCGATGACCACAAACAATTGTTATCCTCACTAATTTTGTCAATCGCAAGCAAGAAAAGCACAGTGCAGTCAATTTTATCCGGTCAGATTACTTCCTACATAAATGTTGTGAGCAAAGACATGATGGAAGTATATAGGGTCGACCTTGCGATTGGAAAACCGTTCTAGAATTAATCTGATTTTAGCCAGCTACGGAGGTATAGGCGGAATTTCTTCTGGTGCATTTTGAATGGGTGCGGTAATTTGTATAATATCATTTAATGGCGATTCTCTGTTTAAAACTAGAAACCATACAACTGCCAGCAAGATAATAACGACAACACCAATTAAAATATACATCCGTGTTCTGCTCTTTTTCTTTTCTTTATCACCCCATTTCTCCTTCAATTCGTTGTATTCCATATATATATCATTCGCGAAATAATAATATATGAGTTACTGGCGGTACTTCGTAATATTCTTTTTACTCGGAATTGTCTTGAACATAACTACGGTCCATGCATCAATTTTCGACAACTTCTTCTTCGGTAGCATAATTGATCTCCTCAAACTCACAGGATATGCTGTCGCGCCCACAGACACAGTCTCATACTACAAATTCGACGAATCATCTGGTACAACAGCTTCAGATTCATCCGGCGCCAACACAGGAACTTTAATCGGCGGTCCATCCTGGACAGCAGGCAGAGTCAACAATGCATTGAACTTCGACGGAATAAATGATCATGTATCAATCCCGGATTCTTCTGCATTGGACATCGCCACCAGCATGACAATCACAGCTTGGATAAAAGCATCCGATTGTTCCGGCAGAAAGGAAATAGTGCAGAAAAATAGCGCTTACGGCCTGAAGCTGGAGAACTGCAAGCTGGTAGGATACTTCTGGGGCTCGTCTGAACCTGCAAGCGCATCCACACTCCAAGCCAACACATGGTATCACATAGCCTACACATATGACGGCACATCAAGAAAATACTACATTAATGGTCAGCTGGACAGCTCCCACTCAACCACAGGCTCTATCCCAGCAAGCAATCTCAATCTCTGGATTGCACGCGGCTGGTCTGGCGCATACTTCAACGGCATCATAGACGAGGTGAAGATATACAACCGTGCATTATCTGCAACAGAAATCACAGACGAATACAACTCAGCACCAACACTTCCAGATTATGATGCCCAGTTCATCTCCCAGTCAGTTCCTTCCTCACTCTGCACCAGCCAGAAATCAACAGTCAACATAACAATGAAGAACACAGGCAACAATACATGGACATCATCAGACAACATTAGATTAGGATCGCAAAATCCTCAAGACAATACAGTCTGGGGTACACATCGAGTCTTCCTGAACAATACCGATTCGATAAAAACAAACGAGCAGAAGACATTCACGTTCGAGATGACATCCCCATCCACAGCAGGCACTTACAACTCCCAGTGGAAGATGCTCAAGGAATTGGTGAAATGGTTCGGTGAGAATTCTACCAACGTGGCAATAGCTGTTCAACAGTGCCCATCACAACAACCAGACCTAATCATTACAGATATAATATTCACTCCCCTTTCTCCTACAGCAACAGACACAGTGACAATAAACATAACAGTGAAGAACACAGGCATTGCTACAACATCAGCATCTAATTTATCAGTAACTGGCGCAGGAACTTCTTGGAGCCTAACAACCAACATCCTGCCATCAGATTCTAATCAGACTCTCCAGATAACTACTAGCTTATCTTCAGGCACACACACTTTCACAGCCAGAGCAGATGCTGACAACGTTATAACAGAATCAAACGAAACAAACAATGAGCTGACAAAGACTCTAACAGTGTCACCGTCAACTACCCAGACAGGCAACCTGTCCACCGCTTCAACTCCAACAAACGCAAACGTCTATGTCAACAACACATACCGTGGCACAACACCAATAAACATCTCATTATCTGCAGGCATTTATGCGGTAAATCTGACAAAATCCGGCTATCTTAATTATACAACCACAGTAACCATAGCAGCAGGAGAAACAAGAAATTTAATAGCGGCATTAACACCAAGTGGAACAGCAGAACCTCTAACTGATACTTCTCCTCCTGTCAGATCCAACGGCTCGCCAACAGGCATGATAACTGTCAATACTTCCACCTTGTCTCTAACTACCAATGAGCTGTCTATATGCAGATACTCTACTGCAGCTGGCGCATCCTACAATTCAATGACATCACCTACAGCTCTGAACACAACCCATTCATGGCAATTGTCAAATCTCCCTGATGGAGAAAAGAATTACTACATCCGCTGCAATGACACAGCAGGCAATGCGAATACTGATGATTACAGGATAACATTCACAGTGAATACAAGTACACAACTTACAGTTGCACCAGCCTTGTCATCAACAGATTTACTAGACATCGCCCTACAGCTTGAGACATTAAAAACAAAATTCAGCCAATTGAAAGATTCTACATTGGCATTGGTTGATTACTATGATTCTACAGGCGACACACAAAACAAAAACAAATTCACAGAAATCGTCGGAATGCTTGGAACAGTCATAAATGAGGTGACTGACATATCGCAGAAAATCAACAGGAATGTAGACAATCCTGATGCTATTAAAGACGAACTAAAAGATGACGTCCAAGATTTGAAAGAATTTAACAAAGAGATTGTAAGAAGGATAACCACTTCCCCGTCGGTGGCATCAGCTGAAACAAGTCCGCCTTTAGCGAATGTGGAAACATCTCAACAAAAACCCGATTTGATAGTCGAGGACATTTCCTTCGTGCAAACGAGAACTATAGGAAATTGGAGACAAGTTAATGTTACTTTGAAAATTAAAAACATTGGAAACACAGATTTCCAGACTATCTTTCTGAATAGCTTTTACATAGAATATACTCCTATTGGGCATTCTGGTTCAGAATATGGGTCTAGAAAAGTGCTTGTCAATCACAATGGGGAGTCTATTCCTGTTAGCGGTGTTATGGAAGTGCAATTAGGTACTATATGGTTGGAGTCTTCTATAGAGAGAGTGAGATTCCTAATCAATTCAGGATATCCTAACGTACCTCGTGGGGAAGAGTCCAACTATGAAAATAATGCTTATGTATTAGAAACTCAATTCAATCCAAACGAATTTATTCTGGGAATCATCTCTGATCCCCCAACTGCAAAAATCTACATCAACAATACTTACAAAGGCACAACGCCTTCAAATATCGTGCAGTCTTTCAGGCCGTACTCGATTGAAGTCACAAAAATGGGTTATGAGAATTACACTGAAAGTTTTCAAGAAGCTACAGACGTCTCAATAAGACTAATTTCTAAGTATGAAGAATATTGTCCATATGGGTTTGTGGCAGGTTGCCAAACACCAAATGTTTTAAAATTATTTGGACAAAAGAGCATCAAAGAGACTAGTACACTTAAAACAACAGCAAATGGAATATTTCATGCCTCTGGTGTAGTAGTGGACAAAAACAGTACACCAAATAAAGTTTATGTTTTCGACACAGGCAACAACAGGATACTAGGATTTAATGGTATTGGTTATTGTACCAACGACCGCAGTAAATCATGCACAATCGATTCTGATTGTGGTTCTAGTTCTTGCTATATTAATGGCACTAAACCTGCTGATATGGTAATCGGCCAGTCAGACTTTGAAAGTGGAGCTTGTAACCGAGACAACAATTTTGGAATAAATAAAGCTCCAGCTGCAGATACACTCTGTCTAATAGGATACCCGTACATAACAAATCTTGGGGAGTATTGGATGAGGGCCAATTTTGATGTCGATGGACAAGGCAACCTATATTTAGTAGATGTTTGGAATAACAGAGTTCTAAAATACAACCAACCATTCAGTAGCGACAAATCTAATGGTAAAGGCGATGCAATTGCAGATTATGTTTGGGGACAGGATGATTTCAATTCCAATGGAATAAATCGAGGTACGTCAGGATATTATAATTATGCCAGTACCCCCAGACCCGATGATAGTTCGTTATGGACAAGCTTTGGATTCAGAACTTCAGATCATGTGTCGGCCAGAGGAGTTTCTTTTGATTCGAAAGGAAATCTTTGGGTTGCTGATACATTCAATCATAGAATTTTGCGATTCCAACCAAATTCCAAGCAGGCTGATTTGGTATTGGGTCAACCTGACTTTACTTCGAATATAAACGGTTGCCATCTTGGACAGTATGGTAATGAGACTATAATAGCCCCTCTTGATAGAATGTGTACACCCACATTAGCAAGATTTGATCCAGGATCGGGTGAATTATATGTTCTTGATGAACATAGTCGTGGCTTTAGAGCTCGGATACTCGTCTTTAAACCACCATTCACTAATGGTATGTCAGCTTACAAAGTAATAGCTCCTGAGTATGAGAATGCACCAGGTTACAATAGACAATTCATAAATTCTGAAGGACAATTTGTTTTTTCAGCAACCGGTTTTATTTTTAACACGTATAAACAAGGGGATTACGCAACGGGTAGGTTATGGGTAAACTTATATGGGACAGCACGCACTGTCCTTATAGACGATAATGGAAACATAACCAAAGTCATTGGCACGCCAGGAAAGTATTATGTAGGAGGAGAGCGTGTTTCTCCTAGTGCATGTAGCAGTAACTCACCTTTTGCGAGTAGTAATGTATGGACACCAGATGGCGGAACTCTTGATTTGTGGACACCTGGCGGTTCAATCGGTATCGACAGTGCTAACAATATCTACCTTGCTGATGAGACGCCTCATAGAATTATGAGATACGCACTTCCTTATGAGCCGTATAAAATAAATGATATAACCTGTCTGCCTTCACCAAATGGTGGTCTCTTCCCGGCAACTAGACCTCCAGGTCCGCATATGAATGTTCCAAGCAACGAGTCTTTTGGCTCAGGCGTTGGTCTAGCAGTTTTTGAAAACCAGCTTATTATACAAGATGCCGGTTTCAAGGTATTCAACGACTATCTTAATAAACCTATCGGTGCATCACCTGATATCATTGTTTCTTCGGCAAGCACTTCGCGCGAGTTAATCAGCGATGCAATAGACGACTCGAATAGATTATGGGCTTTTGATGTACAAGGTAAAATACGTGTTTATCAACTACCTTTTCAAGTTGGAAGCGAAAATCGTCCACTAGTAGATTCTGTCAGATTGTATTGGGAAGATACAGGAAATGAAATAAATTATCATCTTCTTGATAATGCCATAGCGTTCGATAAAATTAATAAGAAGATTTATGTGGTCGACGGCCCCCACCATAGAATTCTGCGTGTAAGCAACTACAATGACCTCTTCGATAACAACCCGAATAATAACAAGCTCTTTGTCGACATGGTGATCGGTCAGCCTGATAAAGAACACGTCGGATGTAATTACGATCAGTTGGGTGCACATTTTGCATCGGATGTAAGGGTTCCACCAACCGCCAGTAGCTTATGTAAACCTCACCAAGTAAAATTTGACAAACTGGGAAATCTGTATGTGGTCGAGAACAATTACGAATGTCAAGGCAATGATCGCATTACAGTATTTATGGCAGATGATCTGAAAAATGCTCAAGGTCTATTCCCGAATCTGCAAGCTAAGAAAGCATTTGTAGGAGGACTTACTTCAATTGGTCCTTGTGCCCCTGGCACAATAGGCGGACCAGGCTCGCCTGTAAGCATTGCTTTTAACAGTAAAAATCAGATGGTGGTAGGCAACGACGGATACTACGGCGACTCTCAAACAAGACACGTAAGACAGCTTTGGTTCTATGCCGATCCTTTAAACAGACAAATACCTGATGATTATATTCCTCTACCGTTAGGTGCAGCAGGTGAAATTGCTTTTGATTCGCAAGATAATTTAATTGTCCAAGATCACACATGGAGCAAGGTTTGGATTATAAACTTGGAGAAGGATCCTCTATGGTTAAAAAACAATGTCACAATTTTCATAGATAGTGACGCGCGGTTCACAAGTTCAAGATATGTTACACCGACGTTATCCTGCTCAGGTATAACAGACTGCTCAGAGGTACAATTTTCCAATGACGGTATTACATATTCAACACCCGAAGCATATGCTACAACAAAATCATGGACATTGTCATCTGGGGACGGCACAAAGACAGTATATGCAAAATTCAAAGATAGTGCGGGGAATCTGATGTCTGTGCCTGTTGTTGATACAATAACTCTAGATACGATACCGCCAGAAAGGAGCAATGCTCAGCCAACAGGAACAATAGCCTCGCTCCCTCCACTTGCGGTAACAACAAATGAGAATGCAACATGCAGGTATTCAACAACCGCAGGAACTGCTTACAATTCAATGACATCAGATACAACATCCTCAGGTACATTCCATTCATGGTCTTTATCACGCCTTACAGACGATGTGTATAATTACTATGTGAAATGCAGGGATAGAGCAGGTAATGTTAACACAGATGATTATGTTATAACATTTACTCTAGCAACTGCCCAAGCAGGTAGTTTACGTATAAGTATAGTTTCTGCTGGAGGTGATACTATGGGTGCAGACATTTATGTAGACAATGTCTGGAAAGGATTTGGCACTGGACAGACTACGACACTTCCAGCAGGACAGTATAAAGTCAAGATTACCAAAGAAAGCTATGTGGACTACATCGAAACTGTCAATGTTGTTGCTGGACAAACCACTACTGTCAGAGCAGTACTTGTGCCTGGAATCGATCAAACCATAACATTAGCTCAAGGCTGGAAGCTTATCGGCCTTAATGTATCCAAGCCTTCCAGTTATACAGCAGAAGATTTCCTCAGAGAACTTGATTCTTCATTCACAGCTAGCCAACAATGCACATCTCAAAACAAAGTCGCACAAATTGTCAGATGGGACAGTTCCCGTGGAAGATACGTAACTCATTATATAGGCTCAGACGCAAACAACTTCCCCATAGCTTTAGGCGAAGGATACTTTATCAAAGGCAACTGTGCAGGAACAGCCACAATTACAGGAGAACCTAACTCTCTATCTTCCATAACAATCTCAAGAGAACGGTCTATGATATCACTACCAACAGTACCTTCCAGTATATCCACAGCTGAAGATTTGCTGCAATCCATGCAATCGCAGGGAATCGATGTAAGAGAAATTACTCAATGGTTCGGTGGAAGCTACAGAGTTCATTATATAGACTCGGATGCGAACAATTTTCCCATACAATCAGGCGAAGGATACTTCATCCGCAATTATGGCGATGCAAAGACATTCTTGATTCCTACTCCAGTCAGAAGCAATGGCCAACCAACAGGAACAATAACCACAACTTCTCCTACGTTCTCTCTAACAACAGACGAATCTACTACATGTAGATATTCGACAACATCAGGTGCGTCTTACAATTCCATGACTCAAATGTCGACAACTGGAGGCACATCACATTCTCAGTCATTATCAGAATTGTCAAATGACGTGCATAATTATTATATAAAGTGCAGGGACTCTTCTGGCAATACAAATACGGATGACTATACAATATCATTCACTGTCGACATCCATAAAAGGGTTTTCATCACGAGCATCGCGTACAACGGTAATATGGGTGGCTTGGATGGTGGCGACCAGAAATGCCAGTCACTAGCCGGCACAGCTAATCTTGGCGGTGAATGGAAAGCTTGGCTAAGTAACGGTACAATTTCAGCATCTTCTCGCCTTACTCACAGTAATGATAATTACAAGCTCTTAACTGGAACGAAAGTTGCTGATGATTGGAGTGATTTGACTGACGGTAGTCTGGATGCAGCCATAAATGTTGACCAGAGTGGGAACACGCAAGCGAATAAAAACGTTTGGACAGCTACCGGTTATAATGGTGAAAGAGGCACCAGCGGTATCCAATGTGAAAACTGGAGTAATGGTGCTGGGACTGTGTTAGGTTTGGTTGGTAATAGCGACAATACTAATTTAGATTGGACACAAAAAACAGCGAGATCATGCTCTCAGACTTCTCATTTATACTGTTTCGAACAATAATATGATTTTATGTACAAATACGAATCTAATCATATGAAAATGAAAGCCCTGACTGAAATACAATTCACATTTGTCGCAGCTCTGATAATGATCCTGATAATAGTAGGCATATTGATGTACATCTCAAAATAAGTGAAAAACATGTCTCCACACAGAATATCATCCGTATCCAAAGGTGCATCAGAATTCGCAACATGGGGAATAGCTATGTTGCTATTGCTGGCTGTAGTTTTGTTTCTGTTCAATACGATTGTTTTGAAAGGACAGCTTCCATTCGGCAAATCCAATGAAGCTAAAGTAACCTCACCAACAGAAGCATCGCAGAAAACTTCTGAAATAGGCAAAGACCTGCAGGATGTCAGTTCTGCTATAGAAAACATCGAGAGAAGATTGGGATGATATTAGAAAACCATGAAGAATTCATCGAGGTTTTAGTTCATATGGGTTTAAAAATACGCCTCTGTCGAGAAGCTGTCGTATAAACTGCCCTTCAGGATCAGGACTTCTGGCCTCTTTTACTAGTCTGTCATAAATTAACCTCTGGTAAGCACGATAAACAGCGTTATAAACATCTTGACTAACATTAAAGTCACCTTTCCTTAGAACAGAATACTTGAAGCATAATGCCTCTTCTACAGTATCTTCATTTTCAGGAGATAAGACATTATACGGATCTAAATTGCTAGAAAGATTTAAATGACAAGATTCATGGTCCAACATCCAACGAAGGTCTTCATCAGTATCAACAAAGGGTGGTATTTCGTAGACAAATACATTCTTTGAACCGTCTAATCCCATATGTGTAACAATAGAAGAATGTGGAACATATAGTCCTCCTTCACCTTTTCCATGATATATCCTTAGATTCTCAATAACTTGTCTCGTTTCTTCTATCCTTCTTTTTACGAAATCTTCTTTTTCGGGATGTCGAGCAAGCTGATCTTCCCAGAATTCTATACTCTTCATTGCACCTGGATCATATACGACTTGACCGTATAATAACGAAGTCTTATCGCCATAAAGTATGTTATTAAGATACGCTTGTACAAATTCTGGATCAGAGCTTCTTTTGGCGTTTTCTAAAGTTAGTTCTGCCTGTTTATAGACAGGTTCTAGCTTTCTGTCACTAACTATTCCACTAATAGCTATGCCACCTGCTGCTATCATTAAACCTATCTTTATGAATTCTTCTCGAGTCAATGTTCTTTTTTTGGTTTTAGGTAATTTACCAGCTCTTCGTTTGGACATACAAACAATAGAAAATGATAACTTTATTAATTCTTGCTATTGTCGATTTTCTAAATCAGACAAAAACACGATATTTATTTCAATCTCAACGATTCAAGATTCCTCGGAGCGTCAGCCTCCACCCTGAAAATCCTGTTCATCGCTCTTGCAAGTTCCTGAGTTTTAATGGACTCTCCGTGCACGCAGACAACTTTGTCTGGTTTCGATGACAGTCTGCCGACAAATCCCAATAATTGATTGCGATCACTATGACCGCTCAAACCCTCTATGGTTTCAATCTGCATCTTCAATTCCAGCGACGACATCCTACCGCCCTCGCCCTTGAAAGGAACTTCCTTCCAACCTTTCTGAATCCTTCTTCCCATTGTTCCTTCTCCCTGATAACCAACAAAAAGCAGTGTACTGTTCGGATCTTCGGCGAGATGCTGCAAATGACTTAACGCAGGTCCGCCCATCAACATTCCGCTCGTTGAAACTATTACACAAGGCTTGTCTTCCCACGCCTTTTCCCTTTCTGACTGAGACGCTATTCTTTTGAACATGGGATTGAGAAACGGATTCTTTCCCTGGAATATCTCCTTCTGTATGTTCCTTCCGAGATATTCAGGATAGGCAGTGAATATACCATTCGCATCCAGTATCATCCCATCAAGATAAACAGTGTGTTCAAAATTGTTTTCTGCAAGTATGGCCATGACTTCCTGCGCCCTTTCAACAGCAAAGCTCGGAATCAATACAATACCATTCCTTTCCATGGTTTTGTTGACAACATCAACCAATTGCTTCTCTGTAAAGGCCCTGTTAGGCTGAATATCATTAGGTCCGCCATAAGTGGATTCAATCACTAAAGTCTCCACCCTTTGGAAATCGGTGAATGCCGGATCAAGCAGTGTTGTCCTGCCAAATTTTTGATCGAGAGCATAAACGATGTTGTGCATTCCTTCTCCGACATGAAGATGAACCAAAGAACTTCCCAGTATATGGCCCGCATTCTGAAATGTTATCCTGACATCTGGCGCGACATCAGACACCTCGCCATAATCCAAAGTGATTGCATGTTTGACAGCTTCCTTTATCCCGCGCACAGTAAACAAAGGAGATGTCGTGCTTTTTTGCATCACATCAACATAATCAAACCATAGCAGGGTTGCGAGATCAAGCGTAGGCGTTGTTATGTACAATGGACCGTCAAAGCCATATTCATACAGCATGGGCACAGCACCTATGTGATCCAAGTGCGAATGCGAAACAACGATAGCGTCCAATTCATTGTAATCGAATTCCTTTGTGCCGAAAATCGGTATTGCCTCCGCATTCACGGCGCCAGCCTTCACGCCGCAGTCGATCAAAACTTTTGATTTCATCGTCTCAAGCAGGACAGAACTCCTTCCGACTTCCCTCCATCCGCCGAGACCGATCATCCTTATCCAATCGCGGTTGGATTTTCTCTCGCTGAAAATCAATTCCCCGACCTTGTTCAGGAATTCTTTTCTGAACTTCACTTCAGCATGTATGACTTTTCTAATGCTGTCCACGATGTCCGACTTTATAGCAGGAACCCTTTCTATCTTTGGTATCCAGAATGTTTCAGATCGGATAGAGCGGAAAGTCTCCCCGCCTTTGCCGATAACAAGCCCCGGCTTCTCCGCAGCTATTACAACAATGCTCCGCTCGGGTTCGAAATAAACATCCTTTACTTTCGCATCTTCAGGCACGAGTTCCTTTATCTTCTCCTTTGTAAAGTCCTGATCCATCACAATATTTTTCTCGGGCCTGACTTCTATCCTCTTCTTTATCTTGCCAACAACCTCCCTGATCGTCTCTTCATGGTCTTTGAAAAATGCGCGGTCCTTGGTGTAAACAATCAGTTCCGAGCCTTCCAATTCAATCCTGCTTATGACATCCTCTGGCAAGAGAGATTTTACTTTATCCAGAATTTCCATCTTGAATCACATTAAAGAAAAACGAAAATTTACTTTCCAATCTTGTCTATGTCGTGCCTTGTTATCTTTACGCCATCCTTTGTCATCATCGCTATGTCTATCGCCTTGCCGCCAGATCCAATGTCCCTTTCTATCGCGGATTTAATTGCTCGCATTGCCAGCTTCGCCCCTTCCTCAAGGCTCAAACCTTCCTTATAACTGTCTTCCAGAACGCCCAAAGCCATCGGAGAGCCAGAGCCAGTAGAAAAGAATTTCCTTTCTTCCTCCACAGAACCCAACGGATCCAAATCGTAAATGTGCGGTCCTGCGGAATCATAACCAGCCACAATCAGCTGTACATAATAAGGATAAAACTTGCTTCCCTGCAAAATGTTTGAAAGCAGTGTTGCTGCTCCAATGACAGAAGCCTTTCTTTGGTTTTCAATCGAGAACAGCTTCAGTTCAGCCTTCAGGTATCTCGCCAAAGCCTGAGCATCCCCAGAAGCGCCTGCTATGGTCATGGCTATGTGGTCGTCCAGTTGCATTATCTTCTCAGATTCCTTGCTCGCAATCAAATATCCTAGCGTAGACTTGGATTCAGCAGCCAATAATGCGCCATCCTTGCATACCATTCCAACTGTTGTTGTACCAGTTTTCTTTACCTGTGCTAATTTGCCCAGTTCTTCTTTCAAAGGCGTCACAAGAATCAGTTAATTTCTATTATTTTGTTATGCTTAAAAAGATTGCGGTTTCAAATATTTTTCTACAAGCTTTGGGTTCCAAATCCAGATTACTCTCCCTTCTCTAATTACAATTTTTCCGGATTCTTCCAGATATTCAAGAATCAAGTTGAAAGTCTGATACATGACTTTCTTCCTTAGCGACAGCCAGAGTTGCCTTTTTGAAGGATATTCCCCCGCTCTTTTGATAGCATCCTCTACCATTAGGACTGTATCCAGCCGTGGGTAATGTAAAAGTTGATTTTTCATATTATATAAATATATATAATACTATTTAAAGCTTACTTTCAATAAGCTTTCGCAAAATAAACGACTTCTTTCCCAGTCCTGTTGCAGTAAACACACTTGGAAACCTTGTTATCCTTCTTGAACGGTATTATCCTTATAGTGGCTCCAGTCTCGTTCTTTACCTGTTCTTCACAATGGTTTTCTCCGCACCATGAAGCTTTCGCAAATCCGCCTTTACTTTCTAAAACTTTTTTGAACTCTTCGTAGTCTTTTACAAGAGTTATTCTATCCTGAAGGTTTTTTCTTGCTTTATTGTAAAGGTTCACCTGCATTGAATCCAAAGACGCGGAAACTTTTTTCATCAAATCACTTTCTTTCACTATCAATTTCTCATTGGTGTCTCTTCTGACCAGAACCATTTGTTTATTCTTAATATCTCTCGGGCCGATCTCAATCCTCAATGGTATGCCCTTCAATTCCCATTCGTTGAATTTCCATCCTGGCGTGTAGCCTTCTCTGTTGTCTATGAACACGCTGAAATCTTTTTCCAATTTCTCTTTGGCATCTTCAGCCTTTTTCATCACAGCTTTCTTCTCGCTGCTTTTATAATATATAGGCACAACAACAATCTGGTTTGGTGCAATCCTTGGGGGCATCACGAGTCCCTTATCGTCACCATGAATCATTATCAAACCTCCAAGTAATCGTGTGGATATTCCCCATGATGTAGTCCATACATTCTGTTCTTTACCATTTTTGTCCAAGAATTTTATTTCAAACGGTTTTGAGAAATTCTGTCCCAAGTTATGCGATGTTCCCAACTGCAGAGCCTTGCCATCAGGCATCATACCTTCCAATGTTGTCGTGTACAATGCGCCAGCAAACTTTTCCAACTCACTTTTCCTACCAATGATAACAGGAACAGCAAGATAATTCTCAATCAAATCATGGTATTCCTTCAAAATCATCATAACTTCCTTGTCCGCATCTTCCTTTGTCTCGTGTGCCGTATGCCCTTCCTGCCAGAGAAATTCGCTTGTCCTGACAAAAGGTTTCGTTGATTTTATTTCCGCTCTGAGAATATTGCACCATTGATTGACCAATACAGGCAAATCCCTCCAGCTTCTTATCCAGCGTGAGAAGAAATGGTAAATTATTGTTTCAGATGTAGGCCTTATTCCTAGTCTTTCCCCCAGCTTGTTATCTCCCGAATGCGTGACCCAGAACACCTCAGGAACAAAGCCCTGAAAATGTTCCGCTTCTTTTTTGAAAAAGCTTTCAGGAATCAACGAAGGAAAGTAGACATTCTTGTGACCAGTCTTTTTTATCTTCTCGTCAAAGATTCTCTGTATCTTCTCCCAAATGCCGAATGAAGTCTCCTTGAACGCTATAGTACCTTGCACAGGCCCATAATCAGCCATCTCCGACTTGGTCACAACCTGCGTATACCACTCGGAAAAATTCTCAGACTTCTTTACTGTGATTCCTTCTTGCTCAGCCATTATCAATTATATCTTGGCTATCATTCAAATAGTTTTAATTGTTTAGAATCTAGGCATGCATAACAAGGGGTAAACTTCAGCGCGTTTCCTGCTTCGTTCGATTTTGGGACATAAAAATTGGGCAGTGTTGATTGGACAAATTCCACTGGTGTTACATTCACATCCCCGCTGAAGTATACATTGTTCCCATAGCCATAAGGACCGCGCAAACTCTTAGCTTTTAAAAATTGTATTCTACCATTTGGCGCCACATCCTCCACCCACCCGATACGGAGGTATTCCCCGCCGTTAGAGTCTCTGAAAAGATCATGTCCATTCAATTCATTAACCTTTCTGATGGTACCGGGAGATATCATCCAAACAAAAATCAAATGGGTTTTTGACCTTAAAAAGTTTCACAGTTAAATAAATTTAGCTACAGTAAAGTAGTATGAAAATCTCTGTTTTGTCAGATTTGCACTTTGGACATGGTTATAATTCTGAATTGGAAAACGACTCTTTCGACAATGGGGAAGAAGCGGTGGAAAAGTCGCTCGATTCCGATTTGATAATATTGGCAGGCGACGTGTTCGATATCCGCGCGCCAAAAACCCCGACATGGGGCAGGGCATTGAAAATCCTGTCGAAACCGCTGCTGAAAGACAACCCAGGCATCAAGCTCGTCGAAACCGACAAACAACTGAAGGAAATATCACAAAGGACATTGAACCATATACCTCTCATAGCTATACACGGAAACCACGAGAGACTGACCAAAGGAGAAGTCAATACAGTAGAAGCTTTGGAAAATGCGGGTCTTGTTATCTATCTGCATTTGAATAAAATAACTTTTGAAAAGGACGGGAAGAAAGTCGCTATCCATGCGATGTCGTCTGTCCCAGACAGGTATGCTAAGGAGGTCATGGACAAATGGGATCCCAAACCTGTGCAAGGTTGCGTCAACATTCTGGTAATCCATCAAGGAATTGACCCTTATGTCTTTTCACCGATAGAATCACCAACTCTGAGTGTGTCCAATCTGCCGAGAGGATTTGACATTATAATTAATGGTCACTTGCACGGCAACACATTGGAAAAGATAGACGACACAATTCTCATGATGCCGGGTAGCACAGTCGTGACTCAGATGGAAAAATCAGAAGCAGGCAATGACAAAGTCATAGGACAGATAACAATCGACAATACTGTTAATGCGCAGCTTGTCCCTCTTCAGACAGCAAGAAAATTCTATTACGAAGATATAGAGCTGGACAATACAAACATAAGGGAGCAGGTTGAAAGAAAAATAAACCAGATACTGTATTCCACAGACCACCAGAAGAAGCCCTTGATAAAACTGAAAATCCGCGGAAAAAACATGAATGTCATTGACAGTGATTTGAGAGTCATAGAGAAAAAATATTTCGACAGGGCGATTCTGATATTGGTTAAAGACATAGAATCCGATGAACTGTCCCAAAAGACAGAATTTCTTAGGAATCTCAGGCAACAAAAAATATCCGTGGAAGACATGGGCTTGACTATTCTGAAAAGCAATCTCGACAGCCTTGATTACGATTCCAATTTCGATTATGATACGATGTTCAAACTATTAAGCGATGACCAGGTTGAAAACGCATTCAACATACTGACCGGCGACCAAACGACTTTGAGCAAGTGGTGAAATGATAACAAATGTAAAACTAAAAAACTGGCGCTCGCATGCGAGTTCAGAATTGAATTTCAACAAAGGAACAAATGCTTTGGTAGGCCACATAGGCAGCGGCAAGACTACAATTTTGGACTCTATATGTTTCGCGTTTTTCGGGACATTTCCAAACCTGCAAGCTAGAAAATTAAAACTCGAAGACCTTATCATGAACAAGCCTTCGATAAAAGACATGGCTGAGGTGGAGGTTTCTTTCCAAGTGGATGACAAAACATATTCTGTAAAACGGATAATAGAAAAACGAAAAGGAACTACATACTCCGAAATCAGGGAGAACAACAAACTTGTAGAAGCACCAAGTCCGCAACGCGTGACTGAGATTGTAGAAAAAATCCTCAAGGTTGATTACGAGCTATTCAGCAAGGCGATCTATTCAGAGCAGAACGCGCTCGACTACTTTCTGACAATCCCGAAGGGCCAAAGAATGAGGAAGATAGATGAGCTGTTGATGATAGACAAATTCGAGAGGGCAAGAGCAAATGCGACAACACTAGTCAATAGAGTCGTTGAAAGAAAGTCTGCAAAGCAGAGCATGGTTGACCAAAGTGATATGGGCGAATTGGAAACAATCGTGAACGATCTCAAATCCCAGCTTGACAACATACTGTCTGAGAAAGTGCAACTTGAAAACGAGAATTCTGAGACGACCAGGAAAAGAGCTTTCTTGGAAAAAGAATTGAAGGAACTTTACAAACTTTTGGAAAATTTTGAAGCTCTTAAAAGAGACGAGAAGGGAATAACAAGCGCTATGCAAGAAATTTCTGACGTTGTATCGAAACTCGAAGGAACACTGGCGAATATAGACAAGGATTCACTGAGAGAGAACATCTCAGCTTCCACTAGACTGGTGGACGAGTTGACTAATTTGTTGAATGAAAAGAACAACGATTACCAGAAATTCCTGAGCCAATATTCCAGATCAAAAACAGAACACGAGCTTTACAAAAAAGAGCTGAACAAGCTTAATGATCAGTTCGAAGAGATGGTAGAGCTCCAGAAAGAAGCAGAAAGATTGAAGAAAAGAACAGGCAAAGATTCCGACAACGAGATAGACAAAAAGAAAATCTTGGTTGAAGAATATATCGGAAAACTGGAATCCATCAAAATCAGAATGAATGATTTGGTTGATGTCATCGATCAATTGTCATCTGTGAAGGCAAAATGCCCGATATGTGAGTCGAAGCTGACAGAGGAAAAAAAGATTGTCCTGATAAAGCAGAAACAAAAGGAAATACACGATCTTAACGAAGATTTGGAAAGATTTTCAAGGCAGAAGCAGATAGCGGAAGAAGACCTGAGGAATATAGAACGTTCAATCAACAAATTGAAAGAACTGGTCATTGTCACGAAGAACTTTGAGGAAATCAAAAGCAACCGGGAAGAAGTGCAGAATATTCTGAAAGTTCTGATAGAGAATACATCAAGTTACGAAAAGGAACTTATCAAAATCAAAAAGGAATTGTCTGACGTACAGGGAAAGATAAATACAGTCCAGGATGACAATCAGAAGTTCGAGATTATGCTCCTGCACATGAGGAATTATGAAGCAAGCAAAGTACGAATAGAAGAGTTGAACAGCCAGAGAAACAGGATTCTTGCGCACTTGCAGGAAGCCGACCGATTAATCGCGGGAAGGAACATACAGATGATCGAAAATGAATTGAGACATGCGGTAGGCAGAGAAAGAGAAGTGTCTGCGAAAATTACGGCTTTGGATAAACTTGTTTCTGAGAGAGAAAGCCGGTTGAAAGAATTAGAAACATCACTGTCAGTCGGAAAGCGTGAAAAGGAAGAAATCAAAAAACTGGATCATACGATTTTGCAACTTAAAATTTTCGGCAAGGCCCTCGAAGAGACACAAATTCAATTGAGGCAGGAATTCATAATCTCTGTCAACGCCGCCATGAATCGATTGTGGGAAACATTGTACCCTTATCAAGATTTTTCCGGCATCAGACTTAATGTGGAAGAAGGCGATTATGTTTTGCAACTTCAATCGAGAAACGAATGGGTCAATGTCGAAGGTATAGCATCCGGTGGAGAAAGGAGTATTGCGGCATTGACTCTGAGGATTGCATTTTCACTTGTATTGGCTCCGCAATTGCGTTGGTTATTCTTAGATGAGCCCACCCAAAATTTGGATACGGCTTCGGTTAATGTGCTGGCCAATACTTTGCGGGATAGAATAGGAGAATTCATTGACCAATGCTTTCTTATTACCCATCAAAGTGAGTTAGAAGATGCAGTCACTGGCAATGCTTACAGATTGGAAAGAGACAAAGCAAACGATGGTTATACGCAAATCATTCAATTGAACTAATCACATGAATGTTTCCAAATCTTTATCATCGATTTTTGAGTTATTAAAATCCGCAATTTCATCTTCTAACCTCTTGCCTTTCTCAGATGATTTGCTTTTTCTTTCCCTTACATTGACAAGAATCGGATAATTGACAGCCTCGCCGACAATATACGCCTCGCCAACCTTCAATCCCGGTATGGAGTCCAGCACACCGCCCGTAATTCCTTCAGAACTTTCCTTAATGTGATCCAAATCATTCGGATTTGTGACGCGCATGATTATATTGGTGTTGCATTGTGATAATGCTGTCGTAGCCAATCCGGCAGGCCTTTGTGTAATCAGCACTATACAAGCATTGAATTTCCTTCCCTCTCTTGCAATCTGTTCTATTATTCTGCGTGATATTGCACTTTCGCGCTCCTCACCTTCCGGCGAAAATTGATGCGCTTCTTCTACAAACAAAACAAACGGCGATATCTTCTTCTGTCTCCTCGCTTCAAATAATTTCCATCCAAAATACGACACGATTATCTGCTTTCTTTTGATGTCGACGATATCCGACAAGTCGAAAATGCTGAGATTGCCTTGGTATGCCAAATCTTTGACAGAAGGATAATCCCTGTTTGAAAACAGTTTTGTGTATTCCAGTTCATGCAGCCATGACGCAAGCACAGATTTTGTTTTAACATCTTTGATGTCGCTGTTCAGCACGGCCTCAATAAGGTCTTGCATGTTATATGCGGGCTTCTCTTCCCTGAGCTTCCTGAGTATTGGATTCAGTTCCCTTCTCTGCACGGCAGTTATCTTCGGCATCAATATCGATAGTTGGTATGCTGATAATGTGTTTGTAGCGATTGTGATTTGTTCACCTTCGTAAACTTTTGTCGACTTTCTGTATTTTTCATCCGCAGCAAACCCACCGTATTCACCATGCGGGTCAATCAGAATTACGCTCGGCCTGAAATTCCTTTCCTTGTTCAAGAGTTCTTCCAACAATATCGAAACCGTATAGCTCTTTCCCGCGCCTGACATTGCAAGTATAGCAAGATGTTTCTGGAACAATCTTGTCACATTCAATTTGGCATCTACGTTATGAAACTCTATTTTGCCTATGTTCAAGCCGGAGTTTACATCCAGTCCTAGAATACTATGTAACAATTGCTCGTCAACAGGATAAACGTCATTGCCGGGTGACGGGGGAAAAGTAACGCGTCTCTGTACACCATTTGAAATCATGCCCAAAGGAAATGCTTCAGCTATAAGATATTCCCATCTGTCAACAGGGAACTGTTCTATCAAAGGACGGCCAGAGCGTTCGAATTCGCTGACTGATTCTGCACGTTGATAGTAACGGTTTGTCTTTATTATGTCCTCGACTCTCGCAACTAGAATACCATCTTGTGTATTCAATTGGACAAACTGACCTTTTCTAACTGGTATCCCTTTGTTGTCGTTTAATACGAACCAGAATTCTTGACTGTTAGGACCCGTTTCTGATGAGATTACTGTTCCTATTTCTTTCATAGATTAGCATTACTATCTTCATCTTCTTATATCTGCTATTGAAAATAGATGCATGAAATATTGGCGAGGTTCCTGGCTGATAGTAAAATGGCCATCAAACATTCTTACATTAGGTGCGAATCAATCCGCTGTGTGTTTAGTCGGATCATCTCGTACCAGAAAAAAAGCTTTTGAAATGATTGGTCTGGACGTTTCAAAGTACCCAAAACCAGAGATTAGAGGAATGGACGGATACTATAAATTAGAATATCCTGTTTATCATGGCGAACACACATCAGTATATCCCCTCTTTAGGCATGATACTGAGGTAGCAATGTATAGTATACCATTGTAGACAGTACAGTCTATAGTTTTAAAGTTGATTATAAAAAGATAAATGTATGTCCATCAAACTACTCACCGATTATCCTATGGTATTCGTCCCAGACAAAAAAATCCTGGTCGTTTCAGACCTCCATATAGGGATCGAATACAACTTGGCCCAGTCCGGCATCATAATTCACAAACAAATAGAAAAATTCAAAAATATAATAGACAAGGCAATCGATACAACAAAAGCAAGGACTCTAGTAATTCTAGGCGATGTGAAATACAAAGTCCCAGGTTCATCAATACAAGAATTGAGAGACATACCAAAGTTTCTAGAATATATCTCAACTAAGGTGAAAGTGTTAATCGCAAAAGGGAATCATGACGATTATCTTGAAACATTAGTTCCATCAGGTGTAAAGCTATACAGCAGCAAAGGTTTCAAAATAGGAAAATATGGTTTCTTCCACGGTCACGCATGGCCTGGTAAAAGTTTGATGCAATGTGACTATCTTTTCACGGGCCACATACAGCCTTCGATAGAATTCAAAGACAAACTAGGATATCGTTCTCGCCAGCAAGTATGGCTGAGAGGCAGATTAGATAATTCCATAGTAAAGAAAAAATACAAAATCAATTCCGCAGGAAAACTAAACATAATAATTCTTCCTGCATTCAACACATTATCAGGAAGCTTGAACGTGGCGTCTGACCAAAATTTCTCAGGCCCTCTAATGACAAGCAAGGCCATGAACTTGGACAACATGCGTGCCTATCTTTTGGACGGAACTTATCTCGGCTTGCTGAAGAACGTCAAAGACAAGTTCAAAGCATGATTAAATTTATATGTCTTGACTTCTCATTTAAAATAATGAGAGCACTGCTAGTAGGAATATTGAGTTTTTTGATTCTTGTTTCACCAGCGTTGGCATTGAACATTACAGTATCGGTTGACAAGTATAAAGTAATGATGGATGAGAATGTCACTTTAAGCGGAACGATAACATTCGATAATGGCAGTGCAACAAAGTTCGAATACCGTACAGCAATAGTCGCGCCAAAAAGAGTGATTGTTTGCGATTCCAATAGAACGATGACAGCTTCAGACGGCACTTTTAATCTGACTTGTAAAATACCTACGGCTGAGGAAGCCAACAGTTTGGGAATTCCGGCAGCCTCGACACGTTCAGCAATACCATATGTAGCTGGCGTGGCTGTCAAGGATCCTGTTAAAAATGAAACCGTCAAAAAGCATGCACGAGCAGTTATAGCTGTGAATTCAGAAAAATTAAACAGACAGTTCGACAGAATTATTACTGACATAGACAATTTTGTAACCCAATCCAGAAGATTCTTGCCAGAGTGTGATGCTGTGGCAGAAAACGCTACAAGATTCAATGTCACAGCTGTCACAACGCGATGTCTAGAAGTCCAGCAAAAGATTAATGACTTGATACTCAACTCTACTGAACTCTCCAACCAAGCCAGGCAACTGAAAGATAACATAAGCGCAACAAGTCTGGAAGACTTTAGAAATTCGCTGAAAACATTAGCAGACAGCCAGAAAGATTTGAGAGGTGAATTGAAAGACATCAAGGACACCATAAAGTCAGTAAAATGGGAGACTTTAAAAGAAGTCAGAAAATCAGCAAGTGAAATCAAACAAGACATAGAGAAAAAACGGGAAGAGATAAAGGAAATGAGAAAACCAAGTGGGGGTAGACGATGAACGGCAAACTTTTAATTATCATGTCTGTAGTAGCAATGGTATTCTTGGCAGGCTGTGCGAAAGCACCAGCTGCAGCCCCGACAATTTCCAGCGGGAACGTGGAAGAATCTTCTTCCAATGTCGAGACTACATCCAACGAGTTTGTAAATGACGCGACGCCAACTTCAGATCAAGTAGTTCCAGATTTAACTTGATTCATCCAATAATTCTTTTTCGGTATCTGTCAGCTTGTCATAAACTTCTCTAAGAACTTTCAAATCGTTCTCGCCCAACGCAGAAAACAGTTTATCGCCTTCACTTATCTGCCTCCCGATTGTCACATTTTCAACGCTTACGGCAACCCTGTCGCCCCTTTTGGCTTCAGAAACAGTTTTTCCTTCAGATTGTATTTCCTTCACCTTCCCTACAAGTTTGCCATCTTGTCTTTTTAATAGAACACCAGATTTTAGATATCCTCTTGAAACTTCCACGCCAAAAACAGCGGGGTCAGACACCCTAAATACAGCTCCTTTCAAAATCTGCACTTCCACAGGTCTGTCGACAATTGACAGTTTCGCTTCAGATTCTTTCTCTTTCTTTTGTGATGACCATCCTTTGTAGCCTTCAATGAGGCGATAGATTACATCATTCTCGAAAATCATCACACCCAAATCTCTTGCGATGTATTTTATTTCATCCGGAGTCTGGACGTCGAATGTCAGAATGACTCTCTTCAATTCATCTTGAACCGTTTGAGCTTCAATTATATCGTCCCTTGTTATCTTGCCCACTTCCGCCTTTTTGATGGGAACGTTCTCTTCTCCCAATAATTTAATCAGAGCTTCCAAACCGCCTAATGTGCTCGCTTTGATAACTATTCCGTCAATGTTCCTTTCAAACTGAATATTCTCAATTTCTTTTTGCACAAGAGACTTCGCATTTTCCAAATCGCTTTCAGATTTGACAACAACAATAGGCGAACCTGAAATCACATTTTCTAGATTCGGAGCGCTGATTCTGATACCAGTAGCAGCCACATCCTTTTCTATGTTTTCAAACTGTTTCTCTGCCCTCAATTCCTGCAATTCTCTTGGTTTCAGCAATGACCTGATTTTTGTAGATATAGGTTCTCTGCCGCCAACTACCACGAAGTTTCCTCTTTCGATAGACCCGTCATACAAAATGACATCAATAACATTTCCAAGTCCTCTGATTTCTTTGACTTCCAATACAGTCCCCTTTCCGATTTCAGACAGTTCCAGTTTACCTTTTAGGAATCTCTGGGCGAGTCCAGATAACATCAACAAAAGTTCAGGCAATCCTTCTCCAGTCTGTCCTGACACGGGAATTATGGCGATGTTTTTTGTGAAATCTTCTACCCTGTCAAATCTTTCAGAATCAAATCCGCGTTCTGACATCTGAACTATCAGATTGTAAATTCTGTTGTTCAATTCTTCTTTTACATCCTCCCTTTGTTTTTCGAGAGAATTCAGAAATCCAGAACCTTTATTCTGGTACCAGCCTCTTATTTTGTCAATTTTAGTTGCGGCAACGACAAAAGGCGTCTTGTATTCCTTCAATATATTCAGAGACTCTTCAGTCTGTTCCTTGAAACCTTCGTTAATGTCGACAACAAGAATCGCAAGATCAGCAATAGCACCGCCACGTTTCCTGAGCATGACAAAGCTCGCATGTCCTGGTGAATCTATTACAAGCAATCCGGGAATTGTCAATTCGATCTTGAACTTCTGGAGCAATTCGCCGCAAATCTTTTGGATTGTCTGGGCAGGGATGTTCGTCGCGCCTATTGACTGTGTTATCGCTCCGGGTTCGTGGCTGGCGACAGCAGTACCCCTGACGGCATCCAATAAAGTTGTCTTCCCGTGATCAACATGCCCTAACACTGCAACTATGGGCTGCCTTATGCTCATCCCAACACCTTGCCGATTGTAGTTTTTAAATACACTTATTACCATATTGTTTTATAAGCATGGCAAAAAAACTGGGCATCAATCCTTGGTTCACCATGTGGTACAAGCCGCGAGAGACTATCCGCAAGATTATCAAATACGATCCTCGGTACATGGTTCTGCTTTTGGCTGCTGCAACCGGGTTTTCCTCGTTTTTAAGTTCGGCGGCACAGAAATCTATGGGCGATTATCTGACTGTGCCATTCATTTTCCTCTTGGCTCTGTCAATCGGCTCAATTTTAGGCATTGCGGGTCTTTATATTTCCGGATGGCTGATAAGATGGACCGGCAAATGGATTGGTGGCAAAGCTTCGCCATTGCACATACGAACTGTAATAGCATGGTCCAATGTACCAATTGTATGGGGACTGATTCTGACCATCTTCGAATTATTGATATTCGGCGAAACATTGTTTACAGGATCAACGATGACACTCACGCTATTTATTTTTGTCTTCGGTGCAATTGAATTGGCCTTGGGAATTTGGGCATTTGTCATACTTCTGAGATCTTTGGGAGAAGTGCAGAAATTCTCCGCATGGAAGGCTCTTCTGAATGTATTCTTGAGCGCGTTGATAATCGTTCTTCCGATAATGATAATATCGGCATTGGGGCTATTGTACATAGCAGGTTCTATATACTAAAATACTTTCCCAACCCATTTAATATCAAGTGGGTTTATGTCAATGAACATGCAAGAAATAACGCCTCTCAGCTTGTGCATAGTAACACAGGATCTGATTGACGGGAAAAGATTCCAGCAGAACTTCTGCGATAATGTGATTCTCAGGAACAGGGATGTATCTTTAGAGACTAAACTGATACCGATAAAGAGGGAATTGAATTCCGTAACTTACCAAGGCAAGTACCTGGACGGCCACAAGCTGGCAATCATAAGCAACGTAGACAAAATAATCGGACTAGTGACCAGATATTCCGAGATTGACATGAATCTGGTGCAATCGATAATCTACAATGGCAAGATAATTATCAACAAAGTTTTGAATGCAGATTCGTTTGACAAAATAACTGAGTTAGAGTCCGTTTTCAAGTCGAAAATAACCCTGCCTGTTTACGACCTTTACATAAGACACTCGAAAAAATTGAAAATGTAGATGGTATGCTGAAAGAAGACATAGACAAGGAACTTGAAAGGTTGAAGATGAAAAAAGTAGAGCTTGTCAACAGGATAAACATAACTAACTTCTTTGACGAAAAGGAAGAATACGCAGAGGAATTGGAGCTAATTCAGAAGCAGATAAACATACTGGAAAAAATGAAATGACATCAGTATTTCTTTCCGATGACAAGCTTGACGAGGATCAATATGAAAATCACCACAACTATGATCCCAGCGCCTATTATCCAAGTCAGCGGATCAAGAAAATCGATGAACGCCATATCATCCCTTATTTACTTCTGTATTTCCCTCTTTTTTAACTCTTAGCATCGACAACAATTTCTCTAGTTTCTCCTTAATCTTTTCTAAGAATGTCTTTGCCTTTTCTTTCCCCTTGAAAACATATTCGCTGGTATCGTGCTTGAAACCTTCCTTTTCTGGCCAGAACAAATATGCCAGAATAGCTATGCCAAAAACAACTACAACTGCAATAACAATAATTATGACTGTCCTAAAGCTAATCACAAATCCTTCCGGAGGTTTGGCTGATTTGAGCAGTTCCTCGGCCTCGGTCAGCGACGACTTGATGGATTCGAAGTTTTGATATGCCGAAAAATAGTCACCGGAATTTATCAAATCCTGGGATTGTTTTATTGTCGTCTTGATCCCGTTCAATTTTTCTTCGACATCTGTCGTGTTTATTCCCAATGCCTTGCTTTTGGTTATGGCATCTTCCAACTTTAAAACCTGCAGATTTATGAGGGCCAGTGTATCATCTATCTCCATCTTGGTCCTGTTTGATGGCAGTACCTTCAACTTGAAATTTTGTGTTGTTGTCGCGTTGGAACTGTTGACCTTGAACGTTCCGGAATATTCCTTGGTATCGACGCTGCTGCTAATGTTGAATGTCACATCAAATGATTCCGTCACGCCTATCAATATGTGCCGGACAGACGGTTGTATGGAATACCATCCTGAGTCAATATCCAAAATCTCTAGTGAAACACTCTGCGCCAGATTGCCGGTATTTTTGACTTTTATCGTGGCAGTATAAGTTGTGTCCTGCGCCACTTCTATAGTCGTGGGTGGGTTGATGAATTCATATGTCGCATTCGGACCTTTTCTTATTAACAGAGTATTTTTCACGGTGCCAGCAGTATAATTCACATTCACTGTATTGTTGCACATGTACTCATAGATGCTGCCCGCTGAGAATTTCTGCACATCAGACCCGCTTATCAATGTCCCGTTCCTGTACAAATTTGCAGTCAGTCCTGATACACCGACCGTACATGTAACATTTGTACCGACAGGCGAATCGAGCGTCCATTGAGGCGATATGTTCAGTGTGAGTGAAGGAGTTGCCTTGTTAACGGTGAATGAACTCTGCACGGTTAGATTGAACTTGTGGTTGTTTGTGAAATTTCCATACATCCTCCATGCGAATGTACCAGCTGGCAGGTATGTCGTATAATAAAATTGGGTTGTTGAATAATTGGACATTGTGTAATTGGTGTTTGTGCCCGACCAGTCGCCTTCTATCATGGCGCTCTGTATGCCGGGTATGCTGTCAAAAGTGAGATTAAACGATGTGGAACCATTTGAGAATGTTAGCGGCAAATTTGCCGTTGAGGTAGTGTATGAAGGTACTGTGGCAACGGAATATATAGAGGAATTGCTTGTGTAGTTCGTATTCCCCGATGTTGTTATTGAATAATTATGCAAACCTAGCGATGAAATCGTATCATTTCTTGAATATGGAATGGATGCATCGTCGGCAATAACCGACCCGTCCAACGATAAATCAATTTTACAAGCCGACTGTTTGCAGGTTGTATCTACAGTAGCATTAACAACAGTATTATTGACCGAGGTTGTGTTGCCGTTGAGCAAACCGTTCAGGTAAACACTAATCCTATTTGTCGCCTGTGCTACCAGATAAGTCGTCTGATTTGTGGAATTGAATGTGTTGTTCGTGTCGTTTGCGTACACCCTCCAGACATATGTGCCGGCAGACAGGTCCGAGAAATTCGCATAATACACGCTGCTTGAGTTGTTCATGGTCTCGTTGTGTATGGAGCCTGTGGTAAAATTATGTTCAAGCAAGACTTTTGATATGTCTCCATTGTCAACCCATGTGACATTGAACCAATATGACTGATTTGGAGCGTAGCTCGAGTTTGAGCTGAGCGATGTCGTGTTGCTCGAATATGTTGGATAGAGCGTGTCGAACAGAGTAAATGTTACATTGTTTGAAGAAAATGAGTTGCTGGCATCCATAGTGGATATGTTGAATCCATAGCTTCCAGTAGAAGTTGGCGTGTTAACATATACCCAAAAGTATTGCGTTGTTCCATTACCGACAATGCCGACAGAAGAAGTGTTTGTCCATGTCGGTGCAGACGACGATGATGTGTAGAGACTTGTTGATGTCCCGTGTGCAACATACGTAAATCCAGATGGCGATGTTATGTTCAATTGTGTGATATTAACGCTCCCTGTATTCGCAACAGAAAAATTTATGATTTGCGAACTGTTGCCGACATTCCCACCTGTCGGACTTGAGCTGGCTGTGAATGTGACAGCCATGGCAATTGCCTGCAGAGAAATCAGCGATAGAATAAATACTAAAGCGAATCCCCTTCTCATCAAATCTCCTATACATTCTATTTAAACTTGCTATAAAATATTGCTTCTATAGCTCACAATTCGATGAAGACAGATGGGCGGCATGATAAAAGATGAATAGTTTGCCGAGTCCTGAGAAGGAGATACTATTAAGCTTTAGAGCGAAATTAAATTAAGATTGGATGAACAGAGTTTTTGTCGTTTCGGTTGTTGCAGCACTTTTGCTTACAATTTCAACAGTGGGAAGTCAGGATTATGACTGGAAACAAAAGCTGGGATATGACCTGAGACAGATTATAGACGAAAGCAAACCTAGCACATTAAAAATACTGCAATCTGGCACGGAAAGGCAAGTGGATGTTATTGTCCTGACAAAAGACGTCTCAGTCAAAAATTCAGTTGCGATCGAAAGAGAATTTTCCATTATACAAGGATTTTCGGCAAAGCTCAGTTTAACCGAGATAGAAAACCTAGCCGAAAATCCCAACGTTGAGAAAATAACTTTGAATCATGTATTTACCGCCAAAAGGGCAGGCAGCACGCCTGTTATGAGAACAGATTTTGCAAGCGAGACATTCAACATAAACGGAACCAATGTAAACATTTCAATAATAGACAGCGGAGTTTTCAACCATACAGAATTCCAGTCTCCCAACAGGATAATTCTCCAAAAATGTTTTATATCAGACATCAGAGTTCAATGTCCTCCAAATAATTCCACCACGAGTTCCAATGCTACAGATGATAATGGTCATGGGACTCATGTGACTGGCATAGCCGCCGGAGAAGGTGGTTCGTTAGGCAACGGCTCGGCAAGGAATGCCAATATATTCGCTGTAAAGGCGTTGGATAGCTCAGGTTCAGGTTCTGAAAGCGATATAATAAGTGCGGTAGAGTGGTCTGTAAACAATCGCGCCAATGTTATTTCAATGAGTCTGGGCATGACTATAACAAATTGTTATGATTCTGTTTTGTCCGATGCTGTTGACAATGCCACGTCCAATGGTGTCTTGGTTGTTGTTGCCGCTGGAAATTCTGGACCATCTTCCAATACCATAGACGCACCAGGATGTGCTAAAAAAGCTCTCACGGTGGGTGCGGTAAACAAGTCTGATAAAATAACATCGTACAGCTCTCGAGGTTCGACTGGTAGTAACAGGACCAAACCTGATTTGGTCGCGATAGGTGGTAATGATACGATAAATCATTGTAGCAATATTACAACAAGCGGCGTGTTGTCCACGTACTTGGACAATGATTATGCATGTGCAAAAGGAACGTCAATGGCAACACCTTTCGTTTCTGGCATAGCCGCGCTGCTATACGAACAATATAACAGAACTTTCGGTTATTATCCAAATTCGAATTTGGTCAAGGCGGTTCTTATGACAGCCGTGAACACAACAGGAATGCAGGCCGACGGCTACACACAAAGAAATAATGTCTATGGCTCGGGCAGGATAGACGCGTATGAAGCGATTAGGATAATGAACTTCACAAGAAACGGCACGATCTCACAGAACGAAACAAAGACATATTACATAAACGTGACAAGCACCAGCGCTAAAGTCACATTATACTGGCCGGAGAATTCTTCGGTGAATAACAATCTCGATTTGATTGTCGGCAATTCTACATTGAACTACAGTTACGCTACTGGCACGAATGATAATGTAGAGCAGGTGTTCATTTACAATTCAACCAGCGGACTGTGGAAGATATATGTGAACGGCACAACTGTATCAAATCCTCAGGCATTCTATCTTGTATCAGACACATCCTTTTCAGATTTCATAACAATTCAATCTCCGTTGAACCAGACTTACACCACAGGCAGTCTGCATTTCAACATGACCGTGACAAAACCAGTTTCAAATGCTACAGTATCGATTGATAATGTAAATCACACTTTAACCAACGACACATTATTCCATTATTATAACCTTACAGTGCCGCTTCTTTCCGAAGGTTTTCATAATGCGACATTCTACATCAATGACAGCAATGTTTTCATGATAAACACCACATATTTCACAGTTGAATATCTTAGTCCAACGTATCTTGTGAACGGCACAAACTCCACAATAGTAATCGGAAAATTCAATTCCATCCTCTTGTTCGCAAATTGGACTGATCTCGAAGGACTGGGATATGCATGGCTTTGGACGAATGAAACTGGTGGAAACGGGATAAATTACACAAGTGGAACTTACAACTCACCTATTAATATCAACTTGACTTTCGGCGAGACATGGAGCAATTTCACATGGAGCAACACCTCGGTTAACTTGGGTGATATCATATCATGGAAAATCTACGCCAATGACACATCCGGCAAGGAGAATTCAACTGTAGAATCCATATTTACAATCGATAATTTCACTCCCACATTCAACAACACCAAGAATACTTCAGCGGTATATAACGAAAGTTTTCAAGCCAACAGTTCGTTCTATGATAATGGTTCAATACATACAGTTCTATTCGAATCCAATTTCTCAGGTTCTTTGACAAACTATACGGTAGCAAATTCAGGAAGCGAATATTATTTCACAGTGGGATATGGCAACCAGACCGTCAACAAGTTTGTTGTATACAGATGGCATGTGAACGACACATCCGGATTGTACAATTCCACTGAACAATTCAATTACACAGTAGGCAAAGCGGCAACATCCGTAAGATTGTTTTTGAATGGAACAGAAGGCAACAAAAATTATCAGAAAGGTTCTATTGCAAATATCACAGCAACAGTGAATATAACAGGAAAGAACGTTACAATTGTTTCAAACTTTACAGGTTCGGATATTCTCGCTAACGGCACAACACCGCAGCAAAACACAACAAACACGTCGAACCTCAATATAAGCGTGTATAACATTACGGCATACTTTTCGGCTGATGAGAACTATACAGCAAGTTCTGTGACATATTACCTCTCCGTTTTGAAGCCCGATGGCGAATCTTGTTCTGCAGCTAGTGAATGTTTTGGTGGTTATTGTAATTCCGGTGCATGTGCAAGTTCATCACCACCTTCACCATCATCTTCAAGTTCATCGTCCGGTTCGTCATCTTCATCCGGCTCATCATCGCCGCCTCCGTCAGCGTCACCCATTCCTACACCAACACCATCTCCAATTACAGGACAGGCTGTAAAAGTAACGCTAAATGACGAAAAGACTAGCATAAACATACCTTCTATACCGCCCAACACTGTGAAAGAAATTCCTGTAAGCGACGATTACATAATACAGAAAATTTCGATAACATCATCAGGCACAATCACAAACGCGGAAATTAAAATTGAGAAAGTGTCTTTACCGTCTGATATAGTTCCACCCGTTGGTGACGTGTTCGAATACATCAAGTTTGACGAAACAAACATTACGAACAGTCAGATAGCATCTGTCAACATTTCGTTCAAGGTAAGCAAAGCATGGCTGTCTCAAAACAACATGAGCGAATCGTCTGTGCATCTCGCGAGATATACAATACAATGGGACTTGCTGAACACCACTAAGACTGGTGAAACACAGGATGATATTACATATACGGCAACCTCTCCAGGTCTTTCCATATTTTCCATAGTGGGCATGCCTTCTGAAGAAGTAGGTGGAAACAACGAAGCTCAGACTTCCCAGACCGGTTTGTTTGCACTCACCAAAAACAATTCGATTGTTCTTTTAATTATCGCACTTTCAATAGTGGCGGTTGTTTCATATGTGATTACAAAGCGGGCGGGTATTCGTCTTCCGCTTGGCCGGTCTTGATTTTTATCTTTTCAAAGTTGCCTTTCCAGTCCAGTTCGAAAGTCACTACCTCTTTCGTTTGGAGAGTGTCCTTATTGTTCAGGATTTCCACTTGTCTGCCATCCACATATGCTGTAAAGTTGGACACTTCAAACTGGCCAGTGTTTGCCACAGTCACCAGTAAGTTGCCATTTGACGCTTTTGAAAAGCCCAGTATGTCGATGCTGTGCAATGTGTCTTTTATCACTGCGATGGCGTCGCCGGTCGGTATTTCAGGAATGAACTGTCCTATTACAGGAACAGTCTTCAAATCAGGAAACGAACCCATGATGAAATAGCTGGATAAAAGTATGCCAAGCACAAGAACCACGCCGAGTGTGATATTGCCGAGCATTCTCAGCATCACAAAGACTACTACAGCCAGCAATGCTATACCAAAAAATAATTCCAATACCATGAAAATAGTTTGTTTTCAAATTTTAAAAGAGTAAGCAATCTAAGCTTGTTTAAATAATACTTTTATTTCTTAAGTTTTTAAACAGAAATTTGGCTAATCTTTAAAAGTATAAAGTATCAGTTTTAGTTAATGAATTTACCTGAACTATCAGATCAAATTACAAAGGATTTTCAAGATATAGGAAAATCGGCGAGAAGCCTCATAAAAGTCTTTATTTGTGGGAGTTATTTGGGAGAGGATAAAAAACCTCTTATAGAACTGCGTGACGAGTTAAGAACTGAAGAAGAGTTCAAAATATCAGGAGTTTTTCTCATGGAGGACATAGAAACTGAAAATGAAATGAAGTTTCACCACAAATTTGAGTTAATATGGGTTGAAATCACAAAAGGTGATAATTATCCATTATCTATTATTTATGCAGGAGAAACTTCCTCCTCAAGTATGGGTTTGAACGCTGAAATTCAGGCGGTTGTTACAGACTCGAACAAGAAGCCACACACTCACCTAATTCGCCACGAAAATGCTGGTCTTGTTCATCATGCAGACGAGATTATCAATTGTCACCATGTAGGAAATACAGACGAATTTAAGAAAATCGCGAAAGATATCGTAAGAGCAAAGCTCAAAGAGATTGAATCATTCTTGATGTATGAGAGAGGCAGGAAAGATGGAAAAAGATAGATTTATGTTACAAAATAGAACTAATATTATGTCACAAGATAATATTTTTTCCAAAATAGAAAATTTTGATAAGATTGTCACCGACAGGAATTCGATGACTATTTTCTTGACTGTTGCCAAAAAGAAACTTGTATACATAGAAGAATTAGAACAAGATACAAAATTGAGTTTAAAAGATATAGTCATTTCTCTTGATAAATTAGAACAAGGGGATTTTGTAAAGAGAAACCCCAACCCATCATCGCACAAATACATATTAGGATTTAACGGTCAGTTATTTGCAGAACAGCTTAGGAATTCTTATCCCGAAGTTAAAAATCTTTTAGGGAATGAAAAAATAATTCAGCCATTAAAAGGACAAATCGATTAAAAAGGACTTTTTATCGGATGGAAAATAGTTAAATAGATTTATCACTAATAAAAATGTGTCGATAGTAGTCCCATTAGGAATTTGACTTCTCGAATGGGACCCCCGCAGGACAGGCATAGAAAAAATTCATCCAGGGAAACCCGCATCACCAGAGTATCTGTTTGTGACGGATGAAATGCAGTATGAGTTCAATAAAGGCATAAATATCTTCCCGCAATATCCCGTATCGTTCCTATATAATGCCTCGCTGGAATAGCACCGGTCCCTTTCATAACTGGGAAGACTTTCGCATGCATCTACATAAAAGGGATCTTTCTGGGAATCTCCTATCGGCATCAAAGCCAGTGCCGCTATAATGGCCATCCCTATTGGAATGCCTATCGCTATCCCGTATAGAGTTTTTTTATTGCTTTTGTCTACTTTCTTCCCTCTTGTTATTCTTATGTCCATAATTAGTTTATGCTTTAGTTTTATTAAATTGCTTATTTGGAGTTTCGGGTTGTGGTTTTAGTTATATGTTCATTTGTTTGTTCCTGACCAGTTCGAACTATTGCGCTGGAGTCAATAAACGTGTCGCCAGATTTCGTAATAACATTTCCAACTACTATGCCAGTTATGTTTACCAATCCACCATCATTAGTAATATCTCCAGTCATCACACCTGAAATATAGAGAGTTCCCTGTGGGTCAACATCTACGTTGCCATTTAGAATTCCAGATAAATAGAAAACTCCGTTTTGTTTAACTTCAACATTGCCTGTCAGTATACCACTTAAGTATAGGGTTTCCTGTACAACATAGTCACCTTCAATGACATTCGAAATAGTTCCATTCAAACTCGGTGATTTTATACTCGTTTCTGATTGTTCATAATTAGTTGACGTACACCCAGCCAAAAAAACAACTCCGGCTGAGAGTATAATTAAATAGATTTTCATATTTTCACTTATTTCACAACAGACTTAAAAACATCGTACCTTGCCATGTATGACTTAATTCTGGGGATGTCCCGATAATGAGTGAACGCAAAAGAGCTCAAATCCAGATCATGAACGTGTCACAGTTTAGGTTAGGTAGTGAGCGCCTCGCCATTACAATCAGAAAATTCACGGGCTGAAGATTCTGCCGTACCTCGAAGCTAAATCGTAACAAAATAAATAGTCAGATCACAAATCTGTGATAATGAGATATAGATATTTTACGGCAACACTTATCTATTGGTATGCTAAGGAAACCCCCAAGATTAGTAAGCCAATAGATATTTTGAATTCACCGGAGTTTCGAAGAGTGGTGGGTAACAAGACTATACAAAGCATTGATTTCAAAATTGATACCTCGTTAACAACAAATCAAAGTATTGGAGTAATAACTAATGTATCTAACTTAGGACCTACAGTCTTTGCGCTCATAAAAACAGAAGATGGGGCATTCACAGTAAGATTGAAAGGTCGTATTGATGGCTCGCACCTTCTAAAGGAGACTCAAAAACGAACTCTTCATTTGAACATCGATATAGATATACAAGACGATCAAGTTAGTAAAAACAAAGCGAGACTTCAAAGAGATGACCACTTACGCCTTGAAAACAATGGAGTCACAATCCCGGTTTCCGTCCGATATAACTTCAATATCCCTGGTAGAATCTTCGGAAGTGGGTTAGTGTTTCTACCAAATGAGATAGATATCGAGTATCATACTACGCTTGAAAATTTTCTTGAAACAACTAAAACGGGTAATACATCATCAAATTACGAAGCTGCACTAGATGATGTCGGTCAACTTTATTCCCAGTACTGGAGCGAAAGAAGAAACAAATTCACGAAAGGACTGGAAACTAGGATCGATAAATGGTTCAAATCCTAAGAGGTTTGAACCTGCAGGTATGTTACCGCAAAGAGATTCGCTAAAACAGCTGGAATAAAGTGAATAGAATTTAACCTGATATGCCATTTTCTTGAATCTTATATGCCATGTGGGACTTGACAAAAAGGATATGCCCCCGATGGGATTTGAACCCACAACTTCTTCCTTGATCCATACATAGGACGGAAGCACTCTAGTCCAAGTTGAGTTACGGAGGCTCAGATTGATAATCTAAATTGGGATTTAAATAATTAACTTATAATTCATTTTATCGGTGTTATGTTGTACGACGCTATAATTGTTGGTGGGGCACTATCTGGCAGCAGGACAGGTGAACTGCTCGCTAGAAAAGGAAAGAATGTACTACTGATAGAAGAACACTCGAATATAGGAATCCCATGCAAGTGCACAGGTCTTGTGAGCTGGAGAACTCCTGAAATGGTTGATCTGCCGAAAGAACTGATTGTCAACAAGCTCGATAAAGGAAAATTCTATTCGCCTGACGGGACTTCTTTCGAATTGAAGTCCAAGAAAACGGCTTATGTCTTGGACAGGACAGGACTGGATAGATTCTTGTTTAATGAAGCAGTGAAATCTGGTGTTGATACTATAACAGAGAGATTCGAGTCATTCAAACGCAATAATGATCATCTTGAAGTCAAAACCAACAAAGAGATTTACCAAACTAAGGTTCTAATAGGTGCGGATG
The DNA here is from genome assembly GCA_016187385.1 of Candidatus Aenigmatarchaeota archaeon. GTDB lineage: Archaea > Aenigmatarchaeota > Aenigmatarchaeia > CG10238-14 > SCSR01 > JACOWB01. The sequence goes on from JACPJU010000001.1 coordinate 450,696, forward strand.
GTGCTAATTCTCTAGTTGCACAGAATGCCGGATTGGAGATGCCTAAAGATATTTTTGTCGGTCTACAAACGACAGCTTCAGGGAATTTCGAGCAGTTTGCAGAGCTATGGTTCGGCAAGAATACAGCTCCTAATTTCTTCGCGTGGGTCGTTCCCGAGAATGAAGAATTAGCTAGAATAGGCATAGCGACACCGACAAGCCCAAAGCCTTATTATGAAAGATTCCTGGAAACAAGATTACAGCATAACGGGCTGAAGCCTGATGTAGCGGGTATTATAAGATCTGGTATCATGAAAGATACTGTTGCAGATAATGTCTTGTTAGTGGGGGATGCCGCATGTCAAGTCAAACCATTTTCCGGGGGAGGAATTACATACGGATTAGTTGCAGCTCAAGTCTGTGCTGATGCTGTTGGACAAGCTTTCGAAGAAAACAGATTCGATTATCAGTTTTTCAAACGAAATTACGATTTGGAATGGAAGAAGATTCTAGTTCCTGGAATAAAGAAAGGGATGATGATGAGAAAAATGTTGTACCTTTTTCCGGATCCTCAAATTAATCTTATGTTCAAGATGGTTAAACTGTTCGGGCGTAAGGCTTTGAATAGTTTGGATTTTGATTTATTGTCTGGATAATTGACTAAGTTCCCTTCCAACTTCTACTAAATATTCTTCCCATATTGCTTTCATGCGACCGCCTAAACCTTTGTAAATTTGAGGAAATATAAGATATCCCAGATCATCGGAGATTTCTCTTGCCATGTCGCCAGCCTCTAAATAGCAACCAATGGCTTTGGCTTCATCACCGAACTTTTCATAATTTCTAGCATCTTCTATTAACTTAAAAGCCGGTCTTATTTCGTCTGAATCCGTCATAACCAAATTATGAAAAGCTAGATTTATAAATAGGTTTTGACCTTCTTCTTTCCGACAAGACCTCTCAAGATTTCCTTCCCGATATCAGAATCCTTTGTTATCTTTATGCTTCCCTTCTTTCCTATGGTCGCGGAAAACAAAAACTTGTCTTCTACAAAAACACTAGCGGCCTTGCCAATCAAATTCCTGTTGAAAATAAACTCGAAACTGTTCCCTTTCTCAACCAGTTCAAACTGTATTTCATTGCCAAGCACGCCTGTCCTCGGCTCGACATCTATGTGTATTCCCAATCTGTCCTCCAGCGCATTTATGTTAACACCTTCCCTTCCAATCAACCTTGCGATGACATCATTATCAACGCGAACAACGGCCTTGTTATCAGATACCAATTCAACCTGTGCGTCAGGATCAAACCTCCTTATGTCCTGAAGTATTCTTTCGCCAGCCAATTTCTTCAGCGGCGATACTGTTGTGGATTCCTTCACAGGGACAATGACATTCTCTTCGCCGAACGTGTATATTTCATATTCCAGATTCCCAGTCTCAAAATCTCTTACCTCCACCAAAGGCCGAGCCAAGTCAGCTTCTATCATTCCACTGGGAACCTTGACAGTCAACTCCAAGTCATAAACTTTCTTGACTTCACCGTCCTTGACAAAAATCACAGTATCAATTATATGCGGGATAACACCAAGCTCAACCCTTCCGATAAATCTCTGAATAGCGTTAATCGCATCACTTGCATGAACGACGCCTATCATTCCCACGCCAGCCAGTCTCAAGTCGGAAAATATTTCAAAATCCCTGGTCTTTCTAACTTCGTCAAACGCGGAATAATCCGGCCTGACTAAAAGCAGTATATCCGCAGTTTTTTCAAAATCGCCTTCCAATGGAGCATATTGTGTAACTTCAGGCGGGACTTGCAAATCTCGCGGAGATTCCAATGTCTTAACTATCTTTCCCTGCTTTTGATAGAATTCAACCATTGATGCGCATAGGGTCGATTTACCTGAACCCGGCGGACCTGCAATTACGATTCCTTCAGCACCTTCTTTCATTCTCCTCATTAATTTCTCAGAAAACTTGTAATCGTCTAAAGCAAGTTTAACTACAGGTCTGACAATGGTGACTTCCATCCCGTCTGAAAATGGTGGTCGGGCAATAGATATCCTATAATTTCCCAATTGAATGACTGTTGCTCCAGTGCGAACAATTTCAAATGATCCCTCTTCACTGACCCTTGCCGCTTCTGATATCTCGCGGATAATTTCTTCAATTTCTTTCCGTGTTAAAGGATGATCACTTAATTTCATCAATTCAAATTTTCCAGGTTTTCCTCTTTTAGCCATCGGCAGAACGTCTTCCTTCAAATGCAATGATAATGTGTCAGGTGTAAAGAATTCTTCGAACTTCAACCCCTCGATCTTTGTTTCCGCTGGAATATGTTGAACATCAACACCCTCGGCTTCTCCTACTAGTGCCTGGACATAATCTGCTGTATACAGAACAGCTCCTTCCGTTTTCGCAACATCCCGAATAAGCGCGTCCATCCTTCCCGACTTGGCCAGCTTGATGTCGTCTATGGAAGGCCTATCACCCGAAAATCTTAATTTCATTCCCTTCTTTTCGCACAACTCGCGCAATATTTTCAATTCGGCAAGCCCAACAAATCCAGGTTCCCTTCCTTTGGATGCCTGCGCCTGTAGTTCATCAAGAACAGCATAAGGTATGATGATTTCTGCATTTTTCAGTTCATCATTCTTCAGCATCTCCGATATCTTGCCGTCGACAATTATGCTCGTGTCCAAACAGATTTTTTGTGTTTTTCCTTTCATTCAACTTCCTTTTCTTGTTCTATCTTAGGTTATTTATTGAGATTTATAAAATAATAGTTATGGCTGTTGATTATCTTATCTGGATAATAGGAATAGGAACCGCTCTTGAAGCCATAACCCTCTTGACATATGTCATACTCCACGGACAGGTAACAAGGTTCGAGAATGTAAAAGGGAAAATACTGCATACGGCAAAGAGGGCAAGGAGGTCTTATGTGGTCTATTATGTGATGATTTTGATTTTTGGTTTTCTTGCGTACTTTTCTTATTCAGAGCCAAGGGCTGCTTTGATTTATGTCGCAATTATATCATTCACTATACTGGAGATAGTCCACGACAGTGCAAGGATAGTGCTGACTGACAGGCAGATTGTGATATCAAAAGGATTCATCGTTAGGAAGATTGCCTTGTTTTATTACAAGGACATCTCGTATGTGGAAGTCAACGAAACATTTGGTGGAAGATTGCTAGGTTATGGCGACATCAAGATTTCTCTAATAGACAGGGAATTCACATTCGAGAAGATAGGGAACCCGCTGAAGATAAAGGATATAATAGAGACGCAAAAATTAGCCATGTAACAACGAACTGTTTCACCCGTCTTCTTCGCGATCCAGTTTATCTAGAGCTTTTTGGGTATTTATTTTCCATCCCTTTAGAGAACCTAAAATATCTTTGGTGACATTTGTTTTCTCCATTTTAAGTAATTGTGATATAATATTTTTTAATGCCAGATTTCTTTGTTTACCGGTTTTCATGTCTTTCAGCTTGAATGTCTTTTTCTTAGCCTCATCCCTGCCGACTATTACCACATAAGGAATCTGCGAATTGCTTGCATATTCCAATTGTTTGCCGAAACTCCTACCCATCAAATCCATTTGCGAATTTATCCCGTTCTTCCTCAATTGCTGAACTATTTTTACAGCATCGTCAATCACATTGTTGTCGACATTCGCTACAAAAACTTTTGTGTTGGTCTTCTCGGTTTTGGACATCTTGTTTTCTTTCATGACTTCCAGGATTCTATCCAAACCAAGCGAGATTCCAGTTGCAGGCAGGTCCTGTCCACCTATGTTCTTGATTAAATTGTCATATCTTCCACCCCCGCCGCAGCTGACTTTGGCGCCGAGATTGACCTCGAAAACAACAGAGGTGTAATATTCAAGTCCGCGAACGAGTGAGATATCGAATTTCAATTTTTTATCAATGCCTAGTTTCTTTGCCAGACTAAAGAATTCGATCAATTCCTTCTTCCCTTCATTGTCTGGTACGTCCTTAAGATTCTCGGTTTTCAAGATTTTCAGAATGTTTTTCGGCTCAAGGTTTTTCTTTTTGAGTTCCTCTTCTACACCTTCCAAACCTATCTTATCCAGCTTGTCTATAGTCCTGAAAACTTCTATTAGTTCATCCTTTTTAACAATCCTTTCAAACTCATTCTGGAGCAATTTTCTGCTGTTGACTCGGATGAAATAATTTTTGAATCCCAGACTGTCTAGAATTTCGCACACAGCAGACACGCATTCGACATCCGACAACATGTTGTTGCTTCCTATAACATCTATATCAGCCTGCCAGAATTCCCTGAACCGTAAGAATGCTGGATTGTCGTATCTCCAGACCTTGTCTATCGCGTATCTTTTGAACGGTTTTGGTAGAGAAGTAGAAGAAACAACTCTTGCCAACGGCATTGTTAAATCGAATCTCAATCCCAGTTCACGATCTGACTTGTCCTTGAAATAATAAATTTCATCCTTAACAGCTTCGCCCAACCCACCTTTCGCTGACAATAATTCAAAACTTTCAAACGCGGGAGTAATCAGAGGTTCAAAGCCGTATTTCTCAAAGACAGTTCTACATATTTCTATTATTTTATGTAGCTTGTTCGCATCTTCCGGCAACAAGTCTCTAGTGCCTTTCGGCGGTTGGAATTTCATAGACACCATTTTTTAATTGCATTTTCAAGAATATACCGCACTTTTTTCAAGGTCGGAATTTTCACATATTCGTTGGTCGTATGAGCACTGTAATTCCCGATACCGAGAGTAACGCATTCAATGCCGAGTTTCCTGTAGTACAATTCCATCTCTGTGTATCCTGACATCTTCCCTATCTTTAGATTACTTGCTTTTAGGATTTTTACAATTTCAGAGTTCTCAGATATCTTGACAGCCTGTCTAGGCTCATGGTCGAATTCTATTTTTCCATCCAGTTTCAGTCTTTTCAGAATATCTTTTATCTGACCTATCGCATATGCGGGCGTTTCTCCGTAAGTCAGTCTCCTGTCCAATCCCACAGCACAGTAATCTGGAACTATATTGACTTTAGTTCCGCCTGATATTGTACCTACATTAAAAGTACCTCTACCCAAGAGCGTGTCCTTTTTTACAGTCAGTTTATCTGTCAAGCGATTTATTTCTTCAACAAATTTCGTGGCTTTGGTTATAGCGTTTACACCTTTCTCAGGATGTGACCCATGAGCGGCTTTGCCTTTAAAAATAACTTTCAGGCGGATTACACCTTTTTGGGCAATTGTAAGCTCCAAGTCCCCGTCCGCCACTATTCCATATTTCACGTCTTTAAACACTTCTCTTCTGTTTTCAATCAGGTAATTGGAACCTTTGAACCCAACTTCTTCGTCTCCGACTATAGCTACCACTAATTTTCTTCTGAATTGGGATTTAGCTGAATTTTTTAAAGCGGATAAAATAGTAGCGACATTGCCCTTGCTGTCACATGTTCCCCTTCCATATATTTTATTGCCTACAATCTTACCGGAAAACGGGTCGTATTTCCAGTCGTCGATTTTTCCCGTTGGTACTGTATCCATATGGGAATTCATCATCAATCCATTACTCTCTCCAAGAGAAGCCACGACATCAAATCTACCCTTATCATATTCAATTAATTCTACAGGGATTTTCAAACTGTCCAAGAAATCGTAAACATACTTGGCGACCTCTTTCTCATTGCCCGGTGGGTTTTCGGAATTTATCCTGACCAGTTCTTGTGTTAGTTGAACTTCATCCATAAAATCACTTGCTATTAAATTTTATTGGTGTATAATCGATATTAAATCCGAATATCCTAGGATTGAAGATTTTTATACCTTCTTTAGAACTCCAAATTTCATCTGCAGGCATTCCGATTACTGAAACTTCCATTCCAACTTTCAAATCTCTGTTATAAATGCCATTATACTCAGGATCAGTTATAGTGATAAGGTCTGGGCATGTGACATAAGGTTTACCATTAATCCAAGATACGAGGTTTTCATTCTTGAACCAAATTTCCAGTTCTGAGTTAGTAAATTCATCTTTACCGTCTATTTCGATATCTCCGATTAGAAAACCGCCTTTGTTTTCTTTGTTTATTTTCCTTAAAATTCCCTTAAAAATTATTTTACCTCCATACTTTTCAAAGAACTCTCTTAAGTTCTTATTCTTAATATAATTTCCAAGCTCAATCGATTTTGTCAAACTGTTTTTAACTAAAAAATTCTTTACATTTCCGGTTTCCATTGGATAGCCTACAGCATAAGCATAGCCTCCAGAAACAGTTGCAAACGTCCTCGAAATCTTTTCTATTCTAGTCCAATCGTCAATATTTTTCAGAATAATCATGTCATTATCACTATTAACTAGAATCATCGGAGTCCTTTTTATTTTCCCAATAGTTATTGTTTCGAGATAAACCTCGGGCGCGGATCTCCCACCCACGATATCGGCATCTACAATAGGAAGATCAAATTCAGATGCATAGTTCAGAGCTTCAAATACAGCACCAGGTCCTATTTCTACAGGTATAATAGCATCCATCTTACCGACAATTTTTTCTAATTCATCCTTAGCAACAAAAATGGTATTAGGCGTCTTTTCTTCAGATGCACTGCTACCTATCATAAAAACCGTGAAAATTTTGGAATTTTCTGCTAGTTCATCTAAATTTATCATTCGAACTTTACTTTTTGACAGTTTTTCCAGATACTTTCTCGCCTTATTTGGATCCCCACCACCACCGCATCCTAGGATTTTCGATCCGATCAGCAGGTTTTCATAATCTTCTGAATTTAATAGTCTCATCAAATCACCTTATAAAACTCAATCTAGAATACAAATCTTCAATTTGAGATGACAACTCCTCTAAAGGAGCGATAATTTTTCCACCAAACTTATTTTTTACTCTAGAAGATTCTGCTATACACCCGATTAATCCATTTCCTTTCCCTTTTCTAGCATTCTTATACTCTTTTTCAATTTCGGCAACATCTCTAATTAATTGTCGTGAATCTTCAAATGGAAACAACAGATTAACAGATTCTTTTACTATTGGATTTTGGTTTAGAGGAAATGGTTGATTAAACCCTCTTTGAACACTGTCGACAAGTTTCTTTTTTGCATTTGCTTGGTTAACCGATTCTGTATATGGTGTTTGTCTGGCAAAAGTTTGTCCATCTAAACTGATCATAGGGACAAATCCAGCAGTTTGAAAGCGAGAATTCTTACCATACCCCCATGGATTATCCTCTAGAAATTCGTCTATACCATAATATCCATTCCTGCTAGGTAATGCGACTTCTAAAAAGTGTTGGAATGGTTCGCAACATAAGACATTTTCATCCTGTAAATACCCTGCTCGTTTCAATAAAGCAGGCCACAAATATGTATACATCATGTTGATTTTGCTTTTTTCAGCCCTCAGAATTTTCTGGTTTCCTACTTCACCAGCAAGTCTAACAACATATTCTTGTAATAAGTCATCTATGTCACTAGTGTAAACGGGGACAAACTTTATGCTTCTTCCTGTAGAAAGCGATAGCCATTTCTTAACTATTTCTGAAGACCTTTCACTAACATCTCTAAAAACTTTTGCCAGTTCTCCTTGACTTAATCCTAATTGATTAGATATTAAACTTGCAAAAAAACTATCTTCAAAAACACAAAGATATGTGTCAGATGTGGTTGGGCCTATGGAATCTACTATTTGATCTAGTCGTGGCAAATTCCTAGACCATCGGGCTATGTCCTGAGGTTTAGTGATCTTTAAACCGTCTGGCAAAGTACCTTTCATTAGGTAATTGAGATCTCCAGAGTATACTACGCATAATCCACCAATTGTTGTATTTGGGGTACTACCATTCCTTCTTGTGAACAATGTCTTGTATAGAGAGGATCCCAAATAATCGTCTCTAAGATCACCCTGTTTACCAGGAATTCCCTCAGATTCGGTTTTCCAACTTTCAAGTCTTTCTCTATACAGAATTGGTGCCAATACATCATTCTGCCATGTGAACTAGTTCACCAGTCATTGACTCACCTCAAAATAACCACATCTGTTCAAATGACCTTTTACGGTATCACCTACTTTATATCTATCCTCATAAGCCCCGTCAAAGAATAAAGTTTCGTCGTCTAAAGTGTATCTTGTAAAATACACCGACTGTCCAGGACCACCATAGCTATTATACCTCTTTTCTACTATGATGCCTGTTTTTTCAGTTTTTGGGTTTTGTGAGCAATAGCAAGTATCATAGATAGCTATACCTCCAGATGCCAATGCTAGAGCCGCCAGATATATTGAACATATCATATCCTGTATTCTATTCATATCATCACCTTGAAGGGGTTCGGCGATATTTAAATTGTGACTTGACTTCTCTTTGGCTGAGAGCTTTAGTCGTAAAAGATAACTGTGCATTAACAGGAACCAAAACTATCTTCTTGCCTTTAACTTCGAAAGAAACAGCACTACCTTCCATTAGCCTTAACTTATACCTCAGACCAACAGGAATTGAGACCCTGCCTTTGGAATCTATCCTAGAAATAGCACTGATGCCGTGAACCACTTTTCACTTTTATGAAGACGTTCCCCTCTCATTTCGTTCACCTTGATATCAGATAATAGTTTAACTTTAAATACGCGAAGGTGGGAAAACTGGCTGTGGGTAGTTGCCTTTAATATACAGATGTTACCAATGATTTGTTTTTAACCCTTTTAACAAAATTAGTTCCTACCTCAATACCATAAGGTACAATGTAACCTAATGTATCCACCACCCCCAACCAAGGATTACCAAAAATCTCATAAGAAATTAACCAGTAGGCGGGTTGCAGTGTTAAAAATCTCATCGCATGCATCAAAGGGACTGCACAACCGTCAGTAAGTGCCATTGTGACAACATCGCTTGGCTGAGAGTTTATTGGTGCTTCGTAATGAGATGGTGATGTATGAAATCTTCGCCGTGAGGCTTGCTCTGTTAAAGAACTTAAGGTTGAACCTACCCCCGGAAGGAGGTAAGGTACAAGTGAAAGTGGTGAATCAATAATCCCCCCAATTTCATATAACCTTTCTTTTACCCTTTCTAAATTCATAATAGATAGTGTATACAATAAACTATTAAAAACTTTCTACCAATCGTAAATTTCTGCAAAAACAACCTTTGATACCGAACGTGGAAAAACTTAAGTTCTTCGAGGAGCGGCTATCCTTAATATGTAATTGTAAGGTACAGTAGGATCCCCTGAAAATAAAATATTTCCGGCATTTAACGCTATCACATCAGCCAGAAAATAGTTTCTCTCGGCTAGCTCACTTTGTATTATAGCTTCTCGTGGTCTTCTATCTTCGGCTTCCTCAAATTCATATGGATAAAGATAGACATATCGGAAAGAGCCTAATGGAAAAGCAGGTTGAAATTCAATTCTCGTTAACAATTTCTCAGCATCATATGAGGCTCTTGGTATGTGAAATTTTTGAGTAGCTATATACACCATTTCGCATCTTCCACGTTCTTTATCTAAAGGAGGCAATATATCATCTCTCAAATGAGATATATTCTCCCCAGTTGTTCTTGATTTCTTTTCAGTTCTTATACAGCGTTCCGGGATTCCTAATCCAACGGCAAGATGCGCTAAATCATCGGCTTCGTATTTGCCAGTGGTTATAACTATCCCGATTTTATTTTCTTAATAATCTTGCGAGACCCTTTCGACTCTCCACAATCCCAAATCTTTGGGACTTGCTCCAAGTGCAATTCCAGCTCTATACGGCATAATTCTAAGATGTCATTTAAGGATTTAAAACCGCATGAAAGAGTTGCTGAACTTCATTACTAACTAATTAAAAGGAGGAAAACCATATAGTAAAAAGGGAGTATGGCTAACAAAGGAAGTCAGCGGGAATTCAGGCCTTGGATAACACTAGCCGCTTTAATTGCTGTAACGTTAAGCGTTTCCATTTATTTCTTTTTCCTTGGTGGCCAATTAATACCACCCGAACAACCACCGAATGTAACCCAACCACCTCAACCACCAGGACAGCCTCCAACACAACCACCAGGAGGTCAACCATCTCAACCACCGCCAGTCGGAGGAGCACCGCCTGAAGAACCACCAAAAAAGATACCAAGTCCGATTGAACTCTTATCAAGAATCATTTCCATGGGTTCGATACTCAAGACAGGCATGGTTGTAGGCACGCAGGGCCAGAGCATTCTGTTCCAAGATTCTGCAGGCAAAAATTTAATGATTATTGATAATTCAGGCAATGTTACAATAGATCAAAACAATCTAGCACCTACATTATTTGTAGACGCAGACAAAAACAGAACAGGTATAGGCACTTCAAATCCTCGGGCAAGGTTAGAGATTGTAAACAAGCTGGCAAGTGAGCGTATTGGTGGTACTGAATATCCTATCTATGACTTAAGATTAACAGCAACCTCCTCAGATCATCCATCAGTAATTGAATTTAATGACATTAATGATCCTTTCCCCCCCGGATTTATCGAGTATTATCACTCTCTGGATATGATGCGATTTTTTGTAGATAGTGATTATGCAATGGTTTTAGCGAATTCTACTTTTGGAAGATCATCTGTTGTTATAGGAGCAGTAAGGATTCCTGAAGCTAATTTGCAAGTATATGGTAACATTAGCATAGTAAATGCTATGGGAGGAGATAGCTTTGTGGTTAATGACCAATCCTATGAATCTGGGGACCAATTAGTACATGATCCTACACCATTTGTTATTGACAAGGATGGCAATGTTGGCATAGGTATAGGTACTCCTAAATCAAAACTGCAAGTGACGGGAAACTATATCCAAATACCTACGAGGAGCAACTTACCTGTAGGCACAGATTGTGATGTAGCTGATGAAGAGGGACGAGTGGTTTTTGATACAACAAATGATAACCTCTATATTTGTTCGGGTGTGTCTGGATGGCGCGAAGTTGTAACTACAACGTATAAAAGAGTTTTCATCACAAGTACTGGCTACAATGGCACTCTCGGAGGTCTAAGTGGTGCCGACCAGAAATGTCAATCATTAGCTAATGCAGCTAATCTAGGCGGAACTTGGAAGGCTTGGCTAAGCGATCGGACAACTGCCGCAACTTCACGATTGACTCATTTCAACAATCCTTACAAATTATTAGACGGCAAGAAAATAGCAGATAGTTGGAATGATTTAACAGACGGCTCTATAGCAAATGCTATAAATTTGGACGAAAAGACAGCAACTCAAACAAACAAGTTAGTTTGGACAAGTACAAGTTTCAATGGTTCTATTCCATATTCTCCAACTAATCGTTGTGAAGACTGGACACTAAACTCAGCTTTTGGTGATGTAGGTAGTAATTCCCGTACTGATTCGGGTTGGACAAATCAGGGGATGCACGAATGTACTAACATCAATCATTTGTACTGCTTTGAACAATAAAGTCAATCAGTTAAACTTTCTGAAAATAAAATACCCAGCCAATATGACAGCCATCAAAACCAGTGAAAACCACGGCGAATAGCCGTAAACAAAATATCCTGTAATGTCTCCCACGGCTGTATTCGACAGAGGTATGATAACATCTTTGTTTATCACATTATACAGACCGTTCACATAATAGAAATTTACAGCATTCAACGCTACAGATAGAACAATCAAAAATTTCCAGAATCCGAATTCATCTTTGGTTTTCGCTTTTCTTTTCATCAAGATACCTCTACAATGTCGCCCACGGTTAGGTCAATCCTTTTCTTTCCTCTCTGCGGCACAAAACCATCATACTTTTCAGTCAGCTTGATATTCAATAAATTCTCCATTCTTTTAATTAAATCTTCGTCAGGCTTCATTATTTCATCTTCTATCCTTTTCATCACAGATTCCTTCTCCTTGATGTTTTGCGCAAAGTCGTATCTTGACAGTCCCTTGTCTTTTCTCGCTTTGATTATAATCTTGCCGTACTCTGGTACCAATTCCAAATTCAATTCGTCAGGCTCGGAAAAAATAATTGGTTTTTTGATTGGAGCATAAATCTGCGGAACATCAACTTTGGTGCCGAATCTCGTGCATCTTTCGCAAACTTCGACAATAGCACCTTCAACTTTTGCATGATTCAATTTAGGATAATCCTTACCGCACGTCAAACATTCTGGCGTAATATCATCTCTTACCCGTTCCTTACTGAATCTTTATAAACTTTGCTTTATAAAAACATTGTTATGCAATGTGGTTTACGGATTGCACTCTAATTCTATTCCCTTATATAGATTTAAATTTCTGAAAAGAGGTGTCAGCTGATGACAGGTGAATACCGGATTGGACTTGACAAAAGTACATCTTTATGATACTACCCTAAGAGACGGAGCTCAAACATCTTATCTTAATCTCAGTCTAGAAGGGAAGTTAGGTATCACCAAGTTATTAACAGAATTAGGCATACCTTATATCGAAGGCGGTTTTGTAGGTTCGAATCCCAGAGATATGACATACTTCCAGAAAGTAAGAGAACTCGAATTAGATACAAAAATAACTACAAGGATAGCCGCGTTTGGAATGACGAGCCGGACAGAAAACATCGAGAGCAATATGCAACCGTTTCTTCAAACGAATGCAGATATTTATACAGTTGTCGGCAAAACTCACAGAGGACAAGTAAAAACTGTTCTTAGATATCATGATCCAAAAGGATACTTGAGAATAATTGAAGATTCTGTTGCGTATCTGAAATCGCAGGGAAGACCTGTATTTTTTGACGCTGAGCACTCTTTTGACGGTTACAAATTGGACCCTGACTATACTTTAGCTTCACTGGAGGCTGCAAAAAGAGGAGAGGCAGACATACTTATTTTATGCGACACCAATGGCGGCAATCTCCCGACAGATATATATGACATAACATCCCAAATAGTCAGAGAATTTGGAATGCCGATAGGAATACATTGCCATGATGATAGAGGATACGGAATAGCTAATTCAATGGCTGGTGTCAAGGCGGGCGCTATACAAGTTCAAGGTACTATGAATGGTCTGGGAGAGAGAGTCGGAAATGCTAATCTTACAACACTTCTTGTTGAGTTATACCGAGAAGGGTATCCTGTGATAACGGAATCTAATCTTAGGAAGCTAACGCGAATTGCACGTGAAGTAGGAAGACTGACAGGAAGGAGAGTATCTCCCAATGCTCCATATGTTGGTGAGATGGCGTTCAGTCACGCAGCTGGTATGCATTCAGACGCTATGATAAAAGATCCTACAGCATATGAGCACATAAGTCCTGAAACGGTCGGTAACAAACGATACTTTCCTCTTTCAGAACAATCAGGAAAAGCTGCCGTAAGATGGTGGACTGATAAATATGGTTTCAAACTTTCAGACGAACAGCTACAAACAACAATGAATGAAGTTAATACACTGCAGAATTTTGGAGAAGCCCAAACATATCTTCTGTTACATAGAGTTTCAAGAGACGAGGAAATGCCATTTGAACTCTTGGACTGTCGAACAACTACCATTCACACTTCTGATCCACCAGCCGACGTAAAAGAAGCCACCGTAAAAGTTATGATAAACGGGAACTGTGAGCATGAAGTTGCGGATGGCGATGGTCCTGTGAATGCTTTAGACTTGGCGATGAGAAAAGCGTTAAGAAAATATTATCCTAAAATTGAACAAGTCGAGCTAATAGATTATTGGGTTGACTTACCATCCGGAGAGAAGGGTACCCAAGCTAGGGTTGATGTTTCTATAACATTCAAGAACGATGGAGAAGAATTTACTTCCAGATCTAGTGGCACAGATATAATAGAGGCTAGTAGACGAGCGCTAGAAGACGGATATAAATTCTATTTATTAAAAGAGAAATAAAAGTTAGATTTACTCATTTGATCAATATGATAAAAGAAGTCAAGGGTCACTACAATCCGAAGGAACTTGAACAGAGAATTAGAGAATACTGGGAATCAAACAAAATCCCGACTAAACTAACGAAGTTCGACTCCAAAAAAAAGAAATTCTATCTCCTAGATGGTCCGCCTTATGCGAATGCAGATCCACATGTGGGTCATGTAAAGACAACAACATTGAAAGACATATGGAGCAAGTTCAAGCTTCTGCAAGGCTTCAGTTCATGGTTCCAGCCGGGATTCGATATGCATGGCCTGCCGATTGAGAACATGGTCGAAAAGAAACTCGGAATAAAAGCCAAGCAGGACATCGAAATGATGGGTGTCGAAAAATTTATTAATGAATGCAGGAAGTTCGCCACAGGGAATGAACAGAATTGGCTTGAGATGTACAGAAAATTAGGTGCGTGGCGAGGTTACATAGATCCTTACATAACATTTGAAAATTATTACATTGAATCTGGATGGTGGACTGTCAAGCAAATGTTTGAAAAGGGAATGCTCGTCCCTGGCGAGAAATCTATTTACTGGTGCCCTCATTGTGAGACGGCTCTGGCAGGATATGAAGTCAGCGACAGTTATGCCGATGTGAAGGACCCCTCTATTTATGTCAAGTTCCCTCTGGTTGGAAAAGACAATGAATATTTTGTTATCTGGACCACAACACCATGGACTTTGATTTCAAATGTGGGAATTGCTGTTCATCCCGACGAATATTATGTGAAGGCGAAGGTCGGAAATGAAATTTTGATAATTGCAGAAAAAAGAGTGCAGCCAGTATTAAAAGAATTGTTAAATCTTGATTATGAAATTGTAGAAAGAATCCAAGGCAAGAAATTAGAAGGAATAAAATACAAACCTGTTTTCGATGTTCCAGTCCAAAGAAATCTGGAAAAAAATCAAAATGCGCATAGAATAATCTTATCGATTCCTGTGCTAACTAAAAAATCTTACAAACACAGATTGGTTGAAAGTGAAGAAACGAAAGAAGAGAATGTAAAAGAATTTGTGACGATGAACGAAGGTTCTGGGCTGGTCCACACTGCTCCCGGTCACGGACCAGAAGACCATATCATGGGATTGCATTACAATCTTCCTGTTGTTTCGCCGGTAAACGAGCAAGGCAGATACACCGAAGACACAGGAGAATTCAAAGGAGTCTTTGTCAAGGATGCTGACAAGGTAATAGCAGAAAAGTTGGAAAAAAAGAATCTGCTTCTTAATCTCGGTTGGATTGTTCATCCTTACCCATTATGCTGGAGATGCAAGTCGCCGTTAGTATTCCGTGTGAGCAAGCAGTGGTTCTTCAAAGTCGACGAGATAAAAGAAAAAATGATAAAAGAAAACGAAAAGGTCAGATGGTTGCCAGAATTCGGAAGGGAGAGATTCCACAATTGGCTTGAGGATGCCACAGACTGGTGCATTTCCCAGCAGAGATATTGGGGCATTCCCTTGCCGATATGGATATGCCAAAAGTGCGATGATATTGATGTAATTGGAAGCTTGGATGAATTGAAGGAAAGGTCTCTGAAAAAACTCCCTAAAAACATTGACCTTCACAAGCATGCGGTCGACAAGATAGAAATAGGATGCAGAAATTGCAAGGGCTCAATGAAGAGAGTCCCTGATACGATGAATGTATGGTTTGATTCCGGAATAGCGCCTTGGGCTTCTTTAGGATACCCCTACAAGAACAAGGAAATTTTCGATAAATTGTGGCCGGTTGATATAATTGACGAAAGCCAGGATCAGATAAGAGGATGGTTTTATTCATTAATGTTTTGCGGCGTTGCAACTTTCGGCCAGTCTCCTTACAAGTCTGTTGCGTTGAACGGATGGGTGCTTGATGAAAAGAGTGAAAAGATGAGCAAGTCTCTGGGTAATGTTGTGTGGGGAAACGATGCTCTTGAAAAACTGGGTGCGGATATTTTGCGGTTGTATTACTGTTGGGAGGTATCTCCATGGGAAGTTCAGAATTTCAGCTTCAAGACTGCAGAAGAAATCAGGCGAGCCTTGAACATTCTTTGGAATTCATACTCATTCTTCACAACATACGTAGATTCCGATTTCAATCCAAGCTTGAAGAACTTGAAAACAGAAGACAAATGGATACTTTCGAAATTAAACTCATTAGCGAAAGACGTTACCAATCACATGGAAAATTTCGAGTTCCATAACGGCGGAAGAAAAATAATAAGCTTTGTAGTCAATGACTTGAGCAGATTCTACATAAAGCTTATTCGTGACAGGGTTTGGGTTTCTGAAACTGGCGATGACAAGACCACTGCATTGTCTGTTTTGCGTGAATGTTTGCTAACAGTTTCAAAGTTACTCTCTCCAATAACACCGTTTCTATCGGAGGAGATTTATCTCAACTTGGACGGAAAGAAAAAATCAGTTATGATGATTGATTGGTTGAAACCGAAGGAATTTTTGATTGACAATGAATTGGAAAGCCATATGGAGATTGCGAAGGAGATAATAGAAGGTAGTTTATCTGCAAGACAGCAAGCTGGGATAAAGTTAAGGAGACCTGTTATGGAGGTTTTTGTTCAATCTGAAAACAAGGATATTCTCGATGCTGTCGCTAATGTGGAAAATGTTCTTTTGTTTATGTGCAATGCCAAAACTGTGGGCGTGATAGACAAAATTCCGAAAGGTGATTTTGCAGAAGCAGAATTCAAGCAAGGCAAGGTTTTTGTGAACAAGTCATTTGACGAGAGCCTTATGGAAGAATCATTATCAAGGGAAGTGATAAGGCAAATACAAGCTATGAGAAAGGATAATAAATTCCATGTGAAGGAAAGTATTTCGCTGACATTAAATTCGGATGAAAAAACGAATAAGATACTCAAACGGTATGCGAATCAGATAACGAAGGAAGTCGGTGCTGGACAACTTTCTGTCGGAAAAACAAAAGGTCAGTTTAAAGATAAAATAGAGTTTGAGGGCAAATCGATAGAGATGGCTTTTGACAAAAATTAATTGAAGTCTTTACCATCTTCTTCTAGATATTCTTTAAGTTTACTTCTCAAAGGTGAATCTCTAAAGTTCCTACGAGCACTTGACACAAGTCTGCGAACAGTTCTTTCACTAACACCCACTCTACCAGTTCTTTTATTCGCAATAGTTTCGCCAACTTCTCTATAAGTTCTTCTTTTACCATCTTCTAATCCGAAACATGAAATTAGCACTTGTTTTTCTCTCGTATCCATATCCGATAAGTCTTCATCTACTGCTTCTTTCAAAAGTCTCTTCGCTTTGTCAATGTCTATTGGTTTATATTCTCTCCCTCTCAACTTATCCAAATTCGTCCGCAATCCCTCTTCAAATCTTAATCTGTAGCTTTCTTCATAAACGGGTGAATTTTCCGTAATATACAATTTTATAAATTCTAACATACCACCTTGTTCTTCTGGTAGAAACGCTCCTTGTCCAAATACAACCATTAGTAACCTGTCTTCAGCTCTTAGCCCACGATAAGCATATCTAGAGAGTTCTCCCTCCGATAGTTTTTTCTCCTCCTCAGAACTTGAATTCAAATACCTTTGTGATGTTTGAACAAATTGATAAAACTCGAAGTCTCTTTTTGCTCCACCTAATTTACCTTCGTAGAGAGTATCTAAATGTTCACTAAATCCATCTCTTCTTGCATCAGATGTTACAGCTCTCGGATGATTTTCCATATAGGAAAAAAGTTCTTGTTTCAACCCCTGCAGATTTGACATAATAAAATAGAAGTTAATTAGCTATTTAAAGGTATCTTCTAAATGAGCCCAAAATACAAAAATATTGTCGGCAAAATCAATACACCCATCAACAAACTCCTCTTGATATTCGCCAAAGGTGCTATCAATCCTATAGCAGTAGAAACAGCGAGAATCAACAACCCATAAAATCCTGTAAAGATTAACGTTAGAATTGTAATAAGACCGATGACAGAAATGGAAATCTTATCGTAAGATATCTTACCCAAAATGTTCAAGAATCTTTTACTAATGTTCAGAGTCAAAATTACGCCCAAGCCAGTAGCGAACAGAGTTACACCAACCAACAATAGCATTTCATTGAATCCGAAATTTTCTACCAGTCTATCTACAGCAACTGCAGCACCTGACCTAGGTTTCCCTATAATGTACAAAGCAGCCAAAGCGAACAAAGTATTCGCGGCATTTATTCCTCCCATGGAAACAAGAAATTCTTTTGCG
This sequence comes from Candidatus Aenigmatarchaeota archaeon, assembly GCA_016187385.1. Classification (GTDB taxonomy): domain Archaea; phylum Aenigmatarchaeota; class Aenigmatarchaeia; order CG10238-14; family SCSR01; genus JACOWB01. The sequence continues at coordinate 468,793 of JACPJU010000001.1, forward strand.
TCTTCTTTTCTAGCAATGATTTGTACAAGAGTTCCAGCCTGAGCCGAACCAACCGCAGGGAGTATCCCAACAATCAATCCTGCCAAGAAACCCTTTATCGAACCTAAAATTGCCAGTGACCTGTCAACAACACCGAAATTCTCAAATTGCTTCACCAATTTTGTTTTTGATTTCAGGCTGAGCAATAGCGTACTTATACCAAACAAACCGGAAAACAGCGGGAAGAACACAAACGTAGGTTGCACCAAATAACTGTTCAGCGTAATCATGCCTAGAATTCCAGATAAAGTAAAAGCGACAACACCCCACAATTTTTGAATTCCCTTTTCTGTCAATATCATCACAGATACAATGCCCATCAAGAGAAACGGTATATAACTTTTTATATTCTCGTACAGGAAAGGCAACACCTTAATCAACAACGGCAACGACAAAGAAAAAAGCAGGACAACTCCTATGCCGCCTATGACCGAAAGATAAACGGCTTCCAGACCTCTGCCTTCCATCAAAAGTCGGTGGCCTGGCAAAACACTTAATGCAGTGCTGTCTTCAGGAGCACCAAGGAAAATAGCCGGTATAAAACCGACCAATGTATTCACAACCACCATCGATATTATGAATGATACTATCGCATAAACTGGATAACCTGAAATCAACGTCAAGCTTCCAAACAGAAGAACTATCAGTGTATTGGGATGAATGCCAGGCAACAGTCCGGCTATAACTCCTGAAAATGCACCCAACAATATAAAAAGTAAAATCTCAAGAAACATTTCATTCACGTTCTATCTTTTGCGGTAATATCTCCAGTTTGTCTTCGTATTCGTCTATTCTTCCAGAAACGCAAACCAAATCGCCTTTTTTCAAATCCTGTACCTGGAGCTTGTTAGTGCTTGAATTGAACACAACCGCATCTATCTCGCCGCTGTGGTCTTCAAGCTTGAAGAAAACATGATTTTGTCTCGAGGTGAAAATCGAATCTATTCTTCCACAGACTCTTACATTCTTCCCGACATCATCATAAGTTACCATGCCAATGGACGTCAAATTCAATTCAACGTTCTGCGACGCTATGTAGATGATAGTCAGACCTATAACAGACGATGCTAGCGAAAGATAAATCAGAAGCTTGTTTTCCATGTAAATTTAAAATTGCATTCTAATAATAAAAAAGTGATTACATTGTCGAAGAAATATGAAGAGTATTCTACTTACCGAAAGCTTATAAAGATTATTAAATAGTGATGAATGAAGTGAAAGACTATGATAAAGGAACAATTCGCAAAAAAACTCAGACAAAAAGGTTTTAGAAGAACATTTTCTGGACGTTGGCCAAGTGGAATAAGAGAAACACGATATATTAGAATTGTTCCTGATCAGGATGGTTGTGAAAAAGAGTCGGTGTCGCTTTTAGTTGGTTCTGTTTTTCCATTAGACATTCAATACATACACAGTAGATTCTCTGGAAATTTATATAGAGGAGGTACATTTATCGAAGGACATTACGACGAAACAGGAGAGCCTACTTATCACCAGAATGCACCAACAGAAGATTTTAAAAGAGAAGTAACAGAAGGTAGAAACTTGAAGCGATATCTATTAAGATAAATCAGTTTCTTTAGTAAACCGCATGATAGAACGAACCTTAATAAAGTTATATCATATACTCTCAACTATGAATGAATTATTCAGAATGGCTGTATCGCCTATAGAAAATGGTGTAGAAACACAGTATACTGAAATAATTGTCAAGCCGGGTTGTCTATCAGAAGTTCCTGAAATTTTACGAAAGCCTCTTCGAAGATATGCAATAATAACGGATTCTATAGTAGCAAGACTATACGGTTATAGATTACAACAATGTTTTAGGAAAATTAGTTTAGATGCTGAATTATTGGAATTTCATGAAGGAGAACAAAGAAAGAGTTTAGATACTGTAGACAACCTAGTGAATCAGTTAGGTGAGTATGGGTATGGAAAAAAAGACTCTACCATTATAGCATTAGGCGGCGGTGTGGTAGGAGATGTAGCTGGTCTAGTTGCACGCGGTTATATGAGAGGTATACATTATGTTCAAGTTCCGACGACATTACTCGCGCAAGTCGACAGCAGTCTGGGTGGAAAAACTGCAGTAAATACATCACATGGTAAAAATTTATTTGGAGTATTTTACCATCCCACTATGGATTTAGTAGACCCGGAAACCACACTAACTTTACCAGAAAGAGTTTATAGAAGTAGTTTGGCAGAAGTCGTAAAATATGGTGCAATTGATCCACATTTCAGAAGAGAATTGGAAATACATTTAGACAGTTTATTAAGGAAAGACATCGAATTAGTGTCGAGATTTGTTTTAGAGTCTCTTATCATAAAAGCATTTTACATTGATAAAGATCCATTTGACGAAGGTGTAAGACAAATACTCAATTTTGGACATACGATAGGTCATGCTGTAGAGTTTGCAAGTGATTACAACTTAACACATGGCGAAGCAGTAGCAATAGGAATGAACATAGAAGGTAGATTAGCTGTTGCAAATGGAAATTGGACTGATAGAGAATTTGACTCATTGATTAATTTATTAAAAAGAGTCGGACTCCCTCAGAATATACCAGACTATCTGGATAGGAAAAAAATACTAGAAGCTGTGACGCAAGATAAGAAGCGTGAGGACGATAGTATCAAGTTTGTAATACCTTCTCAATCAAATCCGCTAGCGCCCGTTCAAATTAAAATGAAAAAAGACGATGTCAGAGCACTAATATAGTGAGTCGAATACGTATAACATCAAGAAGGAGCAAGTGAGCCAGACGATAATCTAAATAAACAACCATTAATTTTTACTTTACTAACATCTAAAGGAATAGTATGAATAAAGGCGTAGATTCAGAAAAACTCAAGGAACTTTACTTGGAGTTCTTCAAACAAAATAACCATAAGATTATTCCCAATGCTCCACTCATTCCCGAGGAAGATCCAACAGTTCTATTTACGACAGCTGGCATGCATCCGCTTGTCAGGTATCTCTTAGGACAACCTCATCCGCTCGGGAAAAGGCTGGCAAATGTCCAGAAGTGCTTGAGAACAGATGATATAGATGAAGTCGGTGATGAATCTCATTTAACATTTTTCGAGATGTTGGGCAATTGGTCTTTGGGGGAGTATTTCAAAGAGGATGCTATAAGATGGAGTTTCGAGTTTTTGACAGCCAAGAAATGGCTGGGATTAGACAAGAAAAGATTGTACATTAGTGTTTTTGCCGGCGACAAGGACGCGCCGCGTGATGAAGAGAGTGCCAAGATTTGGCAGAGTTTAGGAATACCAAAGGAAAGGATTTTTTATTTGCCGAAAAAGGACAATTGGTGGGGTCCTGCCGGAACTACAGGTCCTTGCGGTCCGGATACAGAAATGTTTTATGATACCAATAAGAAACCATGCGGCAAAGATTGCAAGCCGGGATGCTCATGCGGTAAATATTTTGAGATATGGAATGACGTTTTCATGCAGTACAACAAGACTCAGGAAGGCAAGTATGAATTGTTGAAGCAGAAGAACGTTGACACTGGTATGGGCGTTGAAAGAACTGTTGCTGCACTGCAAAACAAAAAGAGTGTATATGAAATTGAAACTTTCAAACCAATCGTCGAAAAGATAAAAAAAATCTCAAAAATAAAATCGCCTGACGAAAAACAGGAAAAATCCATAAGGATTATAACAGACCACATTAGGGCGTCTACGTTTGTCCTTGCTGAAGAAATAGTTCCCAGTAATGTAGACAGAGGATATATCCTGCGCAGATTAATAAGGAGATCCATAAGGCACGGAAAGCTGATTGGAGTTGAAAAAGAATTTCTCAGTGATTTGGTCACGATAGTTATCGAGTTGTATAAAAAAGACTATCCGAATTTGGAAAAAAGGAAGAAATTTATTCTAGACGAACTGAAAAAAGAAGAGTTAAAGTTCAGGAACACGCTTGAACGCGGTCTGAAGAAATTTGAAGAAATTGCCAAACAGGTGAAAAAGATCGATGGTAAGAATGCATTTTTGCTGTTTCAAAGTTTCGGCTTTCCAATTGAGATGACAAAAGAACTCGGAAATGAGATTGGTGTCGAGGTGGACGATAAAGGATTTAAAAAAGAATTCGAAAGGCACCAGCAAATCTCCAGAGTCGGGTCTGAAAAAAAGTTCAAGGGTGGATTAAGCGACGCATCCGAGCAATCGACAAAATTGCATACGGCGACACACCTGTTGAACGAAGCCTTGCGAAGGGTGCTGAAGAAAAAAGATTTAGTCCAGAAAGGCTCGAATATAACACCAGAAAGGTTGAGGTTCGATTTCAATTTTGATAGAGCTCTCACAGAAAAAGAAATAAGCGACGTGGAAAATCTTGTGAATAATCAAATAGAGAAATGTGTGTCTGTTACAAGAGAAGAGATGCCGTTCGGGGAAGCGAAAAAAAGAGGTGCACAAGCCGTGTTCGAGCAAAAATATGGTGAAAAAGTTTCTGTCTATTCTGTGGGAGATTTTTCCATTGAAGTGTGTGGTGGGCCGCATGTGAAAAATACAAAAGAGGTCGGCGAATTCAAAATAATAAAGGAGGAGAGTATTGCCTCAGGCATAAGAAGAATAAAAGCAATAGTAAAATAAATTGGTTTGAATGAAGAAATGTCCGTTCTGCAATAAAAACAACATGAAAAGCCATGAAATACTTCACGAGGACGATAATCATTTGGTGTTTTTCTCGAAAGAACCTGTGACAGTGGGACATACTCTTGTAATCCCCAAAAAACACATCAAATCCATGCTTGCTCTGACCGACAAAGAAACCGATAAACTGTTTGAGCTTGTTAAAAAGACTGCGCGAATAATCCACAAGACTCTGAAACCCAACGGTTTGGACATAGGGACCAACTACGGCAGAATAGCCGGGCAGAGCATAGATCATTTGCATGTTCATGTGATTCCAAGATACAAAGGTGACTTTACATTTTTGCAAATAGTTGGCAAAAATCTATCTCCGTATGCGAAAGTTTTGAAGGGAGACGAGATTAAACTTGTTGACAAGTTAAGAGCTGCATTTGCATGAACAAAATCGAAAGATCTCAGGAAATGGGTGAAACCAGTCAAGTCTTTTCTGCCGGAGAGTCCTTGTTTAGTTTGACTTCGATTTCAGCCAGTTCCCTCAACAATTGTGAGTATGCTTTCTTGAGGTCTTCTTCGGACAATTCCTGCTGGTAATAATTTTCCTTAAGTTTTGCTATAACTGACTTGATCTCTTCTTCCCTCTTCTTGAGATGTGACACATCAAGGCTTTTCCCGTTGAATACCCACACAACACCGATTAACAGAAAAGCCGATCCAATCGCTATAGTCACATTTATCAGAGGTGACGTAGGTGTCCATACCCTAAGCAGATAAGACAATCCGATAAGATTTATGCCAAGCGCGAGGGTGAAAAGGTCTAATGGCACGCCTTTCCAGCTTATTGTCCTGCCGAAATAGAAGACAGTATAAGTCGCGACTGTCAATCCGAAAAAGGCAAACAAGTTCACAAAAGTATTCACGTCATACTCGAACGCCATAATCTATTACTATATTTTTGATTTATTAAATAAGGGCGCATGTCACGGGCGGAGATACCATGAAGTCGCATAATGATTTTAAAATCTCCGTCTCGTTGGCATTGACCAGCTCATGTTCTCCGTATACACTAGACACTGTTATCTTCGATACATCCAAGCTATCGTCCTTCAACTCTTCAAGGAAAATCTGCTGCTTGTACTCGTTTGCCACAGATTCGAGAAAAGATTTCTGCTGTATGCAATTCTGACATCCTAGATTGTAATCGAACGTGATGAATGTCACACCGTATCTTATCATGGCATCCTTCAAGTCAGGCTCCAAACGGTATTCTATTACATTCGATTCAGGCAATTCTACATTAGGCGAGTTTACCGACTGCAGTACGGCATACGAGAATGTAGACAAGAGCATTATGGCTATAAGGATGAAACCTATTAATGTGGATTTTTTGAATCTAGACATATTCTATTAATTCTTAAATTAACGTATTTATTTAAGGTATAAGATGGTACTGGAAAGCATAATATCGGCTAGACAAGCTGTAAGGCATCCCGTATGGATGTTCTTCATAGGAGTCTTCATAGCTGCGATAAGCCTGTTCATTTCTTTTCTGGTTTTTCCGCAGTCCATCGGCATGTTCACCTCAATCGTCATAACATTCATAATGACTCCTTTGATGGTTAATTTGCTGTTGCGCGAGGAAGTTGTGACAGAAGTCGAACTCAGACGCAATGAGAGACAAAACTTCTTGCAGAGGCACAAGAACATAATAACTGTCTATGTGGCATTCTTTTCCGGGGTTATAATCTCACTGTCATTGATATTTCTTTTTCTGCCCGAGGCTACAGTGAATAGTATCTTTCAGGACCAGATAAATGCAATCAATATAATCAGGGGAAGTTTCCTGTTTTCGAGCACGTTTCTGAAGATTTCTTTAAACAATATCGGTGTTTTGCTGATAGCTTTCCTGTTTTCCCTCATTTTTGGTTCCGGTGCGATTTTCATACTGGCGTGGAACGCATCAGTCCTGTCAACGGCCATAGGGCTGACAGCGAAATCGGTCGGAGGTTTGCACGGGATACCTATTGCTTTGATGACTTACCTGCCTCACGGGATATTTGAAATAATGGCGTACTTCCTTGGGGGAATTGCAGGCGGAATATTGTCAGCAGCGCTCATGAAAAGAAAGACTAAATTGTTTAGTATAATAGTCAAGGACAGCCTTAAGGTTCTTGGCCTTGCGATATTTCTGTTGTTGGTAGGAGCTGTAATTGAAACATTCGTAATTGTTGTCTGATTACTCGATGTAGATGGCTGGTCTGCCGTATTTCGCTCTGGATGCCTTGTTTTGCGGATCATATTTCTTTTGGTCGGATGACTTGAACAGAGCGAGTTTTTTGAATCCAAACAATTTCTTCAGATAACCTTCAGATTCCTTAAAATGATCCAGTTCCTTGTCTGTCACAAAATACAAGTAAGCATTCTTCTTCTTGCCGGAAAGCTTTATCACTTGGTTGACATCTTCCTGTGTTTTTTTGAAAATGCTCTCTAATTCAATCAGTTTTGTGTTGATTTTCTTCTCATCGTATGCTGGCCAATGCCCTGATGAGATTAAATCTTTATTTCCCATTTTATTCCAGAGTTCCTCACTCCCGTGTGGAGTGAATGGTGCAATCAATTGCAAAGCTGCAGCCACACAGTTTTTCAGAACATCTTTATTGCAATTTTTAATTCCATTGCACCTTTCTATATAATTCTTGACTTCATTCAACAGCTGGAAAACGCTAAACTGAATCCCAGACCTGAATTTCATAACTTCATAATTTTCAGTCGCTTCTTTGATGCACTGCTGTAGAATTGTTTCCATGTAACTGTCTAGATTGTTCATGGATTTTCTTGTCGCTTTTTTGTAGTCTTCCACCAGTTCCTCCAAAAATTCCAGCCTTGAAGCAAACGTCTTCAAAGAATCCTCCTTCCAATCGGCGTCATCCATGTTTTCATTCGATGTGGCTATGTTGATTCTCACAAGGTCAGCGCCGTACTTTGAAATCAAGTCTTTCAGCGGTATTATGTTTCCTTTAGACTTGGCCATCTTTTCTCCAGAAACTGTTACGAATCCATTGACTCCATAAGATCTAGGCCAGTATTTTGGATTGTCCCATATAGCCACGTGGTGGAACAAAGCATACGTCAAATGATTCTGAACCAATTCCTTCGCAGAATTTCTCATGTCAACAGGATAGAAATATTCGAATTCTTCTTTCATTGCGGTCATTATTTTTTCGTCCAATCCAGATTTTTTGCTGACATCTTTCAAATTTCCTTTTCCGAGAAAAACAAAATCAAAAACTTCATCTGTTAATTTTTCAGCGGGTATTTTCTTCTCGTTTATTATCCTCGCGATTGTATAGTATGCCATGTAAATAACAGAATCGCTCAGAGTCTCGACAAGCCATTCCTTGTCCCATGGCAACCTTGTGCCTAGACCGCTCTTTCTTGCGCATGCCTTGTCATCCAACCAATCAACTGTGTTGAGAAACTGCGACCTTGCTTCTTCCGGATAGAATTTCATTTGTGCTATGCATTGCTTGACCTTTTCTTTCCATTCTTTGTCCGAGAATTTCAAAAACCATTGGTTCTCCAAAATTTTTACATGGCATCTTGTAGTGCATCTGCAGACAACAAGATTTGTTGTTTCCCACATCTTGTCGGCAATCTTTTGTTTTACCAAATCCTCTACCAACTGTTCTTTAACCTCGGAAACTTTCATCCCTGCATATTTGCCGGTTATTTCCCTGAGAGTTCCAGTGTGAAATTCCTTTTTGTAAACCAATGATGTAGCTTCGTCCAATTTTTCCGTTTCTTTTGTGGATTTGATTCCCATTTTTTCACAGACTTCCACAGCCGGATGTTCACCAAATCCTTCTACTTTTATTACAGAAACAGGTTGAATCTTCTCTTTCAATTCTTTCAATGCGACATAATCATAGGGGGCATGTGAAGGAACGGACATTACAACACCGGTAGCAGTTGTCGGGTCTACGAAAGTTCCAGACAAAACCGGTATTTTTTTGTTGTTTATAGGATTGATGACAGATTTTCCGATGAGATTATTCGCAGAAACTTCATTAATAATATCAATATTTCTTAACTGGTCTTTGAGTTTTTCTACAGCTTCTTTGCTGACTATCCATGTCTCATTGCCGATTTTCGTTTTCACATATTTTGCATCGGGGTTCAACCAAAGGTTAGTCACGCCATAAATGGTTTCTGGTCTTAATGTTGCACACGGTAGGACTTCACTTGAATCCAATTTAAATTTTAAAACAGCGAATTCAATCGGACTTTCACCCTCGCCTTTTAACCTATCGTGATCGCCTGTTGGCGACTGGTCATGTGGACACCAAATAACAGGATGAGTGCCTTGAATTACATAGCCCTTCTTTCTCAATGTATTGTACTGCCATTCGATGAAGCGGTTGAACGCAGGGTCTATCGCAGTTATGAATTTTCTTCTCCAGTCAACTGAAAATCCCATAAGCTTTGACGATTCTATAATCTTTTCCATCCAGAACTTGGCGGCAAATTCAGGTCCTTTCTTTTTGAAATTATCGAAATCCTTTTCGGTAGCGCCGTACATCTTGAAAGTGTCTATCTGGCTTTTGTCGCCTTTTTTCAGCCTTTCAATCGCGCCGAGTATAGGCTCGCCGGTCGCGTGAAATCCTTGCGCCAATAATGTGTTGAAACCTTGCATTCGTTTGAATCGCGCATACGCGTCTGTTCTTGTGTAAGTGAATGAATGGCCGATGTGTATGTTGCCATTGACATAAGGAATGATAATGGATGTGAAGAATTTTTTCTTTTTTGAGTTTACATTAGCTTCGAAGGTCTCGGATTTTTCCCACTTGCCTTGCCATTTCTTTTCTATTTTTCTGAAGTCCATAATAAACAATTATTTCCCTTATCTTTATTTTTGTTATTTTGTTTAAACAGTTTCTACGGTATACCTGTATCGAGGAATTGTACCTTTATGCTGTTCTGATGTTATTACTAAACCATCCGCATCTGGCCAATTGTCAGGTATTGTCTGGCTTCCTTCTACATATATTTGATATATTCTTAATCTCATATTTCCACGTCTATCTGAATAACGAGCAGGTTTTTTAGATATTTTCCAATAACTTCCTGCAACTGGTCTATGACCATTAAATAATATTTCTGTACGTACGGCAACTCCTGAATTTCCTTTTTTATACCTCGGGAATGGAAGGCTCATATAAGGTTCTTGTCTATTGTAATGGTTACTGGAGTTAGACGGAAGTATATTCTGTCCTCTTTCAGATTCCCTTCCGTCTATCCCATTATTTGTGCCTTCCAATTTAATCACCGTTACCATGCATTGAATACAACTCCGAAATAATATCTTGATGGTCATTTCCATGACCATTTCTGTTTTCTCTGTGATGTGGAACACATTGCTGTTCACGGGCTCTTTCATATTCTATACTTCTGTGACCAGGTGTTGGTCTCATTGAAACAAGCAACTGCCCAAGTTGTCTTTCTGGAGTATAACCATTTCCTTCTACCATTTCTTTTCACCTCCTGGTTGTTTTATTGAATCAAAAAGGAGAATTGACTCTACGTATTTGAGAAAAGTCGAGATAGGAATGTCTATTGGAGATACCTTTTCAGAAAACGACCAATGCAACCAGGTCCTCTGTTGCTTTGCAGAATCCTCCCCTACTGCCCCTTTAGGATTAGCAATAGAGGTAGTGTGAATACGTTTAGAATTGTGAGAATAAGACTAGTAAAAATATTCAGTTCCCTTTTGGCCGAATCTTCCAAGTTCATCTTGATTCACTTTCAATTAAATATGGACCGCTAGATTTATAAATCTTATACAAATCAGTTACCGAAAAATTCTTTCTCGAGTGCTTTTAATGCTCTCATTTCATCTTCTGGTTTTATCATCACTGCTATATATTTTGACTTTGGTTCATATCCCCTTGGGTCATTTGATACTTCCAAATTGATACCTCTTAAAGCATTGTATGCACGACCCGCTATACCTTTTCCACGACTCATACCAGATCCTACAATGCCTAGATACACGGCTCTATCAAAATGAACAATTTCAATTTCACCTTCTTGAAACATCTTTTTTATTATGGATTGAGCAACTTCTCTGCCTCTCTCGAAAACCCCGATTCCAACACCCTCATCCTCTATTTCACCATATGGGAACCAGTCAACTGTTAAGGCTTTTCTTAGTTGATTCATCAAACCTATGTAATTCCCCATTATTCCATATCGGTCAATATCTCTGGCCGCAATAAACCTGACACTCTGTTCTTCTGCATATGGATTGATTCTAGTCTTTCTCAATCCAATGTCTTTCCCGGTAATAAAAGCCTTCGATTCTGGGTAGTGATCAAAAAATGATTTAAGATATTTTATTGATTTATGTGTTTTCAATCTGGCACCAAAAAATCCCGCGCCCCAAGCTTCGTCCAAGTTTATTTCATCAACTATACTTTCGCTGAGAGGAGATATCGTCAACGCATCTTCATCCACGATGTTCACGGAATCCGCACCAAATAAATCCGCGTATGCGATTGAAGCTATGTCACCACCGCCCCTCCCCAAAGTTCTAATAAAGTTATCCTGATTGACAGCCACATAGCCAGGCAATACTAAAACACCGTTTTTAAAATCCAAACTTTCCACCGTTCTTTTAGAGTTTTCCATGTCTATTTCAGTTTCTGTTGGTTTGCGTCTTTTTCTGAGCTGAAGTGGAAACCTCTTGCCATTTAAAGCATCTATGTGGCTTGATTCTATGCCGCATTCACCAAGATAAGTATGAACTATGTATGCGGTCAATCTGTCGCCGAGTGAGAGTTGTATTTCATCTGTATTATGACTCCTCTCACCATGACGCATTAGTTTTCCAGCATTAAGCCATCCGCGAGCATCCTCAAAAATTTTGGTCAGGTTACGATTACCTATTTTTTCTACGAATTCATAATATGCTTCAAAAATTTCTTCTGGATTTCTGTGATTTCCAAAATATACAGCATCAGCCAATTTATCAGTAGTGTTGTCCAAGTCAGCTGTAACAATTACCAAGCCATCATCCTTTTTGTCTTTTGCCAGTTTTGCAATTCTGTCTAGATCGTCAAAACCCTGAATTGCCTTGTTGCTGTATTTATAGATATCTACCATTGTCATCACTTAATTCTCAATAAAGCCCTTGATCAGGGTCATCTGTTTCGTTTCAGAATCCTCCCCTACTGCCCCTTTGAAATCTTAAAGGCACCGATAGGGGAGCAAACTCCATCGTAATTTGTGTAATTGACTCTAGAAAAAGTATTCGAGTTTTTGCTTTTGACCGATTCTAAACTCATTAGCAACACTGATGTTACTTCTACTATTCATTAAAACTTTAAAACTTATAAATATTATTGTTTACAACGCCTCCGTAGCTCAGCTTGGATTAGAGCAGCTCCCTTCTAAGGAGAAGGTCGAGGGTTCAAATCCCTCCGGGGGCATAACCTTTAAGCAAACAAAATAAAAACTAATTACAATGACTCGGGTTATAGGTGTTGTTTCTGGTAAAGGCGGCGTTGGTAAGACCACTCTTGTCGCAAATTTAGCTTACGGCTTGACAGAACTCGGCAAGGACGTGACAGTAGTCGACGCCAATCTAACAACGCCCCATCTGGGTCTGCATTTAGGCTATCATTCAACTCCAAAATCCCTTCATAATTTTCTGCGTGGCGATGCAAAACTGCGCGATGTCATATACAGCCATCCTTACGGGTTCAAAATCATACCCGCAGGACTCTCTGTCAATGAATTGGTCGGGGTCAATCCTGACAAATTGAACGACCTCACTTTGAATCTTCTAGGAAAGACGGATATCATCCTGTTTGATTCCGCACCGAGCTTGGGAAAAGAGGCGATGATAAGCCTTCAGATACCAGATGAGATACTTGTTTTGACTAATCCCAACATACCCGCAGTATTGGATGCGTTGAAAGTCGCGAATGTCGCTGAAAGAATGAACAAGAAGATTCTCGGCGTTGTTGTGAACAGGACAAATAAAAACACCAACAGCTTGGCAACATCCGAGATAGAAGACTTTACAAAATATCCTGTGATTGGTGAAATCCCGGAAGATTCTGATGTTCAAAAGTCGTTAGCTGCAAGGACGTCTGTTATCGATTACAACTACAATTCGCCTGCTTCGGTGGCTATGAGAAGATTGTCACATCATCTTGTCGGCAGGCAATTCAATTACAAGCAGGGATTCTGGGAAAGAGCACTTAACTGGATGAAGTAGTTTTATAATTTCAATCCTAAACCTAAAATCTGTTCTTCTATCTTATCAATCTGTCCTTCTATCTGATCAACCACTCTTTGAAATCTAGGCGAAGAAATATAACCTCTTACTCTTTCTCTCTCGTCAGGTTTTCGAGATTGAAATGGTTTAGAATTAAGTATAGCACCATACAACGATTCATATAACGTCAACTGGGGAACAACCCCTTTACCAACATTCACATATCTCATAATAATTATTATTGCTATTGATTTTTAAACCCCTTCCAAATTAATCTCAAATGCAGCACAAGGCATTTCCAATTTCCAATTCTTTAGCACAGACGGGTGAATCTCGCCTACAAAACCAATCACTTTATTCTTCGCAACAACATTAGCAACCCTACCCTCAATAAACGATGAATGTTTCGATTTTACCAATTTGTAACTCAGATTCATTTTATTCATCAAAGCATCGAGAACAGATGATACATTTTGGTAATTTATTCTTGAATCTGACGTCACAGCTACAATTTTTCTCACAGTCCTTGTTTTCGTCTCTTCCTTTTCGTCAATCAGAACAACATCACCTATTTCAAATATGTTCTGTGGATAGCTCACATGCTGGTTGTTCGAAAGAAATTCCATCAAGCTCGGCAGCATCCAATTCCTGAAGACATTCCAGTTCAAAGAAACAAAATTTTCTATCTCCACAATCTGTTCTTCTTTCACATTCATTTTACCAAAGAGATTGTCTTTGTTTGTAAGCGTATATGACAAAACCCCTTGGAACCCGAGTTCAGACATGATCCCAGAAATTTTGTTCGAGTATTCTTCTCTCTCGTCGGAATTGCCAACAGTATTTACCTTAGGTATTACAGGCTCAATGTTATTGAATCCATATGAAATTATTACATCCTCGACAATGTCGCGTTGATGCAGTATGTCCTGTCTATATGCTGGATATTCAACTTCAATTCTTTTTCCTTTCACAACGGGATTGTACATAGATTTTTTCAACAGCTTCACTGCATCAGACGAAGTCAAATTAAGACCGGATATCTTATTAGCATAATCCATGTCAACAAAAGCTTTCTTCGGCTCCATATTTGGAGTAACAATTGTTTGATCAGGATACACAACTTTCACGCTTTCTATTTTCGCCCCTCTGTCGTACAATGCAGAAACAATAACATTCAGTGCAGGCATTAGAAACTTGAAATTAAACCCGCTGCACTCAATAAATACATCTTTCGTTTTCTCAGTTATCTTTCCCGTATGATTGGAATTTATTATCGGCGGGATTGAAAGGACTTCATTCGCGGAATCTATGAAAATGGGATATTCCTTGCAGTCCTTTAACAAATGACCATATTCTTTTCCTTTCGGATGCTTTTCCAATATTTCTTTCGGCGTCATCTTTTCTTGGAAATCAAGGGGGGCGAATTTTATGCCATCTGGTTTGACAGTAGTGAATCTGATAGGCGATTTTATCTTGTTCAAATCATAAACACCCATTGCAACTTCCTTTCTGTTCCGTCCGAAAGTTCCGTGTATCTTTTCTTGTAGTTGTATCAGCTGCGAAAGAACATCCTGCGTGACTTTCAAATTCTTCGCAATCGCGCAAACCGTATACGGTCTGACATTTTTGTTCTTCTTGTCGACATTCACAACTACACTCGACTTTCCGATTGAATATTTCGGACATCCAGGACTGGTGTACCTCCCCTTGATTTCTCTTGCAATCCCTTCAGCCGACCACAAATGCGGGCGATTAGCATCTTTTATATCTACTTTTAGTAAATCGCCGTCCGCTGCATCAATCTCTCCCTTCGCAAATAGAATCAAATCTTTTAATTGCTCGATAGACAGTTTTCTTCCAATTAAACCACACAAGTCTTTATACGAAACTTCTATAGTTGGCATATTATTTCTCTTTCCGTGGAAGTTGATTTTTACCTATATTCTTCATTGTAACATACTCTTTTCTCTTAACCATTCTAAATTTCTCGAGAATAGTTCCCGAATATCTTTTATTTTTAATTTAAACATGGCTAACCTGTCTATACCAATTCCCCACGCTAATACAGGCACATTTACTCCTAAAGGTCTAGTCAATTCTTCTCTGAAAATTCCTGAACCGCCAAATTCAATCCACCCCAATTCAGGATGTAATGCCGATAGCTGGCAACTTGGAGATGTGAATGGATAGTAATCAGGAAGAAACTTCACTTTCTCGGCACCGGCAATTTCTATTGCAAACATTTTTAAAATTCCAAGCAGATGTTTGAAAGTTAAATTTTTATCAAGAACTATTCCTTCCGTCTGGTTGAATTCCACACCATGCGTTGCATCTATTACATCAGGTCTGTAGCATCTTGCTATGGCAAAATATCTTCCGGGTATTTGAGGTTTTCCCGCGAGTGTTCTCGCAGATAAGCATGTTCCATGTGCTCTAGGCATTAATTGCATTGCCTTCCTTGGATCCCACCTATATTGCCATCCCACGCTTCCGGCTATTCCTTTTTCGTGAGCCATCTTAACATTCTCAACTATCTTCTTGTCAGGCAGTCTTCCTTCCTTCGGGTATTTCAATGAATAAGTCTGGGTCCAGTCCCTCGCAGGATGATTCTGGGGTTGGAACAATGCATCGAAATTCCAGAATTCGGTTTCAATCAAAGGTCCTGCCATTTCCTTGAATCCCATTTCGATGAGTTTCTTTCTTACGCCCCACAAAAATTGATTGTATGGCTGTTGTTTTCCTGGTGAAGATTTCCAATCTTTTTTTGTTACGACATCGACATTCGCTTCCTTGAATTTCCTGCTCTTCCACAATCCGGTTCTTATGATGTCATGCGTCAATTCTCCTATGACATTTCCTGACTTGACGAGTTCTTCTTCTGCCTTCTTGTAAGTTTCAGTGATTTTCACAACAAGGTTTCTCTGCATCAGGATTTTCAGTGTATTTTCATCAACATCTTTACCTTCACTAATATTTTTCAATGCTACTTCTTCATCCGTCTTTTCTGGAACTTTCAGTAATGTTAGATGGTTTCCTTTTTTCGAAACCCAACCTTTCTCCAAAGACCATTTCAGTGCTATGTTGAAGTTTTTTATCTTGTTAGCAATCTTGTCTATTGTCGCAGATTTTCCAGGTGACGATTGGAGTATTTTGACCAGATTCCTTTCAGGCAGCCCGTTCTTCGAGTATTCTTCTCCTTCTCGGGTGAGTTCGTAATTTTTCATATATATCAATTTTTATTTTATTGTTCATTAAAGATTTGTTCTTTCAATCGACGTCGAGTTTCCCACCATGCATGATATTCATTGCGGTCTTTGCATGGTAATAAGCGAAGCGGTATCTTTTCTGGATAATATAAAATATCGCCTTCTTTCTCCTCACCAGGCTTTAATTCTACAGCATAACCACGAGTTTGATATAGTCTGTCATCATGTCCAATTAATTCATAAATAGGCATTCCTGTTGGAGGGTCAGCGCCTATACGAGCAGGTGTGGCATCGTCAAGCAATGTCGCAGGCCGGTCACCATTTTTTGAGAAATATGCTATCTTATCATTTACTTTAATTTTTTTCAGGCTTGAACCGTCTTTCACCAGTCATACCGACTCACCCCTTGTTGAAATTCTACAGATAGAACTAGACAAGACACCATTCCAATACATCAAATAAATTGGCGGTACATCACAATCTACTTTTATTATGTAGGCAAAGTTTATAAATCTAATCTTAATACAACTTTCCACCTATCGGAGCATCGCGTTCAGGCTCGATTAGAATGCATTCATGATCTTCTCCAGGAACTCCCAATGTCAGAACTTCTGATACAGCAGGACCGATTTGTCTTGGTGGAAAGTTCACGACACAAAGAACAAGTCTTCCTTTCAAATCTTCTTTTGTGTAATTTTTCACAAGCTGGGCACATGATTTCTTGATTCCTATCTCTTTACCGAGATCGATTTTCAGTTTATAAGATGGTTTCTTTGCTTCAGGAAAGTCTTCCACTTCGATAATTCTTCCTACACGGATGTCGAGCTTTTGGAAATCTTCGAAAGTTGCCATGAAAATAAAGAACATTTAGAAAATTTAAATGGTTTGTGAGAACTATTCTCTCAGCATGAACTTCTCAATCTTGTCCTTTGCTTTCTCCCTGTTCTTCTGATGCTCAATCAGGAATTTCTTCACCTTGTCAGCAAGATACTGCTTAACCTCTCCAGATGATAATTTCCCAGACCTGAAATCGTCAAAAATCTGTTTTATCTTCTTGTCATCCTCCTCAAACATGAAGTAAAGATACTGGCACGCTACATCTATGTCAGGATTACCGCCTTTCTTCTTGTGTTCTTCCATAGTCCTGCCACCGCCTGAAAATGCTCTCATTATCTTCTTTTCGGCAACATCAGGATTCTCTGTCAGGTAAATACAAGTCTCAGGCTTGCTCCCGGACATCTTCCCGCCGAGAAGACCTGGCATGAATTTATGATAAGTGGAAGAAGGTTTGACAAAACCAAGTTTATCAGCAATATCACGAACTAAGCGCATATATGGATCTTGATCAACTCCGATATTGATAACCGTCGGTTTTGGTCCGCCAAACTCGTTCAACTGTGGCATCAATATTGATGCAGATTGCATTATCGAATAAAATATCTGACCAGGGTTAGTGTCGTTTGTAAACCCGAAAATAGCTTTCACCGACGAAAAAGTAGTTTTGGTAGATATTTTGACAGCCAATTCGTACATTTTTTTGAATTCTGTGTCAATGAAGATTTTAGTTTTTTTATTGTCAAATCCCAACGCTATGATGCTGGGTATCACATGTTCATATGCAGTTTTTGTCGCTTGTTCTAATGTGTCGGATTTTCTGAAAACAAAAGTCTCGTCGTTCGATATAGGAATGAATACATCAGCACCGTTCTTCTGGAAGAACAACGCCTCTTTCAATATCATCAGATTTCCCAAATGCAAAGGACCGGAAGGGTTGAATCCCGTAAGAACAGCGAACGGTTTTTTGTTCTTGATAGCATCGAAAATAAGACCAAAGTCTCTGTGACCGAATACAATTCCTCGGCGATAAAGGACATCAAGATTTTTCATCTGCTTTAGATAGATGTCAATCTTCTCAATACCAAACTCCTTCATCGTCTCCTCATAATTGACTTCGCCTTCGACACTGTCAACAGTAATCTTAGCCATGAAATCACGATCCAGTTAAAGAGTTATTTAGAGATAGGAGTAAATAAAATCTACAAAGCCTTAATTGAAAGTGCACCATTGGGACATACCACTCAACTAATAATCTGAAATCAATCTATTTAAGTTTTAAGATGAAAGGTCGTTTATGAAAAATCCGCAGGTCGAGTTGCCTCTGGGGAAAAGATACTTGGTAAACGTCGGAGAAGCATTGGACGATTCAATGAAATTGTCTTTATTACGCCAACTTCATGAAAGACAATCAGCTCGAATAAGCTACATTCTTAAGGATGATGATAAAGCTGTTGGCACAGGTTTCATAAACATTCACGATGCCTCACCAATAGCCGAAGTTGATGCCATAAAATTTGACATTCCGGTTGGGTACAAAACATATTTAATTACCCCTCCAACTATAGACGCTTTAAGAGAACTTGAACACCAAAGAGGCATACCATACACACAGTTCCCACGTAGAGTTGTAGAAGGTAGAATGCAGGTAGATGTTCCACACCTCCTACCATCTGTATCTACAGTTAGAACTCTGCAAAAAAGTGACAACAACTTTCTAACGATAGATGCGGTTTATTTTTTAGGTCCCTTTTTATCTTCACCAAATTGGCACCCCGGAAATACTGTAACTCGTAACGGAAATGGTAGTATTGATTCACGACTGCTCTTTGTTTTAGGTTACGCAGGACGCAATTTGTATGGAAGCAGAGGTGTTTACACTCCACATTCGGAAGACGATGGTATTAGATACAGGTTCTGGTCACCCTTAGGACCACCATCCACAGAACCAAGAGACGAGTACCCTCTTTCCATAGAGAATGAGCAACGTTTTAATTTAATCGACAATCTTGTAGTGGGAATTCGAGAAACTAGATGGCCTGTCAGATTAAACGCAAAAGAATTATATGGTGAATTACTTTCTGCTCAGTCGCTTTAAACTTTAAAAATAACTATCACAATTAAACTTTAATATAGATAGACAAAATGATATTATGGAGTTCACAGTCCTTATAGAGAGAGACGAAGATGGCTACTATGTAGCAGAAGTTCCCGATATTAGAGGATGTTATACACAAGGCAAAACCATAGAAGAAGTCCTTAAAAACATCAGGGAAGTTATTCAATTATGTTTAGAAGCCGACAAAGACGAAATATACCCCCGTAAAGAATTCATAGGTGTGCAGAAGATAGAGGTTTCCAAATGAAGCTCGTCTTGGTAGACGGTAAAACATTAATTAAAATTCTGAACAAAAAAGGTTTCACCTTTAAACGGCAAAAAGGAAGTCATGCGCAACTCGAAGATAACGAGGACAGGAGAGTTACTGTGCCAATACACATGAAAGAAATAGGTAGATGGCTATTAAGCAGGATTCTTAGGGATGCTGAAATATCCAGGGACGAGTATGAAAAGCTGAGGCGTGAAGTTTAAAAAGAATAAAAACAGTTGATAAGATATGGCAAATTTCAAAATTGTAATCAGCGACGCAGGGACGAAAAAGTCTTACCAGACAGAGGTAGACCAGGATAAGGCTATTGCTCTTGTCGGAAAAAAACTAGGTGAGGAAATTTCAGGGGATTTGTTTGGATTGTCTAGTTATACTCTGAAGATTACAGGCGGCACTGACAAGGACGGCTTTCCTATGCATCATTCCGTCCAAGGCCAGGGAAAGAAGAGGGTTCTCTTGAAAGGGCCGCCCGGATTCTACCCGACAATAAAAGGACAAAGAAAAAGGAAGACTGTCAGGGGGAACACGATTTCGCAGTATGTCGCCCAGATAAACGCCAAAGTCGTCAAGAAAGGAGACAAGTCTTTAGAGGAAATGTTTGGAAAGAAAGAAGCAAAGGCTGAAACAGGAGGGGAAGGAAGTAAAGCAGAATGAAGTTGATCGAAGGCTGATACCTGAAGTCAACATAGGAATGGTTGGCCATGTATCCCATGGAAAAACCACATTGACAAAAGCATTGACAGGAAAGCTTACTCTGACCCACTCTGAAGAATTAAAAAGAGGAATAACAATCCGGCTGGGATATGCCGACGCGACAATTTACAAATGCTCCAATTGTGGGAAATATTCTATAAGTCCAAAATGCATCTACTGTTTTTCTGACGCCGAACCCGTGAGGACAGTCAGTTTTATTGATGCCCCAGGTCACGAGACATTGATGGCTACTGTGTTGACAGGAGCAAGCTTGATGGACGGCGCGATTCTCCTTATAGCTGCAAACGAAAAATGTCCCCAGCCTCAGACGAGAGAGCATCTCACAGCGCTGGAAGTCGTTGGAATAAAAAAAGTAATCATCGCCCAGAGCAAGATTGACTTGGTGACAAATGAACAGGCGATGGAAAACTACAACCAGATAAAGGAATTCATAGCGGGCACGGTAATAGAAAATTCACCAATCATACCAGTCTCAGCCCAGCATAATATTAACATAGATTCTCTTCTTGAAGCCATCGAAACCTTGATACCTGTACCAGAAAGGAAACTTGATGCGGATTCTTTGATGTATGTCGCCAGATCGTTTGACATAAACAAGCCAGGCAGCAGACCAAAGAATATAGTTGGGGGGATAATTGGGGGTTCTGTCGTTCAAGGCAAATTCAAGACAGGAGACGAAATCGAAATCAAGCCCGGTGTTCTCGTCAAGAATTCTTACCAGCCCTTAAGGACAACAATTACGGGATTGAAGAAAGGCGGTATGAATCTTAAAGAGGCAGGCGCGGGCGGACTGCTCGGACTAATGACAGATCTCGATCCTTCCTTGACCAAGTCAGACGGACTGGTTGGAGATATAGTAGGGATTCCTGGTAAGTTGCCGCAAGCCATTAATTCATTAAGCCTAGAACTGCGTCTGCTGGAAAGAGTTGTTGGAGCAAAGGAAATGGCGTCAGTCGAACCAATCAAAGTTAACGAGATATTGTTGATTAATATCGGAACAAGCAGATCAGTAGGGACTGTTGTTTCAGCCAAAAGAAACGTGATTCAGCTGAATCTGAAGATACCAATCTGTGTTGATAAAAAGGACAGGGTTGTGATTTCGAGACAGATTCAAGGAAGATGGCGCTTGGTAGGATATGGAATTATAAAATAAAAAATTATGCTACAGCGGTTGAACATATAACATTTCCCCTAACAGTTCTTACACCATTTCCTGAAATGCTTACAGAATACGAGCCCGTTGGACCAGTAGTTCTTGTTATGGAACATGTTGCTGAACTCGCACCATCGATTGACGCTATATTAATACTGCCTCCTGCCGATCCGCCAGCTGGTACCGTCGCAGAGCATGTAAGCTGTGGAGAAGTTGATGTCCCGCGATTTGCTACCTGCATCTGTATTTGAGTTGATGTGCAGGTTGCATCCTGAAGCTCAAGAACAACTCCAGTCTGCTGCGTAAATGTCCCAGAAATATAAAGATAAGCCGTTCCAGCCAAAGCAATGGTAATCATCAGCATCAAAATGGTCGCAATAACTGTCGAGATACCTTTCATCATTCACAACCTTGTAAGCAATATTTGAATTTTTTTATTTAAATACTTTATTTCAAGTGCAGGAGACAAATCCAGTCACAGACCTTCCTACAGGAGGTATGATTCTGTATGTGCAAACCCTTCCTCCGCTACCTTCGCATTCGTCATAAAACATAGCCGCGTCTCCAGAAGCAATCGAAGACGAACTCCATCTGGGATCAGTCACTGTAGACGGCGATATCTGCCTCACAATTATCGCAGAAGTGCTGATTTCATTCGAGCCTATGTTCCTGATTGTCATGGTAGAATTTCCTATTCCTGCATCCTCTCTTAAACAGAAAGCATCTAGGATTTCAATCCCTTGTATCTCCTGCGTGAATGCAGTATAAATGAAAAAATAAGCCGCGCTCGTCATAATCATGGTGACTATCAGCATCAAAATGGTCGCAATAATTTCAGAAATACCTTTCATAATTAAAGTTCAATTTCCCAACATATAAAATCTTGGACACAAATTAGTTTTATGGAAATTGTATTGGATACAAACTTTCTGATCGATTTGGTCAAATTCAAAATCGATCTGGACGCAATATACCAGATAATACCAGAGCCACATTCACTGTCAACGTTAAATTCTGTGCTAAGTGAGCTCAGCCAGATATCAAAACAAAAAACAAAGTCTGGCGGATATGCAAAGCTGGCTTTGAAAGTAATAGAACAAAACAACATCAAAATCCTAAAATTCCAGGGAAGCGCAGACATGTTGCTGGTCCAGCTTGCCAAAGAGGGAATGACAATAGCCACAAACGACACGAAGCTGAGGAAAGAAATAAAAAGCTTAGGCAAGAAAACTATTTATTTAAAGGCTAAAAAATATGTAGCTATAGGTTGAAAAATGGTAATCTTATTCGGCTTTATCGCCAGTATATTCGCGTTGCTGTACTCTGCATTATTGATTTTCAACATCACTTCCCGCCCTGCCGGAAGCGCAAAAATGATTGAAATTTCCGATGCGATAAAGAAAGGAGCCAATGCGTATCTCTTCAGGCAGTATAAGACATTGCTCCCGATTGTTGTAATTTTATCGGCGGTTCTATTCTTCGCGTTCAATGTTACAACAGCGATTGCATTCATCTTGGGTGCATTCCTTTCCGGTCTCGCAGGTTTCATCGGTATGAACATTTCTGTCAGGGCTAATGTCAGAACAGCCGAAGCTGGAAAGAAAGATTTAAAGTCTGCATTGGACGTCGCATTCAAAGGGGGTTCTGTTACAGGACTTGTAGTTGCAGGTTTGGCTCTGCTTGGCGTGACATCTTTATTCTATTTCACGCAGGATGTCGCCATGACAATAGGTTTCGGTTTCGGTGCAAGTCTGATAAGCCTTTTCATGAGAGTCGGTGGCGGTATTTATACAAAGGCTGCTGATGTGGGCGCTGATCTAGTTGGTAAGGTCGAAAAGGGAATACCAGAAGATGATCCTAGAAATCCCGCTGTTATCGCTGATAATGTAGGTGACAATGTTGGCGACTGTGCGGGCATGGCTGCAGACTTGTTCGAATCTTACGCTGTCACTCTTATTGCTGCGATGCTATTGGGTATGGTATTCGGATCGAATGCTGTTCTTTTTCCGTTGACCATAGGCGCAGCGGCGATTGTAGCGTCTGTGATAGGAACATTCTTTGTCCGATTGGACAATAGTCACAACATTTGGAAAGCCTTGTACAAAGGAATCATCGCAACTGTGATAATATCAGCGATTTTGTTCTTCCTTATTTCATACTACCTCTTCCAAAATCTCAACATCTTTTATGCATCACTGGTTGGCCTTGCAGTCACGTTGATCATAAGCTACATAACAGAGTTTTACACAGCGCGTGACAGAAAGGCTGTCAGAGAAATTGCAGAAGCTTCAAAGACAGGTGCGGGGACAAATATCATATCAGGACTGGCTCTTGGATTGAGAAGCACATATCCGACAGTGCTTTTGATCATAGCGGCCATATTTGCATCATATTATTTTGCGGGCGTCTATGGAATCGCGATAGCAGCATTGGGTATGCTGTCGGTGACAGGTATGATTGTCGCAGTTGATTCTTATGGTCCGATAACAGACAATGCTGGTGGCATAGCCGAGATGGCGGGGTTGCCTGAAAAGGTAAGGAAGACAACCGATGCATTGGACGCTGTAGGCAATACAACAAAGGCTGTCACAAAGGGATTCGCCATCGGTGCTGCGGCATTGGCGGCTTTATCATTATTTGCGGCTTACGCAGAAGCTACTCATTTGCAAGCCATAGACGTGCTGAAGGTGAATGTTGTTATCGGTCTTTTTGCGGGAGGTGCAGTCACATTCCTGTTCTCATCGCTTTTGATGCGTGCTGTAGGGAGAGCTGCGTTTTCAATAGTGGAGGAAGTCCGCAGACAGTTCAAAACCATCAAGGGTCTGATGCAAGGCAAAGCTAAACCGGATTATGAAAAATGTGTTGACATTACAACTCGGGCAGCATTGAAGGAACTGATTGTGCCCGGTGTGCTTGCAGTCGCTTCACCGTTAGCCGTAGGATTCCTTCTGGGTGTCGAAGCTTTGGGTGGAATGTTGGCTGGAAGCATTGTAACAGGACTGCTTCTTGCGATAACAATGACGACAGCGGGCGCTGCATGGGATAACGCCAAAAAATATATAGAAGAAGGTAATCTCGGTGGTAAAGGATCAGATGCTCATAAAGCGGCTGTTATTGGTGATACTGTAGGAGACCCTGCAAAAGACACTGCAGGACCAGCTTTAAATCCTTTGATTAAAGTATTGAATATGATAGCGCTTTTGTTCGCCGGCTTGATTGCCGCACATTCTTTGTTGTGATTTCATGTACAGAATACTCAAGATAGAAGACACGATAAGGGTACCACCTGAGAAGATGGCCGGGAAAACCAAGGAATCTGTAAAGCTGTCTCTGGGGGACAAGTACGAATGCTTGCTCGATCCGAAGGTTGGTGTAGTACTGGCGATTATAAGCCTGGAGAAAATGGGCGAGGGAAGGATATTTCCAGAAGACGCTGGTGTTCATTATCCTGTGACATTCAAGGCTTTGGCATACAAGCCCGAGTTGAACGAGCTTGTTACCGGCGAGGTTGTCGACAACACTGAATTCGGTTCGTTTGTCAGAGTCGGTCCATTGGACGGCTTGGTCCACATCTCCCAGCTCATGGACGATTATGTCAGCTTTGACGGAAAGAATTCCATGTTCCTCGGCAAGGAGACAAAGAAGACACTGAAGGAAGGTGATTTGGTCAGGGGAAGAGTGATATCTATTTCATGGGAGGAAGGGAACAAGATAGGTCTGACAATGCGGCAGCCTTTGCTAGGCGGCTTGGCTTGGTTGGCGGCTGAGAAGAAGAAAAAGAAGGCATGATTATGGCTAAGAGACTACAGGTTTGCAGAAATTGCAGAAGATTCACAACAGACAAATCATGCCCTGTATGCAAGTCAACTAACCTGTCAACAAGCTGGAAGGGACTGGTTGTTATAATGGATGCTAACAGCGAAGTCGCAAAGACGCTCAACATAACTGAAGCGGGAAGATATGCACTGTACGTTGGATGAATATGGAAATGACAATTTCTCAAGAAAAGGAAAACAAGTTCTTCAAGAGGAAGGATGTTGAACTGAGCATAAGACATCTGGGAGTTGTCACGCCTTCCAAAAAAGACGTCGTCAAGGAACTGGCTGCAAAATACGGGGTTGACGAAACCCAGGTACAAATCGGTTATATATTCACAAAGAAAGGCATCGGCGAATCTTTTGTCAGCACCAAGATTCTGAACGAAAAGCCGGAAAAGGTTGAAGCGCCTAAACCAGAAAAGGGAGGGGAAACCGTTGAAGCACAAGCAAGTGAAACAGCATGAGTACTTTTCTGTAGAAGATGATGCGGTGAAGAGAAACAGGAAATACTGCCCCAGGTGTGGAAACAGTTTTCTAGCAAATCATAAGAACAGGCTTACATGCGGCAAGTGCACCTACGTCGAATTCTTGAAAGGCTAATCTAAATTTAGAGTCTGCATCAGCCTGTCCATTTCAGGCGGGGTGGTTCTGTCTCCCATCAATGCGCCACTGGAATTGGAAATTATGCACGAGCCTACAAACGGCGAACCGAAATTCGCAGTCCCTATGTCAGCATTCACCTTCAATATCTCTCCAATCGATTTAATCTCTTCCTCGCTAGCATCCCTGTGCAGCAGGCAACCTTTATTCGTAGCCACGCCGCATGAGCCAACTATATCCGTATTTGCGACTTTCACCTTTGCAATCTCGACATCAAAACAATCTTTCATCTTATCTATGTCGGATTTTCTAAACAGTTCGCTGACAGCCGCACCCTTGTCATTGCACAATATCAGGTTTCCTACAGCAGAAAATTTCGAATCTAGAACAGCCAGATTGATTCCAAACTCTTTCGCTATTCTTTCGAACATTTCAATCTCCCTTTCGGTGACAACTTTCGACAAAAGAATTCCGTTGGAATTTGCAACAGAAAATAAGCCCGTAAAGTCTGTATTTGCAATTAGGCACTTTTTCACGGTGACTTTCAGGTATTCCTTGATTGATTTAATGTCTTTGTCAGAAACAAAACTGCCGACAAGACAGAACTTGTCGCACGCTTTTGCGTACAACCCTATATTAGGATCCCCGTAAAAGCTTGAATGTAATATCTGCATGACTATTCAACCGGCGTTAATTTAACGGATTTTTCGTCTTTGACAATTCTAAATCTGACTTTGAAACCTTTGCTTTTCCACATTTTTTCATTCAGTTTGGGATCAATCACGATTTTATCATTTTTGATTTTTCTCTTCAATTGCCTGACAAAATCCATTTTTCTTCTCCACTTTGGAATTTTGTGCATTCTCACATTTATTTTAACGATTTTTTCTTCTGCCATTCGATCACAATTATATTTAAACAAACATAAAATTATATAAAGATGATATGAAAGCCATCTCGCCCATGATAGCAGTTGTTCTTTTGATTGCTTTCACTATTGGCATCGGAACAATAGTATCAATCTTCGCAACTAGTTTGACAACAACATCAACAGGAATAACAGGCAAGTCTTCAGAAAATCTCACCCAATGCTCTTTGGCTTCGCTTGAGATAAAAGAAGTTAAATGTTCCTCTACATCGAATGGATTGATTATTTATTGGAAATTTGAATCCGTCAATTCCACCAACTATACCGCCGATATATCTGGAAACAATCATCCTGGCCTATTGGTAAATTACTCATGCAGCCCGGCTACATGCAATATTAGCAAAGGAAAATACAACAACGGGTTAGATCTCAACGGGGTTGGGAATCATGTAAACCTTTCAATGTCGATAGGCTCCACAGATGACTTGACAATATCCTTCTGGATGAGGGCCGGCGTCCAATCTGACTCGGGAAGACTAGTTACTTTCGGCAATTCATCAACCAGTGGCAGGGGTATTGAGATCGCCTTTAGCGGAGGGGACATGAGAATCGATAACATAGTTGAACCTACGGGCGGAATCTATGGCAATAGCACTTGGAATCATGTAGCAATAACAAAAAGTGGTGCCACATTTACTCTTTATATGAACGGCACATCCCTTGGAACAGGGACAGGTTATCTAGCAAATAATACTGACAGACTAAGAATTTCATCTAGGGCAGACACCTATCCAGCTCAATGGTATTTCAATGGCAGTATCGATGATTTTCGCTTCTATAACAGAAGCTTGTCCGCAGGTGAAGTCAGCGACATCTTTCAAGATGGATCCAGCTTAAGAGTGTTGATATCTAACAACGGTCCGGTAAATTTAGGGAGAAACTTCACTCTAGTCTACATATCTGGCGGTGCCGTTAATGTCACATATGTCAATTTAACTTCTGATTTAACTCCAGGATCAACTGGTCGGTTGACTCTACAGAATATAACTGATTCTGGCGCGCTTAGCCAAGTAAGAGTGACATCAACAGTATGCCCGACAGTAATTGTTAAGAAGGATGTAGCAGGACAAATATGCTGAATTTAGTTTTTGCTTATATTAAGAGTTTTATCTTCTATTAGAACCAGTTCCTAATCCACGCCTTAAAATGTGAACGTTGTAGTAAGTTCCTTAAAAATGTATTTAAATCACTATCCACAAATTATATAAAGATGATATGAAAGCCATCTCGCCCATGATAGCAGTTGTTCTTTTGATTGCTTTCACTATTGGCATCGGAACAATAGTGTCAATCTTCGCAACTAGTTTGACAACAACATCAACAGGAATAACATCAAATCAGAGTGAATCACTGTCTAAATGCGCGGGGGCGTGGATAAATGTATACAGCGTGACAAACACATCTGTTCTTTATCATAACCCAAATCAACAGACAGTAACCGGTGTAACAATAGTTTTCACTAACGGAAACACAGCATCAGGTGCTACAAGTCTGGCTCCGGGTGCTTCGACTGTAACATCTGTATCTGCAGGGTTGATACCCGGTAGTGGCACAGGAAACAGTTCAGTCATTGTAAGAGGATTGTGCCAAACGCTTGTGACCGTAGAAGGAAAATGCACCACCGCTAATGATTGTTGGGATGTTTAATATGAAAGCCATCTCGCCCATGATAGCAGTTGTTCTTTTGATTGCTTTCACTATTGGCATCGGAACCCTAGTGTCAATCTTCGCAACAAGCTTAACTGTGACATCCACCGGAATAACATCCAACCAAAGCGAAGCTCTATCCAGATGCGCTGGTGCGTGGATCAACCTATACAGCGTGCAAAGTACCAGAGTTCTGTATTCAAACCCCAACACTCAAGCAATAACAAATCCTATAATAATCTTAGGCAATGGGACTTCTATAACCGCAAGTGATACAAATTTGAATCCGGGAGAAACAGTCAACGAGAACATCAGCACTATTGGAACTAATTCACGTGTCATAGTCCGAGGCTTATGCCAAACATTGGTTACCGCTGAAGGCACTTGTACAACCGCTCAAGATTGTTGGGATGTTTAATATGAAAGCCATCTCGCCCATGATAGCAGTTGTTCTTCTGATAGCTTTCACAATAGGCATCGGAACCCTAGTGTCAATCTTCGCAACAAGCTTAACTGTGACATCCACCGGAATAACATCCAACCAAAGCGAAGCTCTATCCAGATGCGCTGGTGCGTGGATAAATGTATACAGCATACAGAGCACCACGATTTTGTATTCAAACCCCAACACCCAGACAATAACAAATGTCGTAATTACGACAGGCGATGGAAGATTAGTGACAGGTGCTACAAGCATAGCTCCTGGCGGGTCATCATCAACATCATGGACTGCTGGTACAAACACATCAGTTGCAGTGCGTGGTCTCTGTCAAACATTAGTTACAGCAGAAGGCAAATGCACAAGTGCACAGGCATGCTGGGATATCTAAAAACTAAACTTTTATTCTAGTCCTTCTCCATCTTTTGACGCCTGCTATTTGAATCCTTCTTCTGCGCGCTCTCTTCATTCCGAACTTTCTAATGTCAGCCCATCTTGGAGAATTCTTTACCTTAGAAACTTTGGCCAGTTTAATCTTTTTGTCTACAGTCTTTATTCCCATCAAACCAGCTTCCTGAGCTCCTTTGATTTTTTCATGGCAATGCCTATCATTTCTTCTACAGCGTCAAATTCAATTCCCTTGTCTCCCTGCTTCTGTACGGCGCATATTTTGTCATCCTCCCTGAAAGCCAAGACAAGCTTGCTGTCTATAACAGACTCTTCGTCCAGAGATGGATCAAGAAACATCTTGTCGCCTATCTTGCACACAGACACGGTTATCGGTTTGTGGACAACAGGCAACTTGCCGCTGAACTCGCCGCGAAGAACAGTGTTATTTTCGTCAAGCTTTGGTATTTTCGCATTCAACAATGCGGCTGTAGCAGCCAATGCAGCAGCGTCCTGGAGATTTCCCTGATGGTCTATAATATGTATGTCAATAATAACGCTCCAAACCTTCTCGCCAGGGATAATCACAAGCTTGCTCATTTCAACAGTCTTTGATTCCCTAATTCCCCTATCGACAATTCTTGCAAGTTCGATTGAATTCTCGTTAGGAGGTCCCGCCTCGAAATTAGGCGATGCCAGTGGGGTAAATTCGCTGTTCACCATCAGCACACCTTCATCAGGCGTGTCAGCAAAAGGAGTCGCCATGTTCATCTTGACGCCTGCAATGACCTGCGTGTTTCCCATCTTGACATAAGCAGATCCTTCGGCTTTGGCGATGACATTCGTCTTGATTTCAATATCCCTGTACTGGTCCAGTTCTCTACCGTCTGTCCTTTTATTGTTCTGCAGCAATTCCAGCACATAGTTGTCCATCATTCATCACCCTTGTATTTCTCCATTAATGTCGCCTGCTGCTGCTCGAAAATTTTGTTGCACGATTTCTTTGCAGTATTGAGCAATGTCATAAACTCTTCCTTTGTCAGGACACCATCCATCTGCAAAAGCGTTACAATATTTTTCCTCGGCATCATCGCAACTGCAACGTCCGATTCTGAATTATTGTCTTCCAGTCCGTTCAAGTCAACTATAAGAGTATCGTCAATCTTGCCAACAGAGCATGCAGCGACCAAATCCTTCATTGGTATTCCCGCAGATGCAAGCGCAAGCGACAATGCATTTATGCCGGTAACCCTCGTGCTGCCGTCCGCTTCTATTACTTCTATAAAAGTATCAACCGTTGCCTTTGGATAATCCTCCAGCATCAATGTCGGCTGGAATGACTGTCTTATCACCTTTGACAATTCCGTACTTCTTCTGTCAGGTCCTGGTGATTTCCTGTCGTCAACGCTGAAAGGAGCCATGTTGTACCTGCATCGCATGATTCCTGTTGTTGATTCCTGCAGGAACTTTGGAAACAGCGACCTTGGTCCGTGCACGCTGGCGATGGCAGTTGTTTTACCAAAGCTGACCTTGGCCGAACCGTTTGAGCTTGTGATAACACCGACTTCCATTTCAACATCCCTCATTTGATCGGGAAGTCTCTGGTCAGTTCTTATCCCGCCGATTATCAATTCCTTGTCAGCTTTCTTTCCCATATTATTCATCTGTACTTTGTATTTTTTTATCAGCCCAATTATCTGGATCAGACATGGATTTTCCTGTATCATCTTCTTCCTGACCCAGCATCTTCTCTATTTTCTCAGTCAAACCAAAAGTGTGAGACTCTCTTTCGATTGTCAGTATTGCTTCAATGGCCTTTCCCTTGTCTTCTCCCCTTATCCAAATCAGGCCGTTCTGCCCTGCTGTGATTTCGCATTTCGTCTTGGTTTTTATCAATGTTATCATGCTACCTTCCTTTCCTATGATTCTGGGTATTTTTGTCGGGGTGACCTTGATGACAGTTCCCCCTCTCAATTTCCTGGATTCGAAATCCCTCATCGACAATTGCACATTCTTGTTTTTCGTCAGCCTCGATATGCGGCACAATATGGCATCGCCTATGTCAAAATACCTGCTCAAGTCCGTCCTGTTCAAATCAACAAATTCCTCCACAGCTTCTGATATGGGCAGGAATCCCGAATAAGGAGAATTGATGTCCACAAACCACCCGGAAATTTCAACTTCGTCTATAATGCCTATAATCCTGTCGCTCAATTTCGGCATATAAACTCCAGAAAGCGGAATTACGTTAACTTCATTTTCGGAAACCTTTGTCATCCCCAGAAATCTTGAGAAAACTTTCCCGTCCTCCTCATAAACACCATTGCCCAGTTTCCTTCCCTTTCTTTCATCCATTTCATCTCCTGGTAAAACAATTTCTCTCTTCATGCATCTTCCCTCTTTATTATCTTGGATTCGAAATTGCCATGCGTCATGTTTGAAACCTTTTGTACGAACTCGTCCATCACACCAGCGAACATCTGCACGCTGACCTGCAGAGAACCGTCGTTAAGCCACTGCTCCTGGACAACCTTTCCGGCCGATTTCAAGACTTGAAACGACCTGCCGGCAAACTGCGGCGGTATCTTTACCTGCAGTACAACATTTTGGAACTTTAAAGGTATTAAAGGCTTTATCGAATTGACAATTTTCTCCATCTGGAGTTCCGCATCAATAAAAGGATCTATGTTCACACCCACTTTATCCATGGCATTCAGAATTCTCTGTTCTGGATGCGGTGTATTAGTCTGAGGATTTATCCCTCTTTTGGAAATCAAAGCCACTATCTGATTCTTCTTCTGTTCCACCATCTCCCTTCTCTGTTCTGTGGTCAGCTGAATCTCGCCTTCCTTCAGGATTTTCTCGGCTATCTTGTAGACATCAATTGTTCCAAATGCCTTTTGCAAATCATGCTCGGGCACAGCCTCCGTAGTCTTTACGTCTTTGTAGATTATAGGATAAGCAAGCACATCGTCCACTGACACATTCTTACCACTTTTAAAATCCATAGCTTTATTCGGGTCTACAAGTATTTCAAACTTTTGACCCGCTACTGCCAACCTACCGATAACGGATTTTTCTATATTAACAGACAAAAAACCACTCAAAATTAATTATTTCAACGCCTTTGCATCGCTTTCATTGTATTTTTTGAACCTTCCGTCTTTTCTTATAACAGCCAAGTCGCTAACAATCTCTTTCTTTTCCTTGCCGTCCTTTTCGGCCTTGTCGATTATTTCCAGAGCGAGTTCTACAGCCTCCTTTTCGCCCAGATTTTCTTTCCACCTTTGATGTAGTATTTTCATTGCCAATGGCGCGCCCCTGCCAATTGCAAAAGCCTTCCATTCGAACAAAGTTCCGGACGGGTCGGATTCAATCAGATGTACACCAGTATTGTCAACACCGCCCAATATAAGAGAAACACCATATGGTCTTAGACCGCCGTATTGAGTCAATAATTGCATCCTGTTTCCAAGCGATTTCGCGAGATTCCACATGTCAATTGGCTCATCATAGGTTATCTTGTGCATCTGCGCCTTTACGCGTGTCTGCTGGATCAAAACTCTGGCATCAGCCAGCAATCCAGAAGCAACAGCTGCTGCATGGTCGTCTATCTGGAAAATCTTTTCCATAGCATCTGATACGACAAGCTTGCCTGCAGATCTGACTGTAGCCAGGACAACGCCGTCCTTGAAGACTATGCCTAGTGCTGTGCTACCTCTCTTGACCGCCTCTTTTGCATATTCCACTTGGAATAAACGTCCATCCGGGGAAAATACGGCAAGGGAACTTTGTTAGTAATTAACTAAACAAATTTGTTCTGTCGTACCCCATATATTCAGGCATTATATCCGGCATTAATCAACCTCCACTTGATATTTCGTAAAAACTCTTTAAAAAGTTTTGTATTAGTTACAGCTTTAAGTTATTATAGTTTTCTATGTAATATGATAATTCGTGATTTTTAATTTTATGTGTAAATCCAACATGAGTGTAAAAGCTCATCAAACTTTGTTTGCTGTATATCCTGAATCCGAATTCTTTTGTATCCTTCCAATCCTTCTTGAAAGAAATTTTTGATGGTCTTATTCCTAATTCAATTAAAATCCCTCTTAATTCTTCTAAAAATTCTAGATGGCTCCCAACTAATTCTTTCCGTTTATACATAGAGATTGAAATAAACTTTTGATGTTTTCCTAAAACAAATGAACCTTCATCATCAAATAATGCTCTAATGAAAGCAGATTTAATTTCTTTTGAACCTGATTTAATCCATTCAGAAATTTTTATTTCTTGAATAACTTTTCTACCTAAAGGTACGCCAATTAAAGATAACAATCTACCAACTATTCCAGGATATTCGATACCAAAACAATCTTTGTAAATAAAATCTCTACCGTCAATTCCGAAAATTTCTTTGGTAAATTGTTTTACTTCAGAAGTTAATTCTTTACTTTTGTTTATGTATTTGAATCTTTCTGTACTTGCATGTCCGTCTCCTATAGCATGACCAACTAAAGAAGCAAGTTCAGTCGACGCAATTATAGGAAGTTTAACTTTTACCATATGTTTACTATAAGCGATGCCTGTTACGTGTTTTTCAGTTTCTCTAATTGACGATTGAGTTAATTTTAACAATTTCTTAAGCAAACCTATTTTAACGAAGTATATACTCTGCTTACCTTTTAGTATTCTATAACCTCTTCTTATTTTACAAAGAGAACTCCAGTCTACACCAACTGATTTAGAAAGTTTTACAAGTCCATCGGTCTGTTCAACGGCTTTTCTTATCAATTCTTTTCTGAAACTATCCTCTAAATAAACTTTATAACCATCTAGCAAATCTTCTAATCCAATTAACCGCACCATTTCAATAACCTATTCAATGTCTATATATTATCGTAGAACTAGTATATAAAGTTATCGGAGGTTCATTTACATATGAGTTCAGATAAATTTTCTGGCAAATCATCAATACCGCCAAATTCTTTTACTACAACAGATTTTATTTTGTTTTTTAATTCTGGCTTTATGTGAGGATAAACCATTTCCTTCCCCCCACCGATACTTTCACAATCATCTTCAATTAAAACATCAGGGATTATTCTTTCAGCCACATCTTTATAGTTTTCTCCTTGTTGACGGAAGTGAAGATTTTCAAAATCTGGAAAGTTATGTTTTTGTAGCAAAGATTTTATAGCTTCAATCTCTTTTCTTACTCTCCGAGATGTCAGATAATGAATTTCTGCACCTTGATTACTCCAACCAGTAAGTTTTTTTACCGCATTGCCAATGGGTATATAATTTGAATAATCATGAACAGAACCATATTCTACAGGAACATCGTCCTTTGAATTATATGCTAAAGACGCTTCTTCTCTTTGAATACCCCCCAATCTAGATTGTTCAACACGTTCTTCTCTAGTATGTCCTTCAGCCGCTTTATGCATTATTACTGTACCTTCTGTAAAAACAAGTATTTTCATAGTCTCAATCCCCTAATTGTTCCTGACACTTTCTCTATCTTGAAATTCACCCGTCCCTCCCCCAGTCTTGTTATTAATCCCAATCCAGCAATAACTTTTGACACGGATTTGTTGTTACAGCGAATCACGCCAATTTTCTTCACTTCATTGTACAGATTCTTCACCAACCACATTGACATCTCAGACAAGCCCCTTTCGCCGTAGAACTCCAAAAGGGTTTGCCAGATACTAGATTCCAAATCAGAATAAACAATAGTTTCCTCGGAGATTATTCTGAAAGATATGTAGCGTTCTTTCTCCCTGAGTATTGGCGGGAGAATTTTCAGTTTTTCCTGTTGTATCATTTTTGATACACCCATGCAATCTTACCACTTTTAAGAACAATTTGCGTTCTCTTATACGAATCGGTTTCATATTTGTCAATAGTCTTTAGTTCGTCGGGAGTGACAGATATAACTAAACCTTTAACCAAGCTACGTTTATTAGGAATGAGTATAGGATACCTTTTTTTGTCTATCATAATTTTTGATTTTTTATATCCTTCTAAAACATCTGGCCTTCCTTTAGTGATTCGTCCAAAAACACTCTTTTGTATTTTAGGGCTTTTTAATGTGCCATAAACAAAAAGATGTCGTTTCATTTTACAACTACCCCTGGCATTATCCATTTATCCGATTTCCTTTCTTCCGACTGTTTTATTATTCTTTCAGGAACTTTCGAAATAGAATTCTCAGCTTCATTCAATTCCATTCCCAACTGATTCGCCATCGACGTCAGTATCATTGGGTCCCTAAGCTCAAAGTGAGATATTGCACCAGAACATAAAATTACAGGCGCATGATATTTCTTTGCGAGTTTGATGCTCTGCGCTATATTCTTCATAATCATGCTTCTTGTCCTTTTTGTGCCAAGCAGTATTTCCCTGAAATTAACTTCTATCGCTACATTATTCTTTGCAGCCGATTTGACTAAAACGTGATTCAATCCGGAGTCAGTCCTGTTGTTTTCTGGATGCGTAATGATGTCAACCTCAGGAGTCTCGCACGCAATCCTATTCATTCCCAAATCCCCGCCCTGCACGAGCAAGATGTCGAACATTCTTCTCCTTTCAACAAGTTTCGACAGTTCTTTTGGATTTCTCGCTTCAAAGCCAAGATAAATCTCAATATTGATCTTATCTTTTACTTTTGTAATTTCCTCTTTAAGTTTCTTAAGTTGAACCTCACTCTGAAAATATTCCGCAAAACAAATTCCACTGTATCCCAATTCTTTCGCAGTGGAAGCCAATTGCTCAAGACTGCTTTGTCCGCCAGAAAATGCAGAATGAATGTGCAAATCAAAATACTTCATAATTAAGAATAAGCGAGTTTAGTTAATAACTATTCGTCTTTTATTACTGTTTTATTTCTTAGGTAATAACCTAAATCTCTTCCAGGTTGTGTTAAATATGATGCAAGTGGATATATGAACCGATAAAATATATTGGTATCAAATTTTTCTTTTAATTCAGATTCCACCCTTTCCTTTTCGATGTCAAGCGGTCTTGATAGGATGTGTCTCGCAGCAATAAAGTTGACATAAAGCAATGCAGCTCCAAGACTTCCCCCCAAAGCTTTTGTATATTCACCCCAACCATAATCCATAAACATCATCTATTTAGGCTAAGCTCTTAATCCTCTCGCCTTCTTCGCCGTAGATGTGTGACCGTGAAATACCCTTCTTCTGTTCGCAGGATTCTTTATCCACTTTGTCTTCGGATCATTTATGATGTTTGGATGATTCGGGTCTGCCATTATGACCTCGTACCAGTCATCAATAGAATCGGAACCAACCCAGTAAGAATTCAAAACTTCCAGATTAGTGAATTTCCTCTGGGCTTTCTCTTCGGCTACCCACTGGAGTGATTTTCCAGGAGTGAAATGCACAAGACCAGTCTTGCTCGGTTTTCTTCCCTTCTCAGGTTTTCTTCTCCTTCTTCCGCCTTTCTTCACTCTTACACGGGCAATTATATAGCCTAATTTTGCCTTGTATCCCAAAGCCCTGGCCTTGTCCAGTCTTGTTGGTTCTGTTCTTACAACGACATCCTGCCTTCTCCACTCTATCAGTTTCTCTTTGTACAACTCCCCCAGATTCACTTTGGGATTTTTCCACATCTCTTTTATGAACTGGTAAACGCCTTTGACCATAACTTCACTTTATCAACAAGATTTATATTATTAACTTTCAGAGGAATTGATTATTATGTCAATGGCAAAAGGCTATTCGATCTGGATGATGCCGACTGGAGATGTCTATAGAAAACTGTCTGGGATAATTTCTGAATTAAGTAGCAAGTATTCTGCACCCAAGTTCGAGCCTCATGTAACACTCCTCGGCGAGTTACTGGAAAGTGAAGATGTTGTATTATCAAAAACAGAACAATTGTCCAAAACAATTAAACCATTTTCAATCAAACTTGCTTTAGTGGACTATCTTGACCAGTATTTCAGATGTTTATTCTTGAGAGCAGAAGAAACAAATTACCTTACGGATGCAAACAATAACGCTAGAGAATTGTTTAATCGCCAACAAGACCCTAAATTCATGCCTCACTTGAGCTTGATGTATGGTGACTTTCCTACTCGATTGAAAGACGAAATTATACGACAATTAGGAAAAGAATTTAACGTAATTTTTGATGTCAAAAGCATTCATTTGGTTTCAACAAACAATGAAACAAAAGAGTGGCATAGGGTGAAAGAATTCGTATTGGAATAATTATCTGAAAGGATTCCCCTCTGTTATAACCGTTTCATATCTTGGATTTTTCGTTAGTTCATGAGTAATATCTTCATACCAACCATCGCCAAACATATGTCTTCCATAAAGCAACTTTGCACCAACACCATTATCTATCAATTTTGAATATTCTATCCTCATATCTCCTACTTGATAGTCGCCTTTCATTAGAGTAGCCAAAGCTTTATTGTCCACCAGTATAACTCTTTCATGTTCGTATCCCTCACTGGCATGTTGTCTGTGTAGTTCCCTTAATTGTCCGCTAGTCAGTTTAGTGTCTACAACAAAAACTGGTGTAGGATTCCACGCCCCGTTGTCACCATGATTACCTCTTACAACACCTATAAGATAGACGTCTTTGACATCACTGGAAAAATCATAACCATTGCTATACAGAGCTAGACCCAACTCTTCAAGCGATTCTCTGTTTAAACCAGTCCACGGCGTCTCAAAAACACCTGTAGAATGGTTGTATGTTGGAAAACCAGAAGGAAATGGTATTATTCTTCCATCAAAGTGAGCTTTACCACCTCTAACCCCTAGAAGAATGCGTTCGTCTGTGGTCGTGACTACAGCCATTGGTCCGCTCGGGGCAAACGCTTTTGAAATTATTTTTGCGTCATATTTTGGCATCTGATATAACATGCTACCGCTCGGAATGCCACTACCTCTAAGAAGATCAATAACACACCAGTCCGTTAAATCCTCCTCCCAGTGCAGAGAGCCGTCCTCTAATTTAATCCTTGAGATGTTAGCCACTAGTTCATTTGGAAAGCGAAATTCGTTATATGGCTTTTTCCTTATGTTTCTTCTTTCCCGATAATTCCTCCAAATTTCATAAGGTACTGCAATTTGATTTACAGGTAAATGGACTACAACTTCTCTTTTAACTTTTTCTCCGTTGACATCTTCAATAACGTCAATAGTAGGAGGACCTTCTATAGGTAAGTTAACTGTATATTCTTGCGTGTAAATTGTTTGATTTCGTCTGATACCTTTTGGGAAATATTCAATAATTTCTAAATTGAGCATGAACTTTCATTCCCAGTAAACTTTTTAAACCTTTGTAAATAAAAGCAATGTTTATATTTCTTCCTACCCATTAATAATTAGGTGAAATTAAGTTGTCAGGCTCGCTAATGAAAATCATAATCGGAGTCATTCTGATAATCGTAAGCGTTTGGTGGATTGTTCAGGGATCTAGTTACATACAGCCTTTGAAGGATTCTACTCTTGTAACAAGCAGGCCTGCGCTTGCAGACTTTATAGTTCTTGTAAATGGCGGGTTGCCCCCATTCGTTGCTCTTATCGGGCTGTTGGTAGTCTGGCTGGAGCTGGACAACATCAAGATACAAAAAGAGCTTTCTCAAGAAGAAAAAAAGAAGAAATAAACAATATTTATGGGAGTCCAGATATCCAACATAATCCCTTCTAAGGAAATCGAGTTAACAGACCTAACAGGGAAAAGAATTGCTATAGACGCTTTAAACACATTATTCCAATTTCTCGCTATCATACGGGACAGGATGACCGGAGAGCCTTTGAAAGACAGCAAGGGAAGAATTACATCACATTTGTCCGGATTGTTTTATAGAACTTCAAACCTGATTGAGGTCGGCATCAAGCCGATATTTGTCTTTGACGGCAAGCCACCGGAATTCAAGAGAGAAACTCTGAAGGAAAGAGAGGCTGTCAAAAAGGAAGCTGAAAGGAAATGGGAGGAAGCCCTTGAAAAGGGAGAGCCTGCGATGAAATACGCGCAG
The DNA here is from genome assembly GCA_016187385.1 of Candidatus Aenigmatarchaeota archaeon. GTDB lineage: Archaea > Aenigmatarchaeota > Aenigmatarchaeia > CG10238-14 > SCSR01 > JACOWB01. Next base: position 507,858 of record JACPJU010000001.1, read on the forward strand.
GCATCTTCCAGGATGACAGACGAGATGATAGAAAGTTCAAAGGAACTCTTGGATTACATGGGAATACCGCATGTCCAGGCGCCCAGCGAAGGAGAAATGCAGTGCGCTTTCATGTGCAAGAACGGCGATGTTTGGGCATCGGGCTCTCAGGATTATGATTCTATTTTGGATGGTTCACCAAAATTGGTCAGAAATCTGTCCATCACTGGCAAAAAAAAACTGCCTGGTAAAGAAGTATACATAGAAGTCAAACCTGAATTGATTGAATACAATAAAGTTCTCTCTGAATTGGGTGTGACAAATGAGCAACTGGTAATCTTGGGCATACTGGTTGGAACAGATTACAATCCCAACGGTGTCAAAGGCATCGGGCCAAAGACAGCATTGAAACTTGTGAAAGAGCACAAGACTTTAGAAAAAGTTCTGGAAAATGTGAAATGGACTTTTGACGTCAGCGCAGAAGAGATTTACGACTTCTTTTTGAACCCGCCTTTAATGGAAGATTACAAACTCGAATGGAAAGAGCCCGACAAAAACAAACTAATGAAGTTCATGGTGGACGAGCATGATTTCTCGCATGAGAGAATGGAAAAAGTCATTGACAAGATGCAGGAGAATTACAACAAATCCAAACAATCCAGCTTAAAAGGTTGGATTAGCAGATAGCAGAAATGTTTAAATACGTCGAAAATATTTACCTTATCATGGATGCAAAAACAGAAACGATTCTAGGTAGAGCGTTCAGGGAGTATGGTTCTGATTTGTACGAGAACGTGATGGGTAGAATGATCGATGATAAGTTTACACCTACTAACAGTATTGATATAATAAAGGCGAGATTGGAGATTGCAGGATTGTCGCCCCAAGGGTCTGAAAATGATTCCCCAGAGATATACAGGTGGTTCAATCTCCCAATCGACACTTGTACTGGTGTTGCTTCCTATAGAGGAAATATAAAAATAGTTCATGGTCCCAGACAACTTATTGATATCAAGCCGAATACCGAATACAGTCCGAAAGGTGCACTAAAACTTTCCGGCACATCTGGCGAGGAATACGATCAGGCATGGGTTGCCATAGAAGGAAGAGAACATAAAAGGGGCGACTTGGAAAAAATTGGTTTGGGAACGGATTTGACCAAAGACCAAATTAAAAACCATCCGTTCTGGCAAGATCTGGCTGGAGACGTTCTTTCCCAATATATTGATCTTGCATTCGGTTACCTAGAAAAGAACGGCCACGGCAATCAGGGAATGCCTGTTGAACTCGGACCGGAAGAAGACTTTCCGACAATGCGGTTTGTGTCATTATACGGTCTTAGAGACAGGTTAGGTGCAGGTGCTGTTCGCAGCTTCAGATTCTATAGGCAAGTACGGCTAGTTGGATTGGGTGATGAAGTCAAACCAAAAAAAACACCAGAAAATAAAGAAGACGATAGTAATGAAGATAATCGGGACGAAGGACTTGAGGAAGAACTCAGACTTAGGGAAAGACAGAATTCCCAGTTAAACTCGACTATAAACAAATCAGATCCTAAAGGAATGTTTCGATATGTCTTGAATAGTATGAGAGGAATGAAAGAGTTCGAAATTTACGGACAATTCTATGGCCCGGTTGCAAGCTCTATAGTAGACGGATTCACCAGTGTAAGACAATTAAACCCTGAAGCAATAAGACAATATGATGCTGGGATTTTATTATCTGCATTGGACGAAGGTGAAAGTACAGGCGGTGTTCAAACATTAAGAGAGTTTATCACCGTTTTAAAATCAAAGCTACCTTTTAAGGCGAGTATCGAGCATGGGTATATTCCTATGCCGGAAGAGAACTATAGAATACTTGTAGAAAGACTGAAAGCTGCAGAAGGCTCGTAAAAATCTTTTATCATTTAAGAAATTATATATAATAAAGAGGATTCTATGAAGCAACAGAAAGCAAGCCTTTTCGATAAAGTGGTCAACCTCTGCGCCAGAAGAGGTGTAATTTTTCCTAATTCAGAAATTTACGGTAGCAATGCAGGTTTCTTCGACTTTGGCAATTATGGCGCACAGCTGAAGAAGAACATAGAAAATTCATGGTGGAAACATTTTGTCACGACAAGGGAAGACATAGTCGGAATTGACGGCGCAATCATCACGCATCCTACTGTCTGGGAAGCGAGCGGGCATACGGAATCTTTTAATGATCCTTTAGTAGAATGCAAGAAATGCCACAAAAGATTCCGCGCTGACCATTTGGTTGAGAATACATTAAATATATCAGTCGACGGCATGTCATTGGAACAAATACAAGAATTGTTGAAAAAACATGAAATCAAATGTCCTGACTGCAAGAATGATTTCACTCTGGTCAAGCTCTTCAATCTGATGTTCAAATCAAACATAGGCGCTGTGGAAGACGAAGGCAGTGTTGTGTACCTGCGGCCAGAAACGGCTCAATTGATGTTCGCCGATTTCAAGCAAATTCAGGCAACATCGCGCAAGAAACTGCCTTTCGGCATAGCGCAGATAGGCAAGGCTTTCAGGAATGAGATATCGCCGAGGAATTTTGTTTTTCGTTCTCGTGAATTTTCCCAGATGGAGATAGAATATTTTGTACATCCGAAGAAATTGAATGAATGTTCTTATCTGAATAAAAGTTATCTCGATTTCGAATTGAATGTTCTGACATCAGACATGCAACAAAAGAAGCAGGAACACAAGAAGATGTCGATAAAGCACATGCTGGACAAGAAATTGATCAAGACGAAATGGCACGCCTATTGGATTGCGGAATCGTTCAAATGGTTTACAAGCATAGGCTTGAAAAAGGAAAATCTGCGAGTCAGACAGCACATGCCCACTGAACTGTCGCACTATGCATTGGAGACATGGGATGTCGAATACAACTATCCGTGGGGCTGGAAGGAGCTGCAGGGAATAGCGAACAGAACAGATTTTGACTTGAAGCAGCACATGAAGTTCAGCAACAAGGATATGACATATTTTGATGAAGACTCGAAGGAAAAGGTAATCCCCCATGTCATAGAACCGTCATGGGGTTTGGAACGTACGATACTTACAGTCTTGATGGACGCCTACAGCGAAAAGACGGAAGACAATGAAACAAAAATAACTCTCAAGCTGCACCAGTCACTGTCGCCTGTGCAGGTTGCTGTTTTTCCATTGATGAAGAAGGACAATCTGGACAAGAAGGCGAGGGAGATTTTCGATATGTTGAAGAAAGATTTCATTTGCGAATATGACGAGTCGGGCTCTATTGGCAAGAGATATGCGAGAGCTGATGAGATTGGAGCAGTTGCATGCATTACCATTGATTATGACTCTCTGAAAAAAGACACAGTTACAATCCGTGATCGTGATACTACAAAACAAATCCGTGCAAAAATAAAGGAATTACAGCAAATACTGAAGAGACTTATGGAAGGCGAAAAGTTGGAAAATATCGGAAAGATTGTAAAATCATCTAAATAACAGTAAAACTGAGAATGAGAAAATGTGGAGAGGTAATCGTAGGAATTTCCTAAAGACAGTAGCCGCAATCGGGGCAACCGCACTTTTGTATAATAGTTCTTCTGGATCAAACCCCCTTGTAAAAACAGTCGACAGAATCAGAACTTTCGAAGCTGAAATTGGTAACAATGATTTAACATTTGAATCAGCCAACACATACATTCCTTTAGTCGCGAAACTTTTTGCGGAAAGTACAGGTTCATCCAAAACAGCAGAAGAGTTAGTCAAGAATACTTATACAATTCGAGGAGAGCCTCAAGCTATAAAGAACCGTCTAGAAATCAGAACAGGACCAGTCAAAGATCCCTATTCATTCAAATCAGTGCAAAAATTCAAGGAAGATTACCCAAAGGAAGATATAACAGAAGACTTGGCTCAAGTTATTGCCGGTAATTCAAACGAGAGCGGTGGATTTTATTGGAATGGAAAAGTTTTTCTCGTAATAGGTGATACACCCCCACAAGAAATTAGTGGAATGGTCAGACAGTACAGAGGAGACGGATTGTATGTAAAATGTGAACCTGAGAGTCCAATTGTTAAAACGAGACATAGATTACTACACGAATACACTCATGCTGGTAATCTAGTACCGTGGATTCCACTCGAAGAAAGATTCTTTAGGTCGTTTTTTAGTAGGGACGGTTCTCATATTCATGCTGCAGATCCGGCTTCCATAACTGAAAAAAATGTTGTTATCGATGGAATAGAAACTAATGTAGTTGTGATGCTGTCGAAGTCGGATCCGAAGATGGAAGTCTGGTATAGCAACGGGATGAAATCTAACTTTATGATTTACTATAGAGCAAGTTTTCCAAATGATGAGCGGCCACGTTTTGAACAAATAGCAGACGGTCTTAACGAATACGTCACAGACTATTTGGCATCCAGAATTAGTGTTCATCATGACTTACCATATACAACATCTCCTTTTGCAGATCCGTGGTCTTTTGCAAACTTCGATGAAATTCTGAGGCAGTCTGGAATCGGTTATCAAGAGCTTTTAAATCTTTATCACAATTCCCAGATTACGGAATTTTACTTAAAAATCGCGGATGGTGCACAAAATATTAACTTTTCAACTATGGAAGAGAGACTCCGATTCGGTTTAAAACGAATTGATCCTTGGTCGGAGCCATATTTCTTAGTAGAAAACTATTTCACACCGTACTATCCTAATGTGAACACCCAAGACGTTAGATATATGGATCCTTCATTATATCAAGATTGGCATCGTGATAATCCAAATATGGTCTTGGGATGTATTTAGACGATGTCAAGAAAGATTGTAAAGTAATTTCATTCTCTAAAATAAATTAAATACTATGAAACTGAGTATCATAGCTGAAGGGGGGGGGATGCGTGGAGCATACGCGCTAGGAGCTATAGATGCACTGTATTCACACTTTGGTCTTAAAAGAGTAGATTATGTAACGGGTTCCTCCTCAAGTATAGGCACACTTTCATACTATACCGCAGGTCAGTTCTACCCTGGTTATTATATATGGACTAGGGAATTGCCGAATCATAAATTTTTAAGTTTACGCAATATATTTACGGGCCACCCATTTCTTAATGTTGATTATTTAATCGATGAAGTTTTCAAAAAACATATTCCGTTAAATAGGAATAAAGTTAAAACCTCAAAAATACGGTTTATAATCCCTGTTACAAACTCCAAGACAGGGGAAGTAAAGTATTTCGATAACATGACAAAGTATGACTTCTTTGAGATCTTAAGAGCAGCCATGTCACCACCATTCGCATATGGTAAAACTGTTAAAATCGGTAAAGACACTTATTTTGATGGTAGAGAAAGTGACCCATTACCTATAGATTTTCCTGGTATCAAGCAATCAAAAAAGATAATTATCTTAACAAAGACAGAAAATGAGCTTGAACAAATTGATATTGCAAAACATTTATCGGCTATATTTAAATGGAAACTTGAAAGGGGAGTCTATAAAGCATTGCAACACAGGCAAACAGTATATAAAAAGAGATTAAGACAAGTTAAAAAACTGGAAGTAAACGGTGACATAGTAATCCGTCCTTCAAGACAAATGTCCGTTTTTGATAATAGAGTCGAAACACTAAAAGCGAGTATAAATCAGGGTTATCAGGATACAATTTCACATAAGAAATTGTCCCAACTAATGAAAACTCTAAAGGCGGATAAAAAATACAAGTATTACTTTAAATGATCTATCCTCTATAAACCTTCGCAAAGCTCGGCGTTAAAATCAACAAATCCTCATCCACACCCGCAATGTCGCCGTCGCTTGCGGTTATAGTCTTTTTCAGCCTGTCGACAGACCTCTTTAATTCGTTTATGTCTGTCTCCCTCAGCGCCTTTATCCTCAAAACTACAATCTTGCCTTGCCTCAACGTTTCTTGTATCTTAGTGGCGTCAGAAAGTCCCCTTAGATTCTCCACAACAACACCGAGATTCCTGCTTTCATCAAAAAAGGATTCATTTAGTTCTATGAAATCCGGACTCTCTTCAGCCTTGTCTGCCATTTATTTCACATAATATGTTTGTTTTAAAAATTTATATCCTTATCCTAACTCCCTTCTCTTCTGCTCAAGGGCAGAAACCACATTCCAAATCTTTGTCCTGGCATAAAGAGGCATGTTGGGATCGTTGATAATCTCGTCCAGAATATTTATAGCGGTGCTTATTCTCAGTTCCATACTTTCTCCATTGTTTGATAGATTCGTCTTGGAGCTCTCGGCAGCGCCTCTTATGTTCTTTGGCACAGTCCTATCGTCTATGATTTCATCCAAAATTTTCAATATCGGTTCAAATTCTGCCATTTCCATTAAAACCACCTATTCCACCATCTTCTTCAACTGCGCCTCAAGTTCTTTCAGTTTCTGGGTTACCTTTTGTTCGTTGTTTTCCATGCTTTTTATCTTGATCTCCAGCGCTTCCTTCTGCTGGGTCAATTCTACTTTTATCTCTTCCACAGGCTTTATAACCATTATCTGGCCGGTTATCTTATAAGCCTTTTCATTCTTGGTCTTCGCAAGTTCCTCCAGCGCCTTGTTTACTTCAAACAACTGCAACTGCATTGTATCCCTTTGTATCATTATGGACTGCATCTGTTGCTGGTAATGCTGATACTGGCCCACCATTTCTTTTGCCTGTTCTTCATCCAATTTTATCAACCTCTTCAAGCATATTCACAAGAGACATGTAACTGTTCATCACGGCTTTCAAGTAATTCAATTTCTTGCTTTTTATAACTATCACGAGAAAGTCTTTTTCAGCGGTCAATTGGGTTTCTACGGTTTCGTCATTTTTAATATCCGGCTCCAAACTCTGCTTTACGATATCAGGATGCGAACATTTCAGCTTCAAAGTCGCTTCGTACATGAATAATTGTTTCAGAACAAAGCTTAAAAGGTTTGGTTCACTCCCTTTAAAAAGGATAGCATGATATACAATCCCACTGAATTCAAAAAAAGAACTACATATTACGCATTTGGACCGGCAAGAGAATACCAAATTGATGATAATAGTCGTGTTCGTAGTCCGCATGTGACGAAAGGAAAATATATACAATTCTATATGAATGCAGCTTGGCCATCAGGCGAAACACCCCGTGACTATCAAATACGTGTGAAAGAAACAACGGTGGTCCAACCATGCTCAGTTGATATATTACTGAAAGAATTTACAGATAAGGACGGTATAAGATTGGATTTTCCAATAGTTGTTCCTCCGTCAGATGAAATTGTAGGTCATTCTCACATCGGTTATATAAATCCGGATTTTGGGGGTACCGTTCAGGACGATTATTATACACCGGGATCCATAGTTTGTGTAGAAACTCGAAGCAGTGTAGCTAGAAAGGGTTTAGCTTGTACAGGATTCTATACTGGTGAAGATCCAACAGTCTTTTTTGAAGATGAATGTAGAAATTTGAGTTTCGTGCTTAGAAATTATTCCCCTAATTCGATGGTTATATCTAAACCATTTTCACCCGTTCAAATATCTGTCACAGTAGATGGGGATGGTGTATTTGATTCTCGCAACCCGTTCAGATTGTTTAGAAATGGTCAAGACGTTACCGAAGAAAATCTTGTAAAAATCGGTAATTTTGTTGCTTACAAAGTTCATCTGTCTGAAGAAGCAGCATATCCAATGAGGGTCGATGAACCAGTCGATGTAACTGGTAATGATACCGAAAAAATAGTAGAAAGAATTAGAGTAACCGAATTACAAAGATATAATCCAGATTTTTGTTTGACGTTAACAGATGAAGAGGTTCATACAAACGGCTGTCCGTCATACATGTACCCATTCCATTATCTAGACGCAGTAGAAAACGTCAAATTTTTAGAAGACACATCACTTTTATCTAGATTCTTCAAAGAATTATTCTCTGACTCCAAGTATTTACCTGTAACTGCAAATGCTGGTTTAATCAATCCTGGTACTCACGGTAAAGTAGTGTGCGAGAATATAACGAAAGGAAGGGATATTAAAAAATATTTCAATCCACATGAACCGTTCGCATTAATTATTCCAGTGCCCTTTTATGGTGGTGGCATAGACAACGATACTTACAAAGGTTTACACCATAATCAGCAAAGGATAACATTCTAAATTAATTACCTTGCAAGAACTCTCTTCACGACAGGCGCTCTCAATTTAACGAAAACCCTCTGCCCGCAATATGGGCACCTTATGCGATCTTCCAATTTTGCTACAGTCTTTTTACAATTCGTGCATCTGTACATCTATGACCCCCTCGGATAGTAAGCCTGTCCGGTAAACTTATTATTGCACTTTTTACAGTAAAATATACCTTTCGAAAGCCTTTCAACATAAGGCAGATCGCATCTCGGACATACATGCCTTTTCTTCTGTATCTTTTCGATGTCCCTGACCAGGTCCCTGACTTTCTTCCCGTATCTTGGACCGAATCTTCCTGCCGAGCCAACTTTTTTTGTATGCATAAAATCACCTTAAAATCCTGAACTTTTGTTTCGTCGCTATCTGCTCAAGTATCATCTTCAACTGCTCGTCTGTGATCGCCTTGCCTATCTTCCCTGTTTGGTAAAGCTGAACTAAATATAATTCCAATTGGTTTGCTATCTCAGGCTTGACAAGTTTTATCCTTCCCAGCCTTTCAGTGGCTTCCTTGGACAGGACTTTCTTCAAAACCATCTTCTTCATTACTTCCAGTTTCTGCATCTCTTCTGCTTCGTTCATTTGCTCACATCGTATGCTATCTTGTCCAACAGTTTCCTGCCTTTCGGACTCAGATTCCTGCCTTTCTTGCTCTTATCAACCAGCCCGGCAGATTCCAGCTGCTGCAATATCTTTCTGATTATGCTCCCAGATGACTTTCTAAAGTGTGCAGGCTTGTGACCGCGTCTCTCCTTCCCGCCAAAATAACTTCTCAATTTCTCAATGCCCACAGGGCCATCAAGATAAAGCCTTCTCAGGACAGAAGCACTTCTAATATACCAGAAATCCTCCTGTGCAGGTATCCTTTCCTTATGGACGCCAGACTTGACAAAACTGATCCATACTGGCGGATTGATTTCTTTGACCTTCTTCAGTTCTTCCTTTAGCACCGCGTTGAATTTCTGTGCATCCACATCTTTTGGCGAAATCATACTATATCCTTTGGAATTGTAAGATTTTTAATATTATCATTTGTACGGATAGCGAGAGACCTTATTGCAATTCAGGCATATCACATTAATGGTTCTGGTGTTCTTGTCCAGTCTGACTTTGCTGGTTACACTGGATTTCAGCAGGGTGTTGCAGTTTTTGCAGAATTTCCTTTTATCTTCTTTTGGGAATCTTACATTGTATCTCAGACCTATCTTTCTGGCCAATTCCACATACCTCCTGCTTCTTTGAGGATGTTCTTTGAATTCCCTTTCAGCCAGCGAGAATAGAATTTCTATCCTTTCTTTTGCGATTTTTGTCTGCCATTCTGGTTTTTGCGATCTTCTCATTAAATTACTTTTTGTTTTTAGAAAATTAAAGTGGGGTCGCTGGGATTTGAACCCAGAGCCTCCAGCGCCCAAGGCTGGTGTCATACCAAGTTAGACCACAAATGAGGTATTAATCCCCTCTGTTTACAACCCCTACATACCAATATATTCTCCTATAGTTTCCCTTAGTTGTGTAAGGTTATCATCTTCTATAACTTGAATAAAGTTCTTGGGTATTTTAACGTTTTTTAATATGGGATCCCTCATTCTTTTGGGCATGACTATAATAACTTTCTTTTTGAGTTTGTTATAATCTTTTAGTTTTCTATTCAACGAGATGAAATAATTCTTAGAAACCAATCCACATCTTTCTATTAAAAAACCCCTGATTTTAAAATCCGGAAAATAATTCCTTCCATTTATTTCCAATTTAGGTTCATAGACATACGGAATCTTATTTTCATTAAAATATTTTGCTAGTTCATATTCAGATTTTGTAAACATCTTTTCTCCTTTGGGACCTATGAATCGCCTTCTACCGATATTTCTGAAACCAATTTCCCAATTTTTAATCGGTCCCAATTTAATGTTATTTGCGCCACCAACTTTACATTTTTCAATCCACTTATTCCTATAACTTACATCATTTTTTAGTTTTTTTCTGATCGTTTTCAACGCTAATTTCCATCCTTTTTTAGAACCCCAGTTATCATCTCGTTTATCAACGATAAAATTCTCAAACTTCTTTAATTCTGGAAATTCGCTTATCATTTGTTCGAATATATACGACGATAAAGTAAATTCTCCATCTCTCAAGTGTCTCGTAGTTCTCCAATCTATATTAAAAGTTTTAGACAATGCTCTCCATGTGCAATTTTTTAGATTTTTGTACTCATTGAAAAGTTCATATTGTTTCTTCTTCGAAAATACAATTCTCATTAGAATATTTACTTAATTTACTTATTTAAAGCTTTGTTGAACCCCCAATATAAAATTATATGGGGAGAGTGGGATTTGAACCCACGTGTTACCCACCCCAAGGGTAAATCTTAGACCAAGCTGGATGATCTCCCCAACAAGAACAATATTTGATTTGAAGTTAAATTGTTTATATATGCCTTACGAAACTGTTGTCGGCAGGACAAGGGACGACTTGGAAAAGTTCCGCACGAATGTAGCAGGATATCTAGGCAAGCACATAGTCGGTACCGGCGAGGACGCGCATCTGACAACCAAAGTTCTCCTTGATTTGCTGAAGCCGCATGTGATGCTGATATGCGGAAAGAGAGGGAGTGGAAAGTCATATTCTGCGGCGGTTGTCATAGAAGAATTCCTTTCCCTGCCTGAAGAAACAAGACAGAAAATGGCGTTTGTCGTTTTCGATCCTGTCGGCATCTACTGGAGCATGAAATTCCCGAATGATACCCAGACAAAACTTCTGACCGAATGGGAAATGGAATCCAAAGGTTTTGAGAATGTAAAAGTCTACGTTCCTGAAAAGCAGTTGACAGAATATGAAGAAGCGGAGATTCCAGTTGACGGAACGATTTCCATAGCATTGAGCGAATTGACTGCTGAGGATTTGATTCTCGCGTTTGGTTTGGAAAGAACAAGCGAGCTTGCCGTGACTTTGGAAAAGAATTTCAATTCATTAGTGGAATCTGGAAATAAGTTCGGCGTGGATGATTTGGTTGATTCTATTGCGAGCGATGTGAAGGCTAGGAAAGAAACAAAAGACGCATTAACGAGTCTGTTGACTGTGCTGTCTCAATGGGGCGTGATTAAAAAAGAAGGAGTTAAGATAACAGACCTGATAAAACCCGGACAAGTGATAGTTTTTGATTTTTCAAGATTAAAGTCGCAGGAAATCAGGACATTAATCACAGGTCTGATGACAAGGGAGATATTGTATCAGAGAATTCTGTCAAGGAAGGAAGAAGAATTGTCGAAAATCACCGGCGGAAATGCAAAAACAACATTCCCGATTACGTGGTTGGTTTTTGAAGAAGCACATGGATTTGTACCAAACGATAGGGATGTTAGTTCTAGTGCTGATATAAAAAAAGTAGCAAAGGAAGGCAGAGAACCTGGAGTGGGATTAATAACAATTACGCAACAACCGAATAAAATACACCCAGATGTTTTAAGTCAATCAGATATAGTCATATCGTTCAGATTAACTAGTAAAGATGATTTAGAAGCACTTCACAGGGTATATCAAACGTATATGCCAGAAGAACTCGAAAAACTTATCAATAAATTACCTCGACACTTAATAGGTAGTGCAATCATTTTAGATGACGCACTTGAAAAGGTCTTTTCGGTTAATATAAGGCCTAGAATTTCTTGGCATAGCGGCGGGACTGCACAAATTAGTTGAAATACTAATTCAAAATCTTAGTCACAGTTCCTATACCTTTCGTCTTTCCTTCCCTGAAAACAAACCTGTCCCCCTCTTCCAGATAATGCGGCGAATATTTGAAAGTGAATTTGACCTTACCATTCTCACCCGATTTCAGATAGTCCTTGCCAGCCAGTTCTATCCTCGCAGATTCACCAACTGTAAACAAATGAAGGACAGGCTCGTATCCGTTCGTTATTCTTGTAGGATGAGTAAGAACAAGTATGTCGGCCTCGAAGCTTTTTACTGGCTTGGGGTTCAAACCATCTTCGCAGAGAATCATCCCTCTCTTGACATTGTCAGAATTGATCCCCCTCAATGCAATGCCAACAACAAATCCAGTGTCAGCCTCCGCTATCCTGTGATAATGCATTTCAATGCTCGCAGCTTTGACTCTCTTCATTTTGCCGGTTTCATCCGGGCCGAGAATCAAATCTTTTCCAGCCTGCAATCTTCCCTGCTTGATAGTTCCGGAAACAACAGTACCAACTCCGGAAACATTGTATATCTTATCGATGAACATCAGGAACGGCTTGTCCAAATTTCTCTTCCTTTCAGGCAAAGCCATCAAAAATTCGTTCAAAATATCATAGCCTTCCAACGTCACGGCTGAAGTTTTAATTATCGGAACGATGGTATCAAGCTTGTCAATCACAACATTCAAATCATTCTCATCCTTCACCAAATAAGGAATTTTTCCTATATGTTTTAACAGTTCTTCTATCTGTAGTTTGGTTTCTTCTATTTTTTTCTTGCCGATTCTGTCTATTTTGGTTATGCAAACGACTACAGGTATATTGATAGCCAATAATAGTCCAAGATGTTCCTTCGTCATCGGCATAACTCCGTCATCCGCAGCTACAACAAGTAGCCCATAATCTACATCCTGCCCTACTGCTCCTCGTATCGCAGTGCGCAAAAAATTTTCATGCCCCGGTATGTCGACAAAACTAACGAGCTTTTCAGCCTGTTCCATAACTCTGCTTCTTTCCTTTTTATCCAAGGGATTTTTCAGATATATTGGCCGACTATTTTTGAATCCTAATAATGCATAATGTAAATCGGCAGAAAGATTTCTCTCTATCTCGTGAGGTAACGTATCCAAAAAGAGCCAGTTATCATGTCCCAAGTCCTGTTTCCCTGTCATTAAAGTGCCGATTAGCGTTGATTTACCATGATTCACGTTTCCGGATGTGGTCACAATAATGTGTGATTTGAAACCATTTGTAGTAACTTTGCTAATTATAACTTTCCCGATTAAAGTTCCGTTGTCAGAAAACCTTTCAACTTTACCAATTCTCGCATTGTTTTCAGAGGCCACAACTTTCAATACGTTCAAAGTCTCCTCGAATTCCAATTCATTCAAGCCTTTTGTCTTTCCGTCATCATCTACACCGATTACATAAATAGCAGTGTTTTTACCAATTTCCAACAGGTATTTCATCTGAGCCGCTAAATGTTGTTTTTTGTTATCCTTCAGGTGAGTTTCAGGACTAAGCTTTTCCTTAAATTCTATGTTTTTATTTTCTCGTTTTGGGACTGTGAACTTGTCTGCCATAGGAATGCACTTTCTTTTCCTTCCCTAGTTTTAGATGGTCTACATACTATATTTAACTTTTCCAATTCCACCAGATGTTCGAATACGGTATCAAATTTTACATTTAACATCCTTGACAATTCTTTTATTGTATGCGGTTTTTCTAAAGTTTTAATAATAAATGCTTTTGTTTCCCCGTTCCTTTTCTTCTTCCATGGACGCATCACGCGTTTGATATTAAATTCCAAATCTGCCATTTTCTGCGGATGGTCGAATCCGATTTCTTTGTGGAACAAACCAAACGCTCTTCCTTGGACACGGAAATTAAAAGCTCTCGGTACCGGCTTTATCTCACTTATATCTTCACTGGTCAAACCCTCACCTTCGAATACCCTAAACAGGAGTTCCCTCAATTGTTTTAATAAAATCAAATTAGCCATTCTTATATCAATCCTGCTGTCTCCTACAGTCGCCTCATCATCAAAAAGGGCTTTTATAAATTCTTTGGCAAGTCGCTTGTCAAGAGACCAAATTAATTTCGGCACCCTTCCTGTGAAAGTTCCGAAATCTGTTTTAAATACTGTTAATATAGAGGTAACTATTGCAGGAAATCTAACACCGAATCTTCTACGCTTAACAGGAACATTACCAAAAACGGACAAATCCTTTTCAAATCTATCTAACAGTGTGTCTTCTGTATTTTTAAATTCTCCTTGGTCGTTTAACGGTGCAAACCCGTCGCCGAGTAAATGACCTAAAATTCTAACGAGTCTTTCATCTACTTTAATAGGCAAACTGACATTTGAAATAAACTTTTTACTACCTACCGACTTTAGCGCTACAACATCTTTTTGCACAGATTCTTCATCCAACTCAATTAGTTTCAGGATAGCTCTTAGCTTCGACAAAGGCACAAATCTTTTAGTATACTTACTTTGTTTGGCATTTCTCCAGTCTGTAAATCCTGCAGTACTTATGCCTAGCCTACAAAGTTTATTCAAACCCCCAGCTTTAGAAACCGCCTTATCAAAGATACGTTTTCTAGAACCGTCTCTAATAAAAACACGTACACCATCTGGTAGATTCCTTAGACTTATTTCAGATTCAGCAATCATTATATATCACTATGTATCAATCTATATAAATTAATTCTACTACTATATAAAGCTATCGGAGGTTCATTTCCCACATATTCTCCGAAGGAGATAACTCAGAACCTTTATTGATTGCTGAAGACAGATTATGCATTGTTTCGTGTAGAAATTTTTTATCTTGTGATTCTATATCATGGACACGTGTCTACGATATAAATGATTAATGGAAAAATGCCTTAGAAACTTTTGCTGGATTTTGGAAGTGGAAAATAGACATTTAAATCTCTTTCTCTCCTCTAATTATTCATTGTCTTTTATTAGTTGATCTAACCTTACCGTATCCACAGAAAACTGATCTGTAAAATTTTTTAGTTTAGGCACGTCTTCTGGTTTAATCCCTTTCCTAGTGGCAGTCACCATTTCACAAACATACAAACCACTGTCATTGAAATATTGTACAACTACATTTGGCTCAATAAATCTAATTGAAAATAGATCAAAAATATCTTTTTCGTATCTTTCACAAAATTCTTCTAACACATCTGGAAATACTGGTTTAGGCGTTTTTTCTTGAAACATGAAAAGATGCATTCTTTTTCTTTTATCGTACGATCCTACAATACTCAAACGTTGTGAATTTATTGCATCTAATTCGTATAAATCTATTCTATCCTGGTTTAAATTTCTGATATCTGAAGGGGAAGGAATATAATAACTTTCAAAATCCTGGTGAAAATGAAAATCGATAAAATCATATAACCCGTCTGCATACCCAAGACCACAATATTCATGGGGTATTGATTCATTGTCACCGGAAATTATAAGATTACCAATTTTGTATTCATGTGGTTGTTTGATATATTCTCCTTCCATAAATTTTCTAGCCACTACAAATCCAGTTTCCAAAGATGTTTCTTCAGTTATTTTCCTTGCTTTAATCAGCCTTTCGGTGAATTCATTTGTTTGTAATATATACTCTATAAAACTTTGCGACATGATTAAAGAAGAGTGATTAAACTTAAAAAGATTTAGTTCACTCGTGAAACAAAATGCCAATATACCACATAGCCAATATCCCAAGAACCAATAGACCAACTTGCAATGCTGATTTGCTCAATGTTTTCTCCCTGTGAGTTTCAGGCAAAAGGTCAGTGCTCGCGACGTAAATGAATGCGCCAGCGGCGAACGCCAAAAGAATTGCTTCGAAATTCTCAAAGAGCGGCAAGTAAAAGAAACCTATCAATACTCCCAGCACGGCTGTGAGCTGGGCAAAAAGATTGTATAAAAACACTTTCGTTCTGCCGAATCCTGCGTGCAGCATTACTGCAAAATCCCCTATTTCTTGCGGCAGTTCGTGGAATAAAACGGCCAATGATGTGACGAAACCTAACCTGATGTCCACCAAAAAACTGGCGGCTATAATAACGCCGTCTAGAAAGTTGTGCATGGCGTCACCAATAGTTATCAGATAACCGACAGGATGTGCCTTTTCTTCTGGATGATGCTTCTTGTGTTCTTCTATGTGTTCTAACGAATGATGATGATACCACAACAAAGTCTTCTCACCCATGTAAAAGACAAGAATCCCGGCAAGCGAATAAATTAGAACGTTTCCCGCGGTATGCTGTTCAATTGCTTCTGGCAGCAGATCTAAAAACGCCACAGCCAACAGCGCACCTATCGCAAAACTCACCAGATATTTTGAAAGGAACTTGGCCAACTTTTCCTTATAGAGCAGGAGAACACCGCCTATCAAGGAAAGCAAACTTATACCAAGAACAACAAGCAACGCTATTAACAATACCATAAAATAAAATGGAAGGATACCCTTTTAAATGATAAGTACAAAGTTTTAACGTGAGACCATGGTAGTGAAACAAGGGTTACCCAAACCGGGCAGTCTGGTACTCTGCACAATCAAAAGAATCGGCCAGTTTGCCGCATGGTGCGATTTGGACGAATACCAGAATCTGGAAGGCATGATACACATTTCTGAAGCCGCAGGCAAGTGGGTGCGCGACATAAAGAAATTCATCAAGCCGAACAAGCAGTACGTCGCAAAAGTCGTCAAAATCGACGAGAGCAATACAATCAACCTCAGCCTTAAAAGAGTTTCAAAGAGCGAAGAGAAGAAAAAATGGGGCGATCACAGAAAGGGACAGAGAGCTGAAGGGATGCTGAAGCTCATAGCGAGCGAAGTCGGCGAGGAATTGGATAAAGCCTACAATGAAATAGGCTTCAAGCTCCAGGAAGAATTCGGCGACTTGTATGCGGGATTTGAAGAAATAAAAAAAGACCCCAAGATTTTATCAGACTTGGATATTCCCAAAAAATGGCACGCTGTCTTATTGGATGTTGTTGAAAAAAGCTTTTTGGAAAAGGAATTCACTTTGAAAGTTGAATTGCAGGTTCAAAGTTATGAAAGCGACGGTGTTGAAAGGATTAAGAAAGTATTGGAAGGTCTGGAAAAGGATGGCATGGATGTTGCTTACATCTCAGCCCCGAAATATCAGATTGAAGTGAAGACGAAAAATCCCAAATCCGATACAAGGAAATTCGAACAGAAGATCGAGAAAGTCACGTCAGAAGCCATCAAGCTGGGTGTGCAGATAGATTATAAATTTATTGAATAGTGTACAAATGAAAATGAGAAGATGCGAGAGTTGCGAAACATACACTTTTAAGCAGTCTTGTGCAAAATGTAATAGAGAAACTATAAACCCGAACCCGCCGAAATATTCGCCTGAAGACAGGTACGGCAAGTGGAGAAGGATGTCAATGGATGAACATGGTAACTAAAATAATCGAGCATGAAAGGCCGAAGCTGAAGAACCCTCTTTTCATAGAAGGACTGCCGGGGATAGGACATGTCGGCAGGATTTCTGCAGGATATCTGGTCGAAGAATTGAAGGCGAAAAAATTTGCAGACTTGATATCATCCCATTTCATGCATTATGTTCTATTGCAGCAGTCATCTTCTGTTCATGTGCTGAAAAATGAATTTTATTATCTGAGAAGAGGAGACAGGGACATTATAATTTTGATCGGAGACTCTCAAAGCATTGACCCTGAAGGCCATTATGAAATCTCGCATGAGATACTTGATTATATAAAGAAACTGGGCGTGAAGGAGATGATAACCTTGGGTGGGTTGGGTGTGGGCGAGGCAAAGGAGAATCCGAAAGTTGTAGGCGCTGTGAGCGATGATGACATGGTAGCCAAGTATAAGAAATACGGAATTGATTTCGATGCCGGAAATAAAGTCGGTACAATCATAGGAGCATCTGGATTGTTATTGGGGCTTGGTAAGTTTTACGGCATGAAAGGAATTTGTTTATTGGGAGAGACAGCAGGCTATCCTATTCTTCCGGATCCTAAGGCCGCCGAACAAGTACTCAAGGTTCTGGTTAAGATACTCAATATAAAACTGGATACAAGCAAGCTTGGCAAGAGGGTGAAGGAAATGGAAGATTTCATCAAGAAGATCGAAGACATGCAAAGAAAGGCGATGGGCCAGATGATGCAGCAGCAGATGCCGAAGGGGAAGGAAGGCGGCAATGAAGAGCTGAGCTACATAGGTTGAAAGAAGTGATATATTAGAACTAGATTCTAACTAACATTTTATACCCTTTACTTTCCATTGCTCCCGCAACTTTAACTACGTCGTCACGAGAAGATTTGTCATTAACTGCAAGTGAATATTCGCCATGTTCATTCGGATGTACGCTGACTATCGCAAGCGGGCATATCAACAATTTCCACCATGGTTCCCTTTTGTTCAATTCCATATCTTCACTAACATAAAGCCCCAGAGCAGAAGCAACTTCCTTTAAATCATTAAGATATGCTTTCTGTTGTTGCATTACTTGAGTGTAGGTGTCTATTATACGTACCATGAATAAAAACTGTTTTTTTAAAGATTTAAAATTAACTTTCGAATAATATTCGTGCAAGTACGCAAAGCATTCCAAAATCCTGTCCTTGAAAAGGAACTTTCTAAACTTGGATTCATATACAGAAAAACAGACCGCACCCCTCAAAATAATTGCCATGAAGATAATTACCATTTTCCATCAATTGGAAGGCCGCCCTTGTCATTAGTAATAACTAGGACACCGAGTGAATTAGTGATTGTGGATTTGTATGAAAATCGCATTGGTTCCCAGAAACACATTGATGGAAAATCCGGTCTCAACCAATTAAACGTGCCTTATTATTTACAACGCAAGCTGCAGGAACTAGGCTTTAAAACCTTAAAAACATTCTCTGACATAAGATATTTCATGCCTACAAAACTTTTGATGCCACAGGAGGAGTATCTAGCCTCTGGCATCCACATAGGGATGAAACAGAAGACGGACCAAATGAAGGATTTCATCTATAAGATAAGGGAAGACGGGTTGGCTGTTTTGAATCTTGGCAAGATCGATGAGAGAATAAAGACCGCTGCGAAGTATCTGGCACGCACTGAGAAGATAATGATTGTCACACGGAAATCAATCGCATTCAGCTCGATTAAAAAGTTCGGCGAGATAATCAATGCAAATGTTGTCGCAGGAAGATTCATGCCCGGCACTTTGACGAATCCAGCTTACAAACATTTTTTTGAAGCTAAGGTGCTGATGGTTGTTGATCCATTGACTGACATACAGGCCTTGAAGGAAGCTGTCAAAGCCCGCGTGCCTGTTATTGCCATCTGCGATACATTCAACGAAATAAAGGATATCGACTTGATTATACCCTCGAACAACAAAGGCAGGAAGTCCGTTGCGACAATTTTCTGGTTGCTTGCCAGGGAAATTCTGAAGGAAAGAGGAACGATAAAGTCCGACACAGATTTCAAGTACGAAATAAAAGATTTTGAAGGTTCTGAATCGGATTAACTACATCCAAGTAATCTCATATCTTGATTATATAATTTTACAAAACAATAATCCATATTTAAACCGAATCTAAATTGTATCTGTTGGCCTCAAAAACCACAATATGTTGTGCTTAAATAAGCCCCAAAACACAATTATCTCTATGATATGCCCATACTGCCAAAGTGAAGAAACAAGGGTCATTGACAAGCGACCAAGCGATGACAAGACATTCAGAAGGCGCAGGGAATGCGAGAAATGCAATAAAAGATTCACAACATACGAGAGAATAGAGATCATACCTTTGACTATTGTCAAGAAGGACGGCCGCAGGGAAGATTTCGACAGGAACAAAGTAAGAATGGGGATAACAAAAGCCTGCGAAAAGAGACCGATAAGCCAAGAAAAGATAGAAAAGGCCGTAGGCGAAATAGAAAATGAATTGAGGAACATGGACACGACTGAGATAAGGTCCAAGGTAATTGGTGATATGGTGATGAACAAACTAAAGGATTTGGACGAGGTCGCTTACATCAGGTTTGCTTCTGTGTATAAAAAGTTCAGAGACATAGAGTCTTTTGAAAAGGAATTGAAGGAACTTAAACGAGGATGAGAATGGACGGTCTTGATCAACGAGTTCAATTGGTCGGCGAGCAGAAAGGATTGAAGATACCAAGATTGTTCACACAAGAAGGGCAAAATGTTTATGATACTTGCGAATGGGATAAAAGGACGTCACTGATCAAAAATCCAGATGGTACGATTGTTTTTCAGATGAACAACGTCGAAGTCCCGAAATTCTGGTCTCAGACCGCGTTGGATATTCTCGCGCAGAAATATTTCAGGAAGCGAGGCGTGCCTCAGTTCGATGTTAATGGGGATCCTATTTTGGATGCGAACGGTCAGCAAGTTCTCGGCAGCGAGGTCTCTTTGAAACAAGTCGTGCACAGACTTGCCGGGTGCTGGGCATGGTGGGGCAAGAAATACAATTATTTTGCAACAGACGAAGACGCCAAAGCGTTTTACGACGAGATTGCTTTTATGCTGTTGCACCAGTTTGCGTCACCGAATTCCCCTCAATGGTTCAATACTGGACTGCATTTTGCTTATGGAATTTCAGGACCGCCGCAGGGGCACTGGCATGTTGATACGGATACAAAAGAATTGAAACAATCACAGGATGCTTATTCTCATCCGCAATGTCATGCGTGCTTTATCCAATCTGTAAAGGACGAACTGATCAATGACGGCGGTATTCTGGATTTGGCGGTCAGGGAAGCAAGAATTTTCAAATACGGCTCAGGAACAGGAACCAACTTTTCAACTCTAAGATCAAAAGGCGAGCCGTTGTCTGGGGGAGGAACTTCCAGTGGAGTAATGTCGTTCTTGAAAATTTATGATACGGTTGCAGGTTCGATAAAATCCGGCGGAACAACAAGACGTGCAGCCAAAATGGTTCTTTTGAATGTGGATCATCCCGAGATAGAAGCTTTCATAAGATGGAAAGCTAACGAAGAGAAAAAGTTTGCGGCGTTGGTAGGCACTGGTCTTGTTGATGGCTATAATGTGGAATCTGCTGGCGAACATGTATTCGGCCAGAATTCCAACAATTCGGTTCGCATTACAGACGAATTTATGAAGTCTGTTGCCGAGGACAAGAATTGGAACTTGACATGGAGGACAGATGGAAGAGTTATCAAGACAGTCAAGGCACGACATTTATGGGATACGATTGCACAGTCTGCATGGGAGTGCGCCGATCCCGGCCTGCAGTTCGACACAACATACAATGACTGGCACACTTCACCTGCTTCCGGAAGAATTAACGCGACCAACCCTTGTAGCGAATTTGCATATTTGGACAATTCCGCATGCAACCTTGCATCATTGAATCTAAGGAAATTCTTGAATGGAACCTTTAATGTCGATATGTTTAAACATGCCAGTCGGTTGTGGACTATAGTTTTGGAAATTTCTGTTTTGATGGCGCAGCTTCCGTCCAAGGAAATCGCCGATGTAACTTATAGAACAAGAAGCCTCGGTTTGGGGTACACGAATCTTGGCTCGGTGCTGATGCATCTTGGAATCCCATATGATTCTGATAAAGCAAGAAACATTGCAGCAGCTGTAACAGCTGTAATGACTGGCGAGAGTTATGCAACATCTGCAGAGATGGCTAGTGTTCTGGGTCCGTTCGGCGAGTTTGATAAAAATAGAGAACACATGTTGCGAGTGATCAGGAACCACAGGAGAGCTGTGTACAATGCGCCGAAGGAAGAATATGAAGAATTGAATACAATGCCTGTCGCTATCGATCATGAGAAATGTCCTGACTATCTGCTTAAAGCTGCGATAGAAAGCTGGGACAGGGCTCTGTTGTGGGGCGAAAGGTTTGGATACAGGAATGCACAATCAACTTTGATTGCACCTACTGGGACTATTAGTTTTGTTATGGACGCGGATACGACAGGCATAGAGCCGGATTTTGCTTTGGTAAAATTCAAAAAGCTCGTCGGCGGGGGTTATTTCAAGATCATCAACCAGACAGTCGAACCTGCGCTGAGGAATCTCGGTTATGCAGATGATGAAATAAAAAGCGTAATCAAATACCTTCTCGGGAGCAATACATTTGAAGGTGTGCCTTACATTAACACATTTACGCTGAAGAGAAAAGGATTTGTCGATACTGATCTTGAGAAGATGCAAAAATTATTGCCGGGTTCATTGGATCTTTCTTTTGTCTTCAATATCAACACCCTCGGTAAAGAATGCGTCGAAAGACTCGGGTTCAAAGAGCATCAATACTCGTCGCCGAATTTCAGTCTGCTGAAATCACTGGGATTCAGGGACGATGAGATAGAAGCCGCAAATGAGTTCATATGCGGGACGCAGACAATAGAGGGGGCTCCACATTTGAAGACAGAGCATTATCCTATTTTCGACTGCGCGAACAAATGCGGGAGGAAAGGCGTCAGATATATTGACTATATGGCGCATGTGAAGATGATGTCGGTTGTTCAACCATTTTTATCGGGCAGCATAAGCAAGACCATCAACATGCCAAATCATGCAACTGTGGAAGAGATTGAGAATGTCTACATGGAATCATGGAAGCTCGGATTGAAATCTGTTGCATTGTACCGTGATGGTAGCAAGGTCATCCAGCCGTTGGCTGTGTTCAGGGAAAAGAAGGAAGAACCGAGGCCGACAAGGAGAAGGATGCCGGCAGAGAGAACTGCCATAACGCACAAGTTCAGGGTCGGCAATCAGGAAGGTTATTTGCATGTTGGATTGTTTGAGGAGGGCGTGCCCGGCGAGCTTTTCATCAAGATGGCAAAACAGGGAAGCACTCTCGCAGGATTGATGGATTCTTTTGCATTGGCCATATCAATAGGATTACAATATGGCGTGCCGTTGAAGGTTTGGGTCAGCAAGTACATAAACAACAGGTTCGAGCCGATGGGATGGACTGATAACCCAGACATACCTGTGGCAAAGTCAGTCATGGATTACATATTCAAATGGATGGCGTTCAAGTTCCTGCCGAAGGAGGATTTGAAAGAACTGGGGCTGTTGAACGGGGAGAAGATAATTGTCACAGGCGATACTGCTGAGGATGTAGACAGCCAGAACAGGGAAGTTGCTTCATTATCCCAGTTTGTGAAGATGGACGACAGGAAAAGTTACATGGAAGGCGACGAGCCTACGTGCCACGAGTGCGGGAGCATGATGATAAGAAGCGGTTCTTGTTATGTCTGTACTGGATGCGGGGCGACTAGCGGATGTTCTTAACTATTATTCAGGTTTATCTAATAGCATGTTCCTGCTACAACTGAACCTACCAGACTAAATCTTTATATGTATATCTTTTTAATATTTGTATATACGCTGGTCAGATGTGGTACAGAGATGAGTTCCTGAATTATTGGTGGAACGATAAGAAACTGTATATGGCCTTGCATGCATTGGATGAGCTGGAAGAATTTGATAAAACAATAGATTTCATATGCGAAATATTAGAGAAGGGTGAACATAAGCTGGAGTCAAAGGGGGAACAAAAGATGATTGCGAAACTAAAAGTTGGTAAAATGATTTGGGAGACAGCATATAGGATAACTGGTAATACTTGTACAATAATACATTTTGGAGTGAAAAGAGTATGATGTCAAAACTTAAGCTGTTGCTGAGGACACAAGAGAAGAAAGAATTGTCTACATGCCCTATATGCCAATCCGGTTTAGAAGAAACTACGGTTGTTCGTAAGGGAATTAAATTGCATGGGTTCAAGTGTAAGAAATGTGGAGAGATAGTGTTCCCGTCATCTGAGGTGTTTAAATATGAAATATTATCAGGAAAGAAAAATGTGAGGGAGGTTAGAAGAGTGGGCAACTCAATTGTTATAGGACTACCAAAAGCTTTAGCAGAGGAAGTTGGAATTAAATCTGGCGATCTAGCGTATTTTGAAGGTAAGGGTAAAGAGATTAGAGTTGATATATTCAAAAAGTAAGGTAGCTGTTAGAAGCGGTTCCTGTTATGTTTGCACTGGCTGCGGGAGCACTAGCGGGTGTTCTAAACGTTCAAAGAGACTCATTATTAATATGTGGTCTATAGTTTCTTTTTTGACGTGTTCTGATAATGACCCCATTTCTCCTATCCCTAAACACAAATGGGTACCCTGAATCGTCTCCTTTTTCTCTATACATTCTTTCAGCTTCTTGTAAAGACTTGAGGGCATACTTATCTGCTTCCCATTCATCGCGAGTTAGAAAATGTAATATTTCATGTCTTAAAATTATACTCAGACGTTGCCCCTGATCATATGTTTTTTTTCTCTTGAGGTTTAAATACCCTGGAGATTCTGCTTGTTCCAAATCTATATCAGGAAATGCAGGTAAATCGTTTCGACTATGTAGTTCTCTACCTGTGGATAGTACATTGGAACCAGTTGCAACAAGAACATAGTACTCCATTTTTAGTTTCCCGTTTGGAAGATGCCTTTCAGCTGAAACGAACTGTCCATTGAAACTACTTTCTGAAGATTCTTTTATCAAGAGGTCCCTTACATAATCAATAGGTATTTTTTTATATTCATCAGGCGTAAGGACATGATTATCAAAAAGGAAGAAATTAAGTGTTGTCTCTACAATCTCATCTCCTTTAGAACCATACCTTTTGCTTTTGATTAAATCTTCTTTAGATCTTCTTATACCGGGAAATTCTAATGCTCCTTTTCGTAGGTAAAATTCATAATCGCTTAGATTTGTAATAGTTATGCCAAGTTCCTTTAACTCTTGATCAGTCAATATATCTCCTGGTAGCTCTCTTAAAGGTGTAGGCGTTGGTGTAGATGTTTGGGTTGGTGTACTAGTTGATGTAGGAATTTGAGTATAAGTCTTGGTTGGTGTTGAAATCGCTATTTGGGTAGGTGTAACATAAGGAGTTGTAACTTTCACAGTATATGGGCTAGGTTGATTATGTATAGATTCGGTTCTACCAGACCTACAACCTAAGGGTAATAATAAAGATAATAGCAATGTTCCTGTTGCTGCTTTGTATCCAATAGATTTTAAAAAATTTGATTCATAACTAGCTTTTCTGATAAAGTCTCTATCCATATTACTCATCCCTTCTCACCTAAAACTTTCCTGACAGAATATTCAATAAAATGAGACCTGTTCCTAAATAGATTTCCGTCTAGCTTTCCGTCTATTTTTCTGACAGTCTTTTCATCCATTGATATGCTTATTTTTTGTTTCATCTTACCACAATTTTCTGATTAGTTATTGAATTCCTGTTCTAGAATCTCTATCTTCAATTTCGCTTCTGTATAAAAGCTCTCTTTCAGGATGCTTGTCAAAATATCCTCTGAATAGCTTTCTACCAAGATTTCTTTCCCATGTCTCGTAAAATGATTCTCCACCACGCTTGGCCCAGAATCTTGCCGCACGTCCGCCGACATATCCAAGCGCAAGCATAGTCCCTGCAGCTGCAGCGGTTTCTACTGGCTTGTCCAGGACATTATTGGCCAAATTCACTCCCGCATGCCATATACTGTTGTAATCAATTTCCCTAACAACATCATAGACTTGTTTCGCGCCTTCAGCACCCCTTGTTAAAGCTTCATATGCTTCTCTTAGTTGCAAGTGTTTAAGATAGTCCAAAGCGTTGCCTGTTTCAGCACCAGCCTTTTCAATTCCAGTATCAATGCGTCTCACCTTGTCGAGATCTTTTATGATGTGAGGAACATTGTAAATAAAATTAGGCGCAGTTAGAATACCGTCTTTAACCTTTCCAAGATAGCCATTGCCGTCTCCAAAAAGAACACCAGCCGCACCCGCTTGCCCGGCTAATCTTATAGCATGTGACCCTACATAACCCAATGCTCTGCGTCCAATTTCGTATGACATAAACTATCATTTATTACTACCAAGTAATAAGAATTACTACCATTTTAGGTTATTTAAAGATTTGTACATTTTACTATATAATAGTAGTGACATAAACAGTGGGCTTTATAAAGTTATGTTATTCATAGTTAATAGATTGATATGCGTATATACGATTATCTTAATCCAAGAAACATTTTCCGTGGTTTAGCAACATTAGCTCTTTATACAATGCTTGTTGCATGTAGTGGGGATACTGATAGTAAAAAACCGCCAAGTTATACAGCAACACCTTCAAGTAGAAGCTATGCTACACGAACTATCGCTACTCCTACACCTGTACTTTTCCCGGCTTATAGGTCTGATGCTAGACCTGAAGCAGACCACGTGGTTGTAACAGACAGTGGTTCGGTAATTGTGACGGTAAATTTCCTAGGTTATCCTGTAGATGCGAAAGATAGAGCCAATCATACTCTTAACCCTCCTGCAATTACTCCTGTACCTCTTAAAGAAGTGCCGCCTGTAACTAGGGAGGTAATTGATTTATATGGACACAGTAGAGAGTTGAATATTCTTAGCCTCTTACGGCAATTACAAGATGTGACTGGAGATGGTGTTAGAGATTTCATTATAGAATATGATGAACCAAAGAAAGGACCAGTTTTAGAAATCATTGACGGAGATAATTATAGGACGCTGTTCCGTGGGAGCGATTCTGACGATCGAGATGTACACTACAGTTTTAACAGTTTTGATATTGAAAATGGAGCAATTGGGATTGGCAATAAAGACGGTACAGTTATCAGAACTGTTCCTATGGTCTTACGCGAAAACGAAAAAAATAAATGTCGATATCCTTATCCGTATACTGATTCAGTCAGAACAGTCTATAAATATCAGAATGGAAGCTATGTGCCTGTGGGAGAAGAATGGATGTTTTGTGTTGGAAATGAACCTTTATCTGTTGAAGAAATTTCTAACCTCTATCCAAATGTCGGAAGTGTTCCGATACGCGTGAAGATGCAATATAAACCCGAATGGGCTAAAAATATATCAGAAAATTGCACTGTGAAATTTGCGTATGATCCCACTTCTGATAGGTCATTTCCTGCTGGTAGCAAGTTTCAGTTAGAGAATGACACATGTTGGAAGTAGTCTATATTAGACTTCATTAAGAATGTACGGAACCGTTTACTTTACCTTCTATAACGACCACTATCTTATTTGGTCTAATGACGAAAGACTGAAGGCACAAACTAAAGTGAATATACTGAACACAGAGAATGTAGCTAAGCTTGCAGGTATCATTTAACTTTCAGTCAACAGCAACGTTCACCCCGAAAACTAAGCTAATGCAGTATATGTATTTATATGTATTTTCACACAATATGAAAATATGAAAATTGAAGAGAAGTACACCAAAGTGGGAGAAAGGGGCCAAATAGTAATACCCAAATCCATGAGAGATTCTGAACACATCAAACCCAATCAAATTCTACGTATTAAAAACATTCCTGGTGCAATTATAATAGAAAAACCTTCGATTGTCAAATCCCCCGAAGAAAAAATCCTAGAGACACTTACTAAAATTAAAGTCAAGTTTACAGAAAAGGATTGGGAACAAGTGCATAAAGAGAGGGAAGAACGTTGAATTACTCGGCCGATACTTGGTTCTTTTTACAACTCGTTAATAAGCACTCCAAAGCGATAGCAATTTGGAAAGAAATAATAGAAGACAAAAGCCGACTTTTAGTATCGACTGTTGTAATTGCCGAAACTGTTAAAAGATTTCTAATGAAGAATTTGAAAAAAGAATTAGAAGATTTATTGGTTAATTTAAAAAATTCTGAAAAAATTTTGATAGCTGAAGTGACTACAGAAATAGCGAATGATGCTGGAAAGTATGCATATTCTTATGGTATGACAGTTGTAGACGGTATAATCCTTTCAACTGCATTGAAAATGGACTACAAGAATATTATTTCTATAGATGAACATTTTGAGCAGGCAGAAAAGCAGAAATTAATGAAAAGAATATTTTGGTGAGAATTGGTTTAGAAATATCTAGCTTTATCCCACAGCAGCGACATTCGTTCCGAACAAGTTGCCAAGTCCCAGACCTATGAAATAGCCTGACAATGCAGCCAAGGTTCCTATCAATGAAAGCTCGAAACCGCTCCTGAACCAGCTTCCTACAGTCAGCCTTGCCTTTACCACGCCTACAAGAAACAGAACCAAAACAGACAGCAACAAAGATGTTATTATCGCATTCTGCACTGACAGCAACACAAACGGAACCAATGGAATTATAGAACCGATCAAAGTCGAGATGAAAACAATCATGCCATTCCTTAAGGGATTGATTTTGGGCGATGATGACAGTCCCAATTCCTCGGTCATCATTGTATTCAGCCAGACCTTTCTGTTTGATGTTATCTTGTTCACAACCTTGTTCAGGAGATTCCCTCTGAATCCTTTCTTGTGATAGATTCCCCTTATTTCATTTTCTTCAACTTCCGGTATTCTCTTTATCTCATCTCTTTCCAGCTCCAACTGTTTCATATAGTATTCCTTGTCAGCCTTGGACGATGTGTATGCCACAGCGCCCATTGAGATTGTTTCTGCGAAGGTTGCCGCCAAGCCTGCTATAAGAACTATGCTCGTGCTGTTGGTCCCGCCCGCAACACCTAGAACAAGACCAAGAACATTCACAAGTCCGTCCTGCCCGCCCAGAATAATGTCGCTTAGGTTGGAGCCGATAAAATGCCTTTCCGCATGCCCGATTCCTGACATATATCAATTATAAAGTCTTTTATTGAAATTGTTTTTAGAGCGATTTAGATTTGCGCATTCTCGCATATTCTACAAGACATGCCACCACATAACTCACCATGACCAAAACAAAAACTTTGATTATGATGCTAATCTGGAAATAAGAAAATATGTTGAAGATCAGATCGGCTATCAGCAGAGGTACGCCGAAGATTTTCGCGATAATGATCTTGTTCAGTGTTAGTTTGAAAAATTCCCAGTTCATGTTATCAGAAGAATATTTTGGATATTGAATTAAATAAGATGAGAAGCATTTTTTGCGCAAGCCACACCGAAACTATTATTGTCAGAGCTGTACTGGAAAAAATGTCAAACGAGACTGCAATCATGTATATGCCTACAAGAATGTCAACTTTGCTTGCGAAATCCTTCAGTGCAAAAAGAGCGCCCTTCGCTATCAGATATATCGCATTATACAGGATCAGTTCGGGCGAGAACCAGCCGAATATAGCGTGTGAGACTAGGATGAATGCTGTCAATACGTCCAAGATTGTCAGCAGGATGTGCACGACCATTTGATAAATTAACGATGCTGTAGATTTAATGTTTGTGTTAGTCCAACAGGCAAATATTTAAAAATATGCTCACTTTATAATCATTATATAAATCAGGGGATAGAGTGTGGCTAAATATCCTAGAATAGCTGACGATATAAGAGAAAGGATAAAGAAGGGTGAATTCGAGCCAGATAAGAAACTCCCGAGTATTAGTAAGTTTTGCGATGAATACAAAATATCATCCGCTACTGCCCAAAAGGCCATAGGGGTTCTGAAAGGAGAAGGCTTGGTTTGGTCAGTTCCCACTCAGGGAATTTATCTTTCCAACGGGAAGGCAATATCATCAAGGTATGCGAGAGCATGTGAGATAGAGCAAACTCTTAGGGAAAGACTAATGTCTAGAGTATATGGATATAAATTCCCATCGACACGAGAATTGATGTCGGAATTCGAAGTGGGTAGCTACATAGCTTTAGGCGTTATACACAATCTTGAGCGGTCCAAGTCAATTTACAGGCCATCTAAATATGGAAAAATCTATACAAGCGAAGAAGCGATGAAAGAATATTGGGCACTGTTTATTATGGAGATGTATCCTCATATAACAAGGAGAGGAGAACTCGCTCAAATAGATCCACCACTTTACAGGCGACTTATGAGGTACGGCCATGTATTGAATGAGATAATGCCTGCCGCATAATCTAAATTGTTATTCCAGAAGTTTTTCAGAATTTTGTAATCGAAGAATCAAGGAATTCATAAATCGTGTAGCATAAGCACCATCCACAATCCTGTGGTCGAATGAAAGCGACAACGGCAACACCTTTCTTATTTCAATCTTCCCTTCAACAACAACAGGCTTGTCGTATATCATCCCCAGTCCGAGGATGGCAGCTTCCGGATAGTTTATTATCGGCGTAGCGAATGTACCTCCGATGCTTCCATAGTTTGTTATAGAAAATGTGCCGCCTTTCATGTCCTGCAAATCCAATTTTCTCTCTCTCGCCTTGTCGGACAATTCTTTCAATTCCTTGGCGATGTCGAGAATGCTTTTCATGTCAACGCCTTTTATCACAGGAACTACCAATCCTTCACCGTCGACATCAACAGCAAAACCGAAGTTGTAATATTTCTTCACAATGATTTCTTCGTTCTCTTCATCAAGAGTGGAATTGACCAAAGGGAATTCTTTCATCGCAGCAAGACACGCTTTCATGATGAACGGAAGATAAGTAAGTTTTATTCCCTGCTGTTCTGCCTTGACCTTTTCATTCTCACGTATCTTCACAAGTTCGGTCACATCCGCCTCGTCCATTGTTGTAACATGCGGTGCGTGCTTTACGGATTCTACCATGTGTTTTGCGGTTGCTTTCCTTATGTCGCTTTTCTTACATCATCTTCTATTATTCTTCCATCAGGACCAGTGCCTGTGATTTTTGTTATGTCTACCCCCAAATCCTTGGCAAGTTTTCGAACAACGGGAGTCGCCAATATAGTTGCCTCTTCCACAGATCTGGATGCAATAACAGGTTTCGGTTTTATTTCATCGTCTTCTGGTGCTTCTTCAAGATAACCCACAGCACCAGCAGCCTTGAATTTGGGCTCCTTCCTTTCAACAGTCTTTTCTTCTACACTTTCTCCTTCATCTCCGATAACGAACAAAGTCTGGCCAACCTTGACAGTCTCTCCTTCCCTGAAGTTGATTTTCAACACTGTGCCAGAATAAGGCGACGGTATTTCTGCGACAGCCTTGTCAGTCTCCACTTCGCCGACTACCTGGTGCTCCTCTACTTTGTCTCCTTCCTTGACATACCATTTGACTATCTCCCCCTCTTCTATACCTTCTCCTATGTCAGGGAATTTGAACTCTTTGGGCATTTTATTCACATTTTAATAATGGATTCTACCTCTTGCATCTAATTTGACAACTTCAATAACCCTTTTATCAAAATAGACATCGATAATGATTCTGAAATCACCTGTCCTTACCCTATAAGTTATTTCTCCTATTTTCTTTATATCCAGACCTTTAGGGAAATCAACCAATTCATTTAATTTCTTAATTAATTTATTTTGAAGATCAGACGGATATTTGGTTATTTTCTTCCTTGTTCTCTCAGGGATTACAACTGAAAAAGTCATTTGCTTCGCAACTCTTTTTTTAGCTGTTCCAGAGTTACATACTTCCCTTCCTTTATTTCTTCCCGTGATTTCTTTATCTCTTCCCAGTCTTTCGGTGTTAATTGGTCTTCGACAAGCATGGACTCTACCCTCAGCAAGTGACGTTTAACATCCTTTATTTCATTCAGAAATTGTTTCATAATCCCGAATTCTTTCGGTTGTTTCATAAGTAACTATCTGACTGGATTTATTTAAATAATTTGATAGTAAAAGATGCATCAAGAACGAGAAGGGACATATCTTGCATCTCTCCATTTTCTTATCGTTTCTGTCATTGATTCTTTATCTTTCCCCTTCGTTTTTTCTCTTATTTTGTCCATTGCTTCGGATGCCCTTTTTATTTTATTATAATCTCTAAATCTGGATAACGTAATAAATTCGAATCTTTTGACATATGTTCTTAGGACATTTGTCCTTTTTGTTTCTTGTTTCATAATTATTATTTGAAGATGTTATTTAAGCTTTTTGGCATTTTATCTTATTCCTGTTTGTATTGTAAGATAGAAAAGTATTTAGCTGATGAGATACGTATCTCATCATGAAAAAAGAGTTTGTTTTAATATTTGATGTGCCGAGAGACTTGCATAAGGTAGAATTGAAAGTGAATCGGGATTTGCATAGACATGAAGCTAAAATGGTGCAACATTCTGTCTGGAGACACAGTGATTTATCCAGATTAATAGAAATAGCAACTTTCATCAAGAAATCTGGCGGCAGTGCAACTATTTTGGAAGAGAAATTAATTTTCTAATTTCTATATCTTTTATCAAATACTCTACTAATTGAATCCGACGCTTCGCCTTTTGTTATATTAGGACTATAAACTATCCCATATCTATCCAAAGTATCTAGTTGCTTTCTGGTAGCAGGATCCATACGCCAGCGAGCATTCTTAATTATTAAACCCAACTCTCCTCTAGTTTTTTCTTCTGCTATGTTTTCTGCAATTCCAAACGCCCATGACAAAGGTACATCTCTTCTAGTAATTTCTTTTATTGTTCTATCTTGGCTTCTGTAACCAACATTCCACCCACCATTACGATAAAATACACCCACCCTTCCATAAGGACCCAAATCTAAATAAAATACATCTTTCTCCGTCTGCTTCCAGATGTATCTTGATCGCCTAAACAAATCTACAGGTTCAGCACCAACTAATTCAACAGGTGGACCTGTAGGCATGAATCTTTCCTCCTTTTTCAATACATCCAAAACACTTTTGCTCGCATCATAAGGAATTTCTCTCCCCAACAGATCTGGCAAATGATCTAATTTATGCCTTCGAGAAACGTCTGCTATGTCAATAATCAGGCAATCAGCTTTCCCAGGAAAAGTGCGAGTGCCCCTTCCAATCATTTGCGTATACATCACAGGCGATTTCGTAGGTCTGGCCAAAATTATGCAGTCTATCGCAGGCTCGTCAAAACCTTCAGTGAGCAATTGACAATTACAAAGGACTTTTATTTCCTGATTGTGGAATTTTCTTAATGTTGATTTACGTTCATGATAAGGCATTTCGCCAGAAATTGAAGTAGAGTCAACTCCATTGTTTCTAAAAGCTTCTGCCAAATCTTCCGCATGCTTGACATTAGCAGTAAAACATAAAGCCAATCTATCCTCGCCATAGTTCAGGTAGCTTTCTACTATCAATCTATTGCGATTAACTGTATTGATGGCATCAGCCAAATCTCTTTCATAGAAATCATCGCCAAATGTCTGTATGTTATCCAAATCTATAGAAGTTTTGACACGCAACGCCCTCAGGTCACAAAGATAACCATCCATAATCATCTCCGAAATTGTTTTTTTATAAACAACCTGGTCGAAAGCTTCTTCCAAAGCCTTTTCATCTGAACGGAAAGGTGTAGCAGTTACACCCAAAGACAGCAAATCTTTTCTTGGAAGTTCTAAATGTTCGTATACCCTCAAATAGGAAGTAGCGGCTGCATGATGAGCTTCGTCAGTCGCAAGAAATCCAAATTCCTTCCCCAATTGTTCCAATCTTCTCCTTTGCGATAATGTCTGTATGCTGGCAACTATTACACGAGCATCAATCTCATTTCTATCAGCTTTGACGACACCAGGCTCAGCTTCAGGCCATATCACATACAATTTTTCAAG
Organism: Candidatus Aenigmatarchaeota archaeon; assembly: GCA_016187385.1. Taxonomy (GTDB): domain Archaea; phylum Aenigmatarchaeota; class Aenigmatarchaeia; order CG10238-14; family SCSR01; genus JACOWB01. The sequence continues at coordinate 541,239 of JACPJU010000001.1, forward strand.
TGCTTGTTCCAGCAATTCGTCTCGGTGAACAAGAATTAAACTTCGTCCATCCGTTCTTTTAGCTTCCTCACAAAAAATAACAGTCTTTCCACTCCCAGTCGGCAAAGACACGAGTGGTCTGTCTATTCCAGATTCTCGCGAGTTTTTTATAGCATCCAGACATTCTATTTGATAATCACGCAATGTTAATGCCGCCATACTCATAGAAAAGATAACGTAGCATAACAATAATAAAGCTTAATTAAAACTCCATCACATTCTCAATAGCTCTGTTAATCCTCGTCACATCAGGAATGTAATAATTCTCCAGCTTCGGCAAAGGCATAGGTATGTCATAACCGGTAACCCTTGCAACAGGCGCCTCCAAATTCAGCAGTGCCTGATCATTAATCGTAGCAATCAGTTCAGCACCATAACCGCATGTCCTCGGAGCTTCATGCACAACTACAGCTCTTCCAGTCTTCTTCACAGAATCAATTATGGTCTTGCGGTCAACAGGATACAATGTCAACAGGTCAAGAATCTCAACAGAATACTTTCCCGCCAATTGCTCGACAGCTTCGCGCACAATCTTCTGCATAGCACCCCATGCTATGACGGTAACATCGCTGCCTTCCTGTACAACTTCAGCCTTGTTCAATGGAATCGTATACTCATCCTCGGGAACTTCTTCCTTGATAGCGCGATAAATTCTCTTAGGCTCGAGAAAAACAACAGGGTCGGAATCGCGAATAGAAGAAACCAACAAACCTTTCGCATTGTATGGTCCTGATGGTGTGACAACTTTTATCCCAGGTATGTGCGTGAAGAACGCTTCCAAAGATTCCGAATGATGTTCCAATGCCCTGATGCCTCCGCCGTGAGGAACTCTCAACACTAAAGGCACATGCCATCTTCCCTGCGATCTCTTTCTCATCCTTCCAGCATGGTTATACAATTGATCCAACATTGGTAATGAAAAACCATCGAATTGAACTTCTGGTACAGGCTTCATGCCTGCGATGGCCATTCCAATTGAAACAGAAATTATCCCGACTTCAGCCAATGGAGTATCAATAACACGATTATCGCCAAACTGCTGCCACAAACCTTCCGTAACCCTGAACACCCCACCATCCTTGCCAATGTCCTCGCCCAGAAGAACCACATTAGGGTCTCTTGTCATTTCCTGCTTCAATGCGAGATTGATTGACTGGACTAGATTCAATTTCATCTTTTCACCTTATTGAAAATCCAAATAATTGTTGCTGAAGCTAAATACCAGAATACAATGTCAATAATGAAATTAAGCCACAAGAACTCAACACCTGTTCCAACAGGCCAAAATTTTAGTGGCGTACCACCCAAAACTCCTCCATGAGAAACATAATTAGGAATAAAGAAATAATTTATACCCGCCATTAATATCAAAAATAAAATAATTTTTCCAACTGTCGGTTTCAAAAATTCTATTAGATTATATATCATATTTATCACTCAAAATCTTTTCTCTGTTCTTCTATCTCAGGCGGCAGTTCTTCATAAATATTTGTAAACATATCAAGCGGCGAAGGCGGCGGAACAGATTCAAACTTTTTCACAGCCTCGCTGACCTGAGCCTTAGCATTATCCCATACTTCCTTATCATAAGCTTCATTCCAAATCCCCTCATCTTCCATGTATTTCTTCAATCTCTCGATAGGATCCCTGTGCTTCCACCATTCGACCTCACTCGGATCGCGATATTTCTTCCAATCATCCGCAGTTGTGTGATTCTCCATTCGATAAGTATAGCATTCAATCAGCGTAGGTCCTTTTCCCACCCTTGCCTTTTCAATTGCACCCTTGACAACCTTGTAAACAGCAAAAACATCATTTCCATCCACACGAGCACCATCAATGCCGTATGCAATAGCCTTCTGCGCTATCGTCTCAGCCGCAGTCTGTTTTTTCACAGGAACTGATATCGCCCACTGGTTGTTCTGGCAGATGAAAACACACGGGACCTGAAATACGCCAGCAAAATCAAGACCTTCGTGAAAATCCCCCTTGCTTGTCGCGCCATCCCCGAAATAAACAACAGCAACAGATTTCTTCTCCGTCAATTTGTTGGCCAGTGCTATTCCTACAGCATGCGGCACCTGGCTACCGACAGGAATCGAAACAGGCAGTGCATTCATTCCATCAGGAATCTTCATCCCCCTTTCATCTCCAGCCCAATAAAGATAAAGTGTCTCCATAGGAAAACCTCGAGTGATGAACACACCATTCTCACGATAAGATGGAACAAACCAGTCTTCATCTTCCAATGCGAGGGCGGAACCGATTTGCGACGCTTCTTGCCCCATTAGCGAAGCATAAGTAAGCATTCTTCCCTCACGTTGCAGCTTCAGTGCAATATCATCAAACACACGAGCAAGAACCATTGATTCGTACATTCTTTTGATGTCGTCATCCTTCAGCTGCGGCATCTCCCTCGTGTTTGCAATCCTGCCGTCTTCGTTTAGAATCTGGAATATTTCCAAGTCGATATTCATTTCTTTTTTCGGCATATACCTTAACTTGAGATTTTTACTTTAATAAAGTTAAACTTCAGTTGGCTGCGCCATTTTCTTGAAATCGTCATCAGGAACCTGTATAAACAGACAATACCCAAGATTTTTTTTCAACGGACCTCTCAATTCCTCACCAGGTATGGCTTCAACCTCCTGTTCCGTGAATGTAGGCTCGTGTTCATTAATCCATAATGGTTTGCCATATCTTTGTTTGAACAACTCGATAGACTCCTGTATTATAACGTCATCAACAATCTTTCTTTCATACTTGTTTCCAGTAACTTCACGCAATATTGCATTACCAACAAGTTCTCTTAAATATCTATTATCCAGTTCAGCTTTCAAGTGATCAGAAACTGAAGGTAGATTTTTTATTGCAGAATATTCTGTATATACTTGACTACCCACCTTACGTTGTTGTAACATGACTCGATCGGCTATTTTGTCGACATCATAAGGCGTAAGTGTAATAAGACCATGCAACAATGCACTTTTAATACCCCACCACATCGCATGACCCGCTATTGGTCTACCATCGACTTTTATTATTGATGCTTTATTGTCTACATTAACATCATCCAATCCAATACCGTTAAGCGCATTTGCGACATGGTCAGCATAAAAAGTCCGCATATCCTCATACGTTTTAAAACTACCATCGCGGGGTACTACGAATGAATAAGAAATTACGTTTGGACCAGTCTGTACATGTGATCCCCCAGTTATACGTCTGGTTAGCCTGACAGTGGAATCTAAATATTTTATAACGTCAGTGTCTTGTGCATACCCAAGTACGATGGAATCCTGTGGGAAACTGTAAAATCTGATTGCGGCAACATCATTGAGTTTTTGATCAGCAATCCTTCTAATAAGAAACTCTTCAAGTGCCATATTTATATCATGGGAAAATACTTCGTTGCCCCAATATTCATAATTAAACAATTCAACACCAGTTTTTATCTGTAGCTATTAAGATTTAAGATTTACTTTCCTAACGCCCACTTAAGCCTCGTAATCAACAGCCCCGAAAATCCACCACTTGTATGAACAAAAGCTCAATCATAGATTGTAATAAATATTTATATCCCACAAAGGAACTATTTAATATGGCAAGGCTAAAATCTGAATCTTACTTAAAATCTAGTTTAGAGGATATGAAGCAACGAATAAACTTCCTAGAAAACGAGATCAAAATTGTCAAAACATGGTTATTGGACGATACAATACCTACGCCAAGCGAAAGAATTCTAATTAATAGAGCTTTAAATGACATAAAAACCGGGAAATACAAGAAGCTAATCTCGCATGAAGAACTCCGTAAAAAGTTAGCTGTTTAAAATGTTTTCTATAAGATACGAGAAATCAGCTGAAAAATTTCTTGAAAAACTGCGAGACAGGAAATTACAAAAAAGAATTCTTGATAAAATAGAAAAATTAAAAGAAGATCCTTATCCCAAGGAAGCTAAAACCATCGAGGTGTACGGTAAGGCGTTTAGGGTCAGAATTGGCGATTACAGAATTTTGTATATAATCGACCATTCTATAAAACTAATAGTTGTAGTTGAGATTGACAAAAGAGAAAGAATTTACTAATTATTTACCCAATGCCCACTTCTTCAGAGTCTCGTAATCAACAGCCCCGCAAATCTTCTTGCCTGTTTTCATGTTAACGAAAAAAGGAACGCCACCGCAATATCCTTTGTCAAGACCTTCCATGAATCTGGCGTTTGTGGCATTGTGCCAGACTTCTATTCTCTTGACCTTCACATTCAATTCCTTTTCCATTTTTTCAACCAAAGGTCTCATCTCGTGGCAATGGATACACTCAATTCCGTAAAATTCCAGCAATTCGTCAGCCATACTATCAATATTCGATTGACTCTTATTAAAATTTATGGTTGTGATATTCAACCAACTGCTTGATCGACTTGACGGCATTCTCAGGATAGGTATATGTCGGAATCCCATTCTCTTCCAGTTTCTTCCTCATCCTTTCAGTATACTCTCCGCCAGCAGAAACAACAATTATAGGTTTTTTCTTACGATTTTCGGCTTCAATCAAAACATCAATTATGTCATTCGCTATCAACGGTGTCTGAACCAAAACAATCACCAGCAAAACATCGATATTCTTGTCACGCAGTGACGCATCTATGCAAAGCTTGTATCTGCCAGATGTCGCATCTCCAACTAGATCCAATGGATTCGCAATGTTTATTATCTGAGGCAGATTCTTTCTCAATTCTTTTGATGTATTCTTATCAAATTCAGCGAGCTTCACTCCATATTTGACAGCGGAATCAACTGACAGTATACCATAACCGCCGCCGTTTGTTATTATCTGCAGTTTTTCACCTGAAGGTTTGATGCTCTTCTCCAGAATCTTCGCGTAATTGAACATGTCCTCAAGACTCTCAGCACGGATGATTCCCGCCTGCCTGAAAACGCCGAAATAAATCTCGGCACTGCCAGCAAGAGACCCTGTATGTGACAATGTCGCCTTGGATCCAGCTTCTGTCACACCGCCTTTTATCGCTATGATCGGCTTCTTTCTGGACACTTTCCTGCAGACTTCAAGAAATCTTTTGCCGTTCCTCACGGCTTCTACATAAAGGCATATGACTTTTGTTTTCTCATCATTGCCAAGATATTCAATCAGATCCGATTCATCAATATCGACAGCATTGCCATAGCTGATGAATTTCGCGAAACCATATCCTTCAGATGTTGCCAAGTCAACTATAGAAGATCCTACAGCGCCAGACTGGCAGACAAATGAAATAACACCCTCCTTAGGCCTGCTCATTCTATACCTTGGAAGAAATAGAGAATCTATCTTCGAATAAGCGTCAAACACACCCAGAGCATTGGGTCCGATAACTCTCAGCTTGTGTTTCTTTATCACATTTTCCAGCTGGGATTCCAATTTGTGATTTCCAACCTCCTTGAAGCCAGCGCTAACAATAATGATATTCTTGATTTTCTTTCTCCCGCATTCCTCCAATACTTTAGGAACAATCTCTGCGGGAACAGCAACAATAGCCAACTCAACTGGCTCTTCTATCATAGTCACGGAAGGATAAGACTGGTAGTTGAGTATGCTTTCAGCGTTAGGGTTGACGACAAATATTTTCCCCTTGTAACCACCGTCTACAAAATTCCTCAAAATCACATGACCCACTTTGTTCGGATCCCGCGAAACTCCAATTATCGCTATGCTCAGAGCGTTGAAGAAATTACCCAGCATTAATATTAGATTTGTTTTCCTTAGTTTAAGCTTTTACAATGCTAGTCTCCATTTTGGGTTTGATCTATATTTTCGAATTCTTTCCTTAACTTTTCAGTTTGTTCGTTCTTTAGCTCAGCTATTACTAGTTTCATTTTTACCAGAAAATTCTCCGCCTTTGCAACCATATCTTCTGCGGATTCTTTCGTGAGAACGAAGTTCTTCTCCGATGTCACATAGTACTGCTTGTCTATCCTTTCTTCCTTTGCAAAAGATATTATTTTGAACAAATCCACTCTACCAAACAGTTTCTTTAACAAAACTATAGAACCAGCATGATTTTCACATTTTATTCCGGTTTTGAACAGCAAGGATGTCAGTGAATTATACATGGTATAATATGACATTGAGATTGAATTTTCATACAAATTGTATCGCAGCAATAATTTTGCCGATTTCAGGCAATTATCTGCCTTTTCCAGGTAAGATTTGCATATTTCCTCGGAAGGTTCGACCAATTCAAGTTTTCCTTCTTTCTTTAGCTTATTCAAAAAACTCGGTTTTCTCGTAAAAGTCCTCGACCCCCCTAAGTATTATGTGATTTTTTATTATCTCTTTTATCAATTGTGAATCTAGATCAAAATCGCCTATTTTTACTTTAATTTTTGTATGAACAGACTCCAGTTCCTCCTTAACTTTTCTGTCCCCTGTTTCTACATATACGTCTATATCGCTGTCCTGCTTTGCTAAGAATTTTGCATAGCTTCCAAATATGACTATGATACTTTCCTTGTTTTTCTTAAGAAGCTCGCTTATGATTATGTTCAATTCCGGATATTTTTTCAACATTTTGATCATCTTGTATCTTTCCGCGTTGAAAACATAGCTTTTTGCCTGCAAGTTCTTTCTTATAAAGAAGACCTTGTTTCTGCCCTCTTTTTTGTAATCTAGCACATTTTCTTTTACTAATTTATCCAGTCTCCTCAGGATTGTAGAGTGCGATTCGCTTAATTGTTTGGCTATACCTCTGAGATGATTCTCCCCCTTAAGCAGAAGCAAAATAATCATCGAGTCCATATTGTCTCTATTTTGAACCATATGTACCATATTTGAACCAATGAGTATATAAAGCTTTCTAAATCGTTTTCGAATGAAAATACAATGTTAGATTAAAATAACAACTGTTACAAAATAATAACATATGAAAGTTCTTTTAGGCAAAGATGCAGAGAAATTCCTGAAAGGTTTACCACTCGCTAAAAATTTCCTTATCAAAAAAGAGAGTGAATTGTCTAAAATCAAGAAATTCCCTGCGGTCATGAAGATAATCTCCCCGCAAGCCATCCACAAGACAGATATAGGCGGCATAAAGATAGTAAACAATTCTCAGGAGGCAAAAGAAGCTTTCTACAATTTCATAAAATTGTCCAAATCCAAAAAATTAAAATTAGATGGTATTCTTGTTCAAGAATACGTCAAAGGAAGAGAATTTATTACCGGCATTAAGAGAGATCCTACATTCGGCCATGTGATAATGTTCGGCGCAGGCGGTATTTTCGTGGAATCCTTGAGAGACGTGACATTCAGAATGTGTCCCATAGACGACAAAGATGCAGAGTCCATGATGGAAGATTTAAAAAATCAATGGCTGATAACCGGGACAAGAGGACAGAAACCAATCAACACTAAACTATTGAAACAGATTCTTGTAAAGGTTTCCAAACTACCGCAAAGACACAAGGGAATAGAAGAGCTTGATGTGAATCCTTTGACGGCGAATGAGAAGGAAGCTAAAGTGGTTGATGTGAGAATCGTGATTAAATGATTATTGAAAATGTCATTATCGAAGACAAAGTTAAGGAAAAAATATTAGAAAAACATAATGTCACATCCTTTGAAATTGAAAATGTCTTACTCGGAAACCCATTAGTATTGAAGACAAAAGAGAGCAGACATTTAGCAGTAGGTTTTTATCATCGGTATCTAACAATTGTTTTTGAATATGGTAAGAAGACAGCAAACATTATAACGGCTTATCCATCGTCTGAATGGCAGATAAAATTATTTAAAGAAAAGAGGAGATAAGATTGTTATGAAGCTGGAAGAAGTTGAAATGAAATTGACCGAAAGTGCATTTAGAGTAGATAGAGCTGTTTGTCCGCATTGTAATTTAAAGATGCACAAGACAATAGAGAATAAGAGCTTGTTTGAAGGAGCATTAACATTCCACATTATAAAACTAAAATGTGAGAAGTGTAGCAGAGAGTATATGGACTTGGAACAAGCTCAAGTATATGATTTGTTTCTAGCTGTGAGAAAGTTAAAAGAAAAGCCCATATATGATGTTGCTGAGAAGATTTCCCAACAAATAATATTAAACAATAGAAGATCCAGACATCAATCCTTTGGTCGTGAATGAAAGGGAAGCGAAAATAGTTGATGCGAGAATTGTTGTGAAATGATGTCAATTCACTATCTTGAAACTTGTTTATTGTATCGCATTTCATAGAGATTTTTACCAATTGCCAGTGTAGTACCAATTATAATTCCCAAAATCCCGTAATTTAATACATGAATTTTGATTACCTGTTCTGGGTTATCAAGTAGTTTACGGCTTAGTATATGAGAGTGTCCACTTGTGCCTAAAAATTCTGCTTCCTCATCATAAGCATTTTTGATGGCATAACCAGCTGATGACAGACCTATAACAGAACCTACTATCGCACCCCTGACAGCATAACGTAAAATTCTTCTCATATCATTTGATAATCAGTTAAGGATTTAAACTTTCTTCACTCTTTCCTGTGCAATCTTCAATGCAGCATCCCTCGGCTTCACATTATCTTTCTTAGCTCTATCCAGAACCAACTTGACATTCCTTTTAATCTTCTTCTCCACAAGCTCAAACATCTTCTTCGGATTATCTCCTTTGTATTCAGCGTAAGAAGAAATCACGCCTCCAGCATTTGCGACAAAATCGGGAACGACTAAAATGTTTCTTTTATGTAAAATATCCTCCATCTCAGGTATCGTAGGTATATTAGCGGCCTCGACAATAATCTTGGCTTTAATTTTATTCACATTCTCCTTTGTTATCACATCAGGCAAAGCACCAGGAATAACAACATCAACAGGCAGTTCGAATATCTCCTTGTTAGGAAGAACTTTCCCGGGCTTGTAATTAACAACACTCCCAGTCTTCTCCTTCACTTTCAACAGTTCTTTCACGTCCAATCCTTTCTCATTGTAGATAACACCTTTACTATCACTTAAGGCAACAACCTTCGCCCCGAAATCCGACAAATACTGCGATGCAAAAGTACCGACATTGCCGAATCCTTCAATAGCAATTGTAGCATCTTTTATATCCAGCCCAGCATGACCAACGGCAACAGCAGTGGCATGCGCAACACCGAATCCGGTAGAACCATATTCATGAGGTATCCCGCATTTCTCGCCCTTCTTTCCGAACAGTTTCATGCATACATTAGATGGTTTTCCTGTGCAAGCTTTCCAATCTCCGTTAGCCTCAAAGAACCATTTCATCTCCTCTTCTCCAGTGTTCACATCTGGACCGGCAATATACAGCTTAGGAACAATGGGCTTCAATGCTTCTGAAAATGCCTGTATTAATGCCTTCTTCCTTTCCTTGTTTCTGATGTCTTCGGGAGAAGCTTTGATGCCAGCCTTCGCACCTCCAAACGGCAGTTCGGCAAGTGCATTCTTCCATGTCATCGTGCGTGCAAGCCTGAAAACTTCCTTAACATCAACAGTGGGAGTCATCCGAATACCGCCTTTCCCAGGTCCCAAAGAAAGCGAATCAATTACCAATACACCTTTCAACCCAATCTTCTTGTCATAAACCTCTATAACATACTCAGGACCGAATTCATCGGCAAAATCCTCAAGTTCCATAAATAACTATATAAACACCAACTAAAAAGTTTTATAATCCTCTTGGTGATTTCATGCCTAGAATAAAGTACCCATACGAGTTTGACCCGAAGAAGAGAAGAATATCAAGCGTCTACAGGCGGGGAAGACTAGCTATCTATATAATAGGCATGTTGTTCTCCTTGGTAGCTTTGTTGTTCATTTTGTCGTCAGGATTGAACCCAATAATTAAAAGCATGGCTGTCCAATTCCCCGTGCCGATACTCGCCTACGGTTTTCTGATTATGCTCACACTAACAATATTCAACTTTCCATTGTCTTTCTACTCGTCCTATATTTACGAGCACAAATTCAAGCTTTCACGGTATACAATTCCAGCATGGCTGAAGGACTATCTTAAAGGCAATCTCATCTCGTATGTCATATCCCTGATTGCGATATATTTCCTGTATATCATCATTGCATCCTTTTCTCCTTGGTGGCTGTATGCGGGAATTATGTCAATCATCTATTCAGCCTTCATCGGCTATCTGTATCCTGTGTTGATAGTTCCGTTCCTCTGGAAGACAGAATCTTACCGGGACAAGAAAATGAAATCAAAGATTCTAAATCTATGCAGAAGGCTCGGCGTTAATGAAATCAAAAATGTTGTTGTTATTAAAGAGAGCGAAAAGTCCACAAAGCCTAATGCGGTTTTCATGGGATTCGGCAACTCCAAAAAAATCGGTTTGTTCGACAACCTGTTGAACAGTTTCACAAAAGGCGAGGTGGAAGCAGTTGTAGGTCACGAGCTCGGCCACTATGTAAACAGGGACATCTTAAGAATGTTGATACTGGAATCCATTCTGATATTCCCTCTGTTGTTTGTTGTGGATTATTTGGTCAAGGCATTCGGCCCGATTTTCGGCATTCCTGCCATATCGGATATAACATCTTTGCCATTGATAATTCTGACTTATGGCATACTGGGATTCATTCTGATGCCGATGACTAACACCTATTCAAGACACATGGAAACCAAAGCCGACGAATTTGCACTTCAACATGTTAGAAAAGCAGTCGCGCAAGTTTCAACCGAGAAGAGACTGGCCGACATGCATCTTGCAGACTTGAAGCCACATCCATTTATAGAGTTCTGGCTATTTTCCCACCCTTCGACGATGAAAAGGATCGAGATGGCACAGCGATGGAGAAATAAATTAAAGAAACGAAATTAACTATATATGGCAAACACTCATGTCAAGCGGGAGAACGCCTTGCGTTATGCTTTCGTTAAAATTCTTCTTAAAGCGCCAGTAAGGCAATTAAAATTCTTTGATGGTACAATATCTCTGACTTTCTTCGGTCAGAGACTTTCAGATAAGATAGTTCTTAAGAAAGAAGACCATGTAGCCGAATGGAGCAGACGAAGAAAGGAAATCTTCATCGACAAGAAATTCAAACCATCTGACATGGAAAGATCGTTCAAGGCGCTGTGCATACATGAAGTTATTGAAAAGTTTCTGGTGGAAAAGTTCGGACTGCGGCTGGACGAAGAGGCGCATGTGGTTGCTACGAGAAAAGAGAAGGAATATCTGGAGAGCAAGGGCGGCAGTTGGAAGAGCCACGAGCTTATGGTATACTGGGATTGGCACAAACAAGGAGAGCGCTAATGGAATTCATTAAAGTGAAGATAGAAGGAACAAAACTCTTCTACTGGACGTGGCGGGATTTACCGTTTCTTCCGTATGCGTGGCTCACGAAGGAAGATTTGAAGAAATTGCCTAAACCATTCTTTCTGCCTGAAATTCATCCCGACTGTACTGTAGGGTTTAAAACTGACAACAAGGACGAGTACACGAACATAATCGAGCTTCCCGATAGTTTCGACAAAATTAAAATGGACAATGACTTGAGAAAAGATTTACGGAGAGTGGAAAAGAAGAATGCTGATGTAAAAATTGTGCTGAATGAAGAAGGCGCTTTGGACAAAAGCAATAAATGGTTTCTTTCATTATGGAAAGAGAGCAAGAAAGATTTTGCGAGAAGACTAGAATTGTGGAAGCAGAAATGCTACACTCTTAGTGCTTATCTTGAAGGAGAGTTGATTGCTGTTCACATTGCGATGCAAGAAAAGAATTCTATCTATTATTTTGGATGCTGGTGGAATAGGAAATACAAGAATACTTCAATTCCGATTTTTCTACTGAAGAAAGATATCGAGAGAGCGATAGACAATAAAATGAAATATTATGATTTGGAAATTGGTGACGAGCTTTACAAGAAAAAATGGGGAGTTATTGAAAAACCGACAAAATATTATGCAGTTCTTACGAAAGAAATAGCAGAAATACTCGGAATAGAAAAATACGTCAAAATTAATTATTTATAGGATGAAGTATTTTTAACTCAATACTTTCTGACACCTATTTTCGATACATTTTACATTTGAACTTAAATCAGTTAACAATTTATTATCAGAATCTGCTATCCCCCCTATACATAACCCACAAGCTATTAGTGGTCTTGGATACGGACAGAAAGGTCTCCATTCTTTATTTATCGCAATCACCTTCGAATCATTAATTTTATAAATCTCACAATTACCACATACTCGACATCCGCTCCATTCTGGATAAACATGTAATTTGCAATCTGAATCAATTCTACAAGAAATATCTGGATTTTGTGGAAATATTTTGTTCAGTTCATATAATATTCCTGGCCCACTGATATAATCAAATCCCAAAAATAAAACTACAGCTATAATGAAAATTCCAATTAAAAACTTTCTTTTCATGTTTTATATAAGATAGTGAGAACATTTATTTCTTTTTCTTAGCAACCCAATCTGCAACAAATGTCGGCTGTTGGCCCGCCAAGTAATTATATGCCTGCAGTGCAGCCTTGCATCCTTCACCCGCGGAAACAACAATCTGCTTGAACGGCGTCTGTGTTATGTCACCGGCAGCAAATAAACCAGGCCTTATCTTGTCGCTATCAGGATAATACGTCTCAGCATTATTGCTTGCAATCACCTGTCCCATCTGGTCAAGTTTGACCAATTGCTTGATGAACTCAGTCTTGGTCACAGAACCAATCTCGACAAAAACACCAGAAACAGGAATCTCCTTTGTTTCGTTATTGGCAACATTCTGCACAACGATCGAATGGACGGTATTCTCGCCCTTAATTTCCTTAACGTTAGTATTGTAAAGGATTTCAATATTCTTCCTCTTCTTCACCTCTTCAATCAGATATTCAAATCCACGAAATTGGTCTCTGCGATGAATCAAGTAAACCTTCGGGCAAATCTTGCTCAGGTATTCAGCACCTTCCAATGCAGAATTGCCACCACCAACAACAGCAACCTTCTTGCCTTTGAATAATGGACCATCGCATGTCACACAGTAAGAAACACCTTTCGCACCAAACTCCCCTTCGCCGGGAACATCCAAAGTCCTAGGGGTTTTACCATAAGAAAGAACCACACTCTTTGTCTTGTAACTGTTACCGGATGTAGTCTTCACAGTAAACATGGGCTTTCCATTATTTGCATTAGGAATTTCTTCTATTCCGTTAACTTCCTCGTAAATAACTTCGGCACCAGCCTTCATGGCCTGCTTGAGCATCTTATTCATCAAAGGAATCCCACCAACAGACATGAAGCCGGGGTAATTTTCAATAACATCAGTCATCGCAGCCTGCCCGCCGATGCTTTTAGCTATAACCAAAGTCTTCATCGCTCTTCTCGCGGCGTATATAGCAGCAGTCAGAGAGGCGGCTGCCCCACCTATAATAATTGCATCATACTCTTCAGGAAACTTAACCACCTTTCATCTTCAGCATCTCGTCGCATGTGTTGCAAATGCCAGACTTCTTGTATGTCTTCTTGCATACAGCGCATTCGAAAACAAGTTGCGTGTATTTTCCGGCTAATTCATCAATCTCGTCTTTAGGCATTCTACTTACCCGCAAGCACAGATACTACTTTATCTTTCTGAGGCACACCAACCCACTGGACTTTACTATCTACAATTATCGTAGGAACTGACATTATCGAATATTTAGAAACAAGTTTCTGTCCTTCAGGCGACATTGCGTCAACCTCATCATAATCGAACTTGTACTGCTTCTTCAAGTCTTTGAACAATTGTTTTGCTGCAGGACAGTAAACGCAAGTCTTAGTGTAAACAAGCTGAACCTTGACCATGTAAAACCTCTTTTATAGTTGTAACTTGTCTTTTAAGTATTTTATTTCGGAAAATAAATCGCATTTTTTGTTATCTGGAGGTTGCAGCTTTTGTGTTCGCTGCACCAAGCTTGGCATTTCTGTGCCATGTCTTCATCCTTGTAACCGAAACCACATATTCCGCATTTGTAAATCTTTGCACTGTCAATCAATGTTTTTCGTGGCATACTATCCAACTTCTCTTATAGAATCCTCAAATATATCCAACCCAATATCAGCCTGTCCTTTTGTTAAAATCAGAGGAGGACAAATCCTTATGGCGCTTGTACCAGCAGGCAACATCAACAGTCCTTTTTCACCAGCTCTGCACAATATATCAGACCTTTCATTCACTCCATATTTTTTGGATTTTTTGTCCTTTACAATCTCAACTCCAATCATCAATCCAATACCCCGCACATCGCCTATGATTTCATAATTATCTTTCATTTCCTCCAATCTCTCCATCATATAATTGCCAATCTCTGTTGCATTCTTCCCTAACTTTTTCTCACGCATGAATTTCAAAGTTGCGATCCCAGCAGCACAAGCAAGCAGATTACCCCCCATTGTATTAGCATGACTCCCAGCCATCCAATCCATTATCCTTCCATTAGCTACAGTAACACCCATAGGGACACCACCACCAATTGCTTTGCTTAGCGAGACTATGTCAGGCTTGACATCAAAATTCTCTATTGCAAGGAACTTTCCTGTTCTATAGCAGCCAGCCTGCACTTCGTCATCACATAATAATGCATCATACTTGTCACACAGTTCCCTCACACCTTTCACAAAATCTTTCGGCGGGACAATGTAACCGGGCTCGCCTGCAACAGGCTCCATGAAAACAGCGGCTAAATCCCCTTTACATTCTTTCATCTTCTTTTCCAACACATCCAAATACAAATTTGCACATGTATCATGTTCTTTGTTGCCAAATGGGCACCTGTAACAGTATGGATACACCGCATGTTTGACAGGAAGAAAAGGTCCGAATCTTTCTTTTTGCACAGGTCTGGCGTTTGTCAGTGACAGACTTCCCATAGTTCTTCCATGGAAAGAAGGCTTGAATGCCACAACCCATTTCTTTTTCGTGTGCCATCTTGCAAGCTTATAAGCGGCTTCAATAGCTTCTGTTCCCGAGTTGGATAAAAACGCTTTGTCCAAATGTTTAGGTAAAAACGTCATAAGATATTCGACAAACTCCACAGGAAGTTCCGCATAAAAATCAGAGAACCCAACATGAGACGCAATTTTAATTTGCTTGCGTAAAGCCTTCTCGATAACATGATTCGTATGTCCAATATTCATCACAGCCACGCCAGCAGCAAAATCCAAGTATTTCCTGTTGTCAACATCCCACACGTGGCAGCCTTTGGCTTTCTTGAAAACGAAAGAATATTCCCTTGTCAGGGAAGGAGAAATAACTTTCTCGTCCCTCTCAATAATTTTTACAGATTTGGGTCCTGGTTTTCTGCAGATGAACTTCGGCATGATGATAATTTAATTATCCATTCACAAATAATTATATGGAACTGCTTCAGAAACTGCTCAATTCTTATGGCGTCAGCGGAGATGAAGGCGAAATCCGGGATTTAGTCCAGAAGGAAATCAAAAAATATGTTGACGAAACATATATAGACAAAGTAGGGAATCTGATAGCTCACAAAAAGGGAACTGCGCCCCGGATAATGCTGGCAGCCCACATGGATGAAATAGGTCTCATTGTAAAGAGAATCAACCAGAAAGGCAAAATAGTTTTCTCAACTATCGGCGGTATTGACATATCAACGTTGATAGGGCAGCGAGTTGTTGTGCAGGGCGACAAGAAAGAAGCGGTTGGTGTGATAACATTGGATGCTTTATCTTCTGGCGACCCAGTCAAAGAACTGCCCAAAATCACGGATTTGTTTATCGATACGGGATTGGACAAAGAGCAACTGGCGAAATCTGGAATTAAAATCGGCAACTACATCCGCTTTTATGGAAATGATTGTTGTTTTGCCGGTAATGGTGAATTCATATGTGGCAAGGCTTTGGACAACAGGGTGGGATGTTATGTTTTGATAGAACTGGCAAAGTTGCTGCAGAAAGAGAAACATGATATTTACTATGTCTTTACTGTAGAAGAAGAAGTAAGCTCATACGGCGCCACAACATCAGCATATTCCATAAGTCCAGTCTGGGCTATCGTCATCGATACGACAACAACAGATGATGTCTACAGCACGCCTACGCGATCTCTAGGCGGCGGTCCGTGCATAACAATAAAGGATGCAACCACTATTGGAAACAAGTGCGTGAACAAATGGCTTGAAGACACGGCAAAGAAAAACAACATACCGATTCAGTATGATGTCAGCGAATATGGAGCTACGGATGCATTGACTATTTCAGTTTCACGCGGCGGAATACCAACAACAGCTGTCTCCGTGCCGGTGAGAAACATCCACACGGTCATAGGCATGTCAGATACAAACGATATAAAAAACACAATAAAACTTCTGCAGCTCGCCCTAAGAAAGCCTCCTAAAGTTTGCCTTGTCTAGTTCTTTCTTGTTGTCTTTAAAAAATCGATAAACCACAAACCCAATCATCAACAATGCCACAGAGTACGATAGGATGTCATAACTGACGTTCATCAGCAGGAAAAAAGTCGTAACTATGCCAACAAGAGGCAATACAGGGAACTTGCCTATATTGAAAGGAACCTTGAAGCCTCTCCTTGATTTGGGCTGCTTGTATCTCAACTGGATCACACACAGGTTAACGACAATAAACGAGATGAAAATAAGAGAATCTGCTAAATAGCCCACCTTTTCGATGTTGCCCATGAAAACAAAAAGGACAGCCAAAAGACCGACTGTTGCTATGGCTACAGAAGGCGAACCCGTTTTTGGATTGACGTATGAAAGAATTTTTGGCAGTGACCCTTCTCCAGACATGCCGTATGCTATTCTTGATGCTGCCAAAAGAACCAACAATGCTGTGTCAAACGTTGCAACCAGCGCTATTGCAGACATGATGATTGATGTGTTCCTGCCCAGAGTCTTAGATGCAACATCAGCCAACGGCGAATCAGATGCGCTCAAACGCTCCCATCCGAGCACGCTTACGGCCGACAGGGATACAAGAATGTACATTATGGTTGTGATTATGATCGCCAATATCAATGCACGCGGCACTATCTTTCTCGCACCTTTCGTTTCCTCAGCCAGTCTCACCAATTCCTCGAATCCTATGAATGCGAAGAAAATAAGCGCGGCGGCACTGAAAATTCCAGTGACTGATTTCACTTCAAAATAATTAATCGAACCGATGTGCGGCAGGGCAACAAAAATTATCAGAAACAATCCCAACGCTTCGATTATGCTGAAAATCACGGCAAGAGAAATTGATTGCTTGACTCCCATAAAATTGATAATAGACATGACAACAATCAGAACAATGGCTGCTGTAGTCATCGGAACCGGTGTCATGGCATTCAGGTATCCTGCGAATCCCAGCGATACTGTTGAAGCGGCGGTCGCCCCAGCCAGAATTAGCAGCCATCCGGTGAACCACGCGACTGTTTTTCCCAAGCCCTGTCTCGTGTAGACATACTCAGCCGCGGCTTTCGGGAACATGCTCGACAATTCAGCATAACTCAATCCTGTTATGCCAGATATAACAGCCGCAATAATGAAAGACATCCAGACAGCGTTGCCAGCGAGACCTGCGGCTTTTCCCACCAGCGCATAGATGCCAGCACCTAGGATTATTCCCACCCCGACTATCGTCAGTTCAAACAGTCCGAGAACTCTTCTTAGTTTTGCCATCAAATAATAGATTAATTCTAGAAAAGATAAAGTTAGTTCAATGGGAAGAATCAAAACAATTATTCTTGGGGCGGCGGGAAGAGACTACCATAACTTCAATATGGTTTTTCGCGATAATCCCAGATATGAAGTTGTCGCTTTTACCGCTACTCAAATACCAGGAATATCAGGAAGAAAATATCCAAAAGAACTTGCTGGAAAATTATATCCTCACGGAATACCAATCCATCCCGAGAAGAATCTACCGCAACTTATCAAGAAATTCAAAGTTGATCAAGTTGTTTTCGCTTATTCGGATGTCAGTCATGAATATGTGATGCACAAGGCTTCTGTCGTTTTATCTAGTGGCGCAGATTTTGTTTTGCTCGGTCCAGAGTCTACAATGTTGAAATCATCCAAGACAGTTATCTCAGTTACAGCTGTTCGAACAGGTTCTGGCAAAAGCCAGACTACAAGAAAAATCGCGAAAATTCTCATAGGTAGAAACAAGAAAGTTGTTGTCATTCGGCATCCTATGCCTTATGGTGATTTGAAAAAACAAGTATGCCAAAGATTTGCAAGTTATGACGATTTGGATAAAAACGACGTGACTATAGAAGAGCGCGAAGAATATGAGCCTCATATCGAGAATGGAATTGTTGTGTACGCAGGCGTTGATTACGGGAAGATTTTGAAGGAAGCTGAGAAAGAAGCAGATGTAATAATTTGGGACGGAGGTAACAACGATTTTTCATTTATCAAATCAGACTTGTATGTTGTAGTCGCTGACCCCCACCGTGCAGGTCATGAATTGGCATATCATCCAGGCGAAACGAATCTAAGAATGGCTGATGTCGTAATTGTGAATAAAATCGACTCTGCTAAAAAATCAGACATACAGAAGGTGATCAAAAATACAAAATCAGTCAACCCAAAGGCGAAAATCATCCTAGCCAAGTCTGTTGTGACCGTTGACAAGCCGTCATTAATCAAGAATAAAGAAGTCCTGATTGTTGGTGACGGGCCGACGTTAACCCATGGCGGAATGACGTATGGTGCAGGAACTATAGCCGCAAAGAAATACAATTGCAAGATTGTCGACGGGAGAAAACATGCAATAGGATCTATCAGAGATGTTTACAAACGTTACCCTCATTTAGTCGAGCTGCCGGCTATGGGCTACAGCAAGAAACAGATAAAAGAATTGGAGAAGACCATCAATTCGGCAAAATGCGATGCTGTTATCGACGCGACGCCTGTCAATCTCTTGAGGCTGATTAAGATAAATAAGCCAGTCGCACAGGTTGATTATGAACTGGAGGAAGTTGGGAAATTGAATTTGAAGAAGGTTATAAAACTATGAAACTTGCTGTCATCGCTTTAGGCGGCAATTCTCTAATCCATCCGAAAGAAAGAGGAACATCTGAAAAACAGATAGAAAGAGTAAATAAGACAGTTTCGTATCTAAAGCCGGTAATAAAAAAGTTTTCTTTGGTTTTAACGCATGGATCGGGACCACACGTGGGTAATTTATTATTGCAACAAAAAATTTCTAAAAAACTATTACCTGAAATGCCTTTAGACACTTTAGATTCAATGGTTCAAGGGCAACTAGGATATTGGATACAACAAACTGTAGAAAACGTTTTGCATAAGAATGCTGTAACAATTATTACTCGTGTACTGGTTGACAAAAAAGATAAAGCATTCAAGCATCCTACAAAGCCTATAGGTCAAAAGTCTTGGAAAAAGATAGTGGCTTCGCCAAAGCCGATTGAAATTCTTGATATAAAAGAGATTGAAACTTTGATTAAGAAAAATTTCATAGTTGTTGCATGCGGTGGCGGGGGGATTCCTGTCATTGAAAAATCAGGCAAATACGTGGGAATTGAAGCTGTTATAGACAAGGACTATGCAACACAAAAGTTAGCATCGCAGTTGAAAGCTGAAATGATAATCTTCCTTACTGATGTGGATTATGTTTATCACAATTATGGGAAGTCAAATCAAAAACCACTCCGAAGATTAAATGTCAATGAAGCCATAAAATATATTAGAGAAAACCAATTCAAAGAGGGTTCTATGAAGCCAAAGATTGAAGCCAGTGTAGAATTCCTGAAAAAAGGCGGGAAGAAGGTTCTAATCACCTCACCTGAAAAATTAAACCTCGCGTTAAAAGGCAAAGTCGGAACTGCGATTGAATGAAAAAAGATTTGTTGTCCATAAATGATTTGTCAAAGAATGACGTGGAAAAGATATTCGAAATGACGGATAAATTAAGAAACAAACATACTAGTCATCTAAAAGGAAAGAACATTGCACTAATTTTCCAGAAACCATCGACAAGAACAAAAATTTCCTTTGAGGTTGCTATCAATCAACTAGGCGGAAATGCAATAAGCTTGAACTGGAACGAGCTTCAATTGGGAAGAGGAGAGACAGTTGAAGACACGGCAAGAGTTTTGGAGAGATATGTTGATTCTATAGTTGCAAGAGTGTTTTCTCATGACGATCTAGTAAAAATGGCAAAAATATCAAAAGTTCCTGTGATTAACGCATTATCAGATTTAGAGCATCCATGCCAGGCTTTGGCTGACTTGTACACCATCAAACAAAAGAAGAGAAAACTAACAGGATCGAAGATAGTCTTTCTTGGAGACGGCGCCAATAATACTTTTCACTCTCTGATTCTGGCGTGCGAAAAATTCGATATGGATATTGTTGTATCATGTCCGAAAAATTACAAACCGGAAATTAGGGCCAATTACAAAATTATAGAAAATCCAGAAGAAGCTGTTAAATCCGCCGATATTTTATATACAGACACATGGGTGAGTATGGGACAAGAATCTGAAAAAGAAAACAGAATTAGAGATTTACAAAATTATCAACTTAATTCCAAATTAGTCAAATCCGCAAAGAAAGACGTTATTGTGATGCATCCACTGCCGGCTCACCGCAATTCAGAAATAACATCTGATGTCATGGATGGCAAGCATTCTGTCGTTCTTGATCAGGCCGAAAACAGATTGCATACCGAGAAAGCGATTCTATGCCTTTTAATCAAATAAAAACCAACTAGTTTTATGGCTAAAGTAAGAAAAAGAAATGGAAAATTGCAGCTTTTTGACAAGAGTAAAATAGTGAAAGCATGCAAAAAATCAGGTGCCAGTATTAAATCTGCGATAATGGTTGCGGAAGAAGTCGCCAAGAAGGTGGGCAATACAACAATAAGGGCAGAGAGGCTATCGAAAATGGTTATAGGGTCTCTCAGAAAAAGAAACAAAAGAGCGGCGCAAAGTTTTGTGGCATTCGTGAAGAGAAAATATTCAAAGAAATGATAAGACTCAAGTAATATACATGCTTCAGGAAGGATTGCATACTTGGTGTGCTATCCAATGATAAACCAAAACTTTTCTTTTAAGAAATCAATTATTAATTAATGCCAGTTTCAACCTACAAGATATTAATCGACGGAAAGTGGATTTCAAGCGAATCAGGAGAAACTTATTCTCGCGTTAATCCCGCAAATTACAGCGAAGTTATCGGCAAATTCCAGCAAGGAAACGAGAAAGATGTCAACAAAGCCGTGGATGCGGCAGAAGACGCTTTCGAGAAATGGAGGGAAGTCCCACCGCCGAAAAGAGGAGAAATTCTATTAAAAGTTGCACAATTATTGAAAGAGAACAAGGAAGAGTTATCCCGCGTAATGACGCGTGAAATGGGTAAGGTTCTAGCAGAGACGCGTGGTGATGTGCAGGAAGCCATCGATATTTGCGAATACATGGCCGGTGAAGGAAGAAGATTATTCGGCAGAACAACGACAAGCGAACTGCCAAACAAATTTTCAATGACTGTAAGACTTCCATTGGGACCAGTCGCATGCATTACACCATGGAACTTTCCAATCGCTATCCCTGCATGGAAATTATCCGCAGCTTTGATTTCAGGCAATACAGTTGTGTTCAAGCCGTCAAGTGATACACCATTGTGTGCGATAAAGTTTGTTGAAATTCTAGAGAAAGCAGGTTTGCCGAAAGGTGTTGTCAATCTTGTAACAGGTCCTGGTGAAACCGTAGGCACTCGCCTCGTAAAACATAAAAAAATCCGAGCAGTTTCCTTTACAGGGCATAAAGACACTGGTACGCAAATCTTGAAAGAGGCAGGCATCGGTAAGAGAGTGGGTTTGGAGTTGGGGAGCAAGAATCCGATAATTGTGATGGACGATGCGGATCTTAGACTTGCTTTGGACGGCGTTTTATGGGGAGCTTTCGGCACTTGCGGTCAGAGGTGCACGGCTGCCAGTCGTGTGATTGTGCACAAGAAAGTAGAACAAAAATTCGAGAGAATGCTTGTGGAAAGAACAAAGAAACTAAGGTTAGGCAACGGGCTGAATCCAAAGACAGATGTGGGGCCTCTTGTGAACAAAAAAGCACAAGAAAAAGTCACCAAGTACATAGAAATAGGTGAACACGAGGGGGCTAAATTATGTTGCGGCGGCAAAACACCAAAATTAAAAGGGTGGTTTGTTGAGCCTACTGTTTTTACTAATGCTTCATCAGATATGAAAATCTTTCAGGATGAGATATTCGGTCCTGTTGTTTCTTTGACAGAAGCAGGGAATCTGGATGAAGCTATTGATTTGGCTAATGCTGTGGAGTATGGATTGAGTTCGTCCATTTACACAAACAACATCCAGAATATCATGAAGGC
Source organism: Candidatus Aenigmatarchaeota archaeon (assembly GCA_016187385.1). GTDB lineage: Archaea > Aenigmatarchaeota > Aenigmatarchaeia > CG10238-14 > SCSR01 > JACOWB01. Next base: position 563,616 of record JACPJU010000001.1, read on the forward strand.
TGTCAAATATCTTGAGTTTGGTCTGACTTATGTTAACGCATCTACAATAGGCTCTGAGGTTCATCTTCCATTCGGCGGGGCGAAAGCTTCTGGCAATGGATTCAAAGAAGCGGGATGGACTGGAATAAACCTTTTCACGGAAGAGAAGACCGTTTACATCGATTATAGTGGAAAATTACAAAGGGCACAGATTGACATCGAGTAAATCAGAGGAAATTCATAACTTTTAAATCCTTTACTGTCCTCTAATTATTTATGACAACTACACTTGCCGTTGCCTATACAATCGAGGAAGCTTTGTCTGAACTGGCAAAAAATATAATACCTCTTAGAGAGGCGGATTTCAACTCATTGGGAGCTTACAATTATCCTCCAAGATCCGAAAGGCCAGTTTCACTAAAGACTGAAGATGGCGAAAGAGAATTAACAAGAAAAGAAGGTGTGATCGTAAGATTGCATCTGCCAGAACAGGTACTGCTTTTTCAAATGCTAGAACCCAGATACGGTCCATTGGAACACGGTTCCTTGGAAAGGCAACTACAAGCATGCTATCATCCTGATGGCCAATTGTACAAAGAAAAGGTTTTGATACCCTTCTGGGTGTATACCGGAGAGATGGGCAGGAAATCTGAAGGCGGGCGTGAATATGGCAAGGTTGTTAAAGTAGAACCTATTGCAAGACCATCTCAAAATATTGTTTTTGAGGATGAAAAAATGCAACAATCAGATACAACTGATTATAAGTTTGTTCTAAGGAGGTCGCATATTGCAATACCAACTAAAAACGGTTATTTTGATAGAATAGGAGATGTTGAAGGAAAAGGCGATTGGAATGGTGAATATCAGGATGAGAATGGTCGTTCTGCTGTCGGGTGCGACGGGGGCTCTGGGGGGCGGAGGCTCATCGCGTATGCGGTCGGGCCGTTGCTCAGGGACGACTTCGGCGTGCTGGGTACGTGGCGAAAGCCCTCTTAATAAATAAATTTTTACAATTCCATTTTCTATTTGTCCCGGCGATGAATCCGGACTACACGCTTGCACATAGCACATTAGAGTTTCAATTGCAAAATTCAATCAGGAATGTAAACTTGAGAGAATTTAAAAATATAAGAGTATGATGAGTATATAGTGATTTCTTGGAATCCTGTAACTTGGGCTTAATCGGCTTGGCTGTAATGGGAAAAAACCTTGCGTTGAATATCGAAAGCAGAGGATTTTCCATAGCTGTGTATAACAGAACTACATCCATAACAGAAGAATTTGTCGGCCAGCACAAAGACAAAAAAATCTCTGGTGCCAAGTCACTAGAAGAATTTGTATCATCTCTGGACAAACCAAAAAAAATAATTATTATGGTCAAGGCTGGTGAGGCTGTTGATCTGGTCATAAGTCAGCTCTTGCCTTTTCTGGAAAAAGGAGACGTAATAGCAGATGCAGGAAATTCGTTTTTCAAAGATACAGTCAGAAGGTCAAAAATGCTTGAAGAAAAAGGACTCTATTTTGTGGGTACGGGAGTTTCTGGCGGCGAAGAAGGGGCATTGAAAGGACCCAGCATCATGGTTGGCGGAAGCGAAGAAGCATGGAAACACTTGCAACCTTTCCTTGAAAAGATTGCGGCAAAAGCTTTTGACGGCTCACCTTGTTGCGCTTATCTGGGAACAGACGGTTCTGGACATTATGTCAAGATGATTCACAACGGTATTGAATACATAGACATGCAATTGATCAGCGAAGCTTATCATTTGTTAAAAGAAGTTGGACTGTCCAATGAAGAAATTAGCAATATTTTTGATGATTGGAACAAAGGACGCTTGAATTCTTATTTGATTGAAATAACTTCAAAAATTCTCAGAAAAAGAGATTCTGAAACAGGGGAATTTCTAGTGGATGTGATTTTAGATGAAGCCGAACATAAGGGAACGGGAAAATGGGCATCACAAGATAGTCTGGATTTGGGTGTTCCTGTCTACAGTCTTAATACAGCAGTATTGGCTCGTTTTATGTCAAGCCTCAAAAAGGAACGAGTTGCGGCAAGCAAATTAATCGAAAAAAATTCTGTCATAATAGAAAACAAAGAACGATTTGTACAACAAGTTCATGACGCTCTTTACGCTTCTAAGATATGCGCTTATGCCCAAGGTTTTGCACTTCTTTCCGCAGCATCAAAAGAATACAACTGGAGTCTGAATTTGAAAAACATAGCGCACATCTGGGAAGGGGGATGCATAATCAGGGCTAAATTCCTGGAAAACGTAAAATCAGCGTTCGATAAAAACACACAGAATTTAATGATGGACAACTATTTCTTTGACATTATAAAAGAAAGTGAAAATAGTTGGAGAGATGTTGTAACATTTGCCGTTAGAAATAAAATACCAATTCCGGGATTTTCTTCTGCATTGACCTATTACGACAGTTATTTTTCCGAGAGACTTCCGGCTAACTTGATTCAAGCACAGAGAGATTTCTTCGGAGCGCATACATATAAAAGAACAGATAAAGATGGTGTATTTCATAGTGATTGGAATGATTAGTTTCTAATACTTTTTGATAGCCATCCTAGTTCTTCAGATATTTTTCGATAAGGGTCAAATGGATAGTCTCGCCTTCGGTCTGTTATCTTTCGACGGCTTTTGCGAATGCCTATCCCAAATCTCTCAACTATGTTTGAAAATGTCAGCTTCTCTATCTGTTTATCGCTGAAATTTTGTTGTCGTAAAAATTCTTCAAAAAGAGGCCACCATGCAATCCCGGGAATGCCGGACATGTACGGATTTTGTGTCTTTTCTTCTAACGAATGCGGGGCGTGGTCCGTTTCTATCCAGTCAATCTTCCCATCTTTTAAATATTGAAATATTTTTTCTCTGGAGTTCGGTTCTCTCAACGGCGGATTCATTTTCCAAAGAACACCGTCGTCATCATACATCTGGCTCCAGTCATATATAAAATGGTGCGGACAAATCCCGCAGGATATGTCTAATCCTTGATTTTTCGCATCAACTACCAAGTCGACTGCTCTTGGCGAAGAAATATGAGCGATGTGTAATTTTCCGTTATATCCATTTTCACGAGACATCCTTAACTGGTCCCTTACCGACTCTACTTCTGCCTTTTCAGGACGTGCATAACAATGTGTTATAGGTTGTACTGGATTCCAGAGACTCGGATCTAAATGCGATTCCTTTTCACAATGTACCGCAAGAACACCATCGTATCCCTCTTCAGCTAATGCTTGGTAAACAGTATGTTGAGATTCTTCAGTTGTCACTCCTAAATTTCCTACCGAGTGTCCAGCATAAAGTTTCATTCCTATCACTTGAGGGAACTCCCTATAAACTTTTACAGCACGCTTGACTTGTTCCGGGTCGCCAGTAAGTCCCATGTAGATGCCATAAAATACAGGAATACCAGAATCTCTCGCAATTTTTAACCTGTCAATAACCAAATCCCTGCTCATAAGTGGGGGATCCGTGTTTGGCATGTCAAATACGGCATCAAGGCCGGAATCATAAGCAACTTCTAATCCGTGCTTTATGGTTTCTTTATGTTTCTGATTAAAATCCCGAAAATGAACATGTGAATCAATATACATAACATTCCTATTTTCTCGCACTAACAAACCAGTCCCACATCTTGAATCTTTTTGTAAAATCCACGAAATCGCTGATGTCTTCACACAAGGGATACAATACTTTTGACATATCATATTCTTAAAACCATGTCTTTGAGTCTTATCTTCAATTCAAGATTCAATTAATTATTAAATCTTAATATACCATTCTGTTACAATGTACAATCTCGGTACTATAGGTCTAGGTCACTGGGTAAAAAGATTGCATCATGTCATACAACAAAGAGATGATTTGTCGCTTGTAAAAACTGTCGGTACCAGAGCCTTTGACGATAAAAGAGAAGAACTCGAACAATATGGAATATCCCGTGACATGTATTTCCAAATCAATCCGAACGACTCTATACCGAATGAGTTTTTTGATGATACAGATATAGTTCATATAGCAAGTCCAAACCAGTTCCACAAATCCCAAACTATCCAGTCTCTGGAAAATGGAAAGGTCACGGTCACGGAAAAAACTTTCGGCGTTAATAGAGAAGAATTCAACGATGTTATTAACGTCATCAAAAGAAAAAATTCCAAAGCAAATGTTCATTTGCACTATCTGTCAAAGGCACTCACAAAAGAATTCGCCAAAAAATTACCTTCTCTCATCAAGGAACACGGCAAGATAACAAAAATAACAGCTTCTTTCCTAGAAAAGAAGAACGAAGAAGATGCCAGAAGAAAATGGCTGTTCAAACCTGAAAATGGCGGAGTATTTATGGACTGGATTCACCCTTTGACAATAATTTCGGATGTGATGAAAGCTGACAAGTTCGATCTTGTAAGCGCAAAAACTTTTGTATTGCAACCAGATTACGATATGGTAAATCCGACAGCAGTAGAATCAGAATACAAAGTAAAGGGAAACAATTTTTCTGATGGCAATTCACTATTAATCAGAGTTGGCAAGGGGTCTGAATTTGAACACAAAGCAATGAGAATCTATTTCGAAAACGCTTTTGTGGATTTGAAGTATCTCAACACAGAAGAAGAATTTCTGACTGGCAAAAGAGGAGACATGATAATTACTGAAAACAGTAAAATAATCGAACGTATCTCCCCTGCGGGTCCTTTGTCTTACGAATTTATGATTCAGGAAATGATTAAAATGGTAAACGGCAACAATCCTGCTCTAACTGTGGACGACATAATCAAAATGTATGAACCCGAGTGGCAGTTCCAAGAATTTTCAAAAGACACGCGGCCAACAAAAGACAAGAACGAAATTCAAAAATTTATTAGAGATGCATTAGCACATTAGAGGTTATTTATCCTCAAATCAAAAATTAATGTGTTATGTCAGTTCTAATCGACCCTGTTATACCCATACTTGTAATATTCTCGGTGATGGTTCTAATCCTAGGTATCGTGCTTCGTTTCCTCAAGCAGCCTTCTGTCATAGCCTATATCGTAGTCGGTGTCTTGCTCGGTTCTTATGGTTTTGGCGTTGTCGACGAGTCAGTAGTCTCCCATCTTGGAACGATAGGAATTGTTCTGATGCTGTTCTTCATAGGCATGGAAGTTTCTTTACAGAATCTGGTTTCCAAATGGCGGGTTGCGATATTCGGCACGCTATTTCAAATACTGTTTAGCGTCTTTCTCGTCTGGCTCATTGGATTGTTGTTTGACTGGCCCTTAAGCCGTAGCATACTGGTGGGGTTTGTCATCAGTCTGAGCAGCACTGCCGTAGTCCTGAGGATTCTCCAGGAATGGGGCGAGACTAATTCAAAGATCGGTCAGAATATACTCGGCATTCTTCTTGTCCAGGATCTGGCAATAGTGCCTATGTTAATCATTCTCGGCTACATGGGAGGAGATTCTTTCACGCGAGGCGGACTCACGCTACAAATCGTCGGAGGACTAGCGCTTATCGGTCTGATGGCATGGATAATAAACAGAGGCAACATAAAATTACCTTTCAACAGGCTCATACAGAATGACCATGAAGTGCAGGTATTTCTGGCCCTTGTAATATGCTTCGGTCTGGCTCTTTTGACAGGAGTTTTCGGACTTTCCACAGCTCTCGGAGCATTCTTTGCTGGTATAATCGTGTCAAACGCCAGGGAGACCCACTGGGTTCAAGCAAATCTGAATCCATTCCGCACAGTCTTTGTTGCTCTGTTCTTCGTTTACATAGGAATGCTCATCAACATCAACTTCCTGACTGAGCACATCATCCTGGTGTCCCTCTTGGTTGTCGCAGTCTTCCTTACCAACACCTTCATCAATTCAGTCATCTTAAAATTCTTGGGAGACAGCTGGCAGGAAAGTCTTTATTCAGGCGCATTGCTCTCGCAGATTGGAGAATTCAGTTTTGTTCTGGGGACAGTAGGACTGCAAAGTGGCATAATCACGCAATTTGAACACAACGCGATAATCGCAGTCATATCACTCTCACTTCTTTTGAGTCCGTTCTGGATATATCTGATGAAACACTTCACCAATTATGACATCGACAGACATCTGAGTCTGATGAATTTACAGATGAAAAGACACAAGTACAGATTCTAGCTATAATCAATTGTCGTGATTAAATTATACGGGCTCGGCTCGCTCTGTTATACAGTTTCTAAAGAACTAGAAAGTAATCCTAATATCTCTCGTACAGTACCTCGATTAGGTTTTTCAGGACCGTCAAATCTTTCTTGATGTCTTTTTAAAATACCTGAAACATATGTCCTTTCTTCAGCACACAAGCCATACAAAACTATAGTTGACTGTACTCTACTTGGATCAAGCCCTATTCTCTCTGCAGCACTAAGTGCTCTTATCCTTTTAATCAGATTAGTATCCGCGCTGAAAACTAAAGCAACTTCCAACATATCTTCAGGTCCTGAAGATTGTCTTCCTAATTGAGTTTGTTTATAACCACCATGATAATTTATGAGACCAACTTCGTATGCCATATTAACTGCTTCTACAATTTGAGGAAGACCTTCATAACCATGTGTTTCTTGTCTAACACCTGTTACCATTTTAATTCACATATTTGCATTATTCAGTTAAGCATTTAAATCTTTCGCTTTTAACTACTTTTAGATAATAAATCGTCGCTCACCGAGCCCTGTTTTTATATCCTCACGATAATTTTCATCCTAGTGTAACCACATTCAAGAATGTGTAGCCAAATATTCCTTAATCTGGGCTATGACATTAACCGGATAAGGATCGGTATTGTTCTTCTCAGCCAAAAAGTAAGAGAGGAAATCGCCCAATAAAATCAAATAAAGAATCCTTTCCAATCTGGTGTCACCTTCAGCGAAGACCTCGCATACATTCTTCCCGTCCAGCAGTTTTTTGTCTATGTCAAAGCTGTTTGATACTTCTTTATCTTCCCCGTTTTCCCTCAACAGGATTACAGAAAATTTTTCGTCAAGCTTTACCCACGATTCGACTTCATTATGATGGATCTCTGGCAGTATCTCGTCCTTTGCCAGGAACTTTGAATTTTCGTTAAGTTGCGTCTTGTACCTCAAAACAACAGAAGGATACTGAGAAATTATGATGGGAAAGGTATTGTTTACTCTCTCTGTAAGTCTTTTCGCTTCATTTTCGATCTTGTCCAGATTCTTTTCCAAGCCAAGTTCAGGCACAGAAACCAGTCCTAGATTCTGGAAGACTGCCAATAGTGCAGAAAGAAGATAAGGGAAAGCGACTCTTGGCATCATTCCTCCAGACAGCTTGACATAAGGCAAGTTCCTCTCTCTCGCTATGGTCTCCATTTTCCCGTTCGAGCTTACGCAGACGATCTTGCAGTTCTTTTCTATCGCTTGGTTCAATTGTGCCAGTGTCTCCCACGTGTTCCCGGAATAACTGAGACAAACAACCAGGGAATCTCCAGACGCATATCCCGGCAGCCTGTAAGTTCTGGAAATTTCCACAGGAAATCGAAGCAGATCCTTGAAAGCGTCCTTCACAACATCTCCAGATATGGCCGATCCGCCCATGCCGCATATTATTATGTTGCTGAACCTTCTGTGGCTTTCCGGCAGGTCTATCTCAGACTTGAGCGTCTCTCTGAAGTACGCCATGGAGTTCCTTATGTCCTCGAGCATTAATTTTAATTGCAGGTATATGATTAAAGCTTTTTAGGTGTCAACCCTAATATTTAGGGAGTACTATGAAGAGGGTAAACGCCAAAATCCATGGTTTTGTCCAGAAGGTCGGTTTCAGGAATTTCGTCAGAAGGCACGCCGAAAGGCTTGGAATCACAGGGTGGATAAGGAACAACCACGATGGAACCGTGGAAGCAGTGTTCGAAGGCGATGATGATGCTGTTACTCAGATGATAAACAAGTGCAAGAAAGGTCCTTTGCTCGCCCTGGTGGAGGATGTTAAAGTCACAGAGGAAGACCTCAAAAACGAGTTCCAAACCTTTGAGATACTTAAATAAAAGCTTTTCGGTCTTTCTGGATACAATAGATAGCTTTAATATGGGCCTTCCCGAATTTAGTATATGGCAAAAGCAAGAGGAAACGCCCTAGGCAGCCTTCGAATCGGCGAATGGGCATTTCTAGTTGGGGTATTGCTAGCCATTGTTCTTGGGTTATTCCCAACAGCGCTATCAGTAACTACGGTAGCATCGGTGCTAGTAGTGCTTGGTGTAATCGTAGGTTTGGTTAACATAGGCACAAGAGAATCACAAGGATTTCTTGTCGCTGCTGTAGCCCTGTTAGTAGCAGGTTCTGCAGGTTACGGTGCTATACCAGGAATCGGAGATTACCTGTCGTCAATATTGATGAACATCTCCACTTTCGTAGCGCCAGCCGCAGTAATTGTTGGGCTCAAGGCAATCTATGAGCTAGCAAGAGGAAGATAAATTACCTTTTCTTTAATTTTTTCTTTTTTATTTCATCCAAGTAGAGTCTTTTATATCCTATCCATACTACAATCAACAGCTCGGCAAGAATTATGAGAACCCTGACAAGCTTGTCCGCATCATTGAAGTACCTTATCGTGGCGTAGAACAGCAGTAGAATGCCGCCAAACATCAGTCCGCCAGCGAGGAATTCTATTCTCCACAGCGTGCCGGCGAATATGGCAACCAATCCTATAACACCTGCTATGACAAAGACGTTTCTTGTATAGTACTTCCGTGCTTGGTCAAATTCCTTGTTGCAAAAGTTGCACTTGTCGAACACAGGACAGCCTGATTCGTTGTTTTCAAATCTCGGCACGCCACCATCTTCCACGCATTTCTGATAATCACCGCCGTATTCATAGTCGCATTTAGGAGGTTCGATTACGGGCTTGGCGTACCTAAAGTCTTCCTTGCAGTAATCGGAATATTTCGGTTCCTCATATGCGAAATCTATCAACAAAGCTACGAACAAAGTGAACAGGACTGCCACACCCACCGTAACTGCCGTTCGCCGCAAGTTCCGCATCTATACAGTTTAGGATTGGCAAATATAAAAGGTCTTTTTAGAAAGTTTTAAATCTTTTTCTATCGTTAGATTTAAACATGATGCCTAAGAACCGTTTACATCTCCCAGTAAAAGGTTTGATAAAAGATGTTGATTTGGTAATTCCGGAAATAGATTATCTGGAGATGAACGGCTACGAATCATCTTTACAAGCCAAGAACAATAATGATGCGATTCTATCATTATCGTCCGTTTATTTCCTCGCTCAATTGATGAGGGGGGAACCAACTGAGAAGCAAGTAGAATATTTCACAGCGAAAATGGGAATGCAGCCGGATTATTTTCGTCTAGTGCACCGCGCTTTACACGATTGGATATGGAAAAATAACCTTTGGATAAGAGTAAAAGAACTCTTAATGTGGAAGGATGGAAAGGAATCGTATTTAATGAAAGATTATGAAGTGACAAAGGTTAACGGCCAGCCGCCTTCTGTTCAGTATGACAAAGCAAGTCTCGTACCTGTCAAATGGCCGATGGAATACGAGAGATTGACAAGAAAAAGAGCATCGGAATTACTGAACATACCTGAAAGTTTTGCGAGAGAAATCGACCTGTTTGCAGATTCATATCATCATAGCGGTGACGATATCAGGACTCTCTATATGATATTCAACCCCAATAGCACAGATGCTTTGTATTCAGACCGGCCACTCACATATTCGCATCCCAGCTTGGGTTGCTTGACAGGCAAAGTCGAGAAACAGACATAATTCATTTGTTTACTTCCTTGTTCAATTCTACAGAAAGATAATGCCCGCTCATGTTCAACTTAACCTCTTTCACACCATCAATATGCGATACAGCTTCCTTCATGTCATAAGCCATCTTCATCGCCAGCATCGGCGGACAGTATGGAGCAGTCAAGTGAAAATCTATAGTCACCACACCATCTTTAATCTCAATCTTGTCCACCAGTTCCATCTCTGTTATAGGCACGCCTAGCTCAGGATCTATTACCTTCTCAAGCTCTTTCATGATTGTTTTCTTATCTGGCGACATGCACTATTACTTTAATCCTGAATTCCATATTTATAATTATGGTTCGGGGAGAGTCCAAAAGAAATATTATATTGCGGGTAATGCTGATTTTCTCAATAGTTGGTCTGAGCGTCACTTCCTACCAGACGTACGAGCATTATTTCCTTGGTACAAGCGTCTGCGACTTTACAGCCACGTTCTCATGCTCAGTTGTGACCGAGTCCAGATTCGGCGAGTTTCCACCCAGTTCGGGAATTGCCACAGCGGCGTGGGGAATACTCTGGTGGAGTGTGCTGGCTATTTTAGTATATGGAACTCTCAGGAAAAAGGAATGGCTCAAACTCCAGGAATTTTACATATTTCTCTGGCTGATCGGCGGTCTGATTTTTGCAATCTACCTGCTTTCAATAGAGCTTTATTTCCTTCCGCAGGAGACAGGAGAAATAGTCATCTGTCCCTTGTGCACATTCCAGCACATTCTTATCGTGGCGAATCTTGTATTGAGCCTATCAATATTGAAAAAGTCAATCAAGGATTATCTTGAAGATATATTTTATATTAAAAAATAAAATTGATTATTATGGCCAAGCGAAAATTGAATCCAAAGGTCTTCTTCATATTAGGAGTAGTCTTGCTCATAGCCGTCGGCGGATATTTCATCCTGGGCGGTGGACAGAAAGAAATTGATTATTATGATTTCGCGGCATGCCTCGCAGAAAAAGACGCGACAATGTACGGCTTCAAGGCGTGCCCCAACTGCGCCAAGCAGGAGCACATAATAGGTGTCAACGCATTCGAAAGGCACATTGAAAACACAGGACGGTATGTCTTATGCAGACCAGAGTCAGAAGCGTTGAAGCCCATAGGCGAACGGTTGAACAGCATAAGCATCCTCCCGCAATACAAAGACCAAGTCACGCCAGCTACAACTCAGGGAGAGTTATGTGCGCTCATGGTAGGAATTGGTACACCAACATGGATAATCAACGGGAACCAAGTCAGTGGTTGGAAGACGATACCAGAATTGAGTGAACTGTCCGGATGTCCTGTGCCAGAAAATTTCCAAGGAGAAGTTGTGGGCACGGGTGAAAGGATAACGCCTGTCTGATGGGTGATTTGATGGTTGAACTAACAGGAATGTTTGGACTGCTTTCTGTGGACCTAAACCAGCTTACACTACCAGCTATAATAGTTGGCGCCACGATTGATTCCATAAACCCGTGTGCCATAGGTGTCCTCATTTTTCTGATTGCATACATGACAAAGATTTTCAAAAGCAGGAAAATGATGCTGGTCGGCGGGGGATTGTACATAGGTACTGTTTACATCACATACTTCCTTGCGGGCATTGGTCTTCTGACTGCGATACAGAATGTCACAATAGCGTATTACTTTTACTGGCTGGCTGCTTTCATCGCTTTCAGCGCTGGCACGTTGGAAATAAAGGATTTTCTCTGGTATGGAAAAGGATTTTCACTGCAGTTGTTCCCAGGCGGCGCTGAAAGAATAACAATGTGGACCAAAAAACTCAAGAAGTTGGCGAAGAAATCACCGAAGATGGCTCTGCTTGCCACTGTACCTATAGGATTCGGAGCGGCCGCATTCGAACTTCCATGCACAGGACAAGTCTATCTTGCCATACTTGCCTTGATGAGGACAGTGGACATTTCACAGTGGCTGCCTTTGCTCCTGCTGTACAATTTCATCTTTGTACTGCCTTTGATTATTATAACGGGATTGATGTTCCTCGGCATCTCGAGCCATAAAATGGAGAACTGGAGGAAAAAGAACAGGAGATACATGAGACTCATAGTGGGATTGTTCTTGTATGGTCTGGGCAGTCTGATACTTTGGTACATTTACAATGAATTCACATACGGCGCTTTCATAAGGCCGCTGACTTTCCTGTTGTTTGCGTCGCAGGTGGCTGTCATAGGGTATGCCGCTTACAAAGGGTTGTTCGGAAAGAATTAGCCAAATTCCCCTCATATTCATTCGCAAAACTTTCTCACTTCGTTCGAGCCGCTATCGTGGGCGTATAACACTGATTAGTTTCAATTGTCGGCAGAAATATTATTAGGGGGTCGGCTCGGAAATTACTTAATTTTCCCTATTACTCGTGCAAAATCACGTGGGCCTATTCTATAGGGTGTATCTCCTTCGAAGAAATGATGGGTACCTATTAAATGTGGCATTAAAAAACTATACACCATACTTAAACCAGTTTTCGGGTCTTTGTATACCATCATACTATTATCTGATGGATAGTTGTCTCCCCATGGGCAACTTTGATTGAAACCACGAGTTTTGCCTAAAGATATACCCATTCCAAGTGTGGTAGCAATTCCTTTGTATGTTAATCCTAATTCGAGAAGTGTTTTTTTATCTCGTTCTATAACTTCTACCAGAGATTCTCCACAACCGAGAAAACCATTAGAACTACCCATCTCAAAATCTACCTTTACATAATCTTTTCTTAATCTATTTTCTAGTTCTCTAATGTCTTCATTACTCATTTGTTCAACTAAATTAGGAAACCTTTTCACTTGATAATTTGCTGTCATATCAGATAGCAGAATGTCAAACTTTATAAAGTTTTATATTTGTAACTACTAATAAATGACTGAATAACCTCGCCGACCACCATTTTTAACGATAGTCCGACAACTCTGAATTTTTGCCTTCGGCATCGTTGCACTAAAAATCAACCCTTCCAAGTATTCTGGAGAAAACTTACTCTTTCCATTTGCAACCGAAAGCTATTTATACTCATTGTATCTAAATAGATACATATGTATCAAAAAAGAAACAGAGAGCTTGAAGTACTGTCTTTATTCACCATCAACTATAAACGCGAGATTTATCTTCGAGAGATAAGCAAATTTTCCCGGATACCTTTGAAGACAACGCAGAACACTCTCAAGTCATTGGAGAAAAGCAGAATAATAAAAAGCATGCAGCGCGGCAAGAACAAATATTTTTCACTGAATATGTCAAACATCCAAACAAAGCTTTACTTGATCCAAGCAGAAATCTACAAGACAGGGATATTCTTGGAAAAGTACCCGCAATTTAAGACATTCCTAAAGGAAGTCACAGCGCCAAATCCAATGATAGTTTTTGGCAGCTATGCAAAACTGACCGCCAATAAAAATTCCGACATAGATATATTGACCATATCAAAAAAGAAGCCAAAATTACCATTTCATCTGTTGCCAAATAAAATTCAGCTAATTAATCTTTCTGAGAACGATTTCATAGACTCTTTTAGAAAACAAGAGGCGCTTATGAAAGAAATTGAGGAAAACCATGTTGTCTTAAACAATCACTCATTTTACGTCAATGCATTGTGGAATCATTATGGAAGATGATAAAATAACAAAGAAGCTTAAATGGTGTTTTAAGATAAAGGATGGTCTGCAGATAGTAGAACCAAATAACCGTTTATCAGAATCCTACCTTGAAGAAGCGAAATCCTCTTTAGCTAGGGCTGAAAAGAATTTTCAAGATGGCGATCTGCTATGGTCGACTATTGTCATTTACTATTCAGAATACTATGCTCTGTACTCATTCCTGCAAAGAATAGGTGCAAAATGTGAAAATCATGCCTGTTCAATTCTGGCAGTGAAATTTCTTTTAGGAGAAGAAAAAACCAAAACTATCGACGAACACAAAGAAAAAAGAATTGACGCCCAGTACTATATGAGAGTTGGAAAGAAGGAGCAAGTTGAAAGGATGCTGCAAGAAGCTAAAGAATTCGTTTCTATTTTTGATGAAATGGTTTCAAACGTGAATGAAGAAGAGATAAAATCTTATAGGGGGAAGCTGAAAGCGATTAAATGAAATTGATGTCGGAAACATCTAGCAGAACTTGCAAATCTTCGGCTCGCCCTTCTGATGCTTCTTCAAGTCCTTCTTCTCGACCATCCTCCCGCATGAACCGCACTTGACTTTGGGCATATTTTAATTATGGTATTTCTTCCGCATAAAGATTTCAAATATAAGGAAGGAAACACAATTAATTAATAATGAAACTCGAGCAGCGCATATGGGTACTTTTGAGACTGGGAATGGGTTGGATTCTCCTGTGGGGATTTCTTGACAAGTTATTTGGGTTAGGTTTTGCTACCGCACCGGATAAGGCATGGCTTGCCGGAGGTTCCCCGACTTTTGGATTTCTAAATTCTGCTGCTTATGGACCTTTCGCTACATTCTACCACAGCCTTGCTGGCAATGTTGCAGTAGACTGGTTGTTCATGCTTGGATTGCTCGGTATGGGAACCGCACTTATACTGGGAATTGGAGTGAGAATAGCTAGTTATGCGGGAACACTGTTGATGATTTTAATGTGGAGCTCCCTTTTACCGCCTAAAAACAATCCGTTCCTCGACGAGCACATCATCTATGCGTTAGTTTTGTTGGGGTTGGCAACAATAAAAGCAGGCCAATGGTTTGGTTTTGGAAAGTGGTGGGCTAAAAGGAAATTAGTAAAACAGTATCCAATCTTAGAATAAGTTTTAAAGAGGACAGTTAGCCAATTCACTTAATTTGTCTAGATCTTGAACTCCTGTATACTCGATATTGTTAATTACCCATGTCGGATAAGCCCTAATACCAGCTTCTACACATTCCTTGTTTGTAGGAGGCGCGCCTAGGGGACCGCATTCAACATAATTCACATACTCAATAGAACCGCCGAACAAATCCTTTTGTGTTTTGCAGTGGGAACATTGGAACGACCCATAGAATACAGCTCCTTTGTCAGCCAAGCATTTCGCGAATTCATCGTAAACACCCGGTTCTGTAGCCCTGCCAGTTATGGAACTGATCGAAAAATATCCTGCAATGGCGACAATCAAAACAATCGATAGAATTGTAACTATCTTGCCAGTCGCCAATCTTCTTTTCGGTTCATGTGCTGCCACAGTCAGTCCGTGTATAGAATTGTTGTGCTGGCTCAGTGCCTCGCTGTTTTTGAATTTCTTCCCGCAAACACCGCAATATAGTTTCTCCATAATAAGTGCTTACCGTGAAAAGATAAAAGCGTTATTGTAGATGCATCATCTCTTCTTGGTCGATTTTCTTGCAAGAGCAAAGATTAATGTGACAAAGAACAAAATCCATCCCAATATTCCGATCAAAAGAATAACACTATAGCCGGAATAATAAGCAGGATAATAATTTCCCATCATTCTCATCATCATGGGCATCATTCTAGTTCCCATCATGCCCTGAAAACCGTCGCATCCAAGCCAGTTCTTCCCCATGACAATGTGCATCTGTTTCAAGCTTTCAGAACCTTCACCTCCCATCATGATATCCATTTGCTCGTGAAGTTTTGCGTCACCTACAATCTTGTCCATCGCAGAATCTCCGAGTTCTTCAAATTCATGGTCAGGAATTTTGATGCAATCTATATTAGTCGCTTGGCTGACGTTCTGACTTGACATCATACGGTCCATTATGCTGTCAACAGATTCTATTTCCGTGTGGGCATACGAAGGACTAATCAGCACAATCAAACTCAACAAAGCTATTAGAAAACTCCTCATGATTAACACATTCTTTTTATTATTTATAAAAGTCGTGGCATATACTGTCATCAAACTCCCAAACATTCTGCGTATCTATCGGGATGATGTCCCATGTGTTCTTTCCAAGTCTCATTTGTATAACCTGCTGGTGTAGAACATTTGTCATCCAATTCAGAAGATAATGCATTCCTATAACTCTCTCCATAATATTCCTGATACCATTGATAACCAAGAAATAAAGAAGTTACAATTAATAATCCAATTACAACATCAAGAATTGAATTCAATCTGTTCCTTTTCATTTACCCCACTTGTCTTTTAGATACCAAACAACACTCGATATGGAAATTGTTCCACCCAATACCCAAAATACATATTGTGATAACAAGGTGAATGGAAAACCAATCACCAACAATCCGACATTGAACAAAATCATCTTTGTCGAAATACATTTGCCGAATTTAAGATACAGCAACAAGCTTACACCCAGAAATAATATACCCATGCTCCAGAACAGCAAATTATAATCTTCCAGGAACATTAATACATTGCTTGATACAATTATTCCAAAAACAGATAGGATGGCAACAACAGCTAGGCATACTGAATGGCAGACGTTGTGTGCCGATACTATGCTGCCTACTCCAGACACGCTTCCAAAAGCATTCGCCATCTTACCTTTCAGAATTTTATTCTTCTTAGCCATTTCTGCAGCACTCTTCTATAGATTTAATTATTCTTTCGACTATTCGTTTGAATCTGATTTTCATGAATAAACACCTAAAATTATCCAGTAAACAAATAAAGTTCCGAAAAGAATCACGAAAGGTTTCATAATGAGCAGTTTATTGTTTTTTGTTGAATCTGCCCTCCTTTCCAAGAAATACATGAAACCCACAATTGACTGACCCATTAGTATAGCTACTATGACCTGCGGAATTTCAAGTCCGGACAATTTTAGTATTATCAATCCTGTCCATGTGGAGGCAACGGTTGCACAAATCGCACAAATCTTAAATCTGAAATTCCTTTTGATAAAATTACTCGTAATCAACCATGCGATATAAACTCCTATCATCGCTAACAATGTGTAATAAATCACATCAGCCACTCACATCACCAAGAACAATATCGATGAACCTATCGCTAATGATAAAATAAGAATCAATATAGGCTGATATGGAAAGTAATTTTTGTTTCTATTAATTTCTCTGAGCAATCTGTGAAGTCTGAATGATGTGAGCGAAGCAAGGATACCGATTAAAGTACCAAAAAGTATTCTATCCACGCCAAATATTTTGAACGGGTTATTGGGTCCTAACAAGCCGGCGAAATACAATGTGATTGTTGTAAGGACAAAAGACAGGAACAAAACTATACCCGATTGTAGTGGAATGTATTCCTTACCTTTGTTGCGTTTCATTAGTGAATTGTTAATCCACAAGCCGCTTGCAACTACCATACCACCAACAAATACACCTACAATGGAGTCGTCAAGTCCGTACCATCTTGTTACAGCCACAGCGGCACCTGTAGCTGCCGTGCATAGAGGACAATGTGCAAATACTGTTGGAATCAAAAAAATAAAAGAAAAAAGAAAGGAAAGCAAAGAGATTTTCATGTGTCACCTCTTGCTTACCAAGTAATTGTAGATGGCGACGAACAACCAAACTGCTAATGCTGTATAGACTACTACTTCAATGAATCCTAGTATTAAGTAAGGAACTGTTGGTTGTAATCCGAAGACATGAAACATGGGTTTCCACAGCAAATCTAATGTCTCGCTTGGAATCAGCAGGAAGACCGTTGCGCATATGATGTAAAGTATCGCCATCCATTTGGTTGTCGCCTTCACGACCAGCCATGTGTCGAATTTACTTTTAACCGCCAAACATTCTCACCTCATTAATAACATGATTTTTTCTGGTTTAATGACAACTTTTACTTTTACTGCCTGTTCGATAGTCGCGTTTACATTCTCGGCAACAGAATTTTTTATCTTCCCATTCGTAGGTCTGATTCTCTGGTTTTAGATCCATTTTACATTGTGAGCATCTTGATTTGCCGAAGCCAAACATATACATCACCTTTTAGTGCATCATGCCGCTAAAGTCCTGCGTTCTTGTCACTTTTGCGTTTCCAGACGAATCTAAAATCTCCACTGTCATTTTTTCTGGACCGAACATATGTATGCAAGGCTGTGCTGACATGTCATGGCGATAATGGAAATTCAATATACCGTATTCAGCGGTTTTTATACCGCCGTCACACTCGGTAATGACATCACCCACACAATTCCTATCATACGCGCTTACACCTTCTATCTTTCCTGGAGCAACTTTCACGTTTGTTATTTTGCCTTCAAATACGTTTAGGTCATCTGGATAAACATAGCTGACATATCCTGTCTTGGGTGCGTACAAATTGTATCCTAAGTATGCAACCAGTGCAAGCAATCCCACTACAACACCAATACTTATGAGCCATTTCGTTTTTACCAATTCAATCGAGATTTAACTCCGAGAAACAGCTTATAAGAGTTAGGGTGAAACTAGTTTCATAGAACCTAATAACTCGGCCATGGATACGGAACTATTTCCTTTATGTCCTTGACAAGATATTTACCTTTTAAATTGGCCATAACAACCTTCACTGGAATTCCTGATTTGTTTGAGTTCTCCCATATTAACTGCTTGCATATTCCGCATGGATGACACAACCTTTCACCATTTGGATCTTCTTTACCAACGCAAACTATAGCCACTACTCTCGTGTCTTTATGAGAAGCAGCGTGTGACAAAGCTGCCTGTTCTGCATGCAATGTTAATGAAGCTGTATCAGAAGCGTAGTTGCTAGCAGTATAAATATTTCCTTTATCTGTCAAAACAGCCGAACCGTAGATGTATCTGGAATTAGAATCACCGCCATAAAAACTGTCTAATGCTCTTATGGCTTCTTTAACGAGAGTTTCATAATCAATTTCTTGTTTCATTATCTCACTATTTCAAAACAATTATATTGCTCATACCTCTTCTTCTGCGTTCGACCAACCCCTTGGTTTCCAGTCTGTCCAACAACCGACTTATCTTTACTTTCGAATAGCCTGTGGTTGTAATCAAGTCATTTTGGAATACGGAACCGTCATTCTTGGTTAGTTCGCTGAATACTTTCCTTTCATCATCCTGAAGGTTATCGACAATCTTGTTCAATTTTACCTTGGAGATAGTTTCAATCCTTCCCATCTTAGATTGTTTGAATGTCAAATAACTGCCCATTCCAGCCAGAAATATCAAAATACCAAATCCGGCATATGACTGTACTGGTATGTGATTGAGTGTCGTACAGTATGGAGATGCGCATATAGAATGTGCTACTTCAGCATAATCCAATGACACAGTAAGCAGAATAACAAACATTATAATGGACACGCTGATTAATGATAGTCCAATATAGTTCATCGAAACTAGTTTCATATGTGACACTTCAAACTTGGAGTATTTAAGCGTTAGCAATTCGTGGTTTGTATGTTCTCATCAACAAGGAATTCCCTACAACAGAGAAAGAACTGAACGCCATAGCAGCTCCGGCTATTATGGGTGACAATAATAATCCGAAAAACGGATACAACAAACCAGCAGCTAGAGGTATGCCGACAGTATTGTAAAAGAATGCCCAGAAGAGATTCTGTTTTATTTTCTTTACAGTGTATCTGCTCAAGTCAATCGCTGTAATCACGTCCCTCAAATCATTTTTAATCAAAACTATCTTGCCGGTTTCCAATGCGACATCAGTACCAGAACCAATAGCAATCCCCAAATCAGCCTGTGCCAACATCGGGGCATCGTTAATACCGTCACCTACAGCACCAACTATTGCTCCTTTTTTTTGCAATTCCTTTACTTTCGTTGCCTTGTCTTGCGGCAATACTTGTGCCATGATGTATTCAATGCCAACTTGCTGTGCAATTGCCTTAGCAGTCCTCTCATTGTCGCCGGTAATCATCCAGACTTCAATTCCCATTCTCTTCAACTGCTGAACAGCCTCCTTGGAGAATTCCTTCAACGTGTCCGCAACTCCTATCAATCCTATAGCCTCGCCGCCATAAGCAACTATTACTGCGGTCTTTCCTTCATTTTCCAATCTTTCAATATCAGATTCGAATTTCTTTGTATCAATCTTGTTTTCTCCGATGAAAGTCCTGTTGCCTACGAGAATTGTTTTATTCAGGTATCTTGTCTTGATGCCCTTTCCAGAAACTGTTTCATATGATTTCACGCTTGGTATGGTCAATTTCTTTTCGTTGGCTTCCCTCACAATGGATTTCCCAATCGGATGCTCCGAGCCAACCTCTGCAACAGCAGCCAATCTCAGGACTTCGTCTTCCTTTACACTGGACAGTATGAAAACATCCGTTACTGACGGTTCACCCTTTGTCAAAGTTCCAGTCTTGTCAAAGATTATGGTGTTTATTTTCTTAGCCATTTCCAATGCCTCACCACCTTTTATCAGGATTCCATTCTGTGCACCTAATGTGCTGCCGACTAAAATTGCAGTCGGAGTTGCAATTCCTAATGCACACGGACATGCAATAATAAGAACCGTGATGAATATAGTCAACGCAAAAATGAAATTCTGTCCCAATGCATACCACAAGATTGCAGACAGAATCGCAATGATAATGACACTCGGCGTGAATACCGAAGAAACTTTGTCGGCCAATCTTTGTATAGGTGCTTTGGATGTCTGCGCTTCCTGAACGATTTTTACTATCTGTTGCAATACAGTATCCTTGCCTATTTTAGTAGCCTTGAATTTTATCATGCCGGATTTATTAATTGTAGAACCAATGATATCATCGTCCTTCCTCTTCGTGATAGGCATCGACTCGCCTGTAATCATGCTTTCGTCAACAGAAGACTCGCCTTCTACAACTATTCCGTCAACAGGAAATTTTTCTCCTGGACGAACCACAATTATGTCGTTTATCTGGACTTCCTCGATAGGAATCTCAACTTCTTTTACGTTTTTGATTATTTTAGCGACTTTAGGTTGTAATCCCATCAGTTTCTTGAGAGCTTCGGATGCTTTCCCTTTTGCAATTTCTTCCAAGAGTTTACCAGATAATATAAGGGTGATGATAATCACAGATGCATCGAAATAAGTTTCTCCTACAAAGGCTGTCGGTAAGAATGTCACCAACGTGCTGTAAATCCATGCGGCAGAAGTTCCCGTCGCAATCAATGTATCCATGTTCGCACTTCTGGCTCTCAGTCCATCCCACATTCCCTTGTAGAATCTCCATCCTGCGATAAACTGGACGGGAGTAGCGAGCAGAAATAAAATCAGGTTACTGTACGGGACCTTGTAGAAGAATGAAAGAATTACTACAGGAATGGCTATTATAACACTCAGAATAACATACAATCTCAATTTCTTGAATTCATTTTCTGGCGCTTCATAAGTCTTCAGGCAATTCTCACTGCAGAAATAGATAGTCTTGCCGTCAACATCCTTCTTGTAGACAGCTCTCTTCTCGTCAACATGCATCCCGCATACAGGATCAATCGCCATAAATATTATTGTTCTCTTTTATTTAACGAACTTGTTCGGGGTTATCATGAATTCAGCTTGACAGTTGCTACTACAGAAAAAATAAGTTTTTCCTTTATGCTGAGCCTTAATGTTGCCTTCATGGATGTTCATCTTGCAAACCGGGTCTATTACCATTTTATCACTCCGTACAACAACTCAATTTGCTTACATCTTTATAGAAAGATTGAGCTGCTAATTTTATAGCTTCTGATAGTGTTGGAAATACATGAACAGTATCAATTATATCATCCACTGTCAATCCAAATTTTACAGCTAAGGTGCCTTCGTGAATGATATCTGCTGCATGCGGTGCAAGTATGTGCACACCTTGAATTTTTTTAGTTTCTTTGTCAACAACCAATTTAACTAATCCTCTTGTATCACCGATAATATGCGCTTTAGGAACCAACTCTAATGGCAAAACACCGCAAGTACACCTGATTCCTTCTACAATAGCTTCTGCGTCAGTCAATCCAACACTTGCAACTTCAGGATAAGTAAATACAGCACTCGGGACTTCCTTCAAATTGATCTTCCTTTTCTTGTTTGTGAAAGCATTTTCTACAGCAATAGCACCTTCTTTCGCAGCTAACGTTTCAAGCATAGGCTCTCCTGTACAGTCACCTGCCGCATAAACATCTGAGGCAGAAGTTTGCATTTCATTATTAATAACTATAAAACCTTTATCATCGGTTTTTACATCAACTTTGTTTAACCCCAAATTATCAGTGTTAGGCTTTCTTCCAGTTGCAAACAGCAATTGCTCACATTCAATTATTTTTGTTTTGTTGCCAACTTTGAAGTTAATTAATTTTTTCTCACCTTTCTTATCTACGTTGCCGATTTTTACTCCGGTATAGATTGTTATTTCCTCTCCTTCCAAATAGTTTCTCAATGCTTCTGAAATTTCAGGTTCACTTTCCGGCAGAATGCGTTCACTTCTCTGTAGAACAGTCACCTTAGTTCCAAAGTGTGCATACATCTGTGCAAATTCCAATCCTAAGGCTCTTGCACCAATTACACACATGGATTTTGGCAGTTCTTTCAAGTTTAAAGCTTCTTCATTTGTCAGATAATCACCCCTCTCTAGTCCTTGGACAGGAATTACATTAGCTCTAGCGCCAACAGCAACCAAAAACTTTTCTCCCTTTAAAATTCGATTACCAACTCCCACCTTATTTTTAGAAATGAATTTTCCTCTACCTTCAACATAAGTTACATTTTCTAAGTTCTTTATGACGTCTGCATATTTTTCTTTCCTGAATTTTCTAACAAGTTTATCCTTTTGCTTTATAATTTTCTTGAAATTCAACTCACTTTTATCGTATTTAATTCCTTCGAATGAATTATTCACTGCATGGTAGAAAACAGTGCCAACTGTTATCAGATTCTTACTCGGCATACAACCAACATTAACACAAGTACCACCAATAACAGTACCTCGTGTAGCGTTTCCGCCAATCATTGCGGTTTTTATGCCCAAGTCATTAGCTTTTATTGCAGCTGCAAATGCTGCTGATCCTTGACCAAGAATTACAAAACGATAGCCATCTTTCATACAACCAGCTTACAGTTTTTACAGTGCTTGTCAACATGCTTGTCTATGAGCTTAAGCAAAGGCAGGATGGTTTCTTTATTAAGGGTATAAACACTGTGTCTACCTTCCCTGTTTTTATGGACGAAACCACAAGTCTCCAAACGTTTCAAATTTTTTGATATAGTCGTTTGATCAAATTTTAATTCATTCGTTAGCCCAGTTACATTTTTAGGTTTTTTAACTAAAGCATGTAGGATTTTTAATCGTACACCATTGCCTAATGTACTGAAGAATAACTTATATGGTGTTTTTGTCATATGCTATATTTGCCATACGTAATACTTAAAGATATCATTTACCCAAATCTTATAACTATATCATCCCCATCTTTTATGACATATTTTTCAAATTCTTTGTTTTCCTTACCGTTGACAAACATTTTTAACATTCCTTCTGGGCCGTTGCAATAATCAAAGATGCAATTGCTGTTGAAAGTCTTACCCCAAACTTCAAAGAAATTCCCAAGGTGCACATCTTCCATTCTCGGGGCATGCATAACTTCCCAGTGTATAACGCCGGTATCATCATGTGTGTGCATATTCGTCATATCCATCATAGAATCATAATATGGACTGTTCGAATATTGCGTGCCTATCCCTATATTAGTTGGTATAACAATCTTTTCGCCTTTTATTTCTATTTCCATATGAGGATGCCAATGTATCCCGTGATTAGGCAAAACAAAGCTGGCAGTAGTTTTTTGAACAGCGAATAAAGAATATAAGCCAAGTCCCAATCCGATTGCAGCGACAATTATCACAGAAATTACTATTAGCTTTTCATTGGACATTTTATCTCGTTGCATTAACTATCTTATTCCCTGCAAGGTCTTTGTAAGTCCCCATCTGCTCAACAGCCCTGAAGACATACCATCCATCATCTTCAACTGTGCCTACTTGATCCCATATCTGAGTTAATGATGAATATACGTCTGCATCCGGCGAAAGTATTGTCGTAGGAACTTTTGTTATGTTGTATTTTTGTATTAATTCCTTTCCTTTACCAGAAGATATGTCATAAGTCAGTGATTTATCTACATAGACGCCAAATCTGGGGAGTATTTGCATATGCGTTTCAACATCATAACATTCCGCACATGAATTGTCTATCAATCTAATGACTTCAACAAGACCAACAACTTTCTGTTCGTCCAAGCTGTAGTATGGCGGATAGCCGCTCACAACCACAACACCATTATCAGACTGCACACCAAGAGCATCCCACAATGATGATATGCTCTCTTTGAATGTCTCACCAGTCACTATTAATGCGGGCAGAGAGTCAATATCGTTTTCCGACATCAATTCTTGTGCTTCTTTATCTGAATACTGTAGAATCCTTTCCTGTATTATGTTAACATTCTGTCTCTTGATGAACGAAACCACATTATTCATATCGTAGCAATTTTCGCAATCATTGGCAATCAGAGTCAAATGCAGGTTCGCCGGTCTATTGCTTTCGGCAGAAGACTTTATAGGAGCAATCATCTGAGCAGTAAGAAAAACATTTATTCCGTATAAAATAATTAGCACTACAACAAGTCCTAAAAATACTTTTCCGACTGGCATATCACTAGTTCTACGTCTTCTCAAATGATCATCTCATTTCAAAGTTGGAATTTTATCCGCAACCGCCAACTTGTGAAGCCTGCGACAACTGGGACAACACGCCAGATTGCGAACTGGACGACATTACCGCACCAGTCGATATAGCCTGTGACAGTGCTGTCAGCTGGAATGCCTGTATACCGGCCATTAGTACCAGTATACCCATCAGCGCAAGCAACACAACATTTGTATCCATTTTAAACCTCCTATAATCCTAAACCTTGTAGATATTGCTTAACGGCATAAGAGCCTGATAAGGACGAATACTGCTTTCCTGCAATAAGCTCTTTGTCAACATCACTCCAATCTTTGTTTTCTGCCAATTTAAAGTATAATGCATCTTGGATGTAAGTCGCCGGGAACCAGTAGGAATTGAATTCCACAAAAGCATCGAACATCTCCTCTTCGCTGTATCCTTGTTCTGCCATGATGTAAATCAACCCTAGTGCAGAAAATCCATGCGAGCAATCAGGACTACCTGTCGGGTTTCCGCAGCAAGGCCTGTAAGAATTCATTGCTACATATTTTGCCTTTTCCTGTTGATTTGGTGTCAATTCGATTAATTCGGCATCACCATAGCCAGATTTACCTACACCAATGTCATAATTTTCAAAATACTGTGCGAACGGGCTGTCGTGCAGAATCTGATTGTCATTATGCTTCGCTAGAGCCCAGAGAACATACATCATGAAAACCGCATTATCTGAGTTGATTGTCAGTTTCTCGTCGGAATAATCTGAAGTCAGCAATTTCTTTTGTTCTAGTGTCAGCGGCTGTCCGTATCTTTTTGTCATTATGTTGTCGAGCTTGTCAACATCCAATACACCTGCCTTTACCATCTTGCTTACAGAATCTTTCCATGTCGCATCGATTATGAATCCTTCTTTCGGGAGAACCTCCAACGCTATGCCATCCACATCCAGATTGTTATGACCTGTAGAGACAGCAGCACCTGTGGTACTGAACACATTAGCAGCTACCAACGGCAAAATCTGGTAACCGAAAGCAAAAACAGCCGCGATCAACAAACCGATGAATACATATTTCTGACCAGGCGTGATTTCCGAACCCAACAATTTCATTTCAGTTTTTCTACCCTCTTTCACATTTGTCATGCATGCGATGCAGATGTTTTCATACGAAGATTTGACAGTCAGCCACAAACCAAATGTTAATAAAGCGAGACCTGCAAGCTGCACCCAAAACAAATAAGGTACCAAGAAAACCAGAGGAATTGTTATGAAATTGCCGAGAACAAGGAAATTTACTCCAAGACAAACCGGACATATCGTGCCGAATACACCAGCGGAAATACCGAAGAAAGAAGCTCCCCTCGTGAAAGCCTTGTTTTGCATGGAATATTTAGTCAAAGTCACTATCACAGCAGACAGCAAAGCGGAAGAAAACATGTAAAAGTAGTCAAAAACATTAGGTCCGACATCTTTGAAAAATCCTATTTCCAAAATCGGAATTGTAAATACGCCGTAAAAGAACATGAACAAAAGACTGAAACCAATAAATGTGGATAGAAAAAATTTCAAATTCTTATGCGTAATAACAGTGAATATGCTAGATACAACATCCACTATATAAGATTTTTCGTTCATCCTAACTTAGATAATTTTAGTCGCTACCTTTTTAAAGCCATGCTTCTTCCGGAGTTGTCTTTCGAAAAGTCTGTGACATTGTTCTGTTGCAATTGTATATCTTTGTCTGTCTCGTCGCCGTACGTGATTAGAATCTTGTCCAAATCTGTGAAGATATATTTCTCATAATCGTAATTCTGCTCCCACGTGCTGTTTTCATGCCTGACAAACATTTTCAGAGTGTTCACATCATTGTTGCAGTATTTGCTGTCGCCGATTTCAAAACAGTTTGAGTTGAACTTCATGCCCAGGCTGTCCAAAAACATTTTCAGCGGGACATTTGTGGCATGTATGTGAATCACAGTGCCGGCGCCAGGTCCTGATTCCACATGCACATAAGGGCTTCTTACATACATTTCTGGGGGAAATGGCGTAAGTTCTTCGCCGTTCAAGAATATTGCCATATCAGCATGAATATGGGTCGTCCCTATGGCACCGACATTTGTCGAACTTGTCAATGCCCAGTAGATGCCATAGCCTATAATACCAACAATCAACAACGGAATCAGAATAAGTAATATCTTGCCCTTTGTTATCTTCTTTTTCTTATGGTGGTGTTCGACTGGTTTCTCTTTATGAGCGTCATTCTTGTGCTGATATAACGCATCATTGCTTTTGAACTTTCTGCCGCAAACATCACATGAAACTTTTTCCATAAGATTCTATTCCAATGCAACCATTTAAACTTTATCTTGTATTGCACGGTAGTATAAGTATGAAAATAAAAAACTGGACAGAGCCTGAGAAATCGCCGAAGATAGCCGTCGATGTTCTTGTAGTCAGAAAAAATAAAATAGTTCTTTTGAGGCGCGACATAGAACCGTTCAGGGGATCATTGGATTTTCCTGGAGGGATGGTTGAATACGGTGAGACTGTTGAAAATGCCGCTGTCAGGGAAGTCAAGGAAGAGACCGGATTGGATATTTCGCTTAAGAACATCCTGGGCGTATATTCATCGCCTAGTCGAGATCCAAGATTCCATGCGATTACGATAGCTTTCGTTTCAGGTGTGAAAGGAGGTAGTCTGAAAAGTAGCTTTGAAGGAAGAGCAGAATGGCATGACGTAGATAAGATTCCGATGAAAGAAATGGGATTCGACCACGCGAAAATTCTTAGAGACTATATAAAATGGAAAAGGAAGAAAGGAACTTACTGGTCTACAAAATAAAATTAATAATTGATGTAATTTTTTGTAAATTTTACAATACCCGTATTTTCGTCTATAACAGCTTTTGCCAGTTGTAAGAAATCATGACCTATAAGGTTCTTTTTACCTCCTGTTATCAGAAGTGTAAATTTATAACCATCTATCTCAACAGATGCCCCATATACAGGTTTGGTATCAGCGTACTCTCCTGCCGCCTCTATCAGCAAGTTATCCAGATGGGGAGCACCGATTCTCAGTAAGACTTCTTCATTTATCATTGTCCTTTCAGCACCTGTATCTATGACTGCTTCTACTTCTTCATACTTACCATTAACGGAAATTTTGGCTTTCTTAACAATTTCCATATTATTGAATTGTTTTTCAATTTATAAAAACTTATTTGAGCTTCGCATCAATTTCTTTCTGAATTCTTTTCGCGCATCTTTCAGCTATATCTTCCGGGTCATTCTCAGCATCTATATATTCAACATTGAATTTCTTCACCAAGTCCTTCGGCAGATTGTAGAATATCTTGAGCTGTTCATCAAGATGTCCTCTGGTTTCAAACTTGTCGAATTCTCTTTTTTCTATCCTGCTTCTCTTGTGTATTTCATCTGCTAGTACCTTCAAGATTAACGCCAAATCCGGAATGTTTTTATCGAATTTGTTTATATCTTCCAGCCATTTGAGGTCTGCTTTGCCGATAAGGCTTTGGTAGATATATGTGGTAAGCAACGAACGTTCTTGTATCACAACAAAATTCTCATTTGATTCTTTCAACGGCTTGGTAACTGTTTCATAATGGTGCAGATGATCGGTTGCGAATGCCAGCGCAAATACATTAGACGATACATTATCTTTGGAATTTGCAAGAATTCTAGTCAGAAAACCTGTTGCCAGTCTGCTGGGGACTTCAGTTCTCTTGAAAATGATATCTTTATTGTTCCGTCTGAGAATCTCCACCAATAGATTGGCTATTGTAGACTTGCCAGAGAAATCTGTCCCGTCTATGCTGATTACAAGCGCTGGCATAATTGTTTAGATGGTTTGGATAATAAATATTTATACCGACCAGTACCTTTTCGTCTTAGCGAACTGTTTCTCAGCTTCTAAAACATCCCTTAATAGTGCATCGTCATCCTTATGATATTTCGCCAAAATCCTTTTCGCTGTAGTGGGTCCCACACCTTTGCCAGCCAGAACTTTCACAGTCTTGGCTCTATATGCTATGAACAAATCGGCACGTTTCTTCATATTCTCGTATCTCTTCCTGTCAATATCTGTCATCCCTGTCTTTCTCATAGCTTTTTTGACAATTTTGCTGCCTTCTGTCCAGTGTTTCTTCAAAACCGCAAGTAGTCTCGCATCACACTTGCTGCATTTTAATTTGTCATTGACTTCCTTCACAGCAAACGTCTGTTCCCACTGGCCGCAATTGACACAGACCAGCCTGACGTGAGTGTTGGCTATCCTCTGCTTGAACAATTCAAAAATTTCCATCTCTGGCTTCTCCGGACCGATAACTTCAGCGTACTTGTCCTGAATACCAATCTTTCCCAGATAAGACAATCCATTCCTGAAAACAACTTGAATCTCCTTGTTCTGTATCTTCTTCAGTATCTCAGTAGCTTTCTCTATGTCGAATTTTTCTGTCTCCAACTCTTTCAAAGTCTCCTTGTAAATAGGGGTGCCAACATAATCCTCCATGATTTTTTTCATAGTTATCTTCCCAAGCTCAGCGTCTCGTGTAATAGCACCAAATCTTTTCGCCACATGGACAAACTTCCAAGCAAACAATTCGCTGTTCCTCAGGCTCATCTCAAGATAGCTCTGCAAATGCTCAGGCTTTGTGCTGAACAAGACTTCCTTAAGCAGGTCAATATTTTTCTTTTGGAATTGCATCATTATCCTGTAGGGGTCAGTCTTCAGTCCGACAGAACCAACCCTGCTGGTCAGCAGCGCAACAATGACTCTTCCCAATGTCTCATTCACATTGTTGCCAAAGCACGAATGTATAATCACCAGATTTTCATAATCTTCCACAAGAATTGTCTTATCGTCAGGAACAACGCCGAATTTCATCTGTTTCTTGACAGTATCTATCATATTTTTAGCGCAATTCTCGTCAACGGGATATAGTTTCTGTACTTCGTGTACAACTTCATTTTGAGACATATGTCTCATTTTCTCGGAAATTGTTCTTCTCAATCTCCCAACTTCTTCTGTCACATCATGCAATACAGGTATCAACTCTCCCTCCCATCCGGGCACTGCAGCTTCTGCATCCTCCACTGGTTCCACCATCACCTTGTCTCCTTCCACAGTGACAATCCTCCACGGCTGGCCTTTCACTATGAATGTTGTATTCGGCTCGCCATGTACAGCTATGAATTCCTCGTCAAGGACTCCAACAAAAGAATTGTCGAACATGTTGAAGATTCGATATTGTTTTATGTTCGGTATTGTGCTGAGATTCTCGAAATAATATTTGAACCCTCTTAGTCTCTTTTTTATGTGACCATTAAGAAAAATGAGTCCGAGTCTTTCCATCTGTTTGCAGACATCCAGAAATTCCTGGTAGCTTAAATTCCTGTATGGATAAGCACGCTTTATGATATTGTAGGCCTTCTCAAGCTCTATCGTGCCGAAATCGAATGTAAGTCCAATCAGCTGGTGTGCAAGAACATCATAAGAACTTTCATGGGATGTAGAAGTCTCCAATTCTCCTGCCAGAGATTTTCTTGCAATAACAGACGACTCGAAATTGTCATCTTCATCTGTAGTTATGACAACACCCTTACTAACTTTTGACAATTCATGTCCGCTTCGTCCAACACGCTGTATCAACTGGCTTACCTGACGTGGCGACATGTATTGAACGACCAAGTCAACAGAGCCTATGTCTATGCCCAGCTGAAGGCTGCTTGTGGAAATCAATGATTTTATTTTCTCTTCTTTGAAATCCTTCTCGGCTTTTATCCTCACTTCCTTGCTCAATGACCCATGATGTATGGCGGCTGGAAACTTTTTGTCAACAAGCCTTATCCTTGATGCGAGAATTTCCGCAAAGTCCCTTGTGTTTGTGAACGTGAGAGTGGAACGAGATTTTTCAATCAAGTCCATTATCGTTCTCACTCTTGCCGCCGTGTCTTTCGACGAGAATATTTTCTCTGCTATTTTATCGTCTTCGCTTGTTGGCTTGGGATGGATGACATCTATATCGAACTTCTTGTCCAAGTCAGCTTTCACTATCTTGGTGAGCTTCCCGCCAGAAAAGAATTCCGCGACATGTTCAGGATTAGACACGGTAGCTGACAGCATAATAAGCTGGAAATCACCGCATAATTCCCTTATCCTCTCCAATGCGACAGTCAGCTGTACGCCACGCTTTGAATCGACAACTTCATGGACTTCATCTATAACAATGTGCTTGACATTTCTCAAAATTTCTCTTATATTCTTTCCCGTGAGCATCGGCTGCAATTGCTCAAGTGTCGTAATCATTATATCCGGAGGGAATTCAATCTGCATCTTCCTTTCATGAGGAGATGTATCACCATGCCTGACAGCAACTTCCAGTTCCAATTCTTTTGCCCACCACATTATCCTTTCAAGCATGTCCCTGTTCAATGATTTCATCGGGGTTATGTAAAGCGTGTTGACCTGTTTAGGTTCTTCTTCTGTTATCCTCTCGAAAATCTTCAACAATGCGCTTTCTGTCTTACCGCTGCCTGTAGGTGCGATAACCAAAACATTCAGTCCGGATGCTATGTACGGTATGGCCAATTGTTGAGGCAGTGTAGCTTCCTTGAATCTTTTCTGGATTACCTTCTGCATTTTCGGTGATAGTTGTTTGAAAACCATATAAATCACAGATACCTTTTCAATTCTTTCTTGAGTTGAATTGCATTCTTGAATAGGACAGCATTCATCCCGGCCTTTCTCGCGCTGGCGACATTCTCGGACTTGTCATCAATGAAAACGCATTCACCGGCTTTAACCTTAAGCCTTTTCACAGCATGCTTGTAAATCCCGATATTAGGTTTTCTCATTCCTAATCGGCAAGACAAAAACACAGGTTCAAAGAATTTGTAATGCCCTAATTTTCGATGAAGCCTTTCATGGGCACGGATTGTATTTGAAAGCGCTGCAACCCTGTAACCTTCATTCTTAATCTCTTTTATGATTTTTACAACACTCTTGTCAACTGGAGCAGTAGCTTTTACGAAAGAATTCATCCATGTCTTTTTGAGCAGATTCGTGTCCTTTATCCCCAATTCTTTCGACAGCCTTGCCCAGAATTCTTTTGCCGAAATCTTGTCCGTCTCTACCGGAGATTTTAATTTATCATATGCTTTCTCAATATCCTCGGTACTTGTTTTGAATTCTCTATCTACAGCCTTGTAAATATGCGCCATAGGGTCTTTTGTAATCACCCCGCCCACATCGAATACAAAAACCTTAATCAAGATAATTACCTCTAACCACGGCAGGAGTATATACTATAGCATCTATCGCTGACATAATCTAAATAGCGAATAAATATTCTTTTAACACCTAATAAAGTTAATGAACATCCTCTACCTTGTGCCGCTTCTTATCGTTGCAGGGTTGGCTGTAGGCGCTTCTGTATTCTTTTTCCAGGACAATATGACAGGTTACCTGTCTTCTGCAGGCACAGATTATAAAAAAGAAGTTCACTCTTCAATAGTTAATGAAACAAAATGTCCCGCTTCCTGCGATGACAACAATCCATGTACATTCGACTGGTGCAATCAGACGAGCAATTACAAATGTTCGCATACAGCAATAAATGGAACTTCAAAAGAATGTTGGGGTAATTCTGACGTGTGCGTGACTAATGTCTGTATTTCTGGCAAATGTACAAAAGTCACGTCAAATAATTGTTGTGGGAACAAAATCTGTGAATCGAATGAGAGCTGTTCTTCTTGTGAAGAAGATTGTGGGGAATGTCCACCAACAATTGCACCAACTGAACAAAAACCTGTTCAAATAGCTACTCAACAACAATCTCAATCTAATCAAGCGCTGGTTCCAGATGCAAGCACAGAGAATCAATCTAATGCAACATCAAACCAGACTTCCAATGTTGCAAATCAGACAAATGAAACAGCAACTCTTAACCACATAATTATTAACGAGTTTATAACTAGAGGTCCTAATGGAACGTATGATGAATTTACAGAATTGTACAACCCAACAAACAACAACATCGACATAACAGGATGGAAGCTGCAATACAAATCAGCGACAGGAGATACATGGCAAAGCAAAGTGGGTTCTGGTTTGGCAGGAACAATAAAATCCAAAAGTTTCTTCCTTTTGGCATCCAAAGGATATTCCCTTAATACAGTACCTGACTATCTTCACAGCGCAAACTGGGGATTTGCAGACACAGGCGGACACGTGAGAATTATAGATTCGAATGGGACTGTGATAGACAAAGTTGGTTGGGGCAATGCAAATGAACCCGAAGGTTCTGTGGCATTGACACCAGAAGAAGATAAAAGCTTAGAAAGGAAATCTTTAACAGACACTGATGACAATTCCATTGATTTCATTAGCAGTGTCCCATCCCCTACGAGCTCAAAATGAAACGCTTATAAAGATGTTTAATACATTACAGACATAAATATTTTCTCGCCCAATCATTATATGTTGAAATGGGAGCAACTCTAAAGAAAATTTTGTTTGAAATTTCTCCAATATTCTTCTTATCTTTATTAACCATCCTTGTCGCCAATTCTACTTTAGTCCTTGCGGCAAGACTGCCAACAATTGGTGGCGATACAAACGAATGGGGCACCATACTCAACGAATATTTGCTGAAAGAGCATACAGTGAACGGCACACATAAAAACATAACTATCAACGGGTCGAGCATCGCTTTCGAAGGCTCAACAATAGACGGCACATTATTGAATTTGACTGCGGCGAATCCTACCAGCAACAGAACAATTATACTGCAGGACAGCAGTGGCATTATACCTTTGGCAACATCCAGCTACGCATTATTCTTTACGACCACAGGAGCGACTTCTCTCATATTGCCAACAAGCGGGACATTAGCAACCCTTGCCGGAACAGAAACATTTTCGAGCAAAACTCTGACATTACCAACCATAAATGGAGGGACTATTGACAACGCAACAATAGGAGCAACTACAACTTCTTCAGGAAGATTCACTACTTTAGAAGCCACGAGCACATTAACAATCACTGAAGGCGCTTTAACAGATAATACTATTATTAGTTCTGATATTAAGAATGGGACAATAGTGAATTCTGATATATCTGACACAGCGTCAATTGCTCTTTCGAAATTGATTGCTGGCTCTAGCGGTCAGATTATTGTTGTAAATTCATCGGGAGTACCCAATTATGTTACACTGTCTGAAGACGCAACAATCAATAGCACAGGCGGTTTAACTATTGCAAGCTCTTCAATAACAGGTCCTAAACTGGGTGCAAATGCAGTTACTACAAGCAAGATAAGCGACGGGACAATCCAAAACTCCGACATAAGCGATACAGCGGCAATAACTTACATCAAATTGAATCTCACCAACAGCATACTATCCAATGACATCTACAATGGAACAATTATCGGAGATGATTTAGCTTCTAATATTGTTATCTCAACCACTGGGAATATTTCAACGGCAGGAGCGGGAACCATAACTTCAGCAGGCCTCCTGACAGCATCCAATGGATTCACCCTTACAACAGGCACACTCATACTACCCGCCAATTCCATAAACGATACTATGGTGCAAGATACGATTACAGCATCCAATTATTTGCCCTTGTCAGGTGGGGCGTTGACTGGTTTATTGGTGATTAATCCTTCATCAACAGATCCCATTGTTATCTCACCAGCATCACAGGGTTCCAATGCATTTTATGGAATTATCACTAGTGATGATATGACTGCTAACAGGACATGGACATTTCCCGATGTCTCAGGAACAGTCGTCACAACAGGAGATTCTGGTAGCGTAACCAATACAATGCTAGCAGGCTCAGTTGCTCTTTCAAAATTAGCATCGGGTTCAAGTGCGCAGATAATTGTTGCAAATGGCTCGGGAGTGCCAGCATATGTAACATTATCAGGTGATGCAACTATTGATAACACAGGCACCCTGGCAATTGCTGCAGACAGCGTTGCTTTAACTACTGACACTACAGGAAATTATGTAGCGACGATAACAGCCAGCTCCGGTATTTCAGGCTCATCATCCACAGAAGGCGGCACACCGACAATCTCTTTAGGATCATTGACGGCAGACTGGTCACAATTGGGGGCTTATGATATAGTTTTATACAATGCAAGCTCAGAACTTGCTATATTGGAAAGTTCTGGCGACACATATTTCGGTATCCTCGATGTAGGAGATCTCAATGCCAACAGAACATATACACTTCCTGATGCCAGCGGTACAATTGTTACAACAGGCGATACAGGAACTGTGACGAACACAATGCTTGCAGGCTCAATAGCAGCCTCTAAATTAATAGGAACTGACATAGCTACAGTAGGCACAATATCATCAGGCACGTGGCAAGGAACTGCAATTGGAGTTGGTTATGGCGGAACTGGACTTGCATCATATACAGCAGGAGATATTATTTATGCTTCAGCAGGTACTACATTGTCAAAACTTGGCATAGGCGCGGCTAATACAATTTTAACATCATCAGGCTCAGCACCTCAATGGACAAGTCTTACAGACTTGATAACATTAGGAACTCACACAACAGGTAATTATGTTGCTACTATAACCGCAGGATCTGGCATATCCGGTTCCTCATCAACAGAAGGCGGTACACCAACATTATCTTTGGGACCATTGACAGCAGATTGGCTACAATTAGGAGCTAATGATATTGTTTTGTATAATGCAAGCTCAGAACTTGCTATATTGGAAAGCGCGGGTGATACATATTTCGGTATCCTCGATGTAGGAGATCTCAATGCGAATAGAACATATACACTTCCTGATGCCAGCGGTACAGTCGTCACCACCGGAGACACAGGATCTGTTACAAACACGATGTTAGCAGGGTCGATTGCTAATTCTAAATTGGCGGCACCCAGTAGCTATTTCACAATATCCCTTACTCATGATGGTCCTGAAACAGCCACTCTGAATCCGGTCTTCACTTTTGCAATGCCTTTCGCAGCTACTTTAACCGAAGTCAGCTCTACAGCACGTACAATTGATACAGTAACCGGCGATGAAACTTATACAATAGATGTCACAGAAAATTCAACAACTGTACTAAGTTCAGCAACAGCCATAACAGCTAGTAATACACCCGTGACTGGGACTATCAGCGATTCAATCATAGCAGATAATGCCAAAATGGAAGTTGTGTTAACATTAGCCGGTACCACACCCCAGATCGACGATTTGACAGTATTGCTCACTTTCAAAGTTGCACACACAACCTAGAGGGTGACTCATGAAAAAAATATTTTTATTTCCATTTATTTTCTCGTTTCTGACAATCTCTGCTTATGCAGACACTAACGGCACTTTTACTAGTGGAAATTTCGGTGAAGGGCCATTCGGCGTGGCATCTGTGGCAACATCTACATTTACAAACGATTCTGTGTCGACTCCCGCTAACACGGCAGTAACAGTTAACGCGAGCGCTTCAACTGACGCCACTCTTGAGATCACAACCAATTCAAGCGCTTCAGGATTTGTCACAATTGTTAAATACGACTCACTCCCACCCGCGACAACAACGCCTCCCGCAACATCCCTGAACAAGTTCGTTGACATAACAGTGGCATCTTCTATCAGCAGTGCTCTTGACCGCGCAACAATACAGGTGAAATATACAGATGCCCAAGTTTCTTCCGCAGGCATCGATGAATCGACTATGAGATTGTACTTTTTTAACAGCACATTAGGAGCATGGACAAAAATCAACCCACCGGACGGGGGTGTCGACACAACCAACAATTTCGTTTATGCAACAACAAATCATTTCAGCACATGGGGAATATTTGGCAGTTCAGCACCTTCAACATCAAGCGGTGGGGGAGGAGGTGGAGGAGGCGGTGGCGGCGGAACTCCAAGCGGATTTGCAGCATACATAAGAACGAGCATTTCAGATCCGGCGACATCCATAATTCAATTTCCAGGTACCACTAAGACCTACACAGTCAATATAGAAAACAAAGGGGTTGTGACCGGTAATTTCTCGTTATTGATTACGGGTCTGCCAACGAGTTATTTCACACTACCTTCACCTATATCATTGTCTTCTGGAAAAGGCGGCGCACTTGACTATACATTGACTCTTCCCGATGATGTTCCAAACGTTACAACATTCAATATAACCGTTAATGCCAAAGGCACTGGCGGGGTGACAGATTCCGAAAGTTATACAGTCACATTGACCACTGCAAACGCCACGCAAATCGTGATACAGAATGTTACAGTCCAAAACATTACACTACCCGGTTTGCCCGGGGGAATTGCATCGCCGATAACAGCAGCCGTCGTAACAGCAACAAACGTAGCCAGCATACCACTAACTCGATATATTGTTGCAAGCATTGTTGGTCTGGTGATTTTGATAGTTATAATCAGAATAGCTGTTGGGTCGAGGAAACCATGGAAGGCTAGATACGAACCTTCATATCAAGAAAAAATAACCGCAGCTCTAAAAAAACAGATTAAAAAGGCATTGGAGGAGGAATAAAATGGCGGTAATCAGCATATTGTCCGGAAAAGGCGGGGTAGGAAAGACCACGATAACTTCTAACATAGCCACAGCGATTGCCAACGAGTTCAAAAGAAAGGTCATTATTTTAGACACTAATGTCACGAGCTCTCATATAAGGCTGCACTTCGGTATGCATGAGGAAATGAAAAACACTTTGAAAGATGTCATAAGAGACGAAGATATGTTGGAGGAAGCAACCTACTCCAGCGAGATGACGGGCGTTAATATAGTTCCTTCTCCTGAAAGTTTGAAGGGTCTGGATTTGGACAAGTTGAGAAATTTGGCATCTCACTTGGCCGCATCCGAATACAATTACGTCATAATCGACAGCGCCCCAGGATTCAGAGAGAATACAGAAAATGTTATACGGGCATCTGATAAGATTGTCATAGTAACTAATCCATACTTGCCTGATGTGAGCGATTCTCTTAAGCTAATGGAATTGGTGGAGAAAAACAGGAAAGAAGCGATAGTTGTGGTGAATAAAGTCAGGGGAAAGAAGTACGAGATGACAGAAGCTCAGATAAAGAAGATGCTGGACATAAAAGACTTTGTGAAAATCCCCGAAGACGAGAAAGTTCCAGAAAGCATTTCGCATGGCGTGCCAGTCACTGTATTCGCCAAAGGCTCGAAAGTATCGATGGCATTGAAAAAATTGGCTGGACAACTGATAGGAGAGGAATACAAACCAAGTCTTGCGGATAGAGTCAAATGGTTCTTCGGTGCGTGAAATTCGCAAGCTTTTTATCCTTTTCGCATCTGTATTTAAGAATTATTGATTTTCAATCTTAAATCTTTTCATCGTGTATTGTAAAGTATGCAATTGCATTTGAGGAAAAGCTTTATTCCGGCTTTCTTTGTTTTCGTTTTATTTACATCGTTTGTATTGTCCGCGTCGGTTGACGTCAAGTTGGCACCAGTGCAGACTTTGCCAAACCAGAATGTTGAATTTTCTCTTTCTGTCGCCAATCTGGCGGGGGACAATGTAAAAAGAGTTGAAATAACTGTTCCTCAAAATGACAACACACCGCTTTACCTAATTAAAGAACTGGGCAATCCATCAGGCTGGACGTATGAAACCCGATACACCATCGGTGCTCCGGCTCCTTATCGTGTCATTTGGTCAAATGCTGATTCTGGTTTGCAAGCAGGTGCAACATTGAATTTTAATTTTGTTGCTTCATCTCCAAGTGTCGGCGGCGATCATCAATTCGAATGGAAAGTTGTTGACGCGAAAGGCGAAGAAAAATCGGGCACGATCTCAGTCAGCAACTTCAATCCTGTATTCTCCAGTTTTGACATCAAAGCACCAAGCACACCAGTTGCTGGCAAAGAATTCGACGTTACTGTCACAGCGCTCGATCAGAGCGGGAATAAAATTCCATATGCAGGCACGATAAAGTTCTCTTCATCCGATACTTTGGCTGTATTGCCGTCCGACTATACATTCCAGCCTGCAGACAACGGCATGAAGACATTCAAGATAAAGCTGAAAACTATGGGAGAACAGAGTCTGATGGTTACAGATGGCACAGCAAGCAAGTCTGTCAATCTGAATGTCCTCCAAGGAGAAGTCAACAAAGTACAGCTCGAATTGAGCAATACTACAGCATTGCCGAACACTCTCGTGACTTTCACAGTCTGGTCTTATGACTTGTACGGAAACAAATTGGATGTGACGAAGCCTTCCAGTTTCGAAATAGAAAAACAAGCGAAAGGAAGCCTTGCCAACAACATCTACACGACAGAAGTAAAAGGAAACTGGACAGTAATCGCGAGCTATTCTTACGGCACTAAAAAATTATATGACGGTATGCTATTGATGGTTGTAAGCGAATTGCCAAAGCCTGTTGTCAATATTACTAATGTCACAGAACCTAAAAAGAATCCAGAGATGGTAATGACAGGGGAAGATCTCATTGTCGTTCCATTTAATTCAACAAAATCCTTCACGCTAACGGTAAGAAACACCGGCGATGTCGATTTGAAAAATGTCAGCATTTATTTCACAGGCTTTAACGAAAGCCTGGTGAAGATTTCACCTTCTATCACAGACATAAAGAAAGACAGGTCGCAACGATTCACAGTCGAAATTTTATCGCCTCAAGCTGTCGAACAGGCAAATATAGAATTCGTGGCATTGTCGCGCGAATACTCAAGCGATGATTTGAGCGCATCGAAAACAGTCACAATAAATGTCACGCAGCCTGATTTGACGAATGAAAATACGCAAACAGGCGGATTTGCATTAAGCAAGAACCTGACTTACCTTGGAATAGCAATTACAGTTGCTGTTGTCTTGATTATTTTGTTCTGGGCGCTGTTTTTAAGGGAAGAACCCAAAAAGAAAAGGGCAGAATAAATAATTTTCATTTTTCAGTAGTGAATTTCTTAAAAATAAACCTTTATTTGGCAAAAATCACAATTCCTTTAAAGATAATAGTGGGGATAAGCAAATTTATTTTACCTGTAGTTGTAGTTTTTTCCATATTGTTACTGTCCTCTGTCACTTTCGCGTCAATTTCTCTGAATGTCTCTCTACCACCCACTATCCAAACGAACAACTCCGCTAATCTCGGGAACACTAACGTCACAATCACAGGTTCGATCAAGAACACAACCACAAGCGATAATGTTTCTTTTATAAATGTTACAGCCAAGATAGGCAATAATTCTTATTGGACAGTCACATTACACAACGGGAGCTTCAGCTTCAACGTCAGTGCACCTCCGACAGTAGGAGAATATGTCTTCAATATCTCGACAAACTCATCGTCCGTATTGAATAAAACATTCGGTATTTTCGCCAGCAACGCTTCAACAGGTAACATAAGCTTCATAGGAGGAAAATTCCCGCCGTTCACAAATGGCACAACATTCACCGTGAACATTACACTGTACAATTTCTCAACCAATTCATCTCCTCTTATTGGTTATCAGCCCCGTGTGCGTATCTTCCAATCAAATGGTCAGAATGTCTCGTGGACAGTGAATCCGGTAAATCCGTCTCTGGCTACAAATTCCACCCAAACAACCAACTCGACAGGTTCTATCGCATACAATATTACTGTTCCCTCAACTGCGACCGTTGGTGAATATGTCATAGATGTAGACTTTGGAAAAGCATTTTCGATTTTCAGCGTTGGTTCCAATTATCAAATGGCTGTAAGCACACTCTCAACGTCAGATGAAGTACTATCTAATTTTGTTCCCGGTTCAACAGTGAACATACTCGCAAAACTCAGAACGACAAGCGGCAGCCCTGTTACAGGGGCCACTGTAACTGCAGTTATCACATATCCGAATGGTACGACAACCAGAAACATAACATTATCCGCGCATCCTTCTTCTTCAGGATATTACAACAACACATTTACAACAGAATCTGCAAGAGGAACTTATAAGGTGAAAGTGGGTGCTTTGATATCAGGAAATGATGTCAGCGGATCAGCAACTTTTGGCACGCAGACATTCTCGGCTAGGGCGGAAGCTGTTAAAAATGCATTCTTCTTCGAATGGGGAGGTAAAAGTGCATTCAAGCCAGGTGAGAGCATCTCGCTGGATATTTTAGCTGTTAACTTAACCAGCGGTGATGTAATGAATTGGGGTTCCTGTACAGGTGGCAATTATACTTTCTTAGGTGTTACTTTTGTAAATGGAACCAACACAACTATAGGCAACGCAAGTGTAACTCTTGGGACAGATCAATATCTTCCAAGTGTGACTGCTTGTAAGACTACTTTTACAGCTCCTAGGGCAAGTGGAACATACAACATCAAAGTCAATGTGACTGTCGGAGCCGAGACACAAACAGCAGATGGTTACTTTTCGGTATCAAATTACTTTATGAAAGTTACTCCTGTGTTGGACACGGGCGGTTTTGAAGGTTTCAAACAAGTATTCGCACCCGGTACTAACATAACAATACAGCTTAAAGCGAGGAATGTCTCAGGAAACACACCAGTCAACCAATCGAATATTACAGGACATATAATTACGAAACTAGTTCCATTAGAATTTACGAGCGGTGCTTCTGAGGTGACGAACATAAATCAGACATCTTATAATGGAGTTACAAACGCTGCAGAGCCAAATATAACTTTCACGTTGCCAAGCAGCATCAGTGGTCCTCTTCTCATCGAGGTTAGTGCAACTCTCAACTCTTCTGCAGGAAATTCGTATCTGACAGAAACAACAACAGCAAGCACTTTCATTATATCCAATTATCTGGAAGGATTCTTGGGACCGCAGAAAGGCGGCGGCATGCCAAGTCACGAAGGTGAAGGCGCATCCGGATTTAACTCAGATGCTCAGTGTTCGGGTGTGCAGCAATTTTCAGGTACCGTATCAGATGTCAACTCAAGTACTGCTGCACAGGGGGCGAGTGTAGCAGGAATCATCCAAGCACGTGAAGATGAAACAGGCAGAGATGTAAGCAGCTATTTATCAATAACAAACTCGACAGCCAGCGATTCCAGCGGTTCGATTGCCGTGAACATAACATTCACACCAACTGGTGGCTACAGCTTTTCAGGCAATTATTTCATGGTATTCAATGCGAGCTACAAGGGCAATTTTGCAGGAATACCGGCATTCTTCACATGCAGAAGTTTGAACATGGGCTTCCCGCAGATTAAGGCTCTTGGATCCGACCAACAATTTAGCTGGCAGGTTGCGCCAACATCGGCCTTGAACATAACATTAACCAATGTTGCAAACATGAGCGGGACAATAATATCAAACGTGAGCGTATTCTCACTTGGGCAAATATTCACATTCAATCCATCAACAGGAACGATGCAGGTGTTGAGAAACAACACACCACTTCAAATAAACTTCACAACGAATTCTGGCAACACTGCTACTAACGCGTCTCTAACCATTTATCCACAAAACTACACGTTAGGCAGTTCCAATTTGACAAGATGGCCCAATGGTTTCTTTGACCTAAGACCGCGCGTTGTATCGAACTTGGGGACAGATACAGGCTTTGGAGGCTTTATGGTTGTAGCATTTGACGCATTCCCAGAGTTCAGCTTCGGGCAGCAATATGCGGCTGGTTCCACACAATCCGTCGCCATACGAGCAGCTACAAACGTGAGCAATTTCACTATTACGATGGGGAGACCGTGGGAGGGTGTGTTGGAAACGGCTACCATCAACAGCGCAAACATCTCCACTCCAGACGGATGGAATAATTCAGCCCAAACAGGTAACTGGAGCTTCTATTCAGTAAGTCCAAATGGTCCTTATGAAAAATGGAACATCAACTTTACAGTTCCTTCTAGCTTGAGGAAGGGTGGCAGCATGCTTACTGTGAAAATTACGAGCAACGCCACGGGAATCGACGGCGAGTCGGTAGAAGTGCCGTTATTCGTCACAGTGACCAAATACAATGTTGTTCTTCCATTCGAAGAAGGTATAGGCCAGCCCAGCTCTTCACAGGCGGATGCAAACTGGATCATAGCAGATAATCTGCGATACCCATTGGAAGTTGGGAGTTTCGTATCTCAAGAAGCCTCAACGGGCAGAAACACAACTGCATATGGTTGGAACATGACATGGCTAAATGATACCTTAAAAATAAACTCTACGAGTGGCAGGGTATGTGTCAAAAATACATTCAACTCAACCAGATACACGCAAGGAGGACAGCAGAATATTGCTATAAATGGCACCAACAATACCAGAATTCTGGTTCTCGACAGAACATCCACCTATGATACAGTGATACTGAATACATCCGGTGCTATAACTATACTCAACGCAACCAATCGTAATCTTACTGCAGCAAGCGGTAGCGGGGGATTGTATCTCTGGGATATGAAAGACTGCAGCTTCTTTACAGTTATCAATACTACAAACGGTGCGATCCTGCAAGGCAACAGTTACATATCTAATAATAACGGCGGCTCTCATCAGGTGAACCAGAATTTCACAATACCATATGTCGTCGTATCTGGAGGCAGCAGACAAAATGGTGTGCCTGTCACTACAAAGGCAATTTCAAAGCAGGACAACAGAGGATTCGGATTT
This sequence comes from Candidatus Aenigmatarchaeota archaeon, assembly GCA_016187385.1. Taxonomy (GTDB): domain Archaea; phylum Aenigmatarchaeota; class Aenigmatarchaeia; order CG10238-14; family SCSR01; genus JACOWB01. The sequence goes on from JACPJU010000001.1 coordinate 606,563, forward strand.
GAAGGCAAACTAACTTCAAGTCAAGCCACAATAACAGGAGCAACTACCGATGCTAACGGCGTGGCTTTCGTTACACTTAACGTAACAAGAAGCGGAAGGATGATGGCGTTCTGGTCGACAACGATTAATAGCGATACAGATTCAGCTGACATGAGTACTGCTACAACCCTTGAGATGAAGGCATTTTCCACAAGTGCACAATCAGTCACACCATTGACACAAGGTGTAGTCACGTTAATTAATGATACACGTGCTAGAACAGCGTGGAGCGCATTCACAGCCAATAACTGGGCATTCAACGCCTCTGTCACTGAAACAACCGATGGCAATTTTGTCCAGAACGGAATTGCAGATACATGGCATATCGCTTATAACTCGACAAACAACAATACAGTGATTAACAACGGCACACCGCTAAACGAGGGCGGTCTTTCACAGCTGTTCTCCAACACTTTTGTAAACGGCACTATAAGAGCAGGAAATATGACATCGGTAAATCTTAAGATAGGCGAATGGAACAATGGCACTTCCGCAAACAATTACACAAAGACTGCGGTATTCTACACAGATGCAAGCGGCTCACCAAATAGATATGGTGTAATAACAGGAACAGAGAACATAACTGCACTGATATGTGCCCAAGGATTTCAGAAACCAACTGGAGTACCAGTCGACAACGCGACAGTAAACGTATCAGTCACAGACTGGTCTGCGTTTCCACCAAGTGTGAAATACTTGGACATGTATAAAATATCAGACGCTTCGCAGGCGAGCCCATCCAATCCAATTTTGACGAGTCCAAGCGGATGCGCACTATTCAAGATAGGTCCAGGACGATTAAGCACATGGCCATCAGCAGCAGCAGGGAAGCCACCTGTGTTTATTGAAGGAACTGTGACGACAGTCGGCGGCAGTTCAGAATTTGTCTACGTAGGTGACGTGTTCAGAGCATAAGGATGATGAAATATGAATAAACAAATGATAATCGTACTTTCAATCGTCGGATTACTGCTGATATCTCCGGCAATTTTCGCATCAGTATCTACAGTCTCGACAAGCATGTCGACTAGCAGGGCAACGACAGGCACCAGTGTTACAGGTACAGTTACTGTTACTGCCACGGGTACTGAAAGCGGGAGCGTTCAATTGTCATGTAGCCCGAGCGGTGTGACTATATCTGATCCCTCAACAGGCCAATATCAAGGAGTATCTTTATCGACATCGCCAACATCAAAGACATTTACATTTACAGCAGGGACAGCAAACACCTATACATGCACAGGTCAATCGAGTGGCGTCACAGGCGATGCGACAATAGTTTTTGTCGATCCGTCATCCCTGACAGTTACAGGGACACCAGCTTCTAAAACTGGGATAAAGACCGGCACATTTTTATTGTCTGTTAACATACAAAATTCCCAGTCGAATGCGATAACAACATCTTATTCGCTAAGCTGTGGTTCTCACACATGTAGCGGCGATTCAACATCAGATACAATAACAGTTTCTGCAGGCACAACAACCGCATTGTCATGGACCGTCACAATCGGGGGAACAAGTTCATCTTCTTCAATAACATTCTCGTTGGGAGACACTACAAACGCATTTTCAACTTCAATCACATGCAGTGATTGTGCTACAACAACTACAACAACCACTGACACTACAACAACTACAACATCAGGTACTACACCTACAACAAGAACAACTACAGTTTCGACAGAGAAGGGCAAGGCAACCATTACAATACCATCAATTGCAGCAGGCAAATCGGAAGTTGTCGCAATAAGTAAGACTGAAGATGTTGCATTCAAGCAAATCGAAATATTCGTCAAGAATACCGTAAACACAATTCAGATCACAGTGTCAAAGCTTGCAGACAAACCAGCATCTGTAACACAGGAAATCACAGGCAAGGTTTATCATTATATCGAAGTCAAGACAAATGTTACTGACATAGACACCAAAGTCAACCAGAGCGCGATAAGATTTGAAGTGTCGAAAACATGGCTGACCGAAAATAATATTGACGACACAAAGGTTTCGCTCAATAGATATGAGAACAATGCTTGGAACAAACTGACTACAACCAAGATGAGCGACGATGGGACAAATGTCTTGTACGAAGCGATATCGCCGGGATTGTCTGTTTTTGCTATATCGGGCGAGGTCAAGACTACAACTACAACACCAAGTACCGAACAACCGAGTGGTGGACAAAATGTAACCCAGGCTCCTTCACCGACTGAATTTGTAGAAAAGAACTGGATACTTTTAGTGATTATTGTCGTGGTTGCAATAGCAGGCGTAATATTTTATCTGGTAAAAGCTGGCATCATACCGCTTGGAAAGCCTGGTTGGGACGACCTGAAGAGAAAATATAAGAAATAATCTTTATACGTTAGTAAAACAAAATTAATTATAAGATTTGTGTGGGGAGCCATTATAAAATTGCAATTTATTTCATATTCTTCATACTGTTATCCACCCAATCTGTTTCTGCACTGTCACTCACAGGCTTTACAGACAAGTTTTCTTATAAAATAAATGAAACGATAAACTACACAGTAGTATCAGACCAGAACTTAACATCAAATATATCAATTTATTTGATCAACTCCAGCGAATCGCGATTCAACTTTACTTCTATAATCCCCAATTCCACTAATTTCACAGTATCATTTGGCGCGACTGTCCCGAGAAGCGGCGAGTATTTCGTGAAAGCAAACTTTACGTTCAACAACACCTATTATGAAAGTTCTTCGATTGTGAAAATCTCAAAAGCGCACAGCATCGTGATTGCGACGAACAAGCCCGCCTATTCGCCGGGCGAGACGATAAACTTTACTGTCAGGGCAACAGATGTGAACAGCATAGGAATCTCCAATGAAAGCGTAACCATAAGATTGATGTACACGAACAACGACACGGTCATAAGTTCCAAATCAAGCACGACAAATTCAGGTGGCGAATACATCTCAACTTTCACGGCTCCGACCACGACAGGGAGCTATAGATTGACTGTTAACGACTGGGTGGCTACAAAAATCGTTGACATAAGCTCGTTCGATTTGGTTTCGTTCATCGGCGATTCGAACGGCAATATCAAAACGAAATTCTACACAGGAGACACTGTCTATGTCTATATGGATCTTTTTGACAGCAATCAGACACGGTACACAGGCACAGAAACACTGTCATTCCAGTTGACATATCCAAACGGTACACAGAACAATACCTTGTCATATCCATTCTCGGGTAGCAGGCTCAACACATCGTTCACTGTGAGAGACAACGGCGTTCACAACGCGAAGATTACAGCTGTTTCAACATCCAAGTCCATTACACTCCCGCTCGACGTGGGCAAATATGAGATAGTTGGATGGCTGGAGAGAAATGCCACGCAGACCAACACATTCTTTCCCAATGAAACAGCGAACATTCTCGTCAAAGTTTTCAATGTAAGCACAGGAGAAATCATCAAGACAGCACTGGACGATCCTTTTGAATTGACTTTATTGGACTCTTCCTTTGCGAATTCCAGCACCATAAGCAACTCATCAACAGTAAATTCAGCAACAGGGATCAGAGCATTCACTCTAAGCAGCACGCCTAACAGTACAGGTCTGTATTATGTAAGAATTGCTCTCAATCAATCCAAGGTGGAGCTTGACATGAAAGTCATAAATACCATAACGTCAACGACTCCTGCCGACCAGAGCTACAACTTTAAGAACATGTTCGTCGGCAACAAGCAGACAATAAGAATATTGACCGTGCTATCAAATGCAACGAACCAGATAAACGCGACAAGCATTTCTGTAGTCTCCCTCAAGACAAGCGCAGGTGCGGATATAACATCGACGACAACTTTCAACACATCGATTGTTGATTATAAAAACGGCAAAGCCGGGCTGGTGGAATTCTCATCGCCTTCTGCAGCAGGGCTTTATTTCATCAAAACTCTTGTGAACGGCAACTTTGCAGGAGATACACAATTCCTGATGAAACTCTACACGGCATGCGCACAGCTGGACGGCTACAGATGGTTCATCAGCTCCACAGATGATGCTAATCTAACAGTCAGGGTTACCGAAGCAAAGGATATAAGCCTCGTCGATTCACTCGCCGGTAATTCAAGCGACTCTACAAACACTGAGACAGGCAATTTCTCGAGCGTGTACGGCATGCACGATTGTTATGCAGAATATAAAACTACGGCAAGCGGAAGTTCCAGTGGTGGTAACAACACAGCCAATATCGCTGTAACTGTGAAGAAAATCATCAATACACTGTCAGGCGAGGACATCACAACAAAGGTTTCAAACCTGCCGAACAACAATACAGACGACAACGGTAGAGTCACGCTGAGATTGCAAAAGCCATCGGGAGGATGGGATGGTGGAACTTACGTTGTCGAGCTTGAACTCAGGGACAAGAACAACAATACAGACAAAGGGTTCGGAGCCTTTCAGGTCAAAAGCATGTGGATTAATGTATGGCCCGCACAGGTCAGCGGAAGATGGAGATGGTATTTTGCGCCGACTGAAAATATGAGCTTTAATGTGAATGCATACAATTCCACAAGCACATGGTATTATTATGGGGATAATCAAGGTACAGGTGATAATTGCACTGTTACAGGCGTGTTCTATCAGGGCAATGGTGCAGAGTGGTTCTGGCCGCCAAAGACAGTTCCCACAAGCAAATATACCGCAAGCTGTACAAATTCCTCGGCACCCGCCAAAGGAAGGTTCAACCTGACCATAACACCGTCATCTGCATTTGACACAGGCTATTATTTGGTGAGGGTCAAGGTCAACACAACTGCTGGCGTGGGTGATGTCGGAGAGGGGTGGTTCTCTGTAAAAGCCTATAATGTCTATGTGAAAACGGCATCGAGCAATTATTATGATTCATGGTACCGCGGTGTGACCGAGAATGTAAGCCTGAGCGTGGATGTGACTTATGCGAATTCAACCAGATACGAGTGCTACTGGCAGAGCTGTCCTGCGAATGAAAGGGTAAATGAAACTCTGAATGTCTCCATGAAGCTTATCAAATATGACGCATGGAATCCTGCCGACTATGCAACAAGCAAATACAATTCCATGTTTACAAACAGCACCCAGACAAACGTATCCACACGGTACATAAACACGACAAACGGCACTGTTAACATGACCCTAATACCGAGAGGCGGCACGGGTAACAGCTGGGAGACAGGATATTACAGCGCAGCGATCACAGTGGACGGTCCTCAAGGAAAGGAGACAGGAGCATACTGGTTTGAAATAAGGAGCTTTTTTGTCAATCTCCAACCTGTAAAGGCCAACAATTCAAGGCAGATTACATCAAGCTACGGCTCGGGACAGAACATTACGATAAATGTCAGCGCAAGTAACAAGCCTTCCTGGCTAAGCGATTCTTCTTATGGCGTGTCACTCACAAACATCCCCGCGAATATAACATCCATGAAACTAAGCTACTGGAACCAAACGACCTACCTCATGAGCGAAGTGTCTGTTGTCTGGTCACCGAACACAACTACAACCGCAAACCCCACAATCAACAACATGATTACAGTTAATATAACTCCTCTTACGACTCTGGTCGGAGGGATTTGGTATAATCTTGAAGTTACTCTGAAGGACAGCAACGGCAACAACCAAACAGGATGGGCGGGATTCCAAGTAAAAGATTTCACCTTCTCTTCAAGGACAAAGAACTGGCAATATGAGTTCAACAACACAGCAAACATATCTCTTGATGTCGCTGTCTGCGATGGCGAGACATGGTGGTGCAACTTCGGCTCCAACAGCTATTCGGGCAATCCCGTGAATGTTACTGTTACGAAATTATACAAGACCGATTCATGGCCTTATACAGCAGTCAGCGGATGGACAGCCAATTCGTCTGTAGTCAACTCTACCAATAACGGCCAGGGAATAGTCACCATATCGCCGACTTCGACTTTGGCAGGCGGTCATTATTCAGCCGAGTTGACAGCCAGATACACTGACAATTCAGGTTCGATACTCACATCCAATGTCTGGTTCAGGATAGAGTCATTCAGACTATACGTTAGCCCATTGAAATGGGAATACTCGATGAGTGAGAATATGACGTTAAAGATTACAACAAGCGCGTCTTCTACGCTCAGCGACGCACAAATATCGTGCGGATACTGGCCTGATCAGACTAGCTACAGCATGTCAGGCAGAGACCTCACGGCAAATACCACCTCATTAAGCACAGGCGACAATCTGATAATGCTTAGGCCTAACAGCACTAAGAACTGGGTTCCAGGCTATTGTTCTGGCTCTGTCACAGTAACAAGCGGCGGAGAAAGCCAACAGTCTTATTTCAGCTTCAATATGAAGGCATTCTCTTTGTCCGTGAGCCAACCGAAATACACTTATCTGAAAAATGAAAGTGCCATATTTAAAGTAGGTTCAGATGCGACACAGTACTTCAACATAACCGACATAAATATCAGCATCTACAATTATGAAAATAACACGTTCACATACTTCAGGATGGGCCAGCAGCTGACGAGCAACGCGACAGGAAACAGTTTCAGAGGCAATTCAACGATAAATCTCAACATGACCAATGGAAATTGGACTCCAAACCGTTATTACTATGGCACAGTGACGGCCGTGGACTCGAACAATTCAGCCATCAAAAGCACAGCATGGATATACTTCGTTGCACAGGATGTCTTTACGGTGAACTCATGGGCCGTTATCAACGACACCGCTAGTTACACGTATCACAATGCTTCGATAGAAACTGTGCCTTTGATTGTCTATACTTACAAGTACAATGCAGGCAGAAGTGATTGGTGGCCATATGATTTGACAGGCGGCATGAATGTCACAATAACCTCAATCGAAAGACAATCGTGTACAACTTACCCATGCACATACTCGAACGTCACAGGATGGTCTGCAAGTACAGCAACCACTAAATCCGGCGGGCGAGGTCAACTGAACATCACCAGAAGTGGTGGATGGTCAACAGGATGGCATACTATTAGCTTTAGGGTGGCAGACAGTTCAGAGACAGTGCTGCTCGAAAGACAAGGTGGATTCTGGGTGGACTCATGAAACCAAAAATCCTAGTTTTGTCAATATTGTTATCGTTTTTGTATTCAGTCAGTATTGTTTCAGCCGCATTGACAGTCAGCGTTGACGTGTCCAAATCACTGACAGAGAACGAGCAGGCAACAGTTACAGTGACTGTCGCAAATACAGCAGGAAGCTCCACAGAAACCAACATCGTCACCGAGCTTTCCAGCAGTCCTTCATGGTTTTCAGTGGTTACTGCATGCAGTTCGATATCAAGCCTGTCGGCAGGTGCTTCACAGACGTCTACATGCATAATCAAGCCGACATCCACTGGCAGCGATTTAAGCACGACTGCTTCATCCACGTCACAAGGCGGCACTTCTGGCTCGGGGTCAACTTCAGGAATTAATGTTGCATCCCAGAGCTCTTCATTGTCAGCTTCCATAACAGCGGATTCTTCTGTATCAACCAGCGCCACTTTTTACGTCGGCGTGACAGTAACAGCGCCTTCTGCAAATAATGTTGCAAATGCAAGAGCAACTATCAGCGAGTCTGGTCAGTGTACAGTGGATACATCCTACCAGGCTGCGACACAGTCATTGGGCAATATAACAAAAGGAACAAGCAAATCGCCTACCAACTGGAAGCTATCTGCTTCATCGGCCTCTGGTACATGTACGGTAACTGTGAATGTCGTTTCAGATGTAGGAGGTAGTGCATCGCCATCGAAATCGATAACGGTCACTGGAGGTAGCAGTGGAAGCAGCAGTAGCTCAAGTAGTAGCAGTGGTGGATCAGGCGGTGGCGGTGGAGGAACATCAGCTGCAAAAGTGGTGATAGGAGAGAAGAATGCCGTGATAACTATCCCGTCGATAGCAGCCAAATCTGAATCGTCATTTTCCGTAGATTCGCCTGTATTGTCAATAACAAAGATGAATATCAAAGTCATCAACACGGTTGCGAATGTTCAAGTCACAGCTACAAAACTAGACTCAAGACCGTCGGATGTTGTATCGGATGCGCCAGGTATTGCAAACCAGTATATACGCATCGACAGAGTCAACATATCATCTGCCGACATAGAAAAGGTAACTTTCGATTTTAAAGTAGCGAAGAATTGGATGACGACAAACAACATAAACGAATCCACAGTCACTCTGCACAGGTATGTCAACGACAATTGGAACAAGCTTGAAACTGTCAAAGTCAATGAAACCGATACGGATTTTAACTATAATGCAACATCTCCGGGATTGTCTGTTTTTGCTGTGGCGGGAGAGTTGAAAATTGGAGCTTCTTTGCCTGCACCATCCACGCCGGCAGAGGAATCAACAGCCAAAGAAATACAGCCAGAAGAAATATTTAAAACTGTGGCAGGAAACCCAGTGACAATAATTTTAATCATCGTCGGAATTGCAGCCGTTGGTGGCTTAATTTATTTCATTAGGAAAAAATAGAAAAACTAAGTTTCTAAACTTCTAAAACTTTCACATTAACCGATTGCGATAATTTCTCTTTCAACATTGGACAAACATAAGGGTCACTAACCAAATTGAACTGTTTTGAATGTGGCACGTATATCACAGTCAAGTCATCCAAGTCCATAGAGTCTATCGTTTCATTGTTGCATACGCCGTCAATTGATGGCGTCAACGGTAGTTTATCTCCTTTGAAGAAAATCAGAGTGTTCATATCATTTGTCATTATTCTTGTGGCGTTTGCGCTGTTTGCGGCATCCAGTCCCTTTGTCAGAGCGGACTGTACTATTCCAGCGCCTTGGAACGCTTCCAAACCGAAATTGGTGTACATCAAAAAATATGGAGCATATTGTGGCAACTGCACTACATTAACCAAAGCCAATATAACTATTACCACTGCCAACACTTTATTTTTCGATATACTGTTCAGCGCATAGCCACCAATGATGTACAAAGGCAAGAACATGAAGATGTAATGCCTAGGTAGAGGAAAACTCAGAAATGAAAAAATCAGAAACGCCAGTCCAAAGTACAGCAAAACAACCGGATTAATTTTCTCGTGTATTTTTTTGCCAGCTTGGAATACGATATAACCAGTTGCTATAAGAGCCGCCAAGAATAGAAGAGAGTTCCTGAAAATCAAGTGACCTATGACAGTGAACATCTTGAATGACACAAGTCCAAAGATGTTTGATTGTCCGTATCTACCAGGCCCGTAACCAACTATATCGAATGGAAAAATTACTTGGTATGCGATGAAATAAGAAATCCCAAGAAAAAGTAGAAAATAAACATTTTCTTTTATGTTCCTGTTCAATAAGAATTGACAAACAACGAAAATGGGTAAAAGAAAAATCGGTTGTATACCTCGCGTGAGAAGAGTTATTGTGATAGATACCAAGAATGCTATAAAATAGGCAGTTCTTCTTTTGCCTGATGATTTCAGGTAATTTATATAGAGAAATAAACTCAGAAGAGTGAAAACAATCATCGGCGTTTCCATGTAGATAATTCTACTGTATCCTATCATCTCGAATGAAAGTGATGCTATAACCGTGCTCCATAATGCGGCTCTGGTTCCGAAAAGCTGTTTCGAAATGAGGAATATAAGAAACAGTGCTATCACACCGCCTATGGCTTCAACTGTCCGCATAGCTACATAATTCTTTGACAATGGACCATATGTCATATAAGACCAGACAAAAAGATCCGTCCCCAAAAGTCTCAAAGAACTGTAATCACCTTCAATAAAGACCGCCGGCAATCCGATAAACCATTTTCCCAAAGGAGGATGTTCCCGTACATAATTCTTGCCGGCATCAAAACTTTCCCTGTGGAATTTCATCGACGCTATGCCGTATATAACCTCATCGCCTAAGAGATGGGTGTCCAATTGGTAAAACCTGAAAAATACGCCGACCAGAATGAGAACTACCAAAAGAATGTCAATACGAACAAATCTTTTAAGATTGTTTGGTACCAATTATTCCACTTTCCACATGGCATCAAAAACTCAAAACAATGCGTAAATGAATGGTGAAATTGCACTGCTCTGAGCGAAAATTATTAACACACCACTTAAAATTAACATAATTATTATCGGAGCTAACCACCAAGCCTTCCTAACTTTCAAAAAGTCCCACACCTCTCTTATCATGGACCTATTATGTGGTTTTTCGTCCTGTTCTTTTTCATTCGATTTCATTGATTATACCTCTATTCTCCAGTTCTGAGAAAATCCTCTCAGCAACTATTTCATGTGCTAAGGGTGAAGGATGACCCTTACCTTCCACCATTAGTTTTTCAGGTTTAAAAGCATTAAATTTCAAATCCAAATCATTTATCAATATTATTTGTTTATCTTCCGTGTAGTTCATAACCAAATTATAAAATTTCTTGTTATCAGCTTCCAGCTTAGGATACATCACCAGAACGAAAGTGATATTTCTTTCCATGGTAAAGTTGTATATAGAATCGAGTTCTACCATATTTTTCGGCCAAAGAACTTCTGTCGAAACACCTCTAACATAGTTTTCTGTTGCACCGAAATTAGTTGCGAATATAAAACCTATTTTCTGCTTTAGAAAAGATAAAAAACTGATCTCCCTGAAGTAAGTTCTGATTTCTGCCCTAGTTAAATACTCTTTTTCCTTAGTTTTGTCATCAAATTTTAATTTGACGAAATCCGGTTCAGTTAAAGTCAAAATTACTAATCTGGGTTTGTATGTTTCATAATTCCTGTGAAGCGTGATATTTTCTTGAAATAAGCCCCAACCAGGAACTCCTAGATTTATAACTTGGGTATTCTCATAAATTTCTAATCTCTTGCCAAGCAAATGGGGGAAAGTCTCATTATCTTCAACATCCTGTCCAAATGTATAGGAACCACCCAGCATAAAAATATTAAATGATTTATCTTCTAGTTCTTCACCCCGGAAACCTTGGCTATTTATAGTTGCTTTCGAAAAGCCAAGAATCTGATAGCCTCTTTGATCGGGTTTTAACTTCCAGTATAGTTCTTTATCCACATCATAAGCTAAATGGTTTCCATAAATAAGTCTTATTGTAATTTCAAAAATAACTAACACAATCAAAATTGTGACTATGCTAATCGATATATTAATAATTCGTTTTTTTGTATTCATGTGTTCTACCATTAAATTTAAAGTCACTATTTATAAAGCTAATGGGCGATGGATTCATTCTTCAAAAGATTAGCTACTACCTTATAAATTTCTTGTGCGATGATTTTGTGTCCCTTAGCGTTAGGATGCGAATCTTCTAGTGAAACCCAAAGCGTTGTAGGTTCTTCTCCTTTGAAAGAGTCAAATAAATCAATATAGACTACTTCTGGATGCTCTTTTACAATATCTTGAAGAAACTCTTGGACTTCAGGAAATTCATTGGATTCAAGATTGTGCAACTCTGGTATATTTACTAAGACAAAAGGTATTGATTTGTTGTTAGCAATTTCAATCATTTCAATCAATGCGCTGTTCGCAGTATCTTTAAGCGGTCCTTCCTTATACAATTCAGAATAGAAGTTTTTATAATCATTAAATACGTTATAATAAGTATTGACTACTTTGTCATAAAGGAATGCATATGTATACGAATTGCTTTTTATGACATATCCAATTTTAGAAGGCGTGTCTAATTTTTCAAGATCATTGATGTAGAATCCGAGTATTATCATATCGGGGTCTAAATCCATAAATTTTTTTAATGCCAATAATTCGCTGACTGTATTATAATTACCAACTCCTGTATTAATCACTTCAATTTTACGTGAACCATTGTTCAAAAGAGATTCAAGGACCTTAGGATAAGTGTCGTTATAGGAGACGCCCCATCCAAGTGTTATAGAATCCCCTAAAACTAATATTCTTATTACATTAGCCGGTTTTGGGATATCATACTCTCTATAAGATCTAATTCCAAGAGAATTAGTTTGTAATTCTACACCATAAAAATACCCACTTTTGCTTGGTTTATGTTCATGTTTCAATCCTGAGATATTGGATTTTTGTTTTAACTCAACTGCGTATCTCCACATTTCAGTATTATAATCTGCGTATAAGGGATATGTTATACGAAGTATAACCTCAAAAATTAAAATGAAAATTAGCATAGACAGTACAAATAATGACATATTTTTTATTAGCGAATTAATTTTTGATCCCATATTCATATAACCATTTCTGTACTATCCATTTCTTTAGATTTATATAAATTCTCTGTTTAGTCCAAGAGATATGTTTATTATCAGCTCCTTACTCTTTGGCATATTTTTCACTGTCCCATATGTCTTGGGGGTTGTCATCTCTTTTTATTAAAAATTTGTCCATCACTAAGAAATCAAAGCCGGTTCCCATCATGCACTTGTAAGCATCGAATGGTGTACATACAATAGGTTCTCCCCTTATGTTAAATGACGTGTTCACTAAAATAGGTATTTCTGATAGTCTGCCGAATTCCTTTATAACGTCGTAATAAAGCGGGTTTTGAAATCGTCTTATTGTTTGCAATCTTCCTGAACCGTCAACATGAGTTACAGCTGGTAGCTTATCCCGCCATTCTTTTCTGATAGGATACACCATCAGCATGAAATCCGTAGGTTCCGGGATTGGGTTGTCGCAATCGAAATATATCATAGCATCTTCTTCGCATACAACAGGCGCGAATGGACGGAACTTTTCCCTGTGTTTGACCTTCAAGTTGAGTATGTCCCTCATTTCCGAATTGCATGGATTAGCAAGTATACTTCTTGCACCTAGTGCTCTTGGACCCCATTCCATTCTTCCTTGGAACCATCCGATTATTTTGTTTTCGTAAATAAGTTTTGCAATTGTTCCCACCAATTCTTTTTCGTCCTTGAATTCCGTATATTTGATGTTGTTCGTATCCAAAAATTCACGTATTTCTTCCGTGGAAAATCCTGGACCGAGAAATGCGTCTTTGAGCACATAGTTCCTATCATGTCCGAGAATTGTGTGGTAAATATAAGAGGCGACTCCTATGCTCGTTCCACCATCACCCGCATCCGGCTGTATCCAGATTTTTTTAAATGGCGTATTTTTCAATATCTTACCATTGAAGACACTATTTAATGCAACACCACCTGCTAAAACGACATTTTCACATTGCGTAACTTTGTAGACATGATTCAACATCTTCAACATTATTTCTTCAAGTATCATCTGCAATGCGGCTGCAATGTCTTTATGCCTTTGAGTCATCTCTGATTCAGGCTTTCTAACAGGTCCGTCAAGCAGTTCACATAATCTTTTCGAAGGCATCCTGTCCGCATAATGATATTTGAAATAACTCATGTCCAGTCTGTAGCTACCGTCTTCCTTCACGTGTATGACTTTTTTCAGTTTCTGGTAATATTCGTTCTTTTCCTTGTCCATCGTTCCCCAAGCACTCAGACCCATTACTTTGTATTCCGAATCATTCACCTTGAAGCCAAGATAAGCTGTGATTGCTGAATATAGCAGACCTAAAGAATGCGGGAATTTTATTTCTTTCATCAAGTGGATTTCACTACCTTCACTTACTCCATATGTGGTTGTTGTCCACTCACCTACACCATCTGTAGTCACTATCGCCGCTTTTTTGAACGGACTGATCAAGAAAGAACTCGCTGCATGTGCCATGTGTTGCTCAATGAAAAGTATGTCGCCCTTGTACTTCAATTCTTTCTTGATGATTCTGATGACTCTTAACTTTTCGTTCAGCCATGATGGTGTTGAAGAGAGGAATGTCTTTAGGCTCATAGGAAACGAGTCGAGATGCTGGAATAACACCCGCTCGAATTTCAAGAAAGGTTTTTCGTAAAATCCTACATATTCAACATCGTCAATTGTTATGTTCTGGTTCTTCAGGCAGTATTTAATTGCATTTATCGGAAATGAAGTATCGTGCTTCTTTCTTGTGAATCTTTCTTCTGCCGCTGCAGCTACTATTACACCGTCCTTCAACAACGCCGCTGATGCGTCATGGTAAAAACAGCTTATTCCTAGAATGTACATTTGTTCACACCTAAAATTGCCTGTAGTACTCTTCCATAGATTTCTTTTTCAGATTCAATTCATCCCAGTATGTTTCTTTTTCTTCTGAGATTGTCATCTCCAAAAATCTTTTTTTGGAAATCTTGGCAAGAATCGACGTCAGACCGACCCCAACTACATAAACAACAGACAACAATACCGTGTTCACTATGGTGCTGATATTGAGACCGAATCCTTTCATTCCCTTCTGGAATCCTCTGAAAAATTGCACACCATTCTCGTTCATTTCAACAACCTCTTAAACAAGGTCCCCGTCAAAGCTATTGCTAGAGTGACCCCCATTATGTGAAAATAAGTCCATGAAGCAGGTATTTTATTTGTCAGTGTCAACGCGAGGAAAAGTATTGTTGTAAACATGAAATATCCAAACGCATATCCTATTTTCTCGCCGGTTTTTCCAACAGACTTGTTTCGTTCTAAGTTCATTATATCACTATCAAACAAATAGTTTATAAATTTATAATTGTTTCGTTATCCAGTTATAAGTATTATCCCCACTACTATGAACAGAAGCGCCAGTAATTTGTGCTTTGTAATCCTTTCCTTGAGGAATACTGCGGAAATAAAAGCAACCCACACATAAGTTAGTGATGTGATTGGAAATATCTTGGATAATTCACCGAATTTCAGCGCTATAATCCCCAGTACAGTCGCAACTACAAACAGCACCATTCCTGCCAAGAAATTTCTATTAAAGAACAATTTCTTCACACTTTTGGCTTCTGATCCGAATTTGAAAAAGAGGGAGCCAAATGCGCCAAGTATTGTCGACAAGACGACCAGTGAGATTACCCACAATTCAATCATTTCTAGCACCAAATCCTATGAATGATACACCCACGATGATAAGTGCTATCCCCATCCAATTGACGAGACTTAAACTCTCTCCCAGCAACACAATTGAGGATATTGTAACCCAAACAAAACTCAGTGACCAGACAGGATACAACAAAGACAACTCACCAAATTTCAATGCCACTATAAATAAAATAGCGGTCAAGCCGTAAGCCAGAAAGCCAATAATTATGTAAGAATTGACGAGCGACAACAGAGAAAACTCTAGTGAGGATGATCCTAGCTTGAAGGCCATCTGTGCTATTGTCGTCAAAAATGTGCAGATTATGATGAGTCCTATGCCTTTCAGGTTCGACTTCATAAAATTAGATTCTATAACCCAACTTTAAATACCAAACAGGAATTCTTCCAATTTTTCCGGTCTTTCATTAGGGTCTTCTTTTACAGTTGGTAACCTCCATATAATAGTCTTATACGCTTGATAACTGCCGCTAGGATTGTACCCTTCAAGCAATGTCCTTACTTCGTTCAACGTTTCTGGCTTGAATCTCCCTAAAGATGCGTGGGGGACGAACAAATCTCGAGCGTTTGGAAACCCGCAATACTCCAAATTTTCCCTTTGCTTTTCATTCATTGTTGAAGGAATATACCGATCCATGACTGTCCGACTTTTGTGATGTCTACTTGTTTCTACTGCGGCAAAGTGTACATATTTGAATTTATATATATCACCAGGATGAACTACAGTTCTGGCTTCGACCAGTCCACTGGGATACATGGTTTCTTCCATTCCAATTATTTTATAAACGAATGGGCTAAACCAGTGAAAAATCCATCGAAGACCATCTATCAAAGAATTCATGTCTGCGGTTCTAGCAGCTATAATAGTAAAATGTGGGTCGTCACTGACATATTGGGAACCTGGTATAGAAAACAACTTTTCTTTTTGCCTTTTCATACTGTCAAACAGTTCGTCTCCTGGGTGGATTTCAGCGAAATAGTTTGTTTCGTTTGGTCCTGTGTATGACATGTAAAGGAATGTGAGATTAAACTATAAAAAGTTTTCTGCATTATCCTACCAGTTCACCAAATCTGAGCTTTATCATATATACGATAAATCCAAGATACGTTTTCGTTTTTGAAAAAATACTGTAAGCCCAGTTTGATTTACCGTGCTTTCTTTGGCCGAAATCAACCGGTATGCATTTAACTTCCATTTTGTTTTTCAATGCCATGTACTGGACATAAAAATCAAATTTAAAATCATTTGGTGCGTTCGTTAATTTGCTCAGGAACGATTTATGGAAAACTTTTGGCTGACCATTTATGTCGTCATATACTTTCCAAAAAATGAGAGCTGTAATAATCTGAAGACCTTTTGTGATGACGAATTCGCTTAATATCCTCCTTTTTCTATGACCCTTAATCAGAACATTTTCTACATCATATTTTAACAGTTCGTCATACGCCCGAATAACATCAAGAGGATCACACTGTTGATCTGCATGTGAATATGCGATTATTTCACCTTTACAATGCTTCAAACCGAACATAATTCCGTATCCATATCCCTGATTTTTCTTGACTAGTACTGTACGGGCAAATTTGTATTTAGGATTTCTCAATTCCTTCTGCAAGGCCTCAGCTGTGTTGTCTACAGACCCATTATTGACCAGAACCAATTCCACAGGACGATTTCCTATAACCTGAGAAAATCTTTCCAATATGTCATGTATGCTTTTAGACTCATTGTAGCACGGTAATGCCACTGAAAGTGTCGGAAGCTTCATAATTACTTACCTGCTATTGACTTGAAATAATCCGACCAAAATTGGTATGTCTCCATATCCTTTGGTGTCCCCCACTGGAGGAAATTCTCCAGAGGATATACGTATATGTTCAAACCGGATTCTTTCATAACTTGCGTGGTTGTTCCGCTGATGTAATATTCTCCATTTACTATAAGACCTTTCTTGACTACTTCAGAAAAATATTTTTTGACTATAGAACCACGTGCAAAATAATATGAACCGGCCTGCTGGAAACAATCCATTTTATTCTCGGTAAAGCTATATTTTTCCCTTGACTCTAGCATCCAATTTTTCTCGTCTACTCTCATTGATGCATACAATTGCGGACCAAGAAGATGAGGGTGGAATCCCTTGTATGCAATAACTGCTACATCACACTTTGTATCTCGAACGGTCTCCTTAAAATCTTCATAGTTCCACCAGACGCTGAAATCGCAATAGCTTATGATAACTGGTTCATTATCATCCAAAAAGTCGTCAATTTTCAATGCCTCTAGAACAGTCCACACAGGTCCAAGTTTGTGTTGTGATATGCCAATTATCTTCGCACTTGATTTTATTCTTTTTAATTCATTTTGTAAGTTAGTTGCTTTAAGATGATCGTTGTTGCAGATAAATACAAAATCATCCTCCCCAGGAAACATGCCAACAACATGTTCAATCACAGGTTTTCCATCAACTTTTATCAAAGGTTTCGGTTCAGTGTACCCTGCTTTTAGAAACCGTTCGCCCAGTCCCGCCATAGGAATTACAATTTTCATTTTCCCACTTTATCCAAACCTTGTCTGTACTTTTCACTATCCATGTTGCGTATATATTCAACATCTTCGGATTTGATGTAGTCGATACTTCCGATCTTAGCTATAATCATAGAAACATACAGTTTTGCTGTGAAAACTTCGTCCACCTTAATTGATTTCTTTTCGTTCCAGGGATAAATCACACCTTCCTTGATAATGTTTATCTTATCAGATTCTATTTTATCCGGGTTCTCTTGTACAACATACCCACTTGAACAATAAATTACATCATCTGGAATTATGTAATTCGATAAAAATTTCTTGTTTTCATTTAGATTTTCGATGAACTTTTTTATGACATCATTGCTGCTAAAACAAAAACCATTCTTGACATGGACTTTCAATTCTGGATATTTCTCTATACCAAAATTCTTGAAGTGTTGGAAAATCTTGTCATTAATTTTGAATGTCATATCCAAACATTTCTGCGAATTATTACTGGAGACTATCAATCCATGATTTTTAAGGAAAATTATTTCAGGGCCCAGGCCGTTTTTGTTTTCATATTCCGAAACTCTAGTTTTAATTTCTTTGGCGAGCTGATATCCAGGATTCTTATAATCAACCCACATGAATTCTGGTGATATATCTGAAAATAATTCCCGCGCTATTTTTTCACCGTTTGTCATGCATGTTACAATATTTGTCATTACTGGATGCGTGTGGAGAACAAAATGGTCCAGGAAAATGTGCATACCCGTTTCCATTGATGGTCTGGGCGAGTTGACATTTATCATGCCGCTTCTCAAGGATTTGTTATATGATATTTCATTTTCTTCTGAATCAGGACCTTGTATTCCGTTGAAAAGATTTGAAACCTTGTTGAGATCCAAATTTACAAAGCCTGAAGTCTCTGTCATTTCAGAAAAGGTGAACCCAGAAGCTTTGATTAGCATTTTTCCGTCGAGTGTCTTAATAGACGTATTGCCCCCACCCGCCTGTACCAAGTCCCTGAAATTTCCTATTTTATTCGATGCCTCAACAAGCTCATTTATTTCTTCTGACATAATTTTTATACAATTTACGAAAATAACCTTTTTACTAGTTCAGGTAATTCACCAAGACCATTAATCACAGTTATAGCTCCAGATTCAATTAGACGGTCTTCAGTATTGTCTTTCGTCTTCCTTCCTATACCTTGTATACCCCATTCCTTTGCAATTTTCATATCGGTATAACCATCACCGACCAAAGCACCTGAACTTCTAAATTCATCTTCACTAACACCGATGTCTTTTATTATAAATGGTTTGTGCATTCTTTTGTCGGGAGCTTCTTTTGACTTGCCATACCAGTTCAAGAAATATCTGTCCAATCCATGATATTTCATTCTCTGGTCCAAAGTTGGTTGTGGTGCGTTAGTTGAAATTACCATCCTATTTTTCTCCAAATACGGCAAATTTGGCAAAACATCTGGACAAAGTGGTGGCATTTCACTATATGCATGGTTTGTAAAATAATTTACGAGTTCTTGGATAGTTTCATGTGATTCGGTAGTGTTCTGAGGCAAATACCCACGAGATGTTAAAATATCCTTGTATTGTCTAGCAGTTGGCATTCCTGTAGTTTCGTACATATATTTCGACCCTTCTTCAATCGGTATGCCAAATCTATGATAAAGCGATTCAGCAAAAACTCTGGCTATAATTTCCATTGTTCCGTCGAATATTACACCGTCTCCATCCCATACAAGAATTGGTGATCTCATGTTCTTACCATTCAGCTCTAAAAGATTTAAATTTATCGTCCCTTGAATTTTGATATTTCACTCAGATAATAAATGAAGAAAAGCTGGTAAATCCCGTCATAATCCTTCCTGAACTTGGGTGACGGATTGTGTATAAGATTTTCAAAGTTTGGGACTAGTATGTGCAAAGACCTCTCCAACTCGTTTTCGGTAATAGTCCCATAAAATTCACAGCATTGCGTCTTGAGGTCATCCTCATTGTAATTGACGAACTTCAAAGTTTTTGCAGTTGACAAAACATTTTCCAATGGTACCATGTCTATGCTATTGTCCAACCAAATTTTGAGTCCCATGTCAACTTTTGCTTTAGACGATCCTATTTTGTCTATCCTTTTCCTCGAAAAATAACTAACAACGACATCCGCGAACTGTTTCTGCGGGTCTATGAATTTCGCCTTATCGAACTTCCTTTTCCTGATTTGTTGAATGATTTGTCTTCTTGTATGACCCCTTTCTTTTGTATCTCGCAAGACTTTCCAATGCAGTTTCAATTCTTCAGACGGTTGGGTGTACACTTTGACATCGTAAAGGTCCCTCATCCTTTTCAGATAAAATGGATGCAACCCTTCGAAAATGATGAAGTTGTTAGGTCCTATCTCGACAGGCTCCGTGAACTTGCCAGTTTTGTGGTCGTACATTACCCGCGTGACTTTGTTCCACTCGCTCATAGCCACGGCTTGGTCGAGTTCTTGATGTAGTTTGTTGGCTTCTGGGTTCAAATGTGTAAATACCTGCCAATTTTCATTACCTCGCTCCCACTTGTGCATGTCATCGCCATTGACAATCAGCGTATTTCTCTTGCTGAAGATGTCTGCGATTAACTCGGCACTAGTGCTTTTGCCAGCTCCCGAGTCCCCGCCTATGCCGATTATGGTGGGTCTGTCTTTTGTTTTGTATTCGAGATTCGACTTTACTCCTATTGTATAGGTCCAAAGTGCAGTCATTGCAAGAGACGCAGTCAACCCTGTAAATAACATATTTGATACAAGCATGGGATTCACACCAAGACTTTCAATCATTTGGTAAGTTGACGGCATGTTGGCTATCTGTGGCGCTATCAACTGGAATGACTGGAAGAAATCAGAATTTTGATTGAATATGAAATAACCGAGATAAAATAGATTTATCGCCCAGAAGCTCAGCATAGGAACTTTCTCCTGCTTCACAAAGAAGTATATCAAAAACGGTACTGTCCAGTAATACCATCCTTGTGCAGGCGGAACTAGAGTGACCACGACTGTGAAAACAAGTGCAAGCATCATCATGAGGACATCCTTGTTCACTCTCTCATACGATGAGAAATTAAACAACAATATGAGATACGCTGCAGGTGCTGCCAACAAAAGTATGTTGCTGAACCCCAATGGTACAATCATGTCAAAAACTCTAAACTGTTCCGATGCGCCAAAAACCATCTGAACAAATCCAGATGACGATATGAAAGGAGTTAATAAAATTATATAGGTGACTGTCGTGACCAACCCAAATATGAGTGCGGATTTGAGCGATTTGTTTTTCCACAGAAAGATTGCTGTGAACGGAAGTGTAAGGAGTATGTTCGTTTTTGTCGCTATGCCAGCACCCAAGACCAAAGCCGATAGAAACAGTTTGTTTCTGAACAAAAACACCATCGATATGAACAAAATGGCGATTGGGATAACATCAAGCTGGCCGTGGAAATAGCTTATGTAGAAAAGTATTGGGGATGCCCAGTAATATTTTAGGATTTTATCTTCCCTAGTCTTGAGCCATTTTATGAGAACATAGAAAATGAACAAATCCGTGATAAGAACTGGTATGCGGATTACAAAAAGATTTAGAAACGCATCGCTTGTCCAGAAAGATGAAATCAATGATATTAATGCGTACGGCACAGTCAACACAGCCAACATGACTGTGGGGTACGGGAAAGCTTTTAGGTGACCGATGTTTACAAAATGCTGGTATGGATCGCTGAAACCCGATTCTACAAAATATTTAACAAACGGCAAGAAACCATTTACGATAAAATCAGAGCCGAATACGAAAGAAGATACGACTTTAATTATCAATATCGAAACGAAGAGCTTGCTCTTAAATACTGGCGGTATTTCTAAACTCATCCTATTCACTGTCTGATGAAGACTGAGCTTTTAGATTTTTAAATGCCTCAAGCACATCTCCAAAATTGTCTTTAACGTGTATATATCGCATACCGAAATTCTCAGCACCTTTGATATCTTTTTCCAAGTCATCTCCTATGAATATGACATCGTCTTTATCGCATCCGAGCTTGTCCAACGAAAGCAGGAATATAGACTTGTCGGGTTTTTCGCGCCCAGATTCTTCGGATGTTATTACAAAATCAATGTATTTGTCGACTCCTAATTCGATTAATTTCTTGAACTGTAATTCAACTGTCAAATCACTTACAATCGCGATTTTTATGTTGTTTTGCTTCAGATACTCGAAGAAATCTATTACACCATCGTACAATTCCATTTGTTCGAAATAAACATTCCAGAATAGGTCATGAAGCTGTTCTGTTAATTGTATATCTGTTTTGCCTTTCAATGCTTCAATGGTCTTTTGAAAGTAAAGAAACCTCGAATGTGATGCTGCAACATCCCCCAATTCAACTTTAACCTTTTTCCTTGATTCGTCAAAAACCTGTTTTACGAGCTCTTTTGATTTTCCTGTTTCTATAGAAAGTTCTTCTATTACCGCATCAACTGCAGGTTTGTTGCATTTCTCATATTCATAAAGAGTATTGTCTAGGTCGATTAAGACAGCTTTTACAGGCATAAATAAGAATGAACCATTAAGCTATTTAACTGTAATCAAGATCTAGGATTTTTGTATGGATGGTCTGGGTTCTTGCTGAAATATTCTTCCCAGTATTCATAAGTTCTCAAGTCGTTAGGCGTTCCCCAGCCGATGTACTTGTCGACAACAAATGTGACAACCTTTTTTCCATGTTCAAGGACGACATTTGGAATTGAATCGACGTAGAATTCATTGTTTATCCTTATGTTCCTTTTTATCAACTCCTCGGCCATGTCGATGAACAGTTGACCAGTCCTGAACCAGAACGCCCCAATAACAGCCTGGTCATTATAAGGATTGTCGCTTATCGGAACTTTCACCGAGACATTCTTCACCACGTTATTATCGTCGACATCAAGCCATCCCCATGCTTTTGGATTTATCAGAAGATTGAATTGTTTTGTGAAAGCCCAGATTATGCAGTCTATGCTCTTGTCTGCGATTAACGCGTTCCATTTGTTCAGGTCCCACACTTTTGTTGCATCGCATGTGCCTATGTACAAAGGCTCGTTCCTGTCTATGAGATCTTTCGCAAGCAGGCATGTCTCGGCTTGGCCTTGCGTTGTTTTGTCAACTGTAATTATCTGGGCGTTAGGTACTTCCTTTTTGAGAATCTCGTCGACTTTGTGATTTTCAACATGCTCTTTCCTGCAGACGAATATCCATTTGTCCGATGGAGGCATTCCTCTAATAGCCTGGATTATCATCGGCTTGCCAGAAACTGGAATTAACGGTTTGGGTGTTGTATAGCCATCGTCTTTGAATCTCTTGCCTTCTCCTGCCATTGGGACTAGATTTGTCATAGTTTCACAATGAAATCAGTAAGGAGAATAAACTTAAATATTTAACTAACATGAAATCAGTAAGGAGAACTAAAATGTCAAACGGAATCGAATTGATGTTGCCTTATGCACCTTTTGTCCATAAAATCAACCAAAAAGTTTTTAGAGGTGGTCTTCGACTGAATGCGGTAGAAAATCCTAATGATATATCAACCATCGTTACAGTTCAAGACAAGGCAATAAGCAGATTATTCCTGGTGGATGGTATTGACGGTTATAGGGGCGTACAGCATGAAAGACCAGGATCATTTTCAGAAGAAATGGATAGTCAGTGGAGATTAACGGAATTTGAAATTGACGAAGAGGATCCTATAGACGGAACAGGCGACTTGAAGTTCTCAGCTGATTCAGGTAAACCTTATGGCGCAACAAATCTCGTTTCGAGGCTAGTAAGAAATTCTGATGATGAACCATATAGACCTGTAGCTGGAATGATATTTGACTTTATCGACGAAATGGTTATATTGGGTGACAGCACAGCTGTAGGGCTTTATCGGGTTGATGGTGAAAATTTCGTACCAATTAGATATAAATTACAATCGTCTGAATACAGATCAGGCGAACCAATAAGAATAGGAAGACGTGACGCTTATCCGCACCAAGCTTATGATGAGTTTTTGAAATTTTTGAGAGATGAGAAAAAACTTGATTTGGTAGTTGTGCGAATAGGTGGTGCAGGTAGAGCAGCAGAACAATTATTCAGAACTAATATGAAACCAGAAGGCGATGTACCATCAGATTATGAAGACACGGCTATAGATGTTTTCTTCAATTACCAACCAGATCACAAGACATGGGATTTAGATCCGACATTAGCCATGTATAGAGCATTAGGAATAACTCAACCGACAGATGTCTATGGTAGGCAATTAACGGCAAATGCAGCTGCTCCACAGCTCAAACCAGGCGCATGGCATACTAACGGTTATCTTTATTCTGCACGCGGTCCAACTCTGCATAAACTAATGGCACAATGTGCAAGAGATTTTGAACGAGAAGTGTCTTACAAAGTGATAGATGCAAAAATTACAAGGTAATATCAAGTAATAATTATAGGTCTGTCAAAATCACTCAGCCTAAATCTTCTGGGTTTTAAATCATTAAGCCTTGTATAAAGATCGGATCTTTCAGTAAATATATGGTCTTGACCTACAATTACTGCAGTATTGCCAGGCATCTGTCTGGTGGCGTCTACCAATAATCCTTCATAAAAATCCCAGAACTCGCTTAACTCAGACCACGAACGTGAACTTCTATACGTATCCTCAACATGTCGTTGGTGTTCTTCCAGGTCTTCTGAGGTAGCTCTTAAAATCTGGGGCCATCCAGCACCTTCTCGAGTCTCGTCTGTAAATCTAGTCATACCCACTTTATTCTCTACTTCCATACGACGCTGTAGATCTTCCTTTGGTGGGAGGAGAGGAGTTGCTATTTTTGCACCAGTGACTAAAGCATACGAAGACCCAACTATAATTTCATAACCGAAAGTTCTGAGATATGCATCCAGACCAGCATCTGTAATTTCATCAACTTTAATACCGTTTATGACTATAGAGTCCTTCATCTCATCTTTAGACATTCCAGCCAGTTGGTAATGAAAATCAAGAGTGTTTATAGCAAACTCTCTCGAGGACTCTAAAACTAGATAATGTGGCTGTAGAAGTTCTAATGCTCTTGAAAGCCTTTCTCCACCTTTCAAATCTCTATGGTTTGTTCCTATAAGATAAATCTGTGGCATGTTAAATCAAATGAAATTTAACTTTAAAAAACTTACCTAATTTATGGCAGACCCTTTCACAATCAGATTAGTACTCTCCTTTGTAACAGGATTCATCTGGATTACACTTCTGACAATTCTCGCGGAAAGATTCGGAACAAAAATCGGCGGTGCCATAGCAGGAATACCGGCAACAATGGTTGTAGCTCTGCTCTTCATCGGAATCACGCAATCATCTGAAATAGCATCTGCATCAACAACAGTCGTGCCATTGGTAGTCGGAATGAACGCATTATTCACAGTAATCTACATCTTCTTCGCAAGACATACGAATCTGATTCTTTCACTTGCAGGATCACTCGCAATTTGGGGCATTCTATCCTTTCTTCTAGTGTTAAGCAACTGGAGCAGTTTCTCGTGGTCCATTGTCGGCTACATCGCACTGGTTTTGATTTCATATTATTTCCTTGAAAAAAGATTCAACATCAAGTCGCAAGGCAAGAGGGCTTTGAAGTATACGGCATTTCAGTTTTTATTGCGCGCCTTCATCGGCGGTTCTTTAATATTTCTGGCAGTGTTGATGGCTAAAATCGGAGGTCCGTTACTTGGAGGTATCTTCGCATCATTTCCAGCACTTACTGTTGCATTGATTATAATTACACGTCTGCACCATGAAGCATCTTATACAGAAGCACTCCTCAAGAATTTCATTATAGGCGGAACTATAAACGTCGTGATTTTCGTTGCCGCGGTAAGATACCTGTATCCTGTTCTGGGGCTGGCTAATGGAACAATAGTTTCCCTTGCAGTTTCATTAGTAGCATTCTATCTGGGATATCATCTCATTATCAAGAAGATGATTTGATTCATTGAAAAGGTTTAAATATTATTAAAGCATAGTAATTATTACAAATATGATCGCTGTCGTTCTGTTGGACGACAGGCATATATTTCTTATTCTAACAATGATTTTATGGATAAGGCAGCTATTTTCTTGGATGGAGGATACTTTGCAAAAGTTTTGAAGAACTTCGGTGAGGTAAAAGTAGACTTCTCGAAATTTTCCGAGATATTATGTAAGAATGCTGATTCAGAACGTTTTAGAACCTATTACTATTATTGCCTACCTTATCAGAGTAATCCACCAACTTCTGAAGAAAGTAAAAGATATTCTGATGCAAACAGATTTATTTCTTCTTTAAAGAAACTCCCTCGATTTGAAATAAGATTAGGAAAGCTAAGCTATCAATCGGGTCAATTCATTCAGAAAAGAGTAGACAATTTAATGACGGTAGATATAATAAAATTAAGTGCAACAGGGCATATACAAAAAGCTATTATAGTGAGTGGAGACAGTGATTTGGTTCCTGCAGTCAATGAAGCGAAAGATATAGGTGTAATCACTCAAATATATTATTTTCAAGGGACTATACACGATGAATTATTTACTCTTTGTGATGACAGATTCGAAATAACAAAGGAATTGATCGAAAGTTGTACACGAATAGCACAGGTCTAAAAATAAATTGTTCATCTAGAAAAGAAATGATTTAAGCAACCATGAGACAAATCCCAGTAGCAATTTAAAGATGTTGCTCCATTTTACTTGTATGAGCGAGTTTGAAGATTTTCTAAGAAAACAAGATGAGATTTATTCAAAATTCAGATCCAGTCCTGTTAAAAGCGAAGGCGTGGAATCGTCGCAAGCAATTTCGAAATGTCAAGGAGGGTATATAGTTGCACTACGGCATCCTGCCAGCATAACAGACGCTGTAGCAGATTTTTCCCGTAAAATTGCTGCTGCAGTTCCTGCATTGGTTTATGATGAAAATAGCATCCACACATCAATCGCAGTTTACGGTCTTCAAGATGATTTTATCCATGACACTTCTGTATTGAAAAGTTTGTCCGCATGTTTACAACCCATATGTTCACATGATGTCAGAGGACGGGTTACATCATCACCCATACGTTATCAGGAGTGGTTGTTCAATCAAGACAGCGTTATCGTAGGAGGAGCGCCAAGTGACAGATTCTTTTATATGGGAAAAATTATTGTCGATTCGCTTAAAGAGAATGGAATTGAAGTCAGACCTCCATGGGGTGCTCATATAACCGCTTCCAGGTATACACAGTCAAGAAAACCTGAAGAACTGGTGGAATTCTTCGAGCTCATGGAACATGCTCCAGTTCTGGGATTGAGCCGACCGCTTTATCTTGATGTTGGATATTTTAGATCAAGTCCGGAAAGATTCTATTTGGAAACTTATGAAAGATTCAGCCTTAAAACTTCATTTTGAATAGAATGGATTAAAAATTCCGTCTTCACACAGGCTTGCATGCTTTGTGTAATAAGTAGTTAAAATTGACGACTTTCTACACAGATTATTTTATGGGTACGAGGAAAGAATATCAAATAATTCAATAAATGTTGTTGCTACATCACCCTCACTTTTTGGCAGTAAAGCATGCCGTAATTTTCATGAGGACTTTCATTCTTTACCTCAAAACCTTTTTCCATCAATGCTCTTTTGAGCATTTCGGCATCTCCCCAGGTCGAATGATATTCGACAGCTATATATTTTACGCCGTTCAAATTAGAATCTGGCAGAACATTAAATTCTTCACCTTCTATATCTAACTTTAAAAAGTCACATTTGCCATTGGTTATAGACAATGCATTGTCCAATGTTATGCACTCTACTTTCTCCTTATTGTCAAGAAGTATTTTTGGTTTGCCTTCTTTTTGGCAAAGACTGTTCGTCCATGTGTTGTTGCTATTGTAGTATAGATATTTTCTTCCCGCTCTTTTTGATATAGCCTTTCTAATGGGATGTATATTGATAAAACCGTTAATGTTCTTTTTTAATCCTCGAAATGCAATGGAATTGGGTTCAAAAGCATAGACTATTGCTCCTTTACTTACACAAAATAAGGAAAATCCGCCAGAATTTGCACCTATGTCAAAAACAATGTCTCCCTTGTTTATTTTTTTGTATTTCGTATATTCATTGTTTTCCCTTGTAATATATTTTGATTCATATCTGTCAGAAGAATTTATGACATTAAAGACAATTCCACCAAGTTTTAATTTCACTTCTTTCAAAATGCCTAACTTATGCAATAACAAATAGAGGTATATTATTAGATTCAATTTATCACTTGATACATTATTTTTTTACTTTATAAAAATCATAGTTTTATCAACCTTTTGTGACAGTCAGTTAAAAATGGGAAAATCCCCACCCTTGTGTAAATCCAACATGATGTCATAACATCTGCGTGATAATCCACGAGATACACGAGCTTGGGGTAGAGCCGAATTTCTTTGAGGGCTCTCCCAAGAACTGACTTTTTACACAAGTTCAAGACTTTATACACAAAAAAGACTATTTACACAAAGCCAGGCTTGCATGAAGCTTTATATATCTAACAAGACCCTTATTTCTATTAGAGCCGTACCGCCTGTGGAACCGTTCCGTGTGGAACGTAACCTAAGGTTGGGCTTGAAAGCTTGCCCATTCGCAAGAATGGGGTTCCCTTATTAAATTTTCTTGAAAAATACCTTTTCCTCCAGAGCTGTTTTATCGTAGAGATAATAACCTAAAGTAATATCCGCAAGTTGAATATCCTTAGAAAGCTCCCTACTTGAGACAAGTCCGATGAATTGCATTACATTTCCATTTGTATGTTTGAGATCAGCCCTAATTGCATCGTCTATTCTCAATTTTACTGGTCCAACCAATCTTTCACATAAACGCTTTATTAAATTTGCAACAAAAAGCTTTGTGCTGTTCTTCACTTCTTTAACCAAATAGTCTTTGTCTACATGAACAAGTACAGTTCCTGCTTTCCCTTCCAGCCATTTATCAAGAGAGCCACTTATTGTGTTTGGCACATGCTTAAGATAGAATTCCTTGTCATTCACAGTAAAAGCTGGCTTATGTTCAAATATATTGAAATGCACTTTAGATTCTTTTAACAGCTGAATTATCTCATTTTGTGCAGATTTTCTAATGTTTCTCCTTAATGTTCTCCAGTGGAAAGTTCCTTTCCTCCCGTGTTTTACGAGAATGACATCTACATTTTTATGTAAATCGTCCAATTCTTTTTGAGAGCCAGAAACAACACAAGAATAACTTTTATTTTGTGAGGTGTCTATCCATATTACTAGTTTGACCATTATCATTATTTGTTACAATGAATAAAAATTGGGACTTTCAAGTTTCACTGTTATTTGCGTGAAAAGAAAGGGTTCAACACACCGCTGTTCTCCCACCGGTCGACATAAGCTTCTGCCGTCATCACAGTATCTATCTTTATACCATCCCTTTTCATCTGTTCTATAAACTTTGGTATATCTTCTGGTCTTCCCCACCTCTCAGGACAGACTAGTGCAAGCTTGTAACCTGCAGAAATCAATTGCGCATAAATTTCTTTATCAAGGGGAAGTCGTGTATTCACATCAACCCACACCCAGTCGAACTTTCCTTTAAGCATCAAAGCCTGTTCTATGGGCTCTGCTTCAGAAAATCTTATCGCTATTCTACCATTCAGATCAGGCACACCTTTGAACGCAGCGCGGTAAATGAACGGAAACTCGACATCAAGAAGGAAATAATCTTCTATTCCAAGAGCCTTGGCAATTTCTATGATTTTCGTCTCTATCCCAGTCTCCTTTGTGTTAAAGATTACAAATCTGTTTCCCTGTTCTGCAAAGACTTTCATATATTCTTCAAAATCATCCCCTGTCCCAGGTTCGTGATTCAGATAAAGCCTCCCTGTGCGGTTGTCATGTCTTATGTCAATCTCTACGCCGTATTTCGGATCCACTTTTCTTAGACCTTCTATTGTATTCACTCTGTGCCTCGTCACAAGCGGCTGTCCGTCGAATTTGTTCATAGTTATCCTTTATAAATAACCCTTAAATATTGCTCAGAATGATCAAAATTTTTAATAAATTTCCGAAAATCGCTATATTATAAAGATTTGCCAAAAAATTCTTAATGAAAACCCCAGGAAAACATTTATATATACCCTTTCACAAATATTTTTAAATGTCTTTAGGAACCATTCACCCTAACTTATATAAAGCTGATGGGGAAGAGATAAGAAGTCCTGCTAAGATAGTAAGCAATTTAAAGGTTTCTGGGAAGCAATCACTTTTGATAGTAAGCTTTTTGATTGTCAGCCTATTAATGGTTTCTTTCGCATTGGCGGTTTCTGTCCCAGACGTCACCGTAGTTAATAGTACCGGTAACATGAGGATTGTCCCGACTGGAGGATCCGCAACGCTTCAATTCAACGTCTCCAACAGAGCCGAGTCTTCACATGCTATCACTTTCGTTAACATAACAAATGCGACAGGTTATATCGTAACTGCTGTAAACGCAACAGGAAATTCAACCCAGCCATGTAACATAAACCAATTATCTGTCAACTGTACGAATTTGTCTTCTTCACTTTTGGGAGCAGGAAGCTCGCTATTAATCAATCTGACGGTTACAACTCCTGATTCAGGGAGTAGTGCTATCGGAAGATGGTACATAGATACAAGAGATTCAAATAGTGATGTCGGCAACAGAAGCGTGGTGACAGCGGCTATTGACGCTGAAGATATAGCATTTGACATTCAAGATGAGCTAAATAATGTCACGAGAGCAATAAACGCAAGTGTATATTTCATGTCTAATGGGACAAGCTTGAAATTTAACGCCAACCTTGTCCCGTATGACGGCAGTAATGATGGATTGTTTTTGGTTGAAAGTACTTCTTTTACACAATCAGGTTCCACCAATTTCAATTACACCATTAGTAGCGATGGTTTCGTAAACATTACCCCATCATCCAATCAGAGTTATGTCACTAATAGAGCAGGCGCTAATGCCATTAAACCATCAGGAATGAGATACAAGGTAAAGGTAACAGTAACAGATGATTTGGGAAATGCCTTATCTGGGTATTCTATTAACATCACATCCTGGAATTATACAGCAGATGGTACTGGCGTTTCGGACGGTAGAAACACGACAGGAACGTCAAACGCAACGGCAGGTCACATCCAATACTTTGCATTGCGAAATGTAAGTTTCTACAACATTTCGATAAATATGTCGAAATCGGGCTACATCAATAATGGTTCTTATATAAACGCCAATTACACAAACGCGACATTCCTTGTAAACACTACAGTCCAAACTCAGATTACAGGAAACTCTACTTATGTTTTGCCATTTGCCCTCAAAATCAATGTCACAGACGAGCTAGGTGCGGCTGCCACATTCTTCAACGATACTAATACTAAATTTACAATCAACAATACCGGCAATACGATTACTAATGTAGTGCCTAATCAGTCACTCCAGAATATCTACTATTTTGCTCTACCCAATGTGATATCAGTCTATATGAATGTCTCGAAAGCAGGTTATGTGAACAGCTCTTTCGATAATATAACGATCAATTCAACTGCACAGGCCTATCGAAATCCGCAGTTGCCATTCAGGCTAAATGTTACAGTTGTAGACGAAATTGGCACAGGCGGTGCATTTACACAAGGCGTCACTATCGCGCTCAACAATACAACCTCTTCATCCAATTCATCATCAAGAAATACATACTACTTTAACATTACCGATTCTGCGGTGAATATATCAGTTGCAAAGATAGGATATATAAACTCGACGAATGTTGCAAACAATTATACGAATATCCCATTAAACTCTACAGCGCAGGCAGTTGCAGTGGCTCGTTTGAACTTTACTGTAAGGGTTACTAACCTTTGCAATGAATTGGGAGGAACAGGGCATTGTTTCTTGATGGACGGTACACTAGGCATAGCAGAGATTTCTGGTAATGGTAGCACTAATACAACTTATAACAGCGGTAATGCTTATATCAATGCGAGCAATCTTGGTGTTGGTAATAACCAGACTGTGATAATCAACGGGAGCAAAAACGGTTATGTCAATAGTACTATAACCGTAAGAACCAACCAGACATCGCAAGTTCGCATAGTATTCAACAATACAGACCAAAACGGAGCGGCTACTGATCGCGCAAATGGTTTGCTATTTACGTTCAAGGTATTGTCTGTATTCGATGAATTAGGTGTGCGCAACTTTACATTGAACAATTCAGATTCTCTCTCATGGGGTCAAGTGGCTAATCGCTTCCTTGCAGGAGTGGATGTTTTCGAACAAGACAACAGCACATTTTACAATAATGCGACTGCAGGCGGGAATAACAACGGTAATGCTTATGTAAACGCAACAGGCACAAGCGCGGTGCAGTTAGTGGCATTCTTGGGCAATCAGAGTCTTGTAAATTCAACCAAAGTCGTGACGCCAAATCCATTAGCTCAGCAAACGGTTTTGTTCAACGCTTCAAATCAGCTAAGCGCGGATCTTCTCGCCAATGGCTTGAACTATACAATCAAGATTACTGTTCAGGACGAGCTAGGTGCAGGCAATTCTAGTTATATGACTAGTGGTGTGACATTTGCATTCAACACGTCTGGACCATCATCACTAGTGGCAGCCACAGCAGACGCGACATCCAACAATGTCTATTATTTCGCTAACCAGAGTTGGGTGCTTCCGAACGAGACCAACTTTACTGTATCTAAAATCGGATATATAAACACAAGCTCAGCTATAAGAGTTTTTGTAAATGCAAGCAATCAGACATCGCATACAATACAGTTGCCATTCAACGTGAAAGTTGCGGCAAATGACGAGTTGAGCCAGTCACTAGGTGGTCATAACTACAATTCTGTCAATTTCACTCTTAACAATACAGCAGGTGGTGCAGGCAATCCTAATGCAACCAGTGGTGCGTATGCATACTGGGCTGTAAATATAGCCACACTGTCCGCTAACGGAGCTGCTTATGTAAACATGTCGAAGATAGGATATGTCGACAATGGAACACTTGCATTGGTAGTCAATTCCACAAACCAGACACTGCTCAACAGAAGCATGCTTTACACTGTAAGGGTCTTTTATGTATGCGATGAAATAAACGCATCATCCGGAGGATGTTTCAATATTACTAACAATATTAATGCAGACGGTAATGCTGTCGCTGAAATCTCAGGATTAGTGACAAACTATAGTGCAGGAGTGGCATACATACCGCTTTCAAACTATACAAGCGGAAATGTGACTGTAGCGGCCAGAGGATATGTGAACCAGACGGTCACTGTTAGACCAACTGCTAACTTCACCGCAGGAAGAAACAGCAGCATAGCTTTCAACATGACATTCCCAACAGGATCGGCATCTCAGATCAACGGTTCCGCATTGCAATTCACAGTAAGAGTGCAGAGCATCTGCGACCAATTGAACTTTACATGCTTCAAACTCAACGGTTCCGAGGATTGGGTAGGAGCGGCAGGTATTAATATTTCTCTCAGCACTACATCGGGCTCTGTAAACGCGACACGCTACAATAACACTAGCCTTGTTGCTTGGACGGCATACATACCTGTACCGCATGGCGTAAGTGTAAATCTCACCGCATTTTCATTGGGGTACATCAACTCGTCCCAGAATGTGACAGGCAATGCATCAACCCAGACAGATTTGAACTGGAATAGTACATACGGATTGAATTACACGGTCAGACTCAATATCCAAGACGAACTAACAGGTAGTTCGAACATGAATTCAGGCGTTTTAGTGGTAAGAAATGTAACCAATGGAGTCGGAACATTGTTGACTGAGAACCAGTCATACTTTAGAAGCTCTTCGAGCTCGAATGTCTATTATCTGAATGTCAGCACTGCAAATGTGACTGCGGCAGGCGGCATGAACGTAAGTGTCAAGAGGGACGGTTACATCAACACTTCGTCTACAAACTATCCGATAAATTCCACTGGTCAGGCGAACATAACTCTAAACGCTGCATTTTCCGTGAAAGTTAATTCAGGCAGTGTGACTGGTATAACAGCAACTGTCACTACAGGCGGTGGAACAACATTCTCAGCGACAGATGGGAATACAGTTGGCAGAGGGGAGGCAACTGGAGACACAAATTCCACTAAGGACGGCGTTATTTATTGGGCGCTTAACCAGTCAAATGTCACAAGCATCGGAACTGGAGGCAGCGTAAACACTATCTCGGTGAGTAAGAGCAATTACCAGTCATTAACATGGACCAGCTTGAATCTGAATTACAGCACCCAGATGTCATTATCTCCATCAATGGTCAGGAGCAATGCCGACGACACGACAGCACCAGTAATCAACCTCACGTCAATAGCATTCGGCTCTAATGTCACAACACAAACACCAATAATCACATTCACTATTATTGACAATGACGGTGGATCGGGCATAGATACAGCCTCGATAACCGCGAACATCTCAGGGTTCAATTACACGAGAGACTGTACTCAATACAATGACTTGAATATAAGCTGTACATACACAGCCAGCAGCTTGACAGACGGTGCCAATCACACGATAACTCTGTATGCTACAGACATCGCAGGCAATGCTGCCATAAATGGTTCGAGAAACCATGGCAGTGGCACGACAAACTCGACAAGAACATTTGGTGTAGACTCGAGGGACGGTGTTGTCGCAACATTGAATACATCAGACACTAGCGGTGTGGCTGACAATACTTATGATAACGGTTGGTCATTCACATTCAACATCACACTTGGAAGCACGACGTCCAACGCAACAGATGTCAACGCAACAGCCGTGAAGATAGCCAACTGGACACGATCAGGAGGGTCAGAGACGATAGCCACTGCAGGAAATACAAAAATGACTTATAGACATGTTAATGGTACATTAATGACATATTATGTTTCTCATGGTTACAACACAACAGATACAATATACCCATTGTTAGACTTGGACACGCAATCACAGCCAATAAACGGAACAGTAACTGTATATGTCAAGTTGCCGACATCAACAACACCAGGAACTTACACAACAACATTCACATTCGGTTCATGGAGCGTAGCAATGACCGGTGGCAACCCAACATAACGGGGGTAAAGCAGTGAATGATTACAAAATATTTACAGCATTTTTGGCAGTATTCATTCTATTAGTTCCTATTGTTATTGCTCCACCTGCAGGCGAAACTTCTGTAAGCGTAGGCTCTTCAGATACAGGCGGGCAGTCAGGCACAACAGCAAGTGCCGCGCCATCATCTGATACAGGTAGCACCAGCAGTAGTAGCAGCAGTAGCAGCACCACTACAACTACACCTTCATCGGCTACAACAACACCAACAACAACGACTCCGACTACACCTACTACAACAACACCTGAAACAAAACCAACTGCACAACCTGCAATTACAGTAACGCCAGTTTCAGTACCTGTCACCAGCACAACTACTATCAGCGAAGTAACGACAAATATAGCACCAAGTGTTTTAGGTGTGGAAACAGTAAATGTAGAAAATCTTCAAGTCACGCAGACTGGAAAGGCAGAAGTAACAAGGACAGTCACGATTGCAGATGTTGACAAAGCTCTAGAAGTTGCAACACAAGAAGCAAAGACTACATTGAATGAAATTAAAACCGCTATTTCAACAGGTTCGTCAAGTTCTGTTTCTGTATCTGCGAAAGTAGAAGTTTTTGAAGTAAAGGAGAAAACAACAGGCCAATCGACAACAGTATCAAAAGTTACATTGTCATTCACAGCAGACAAGGAATTGAAGAACGTAAAATTGGTTGAAGTCATACCAAAAAATGTTGCCGCAAATGTTAATGATGTCAAATTTTTGGGCGAACAGCCATCCATCCTGCAGGCTGATCCAATTGTCCAGTGGAGTTTTTCTGAAGTCAAGACAGGCGAGTCAAAGGATTTATCCTATCAAGTGAACAAGAAAATTGAAACACTAAACTCAACTACAATAGCTGTAGCTCAAGCAGTTGTTCCGCCACTAGTCACACCGCCAGGAGAGATTACACCAGCTGCATCACCAACAATACTAATCGGAATCGTTGTTGTGTTGGCAGCGAGTGTTGTGGTTGTTGTTCTATATCAGAAAAAGATAATAAAATTCAAGTAACCTTTATCTCAGACATTAACCAATTTATATTATGCCCACTACAGAAAGAATAGAAACAGGAATTCCCGGTTTTGACAAACTAATTGAAGGCGGTCTGGTAAAAGGTTCTACGAATCTGCTTGCGGGCAATGCCGGTACCGGTAAAACAATCTTTTGCATGGAGTATTTATGGAACGGGTTGCAGAAAGGCGAGAACGGTGTCTATATAACATTGGAGCAGCGACCAGATGAAATCTTGAGTGATGTCGCAAGGTTCGGATGGGATTTTTCCAAATATATAACGGCAGGAAAGTTTGTATTGGAAAGTTTGGTCGCAAGCGACTTGACAGCTGTGACAACGAGAATCGTCGAGTCTGTGAAAAAAATCGGCGCGAAGAGATTCGCTTTGGACAGCTTGACTATAGCATCAATGGGATGGAGGGAAAGGCCCGAAGAAGCGTTCAAGATAAGGTCAAAGGCATTTGACATGCTCAACACATTAAAGTCGCTCGGCGTGACAAGCCTGATAATCTCCGAAGTTTCTAGAGGTGAAAAGGGCGAGATAAGCAAGTTCGGGTTCGAGGAGTTTGTTGTTGATTCCGTTGTTTTGCTCAACTACATGACAGTAGGCGGCGCGTCGAGAAATGTGCAGATATTGAAAATGAGAAGGACGGATCACGGAAAGAAGATTTACCCGTTCGATATAACTGACAAGGGGGTTGTTGTCAAGAGCTTGACGATTTAGATTCCCCACCTTCAATCAACTTCTTTAATTCTCCTACACTTTTGCCAAAATATTTTTCAAACTCATCTGTGAGCTTTATGACTTTGGTTCTTGAGAATTTCTCCGTTTTGATCAAACCTTTTTTCTCCAGTTGTTCTATGTAGCCGTATGCTTTGTTTCCTTGGTATCTTACTATGGCAGACTGCTTCACAGGAGGCTTTAATGCAACAGTCAACGCCAAAGTCCTCAACTGTCCTTCTGTCAGGTCGGACATCGGCGCAAGCTTGACTATCTTGTCTCTGTATTGTGGCTTTATCCTGAATTCGTATCCTTCAGGAGTCTCGACAAGCTCCATGCCTTTCTTCTCATGCAGATGTTCCGCTTTAATTTCATTTATCACATTCATTACATCTTCTGCAGAGAGCCCTGTGATCTCTGACAATTTGCTGGCGCTAATGGGCTTGTCTGAAATAAACAGCGCTGATTCAACAAGAGCTTTCTTGTTCATGTATATTTTATTGTGTTATTGACAAATTAAATTGTATGAACTACATCCCGCAGACAGAAAAGCGATTATTTTTTATCTTCTGCCTCTTACTCGGCAGTTTGATATTTTCCAGTTATGCGCATGCAGATATTGCTCTTCCAAGAGACAGGATAGATTCTATAACATATCTACCTTCAGGCAGCTTCGGTTCAAGCCAAGACAGGCTATGGATGAGCGAAGGTAGTGATGTCTGGGTATTAAACAATGACGGTACTATAATTGAGACTACACTTGCATCAGAATTGTCAGGATGCTCGAATGTCTTCCATAATAGCATAGATGCAATAACATTCATACCTAAAGGAAGCTTTGGTAGAGTCAGTGACCAGCTGTGGATAAGTAAAGGGGATAATGTATGTACAAAAGATTACAATTCTACAGTTAGTTGGGGGACGTCTAAGATAAGTACATTAGCAGGATGTGACGGACTTTCCGCTCCTATAGACTCTATTGCATTTATTCCAACAGGTTACTTTCGCAGAAGTTTGGATGAATTATGGATGTCAAAAGATATTGATGTATGGTCATTAAAATTTGATGGTACTTGCACAAAAACCAATTTGACACTTTGGGGATCAGAACGTCCTACATCTATTAACAGTGCAACTCTTATCCCTAAAGGTCATCTGGGAAGATTGTATAATCAATTCTTTGCTACAAAAGATAACCGATGGTGGGCACTAGAAGAATATGACAAATGGGAATCTGGATTTCTAGGAAATGCATGGTGGACAGAAACACCAGAATTTATCGATACAACAAATTATTTTCCTCTAGACACAGGCAGATGGTGGATTTATGAAGGATTCAATTATATCAAGAACCAAACCTACAAAACTCTTGTTGTGATGGAGCCAGATGAAACCTATTGCTCAGATGGTCAACCGTATATTTCTTATGTCTCAGGACAACCAACTGTAGCTGTAAAACCCGGCAGCATAACAATAAAGTCCCAAAGGTTTACTAAAGACAATCTTTACGGCTACTGGAATACAGGACTTGCAAGAAATTTAAGATGGTTTACACCCGATTATCAAAAAATAAACAACTGGCCGCAGGAATATTTGTGGTTCATGGGTTTTAAATTTTACAAGGTAAATGGAACGCCATTGTCATTGGAAACTCAAGGAAATATAAGCCTCTTTTATTACGTTATGCCAGATGAGCCAAACATATACCCAGGCTATATGATTTTTCCAAAAAATGTAAGTACTACTTGGTCGTTTACAGCGAAACACAGAAGTCCGACAACAACTCAAGATACTTCCAATTGCGGATGGGCATCGACAGTAGCTGAAGCAGGAGGATGGAAGACTATTTATAAAAAGGTTGATGTTAATACGCCCGCATACAATGGTCAAGCTCTTAGAGTGAGATTCTATGAATATCCATTTAAAACAAATGCAGAAACAGGTTTTGGTAATTGCACTCTAAACCCTGACAAGTGTTATGTTTTGCGTGAAGACTGGGATTTTGCCTCCAACATAGGTGTTGTGCAGATTGCAGAAAGAGTTTGGCACGGGAGTCAATTCCCCGCATGTGTTAGTAATCCGAATAGAGAAGATCTAGAAGGTGTATGTGACAACTATCCTATAAACACTGATCCTTATAGCATATCTATACAAAATCCTAGAACAGTAACAAAGCTCATCGCATATGGCAAAAATTACGAGCCTTGTAAAATGCTTTCGGCAACGATGTCGCTTAATGATGTGAACGGGAATGGAAAGGCCGATACAGGAGAAACAATATTATTGAGCGGAAAGACTTCCGGTGTGTGCATTTACGCAACGTATTTTCAGGTTGATGCGAAGAGTTCCGACAACAAATGCATCATCCAATACAGTGGTGGCAACACAAGCGGCATATACGGAACGCCTGTATTTTCAGGAAATGCTGTAGGAGCCGTATGGACGATAGATAATATTCCGACAGAATGCCAGGGAAAAACTTTAACAGCTACCACAGCATCGCTTTATGAAAATGGTGATCCCCAGAAAGGTAAATTGCTGGAAACTGCCAGTTCAATTGCGGGTTCTTTTAACTTTACAACACCTGTCATACCACAGCCTCCAACACCAGTCCCACCGCCTTCAGAAAGTCCACCACCTTCACCGTCTCCCAGTCCTTCGCCAATCCCATCACCATCCCCGGTTCCGTCACCATCACCAGTTCATACACCTTCACCCACACCAACGCCACCACCTTCACCATCACCAACACCTGCAACTAATGAAGAGATCAAAGAAGTTGTCATACCAATCATTTCAAGTGGAATAAACACAGAAAACCTTCAGGTCAGCAAAACAACTTTGCCTACGGTGTCTGTATCTACCGATCCGCAGACAGTCAAAAAAATCATTGACGAGATATATGTTGAAGAAGCACCTGTACTTAGACTTTTGAGCGAGATCAAACGGAATGTAACGAGTGAAATTCCTATTAATGTAACTGCTAAGGTGGAAGTTTTCGAGATAATGGAAAACGTAACCAACAGGACTCTGTATGTGTCCAAATTTACATTGGTTCTCAAGCCCGACAGAGATTTGAAGGATGTGAAAATAATTGAAGTCATACCGAA
The DNA here is from genome assembly GCA_016187385.1 of Candidatus Aenigmatarchaeota archaeon. Taxonomy (GTDB): domain Archaea; phylum Aenigmatarchaeota; class Aenigmatarchaeia; order CG10238-14; family SCSR01; genus JACOWB01. The sequence goes on from JACPJU010000001.1 coordinate 646,081, forward strand.
GGACATCGCTTCCGACATATCTGAAATCACATTTTTGGGCGAACAGCCATCCATCCTGCAGGTTGATCCCATTGTCCAGTGGAATCTCGCAGAAGTGAAGAAGAATGAAACAAAAGAATTGTCATATATAGTCGCGAAGAAGGTTGAAAAAATAGAAACACGAACTATAGTCGCGTCTGCTGTGGACAACAAACTATTGACTCAAATTGTTCTTTCTGTAATCATGTTCGGAACTGTGGTTTGGTTTTTAAGAATCAGGAAAAAACTGCGCGCTTTAAAAGAAGAATCTTTCTAGTCTCTTGCTATCTATGTCGCAGCTGCGACATTGTAACACGTGTTACATATTTAGAAGTCGATTATTCAAATCCTTTCATCGCCAGTGCTACAGCTCCTTTCAACGGTGCTTCATACCCAAGCGGTGTTAATTTCACCTCAGGCAATTTGACAATCTTTACTTGTTTCTTTATAACTTCAGTCACTGTTCTGAGCAGTTTTTCTCCACCACCTAGAGCCACACCGCCTCCCAAAAAAATTACTTCTGGAGTGTGCATGACTATTATGTTTCTCAAGCCTTCACCGAGCAATGTACCAATTTCATTCCATTCCCCGTCTGTCAACTGTTCAGCATGTTTTCCATAATGTCTTTCGATGGCATAACCCGATATAAGACTCTCCAGGCAATTAGTCGCGCCGCATCTGCAGATTACATCAGAAAGTTTTTTCGTGTGTACTGTTTGATGTCCCAATTCAGGATGCTCTCCGGAAGAAGACCTGAATATTTTCTGGTCCTTGATTATTCCTGCTCCGAACCCAGTTGAAATCGTGATGTAAATGAAATCGTTGTAATTCAATCCTTCGCCAAATTCAATCTCGCCCAGTGCGGCAACATTGCAGTCATTATCTACATAAAAAGGACAATCGAATTCCTTCTCCATTATGTCTTTCAACGGGACATCTCGCCATTCGGGCATGTGAAGGAAATTTATTATTCCAGTTTTCCAGTCCAATGGTCCGCCAGTGGCACATCCTATTGCAGTTATCTTTTCACCGCCCGACACCTCGCGAATCATCCTTTTGAATAATTCCATTCCTTCGTCCAATTTCTGCGGTGTGTTTTCCCTGATTTTTTCAATTATGTTTCCATTTTCGTCAGCGGAAGCTGCAATTGTTTTTGTAGCTCCGAAATCAAGACCTATGTACACTCGATTAGATTTCATGTTGAATCAATTCTATAGCTTGTTTGATTACCATGTTGCTGTAGTCCCCTCTTAATATTTTTCCCGTCCCGTTTTCTTCCCTTCCCCCAACATAATTCAGTGTTTCGTCTGATGATGGTGTAGGACACATGGCATAATGAGATTCTACTAGCCACTCCCAATTGTTGTCTTCTAATCCATAAATCATCGCATTTCTTAATTCGGGCATATCCTTCAATACTATCACGCCGATTCGTTTGTTTGCACCTTTAGGCAGTATGTCTACTGCGCCGTGCGAATATTTAAAATCGAACTTCGACATGTCTAAGAATCCATCAACATGATATTTAATATACTCTTTGAAATTCTCTGGTGACATGTAATCTGGCTTGTAAGGTGCCACAAAAAACAGCTTGTCGGAATGTCTGTTGTTTGGCATATCTCTCTTTAATTTTACCGAAAGTTGAGCAAGCTGCTCAACAGGCTCTCTTAACCATTCATAACGACTGTCAACATCGTATACAGGCAAAACATTTTTTCCGGGCAGTTTAATTCCTAGACCATGTTCGAATACACCATATTCTATTTTTATTCCTACATGTCTGAAATGTTGTTGAATAGTGGGTTCTGAATCACCAGTTACAACAGCAATAATTCGGGGTTCTTTCCCAGAATCCATGTGGTTTTTTAAATATCGCATAGAACTGATAGAACCTTCCATAAGGGTTTCTGTCCCTAAATGGGTATCCAAAACTGGTCCATGAACATCTGATAAAAGCACATAATTCGTCATTGCAATCAATTTCCTATCGATTTATTTGTTTGATAAGTTTTAAGTGTTTTTATACGTACAAAAAAATAAAATTTATATGTGAAAGGTATATCTGTTGTCGCGGTTATTGTCGTGATTGCTCTTGCTATTGTTGGCGTGTCAAAGTCTGTCGAAAGAATTGGCCAGACGATTGAAAAAGGCGATTCGAGTTCGGATTTTATACCAGCCGTTGCTGTGGGCATTAACTGTACAGACTCGGATAACGGTCAAGACATTTCCGTCAGGGGAACATGTAAATCCAGTACAGGCTCTTTCGAAGATACTTGTGTCAGTTCTGACGCACTAGGAGAATACTACTGTCAAGGCGGTTGTAAAGTTGTTCAAAAAACTTGCCCATCTGGTTATACTTGTGGAAATGGTGCGTGCATTTATGTTCAAAGCCAATCTTGTACGACAAATTGGCAATGCACAACTTGGTCAGATTGCACAGGCGGAACTCAAACAAGAACATGTACAGATTCGAATAATTGCGGTACTGCGTCAGGTAAACCACTTGAGTCACAATCTTGTACATCTCCAGCCTGTCTTGCATGTCCATCACCGTTAGAATGGTCGTCCTGTCTTAACAGTACACAAACCAGAACTGCCTATAGATGTGATTCCAATACCAATTACACATGCGAATCTTATACACAATCACAATCTTGTACATCTACTAGCACAACCTCGTCGAACACAACACCCGCTAACACAACACCCACAACTACTACATCGTCATCCACTACATCTGTGTCAAAACCCGATTTAGTGGTCAGCAATGTTGATTTTGTAGGCCTTCCTCAAAACCCACTTTGTACCGGCAGTTATAAACCTGTAGAGATAAACATAACGGTTAAAAATACAGGATCTGCAACAGCAAGCACGTCCGTTCTAGGGGCTCATCTTACAGGAAATACATGGAGGGTCGGTGTAAAGGTTCTAGAACCAAACAATATAGAAATCGTCAAGCTGTCTGTGTGCCAATTGTCTGGTCAATATGAATTTCTAGCAACAGCAGAAGCCGATAACACCATTTCGGAAATAAATGAAAGCAATTCAGTGGTAATTAATGTATCGATTTCGTCCGATACAGTCACAAATACTACACCACTTATCACTACAACTAAAATTGCGGCCACTTCCGCAGGAAATGCAGCTTGTCTGGTAAGAGACCAGTATACGAGCATTCCATTTTATTCAGCACCGAATTCTGGAACAGGTTATGCCAAACATTTAATGCCTGGAATTACAAATTTCTCTACTGCGAAAGCTCAATGTACAGATGTCATATACAATAGTTTGATGACTACATATTGTTCATCCAATTCGAATGCAGCTCAATGGCAGGTTGTTGTATACGATAATTTCAATGAACACATGGGGTCCGGATGTGCGGAGAGCGGTTGTAGTCTACATTCCTGTTGAATAATTTGTCAAATTTTTATTGCTGAGAAATTCTCTTACTTATAAAAATCTCCTTGAAAGATAATGAAAAACAGTAAATCTTCTATAAATTAGAAATCCCATAATAAAATGACTAGAATGAAACTACGAAACAAAGGTCAACTCTTTTCAAAATTAACACTATGGCTAGCTATTGTTTCTTATTTATTTGCATTTTGGTTTATTATTATCCTTATATTTGTCACCATAATTTTTGAATTGTTTCCTATACCAAAGCATGTTGGTGTAAAATTAGATTCCGTTTTTAGTATTCTTAGTTTGGTAGATTACATCACTTATCGCATTTCGTTTATTTCTGCATTATCTAGTATAGTAATTGGATTTTACAATATTCTCTTAAACAAGTCAAAAGATAGTCGTACCTTATGGGGGTTATTCCTCTCAATATCATTCTTCTTGATTTATTTGACATTAAAATGGGCAGGTACATTCTTTCCTGATTGATTAAGATTTCTCAACTGAATTTTCTTTCTTGCTTATCATAATTTCTTTGAAAAAATCCTCCTGTTCACCGACAACCTTCCCGTCTGATTCCAAATGTAGTAAAGGAACAAAATGTTCTATAACATTGTCTTTCTTCCACTCTTTGACTATGTCCTTGAATTCGACTTTATCCTTGTGAAGCTTGTGCATCAGTTCATCTATTTCTTTCAACATCTTTTCCGTTCTTATCGTCATATCTTCCTCTGTTACAGTTATGATATTCAATTGCCTTCTTGCCACCTTTACTCTCTCTTCTTTCCTCTCCCTCACTGCAAGAGCTTTCCTCAACGCGACAATCAATTCCTCCAGAGTCACTTGTCTTTTGGGTGTTCTCCTCACAGGATAGCCTAGTTGCACAAGATTAGGATCTATTCCCAACTCTGCGAAAGGCTTGTCTTCCTTCAGCATCTCTTCGACAGATTCTTCCTCTTCTTCGAATATGGACAAGTAATCGGCTTTCAATCTCAATAGAATAGCTGCGACAAAAACGACTTTCGCGGGAATCCTGAAATCCAAGTCTTCAACATTCTTTACAAATTTGATAAAGCTTTCTGTGAGCTTGACAAGATTTACATCCCACGGATTCAGCTGTTCCAAGCCTACGATATAATAAATTACATCTTCCCAGTTTTCCTTTTCGATTATCGTTCTGAGAATATTTTCTTCTTCTGATGGTTTTTGAAGTTGTTTCTCGGTCATTTATTCACCTTGAACATCTTACCATGCCCAGGAACAATGTAATCTGCGAGTTCTAGAATCTTTTTCCTGCTTTTTAAATGAGACTCCCAATCATGACTCCACGGTTTTGATAATTCTGTTTCTTCATTATCGTTTTCATTTTCGAAACAATCACCAGATACCACTACTATGCCTTCTAGAATTTTTACAATCACACTTATGTCATATGCCGTATGCCCAGGGGTTTTAATTACTTCGATCTCGTCATTTATTTTGTAGTTATACTCAAAAAATTCAAATTCATCTCTGTAATTCACATCTCCAAAAGAAATGATTTTTGCACTAGGAAACATCCCAACATTTCCAATATGATCCGGATGTCCATGTGTGTAAACTACAATGTCTATGTCCTCGTGGGTTAGACCCTCTTCTTTTAACTTGGCAATTATTTTTTCGGCATCGCCTGGAACACCGGTATCTACAAGAACATTTTTCTCGCTTTTAATTAAAGTAATCGTACAATTAGCTCTAACTTTTCCATTTTCCTCTTTGGAATATCCTTCAAACAGTATTTTTACTTCAGCCATAATCTCACGTCTTTGGCAATTCAAGCGCCATTATCTTGCTTTCCCCATCTATCATACTTATCCCATAAACTTGGTCAGCGGCTTTGATTGTAGTGTCATTATGCGTGATGATAATAAATTGTGCACTCTTCGAAAATTCTTTTATCATGTCCGCAACAATCTTGCTGTTGGCCTTGTCCAATGCGGCATCAATCTCATCCAAAATATAGAAAGGCGATGGCTTGTGTTTCTGTATGGCAAAAAGAAATGCAAGAGCAGTCAATGATTTCTCGCCGCCTGACATCGCATCCAGATTCAACAGAGTCTTTCCCTTTGGACTTGCTTTTATATCCAATCCGCTTTCTATGTTATCCGGATTCTCCAGTTCCAAGCTTGAAGTGCCACTCATCATCTTCACGAAAATATTGTTGAATTCCTTTTTGATTTCGTTCAATGTCCCGTAAAATACTTCCTTTCTTCTTTCTTCGATCTTTGCGATCATTTCAAGCACGGCCTTCTTCTCTTCGAGAATCTTTTCATACTTTTCCTTGTAGCCTTCAAATTCCGTCTTGATTTTTTCAAACTCATCTATAGCTTTCAAATTAACCAATCCGATGGAGGCCAGTTCCTTTTCATTCTTCCTTATGAATTCTTCGAGCGTATGCAACTTCTCGTCTATGTAATTGACCTGACCATATTGTTCCAGTTCCAGTGTAGCATTCTGCATTTCAGCCTCCAGTCTCGCCTTGTCGATGTTCAGCCTGTTGATTTCTATCTCAAGATTCAATCTCCTCTCATGCAGTTTCTTTCTTTTTTCTCTCAGCTTGTCGACATCCTGTTCGCTCGCTATCCTTAATTTCTCCAAGTCTATGAACTGTCTGGTTTCCTCAGAGATACCCATCTTTTTTAACTTCTTCTCAAGTTCCTCGACATCTTCCTTCAGAATTTCTGCCTCTTCCCTCAGCCTGTTTCTGAGATCAATATAACTGTCAATATCATTTTTCGTGGAAGCTTCGACAAATTTTGGATGCGACTTGACATAATGCCCTCCGATCATCGCACCGCTTCTCTCCATCAAGTCACCGTCCAATGTAACCATCCTCGCCTTTCCGATACCAACTGCACGTGCCACATCCAGATTATTCACAATCAAAGTGTTGCCAAAGACAAACTCAACAGCGGTCATGAATTTTGTGTCGTACTTGATAAGCTTGCTGGCAACATTCACCACTCCATTCTTGCTCAGTAATTCATTCTCCCTGAAAAGCATCGGTCTGATTTTATTCAGCGGAAGAAATGTCGCGCGTCCAATTCTTTCCCTTCTGAGATATTCAATGCAGTAAGACGCAACTCCGTCATCGTCCACCACTATGTCATTTAAATGATGTCCTGCGGCAACTTCTATTGCTATCTGGTATTTTTCTGGTATAGAAACCAAACTGGCTACCGTGCCATGAACACCGCGCAAATTCATTTTCAAAATGCTCTGAACAGCCCGTGGCATTTCTCCTATGAGTTCTGTCCTTTTTGATTCGAAAGCCTGCAGTTTCTCCACCAAGCCGTTTAGCCTCTCCACTTCTCTGATATTTGAGTCTATTTTATCCTTCTTTATCAGTAGCTGCGAACGCAATTCCGATATTTCCTTCTCAATCTCGATTTTTTTCGACATCTCAATTAATTTGCCGGCCACTTGCCTGATTGCGTTTTCTTTTGAGTCAAGTTCGTTTTCTACATTTTCCAATTCACTGTTAAGAGTTGTATTCTGCTCATTTTTCGCAGTAAGCTTCTCATCCAATTTTTCCATGTCTTCCTTGAACGTCGTGACCCTTTTGTTGGCGAAAGAAGCCTTTAGAATTTTCAATTGCTGCTGGAGATTCTGGTATCTTATGGCGGCATTCCTTTCGTCTTCCAGCTTCTTGAATATGGAATATCTCTGGCTGATTATTATCTCGGCCTCCTTCAGCTTCTGGTCGACTGCGTCCATATCCTTTTGCGCCTTCTCCCTCTTGTCGTTGTATTCAGCTATGCCGGAAATCTCGTCTATTATCCCCCTTCTTTCTATAGGATTCATTTCAATGATTTCTGTGACATCGCCCTGCAATATTATGTTGTGTCCGTCAGGATGAACCCTGGCAGCAGCAAGAGTCTGGATTATCTTGTCTCGCGTGACTGTCCTTTCATTGAGCTTGTATACAGTCACGCCTTTCTGGTTCACTTTTCTTACAATCGTCAGTTCGTCTGCGTCAACACCAAAAACTTTCTTCGAGTTGTCGAATGTCAATGCTACCGATGTGAATTCAGCGCCCCTTTTACTGGTGCCGCCATGAAAAATCAATTCATGAAGTCTGTCGGCACGCATGGATTTTGCCGATGTCCTTCCCAAAACAAATGCTATGGCGTCGAGTATGTTTGATTTGCCAGAACCATTCGGACCGGCTACAGCGTTCACCCCAGCCAAGAAAGGTATAGAGACACGTCTATTGAAGCTCTTGAATCCCTGCATCGACAGCTTAGTAATCAGAGTGTCTGGAATACAATCGACCTATATTATTATTCTCGTTTTATTTTATTAGAACTTGATTGGCTATTTGCTGTTCGGATGGTTGTTTCTTTCAGACTGCCTTCCTCTCCACACTGGCAGGACGCATAAGAATGACAAGGCGTAAGTTTCTATCCAGTCATGCCAGAAATTGCTGGGCGAGAATGGAATCCTCGCGATAGTATCTATCCCTATAGCGCCGCCTGATATGAGAAGACTTGTTTGAGATACAGGATCTTTTATAGATTCGATAAATCCTTTTGTAAGTCCTTCATTTTTGATATGGTAAGCTAACATACCAAGGTATGCGCCAACTTGATCAAACTGTGCATACGCAGCCGGAACTATAGAACCTGGAAAACTCGAATGAACGTCTACACCCATGCTTCTTAGAAAATAATCCGGCAACCATGATAAAGCGGCTCCAATTAATTTACCGCCAACATAATAAACGGCAGGACCGCCATTGTTTAAGGATTTTCTCAGATATTTTGGCAACTCTGTTCTGATTGTATAAATTCCCTCCGATATGCTGTCTCCGCTTCCACTAACAAGTCTTAAACCACCCTCCAGCAAAGGAGTCCTGGGATAACCTGCCAATTCAAAGGTTGTAGCTAGTATACCTCCAACGGCACCGACAACGGTAAAAGGCAGAATCTCGCCAAAAGATAGTTTTTCGTCGTGATGATGGTATAATTGATGCTTCAACTCATCATAAATTTTATCCGGCATACCCCCATTTGAAGTGCAAAATATTTAAACCGTGAACATATTTTTAAAATCTGGTGGAATTTCAAAAACACCCAAATGCAAACCGGCATCTACATAAGCCCAGACAATGAAAGCAGATTCCAAAGCCTGTAGATATTGCTTCTTCTTGAAAAATGATTTCGAATCTTGATAGTATGAATTGAGGACGTTTACAAGGCTTTTCGCTTTTGGGTCTGTCACCTTCAAGTTTTTCATTATCTTCTCTATCCTCTCAATTTCCTTTTCCGCTTCTTTTTCCAATTCCATTTAATCACAGAAAATTAAATGGAGTCGAATGGGATAGACCGTAGGTTAAATACACCCGATTTCGGCGCAAATATAAATTCATCTATTCACCTCGACAACGGAATGATTCTTAGGTTCTTCAACTTCCTGAAATCCTTAACATTGTCAGTCAGTACAGCAACATTCAGTTCTGAAGCCTGTTGCCCAATTATCGCGTCATTGATTCTTAAGTGCTTCGTTCCAGCCAGATTTATCGCATTCCTTGTTACAGTTTCTTCCACAGGAACATACGTGACGTCAGACGAGTCCAGAATTTTCTTCACGCGTGTAAGGGCATTGTCTTTTCCAAGCATCTTGCTCAATTGATGAAAGACTTCCGACACAATTACAATGTTAGTCAGTATCCCATCTTGCCTTACCTCTTCAATCTTTTTTTCAGCGGTAGAATGTTCTGGGACATTCTCTATATTCAGAAAAATCCATATGTTGGAATCTACGACTATCAAAACTACCACATCTCGTCTTCTATATTATTGAGATCCAAGGCTTTCAGTTTTTTGGGATTCACGTGTGCCGGATTGTTCAAGAGCCATGTCAAGGAATCCCCCCTTCTCTTATCAGCACCTTTGTGCAAAGGCATGATTACAATGGAATCCTTCTTTAGCTTAACATTTACTGGCATTCGAGGCAACAATCGCATAGATTTCCTCGCCTCTTTAGGAATAGTCACCCTCCACTTTTCATCGATTGTTCCAACCGGCATACAACCACACAATGAATTTAGACGTCCTTGTATTTAAAGACTACGCCCACGTTTTAGTGGGACATGTCCTACCTAAAAATAAAAGCGGACCTTGCACATTATGCATGTAATGGACCCGGAGGGACTCGAACCCTCTTTGAGGGATTATCCTAACTCAAGGTCCGAAGCCTAGCCGGATATCCGATTTCCACACGGGTCCGTTAATATTTATATAAGCAAAGAAGTTAAAGCCGATGCATAGTTCTCAAAATTTGTCGTATGTACGACACCAATGTAACACGTGTTAATACAAGTCGGATATAAACATTTTGCATAACAATGTCCCATATGGGACATAATAAGGTTCTTGCTACATAGAACAAAAAAACCAATTTATAAAATACTGTCAAATTAATAAACCAAAACTTTAAATCCTATTCGAAACAAAGTTTAAAGGTGAGTCAATGGAGCTAAACAAAGTCGAGGATAACGACAAAAGAATGATTGTTGAATTCGAGGACGAGTCGATAGCATTCGCGAATATGGTCAAAGATGTCTTGTGGGAAGACGCGTCGATAAAAGAAGCTGCTGTAATTAGGGAGCATCCTTATCTTTCCAAGCCGAAAATTCTAGTTGTGACCAGTCGCGGTTCTCCAAAAACAGCTCTTGAAAAGGCTACAGGAAATCTTCTGGATAAAACAAAAGAATTCAAGGAAGAGTTGAAAGGCGCATTAAAATAATTTCAGCATGTATATTTTCCCTGCTGTTCCAACAATTCATTCTTCATATAAACAGGGGCATTAGTTCTGACAGCTATCGCTATCCCGTCGCTAGGCCTAGAATCTAAACTGACTATCTTGTCTCCCTGCTTCAGTACAAGCCTGCCTATAAAAGTGTTGTTCTGTATGTCAATAACTTTTACCATTACAACTTCAACATCCAATCCGTCCAACGCATCCTTCATCAAATCATGAGAATTTGGTCTGAAATTGAATTTTCCTTCCAACCCATTTGCTATAGATTCTACCTGAGTCAATTCTGTTGATGCGGTCAATTGCCAGCACTGGCTATTCAGTATAACAACGCCTGTATTTTCCGAAGTCGACACCTGAACATCCATCTTTGTATATCCTTGCGTGGACAGTTCAGAAATCGGCAAAAGCGCAGGTGAAAATTCTATACTCTTCAAATATGGCTGAAGCACAGCCACCAATGCAACGGCTATAGCAATTATGCTCAATGCCTTGTAAAAAACCAAAGAATCCCTTTTAGCTTTTGCCATGAATTTCATATTCTTTTCCAACCACTTAAAAGCTTTCCCAAAAACCTTTAAAAATAATATTTATCTGGTGCAAATCACAAATTAAATTTAATATGAAAGGTATTTCGCCGATAGTTGCGGCTGTTTTGTTGATAGCAATAACCATGACTATCGCTGGCATTCTTGCGTATTGGAGCACTACTTTTGTAGCACAAGGTCTGCCTGGAGAAAACATAACGAACACCCAATGCAGGTTTGCGCAGTTTGAATTTGTCAGTTGCAAGTACAATACGACTGCGCAGAATGTTATTTTTGTTCTTGAAAATGTTAAAACCACTGAAATAACTAATCTGACAACCTTTGTGACATATAGCAATGGTAGTGTGTCGACAGGAGTCGATTTGAACAGTAGCCTAGGTACCGGTGCACAGGGTCTTAAAAGTTATTCTGTTTCTGGTGTCCCGTCTGATTTTACAAGAATCACGATTAAAACAAGCTGTCCGGAATTAAGCAGATCGCATACTTGTAGGTGATGAAATGAAAGGTATATCTCCATTGATTGCAACTGTTCTCTTGATTGCATTTACTGTAGGCATTGGTGGCTTGATCAGTGTTTGGTCATCCGGTTTTACGCAAACAACAACAGGTATAGTTGGCAAAGAAGGTGAGAATGCCGTCATCTGCAGCAATGGCGCTCTTGACGTCAGCGATCTGAAATATTGCAACAACAACGTGTCAGGCATAATTAAGAACAACGGTAGAATAGCTTTGGGGAACATAACACTACAAGTCACTTTCACCAATGCGTCTCTTGTGTCGCTTGCTCTTAACGACAGTTCCGGCGTTTATCTGGCTCTAAAACCCGGGCAAATAGGAACGTTTAACGTCAGCATAGGCGGTGCCAGTAGCGGAAATTACAACAAATTGTATCTTTATACAAACTGTAGCACTGTCAACGACAAAGCACAAGCAAGCGATGTCGCAGCCTGCTAGTCTATCCCATTATCAGGAACACTGTTATTCCTACAATCATCATGACTACACTGTGTTTTATACCAGCAACCATCGAACCTTCCGACATCTTCCCAACAGTGATTCCTGCGAACAAACCTTGTATGAGAATCAAATTTCTGAATATCTCTGTGTACTGGGTCGGCAAATCGGATTGTTGCGCTCCAGATGTCTGTGCCAGACCAGTTGAAGATACCTGACCGAGACTAGGCACCAGATACTTTTGCAGACCTATAATTACAAACAGAAAAACAAAGAAGATTATGTAGCCTGTCATGATCTGAGAATTGAGGAAAAGCCGCCTTTCGGATCTCAGCCTTTCTATCTCCAGAGTCGTGTTGCTGAGTGCTTCAAATGTATCCGTAAGCCTGCCACCAAATTTGTGGCTCTCCATGACTGTGGAAACCACACGCGCAATGATTCTTGACTTGGTTTCCTGCGCAAATTTCGTCAGAACAGTTTCAACAGGTATTCCCCAGTCGAGCTGGATAGTCATTCTTTTGACCAATGGAGTCAATAGACCGTAACTGTTGTCCGAAACCGCTTTGAACGCCTGCGGCAATGCCATACCGCCTCTTATCGCTTCTATAAAGTCCTGCAAAAATATAGGAAAGTTTGTCTCGTATTCCTTCACCTTTCTGGTTTCGATCATCCTGATTATGACGACGGGCGCGGCTAAAATAACACCGACCATTATATAAAGCGTTGACGCAAAACTTATGATTTTGGAAAGATAAAGATAATTGAATGCTGCAAAAGCTGCATACAGCACTATAGTGACAACAACAAGATAAGAATATTTGATCATTACATCTCGACCTCCACGCCTTTCAGGAAGAGAAGGAACCCTACATTCAAGAAAGGCACAAGAACATAAAGGCTTAGTTTGGTCAATACCAGAATGTCAAATCCTCCGATATTCGGCTGTATCATGTTCATGACTGCGAATAATGACACGATAAACAACGGTGCTGCAATCAGAATGCCTGTGTAGAATTCTGCATATGCTGACAGCTGCTGCATGAATTTTTCCCGATTCAATTTCCAGCTGAACAGAGCCTGTTCGCCCGCATTTTTGATGTAAGTTCTGACATCCCCGCCGCTTTCTGTAGTGCTTAATATGCCCAAAAGTATTTGTCTTAATTCATTGCTCGGCGTTCTTTCGGCCAGTTCCCTTATGGCTGTCAAAGGATCAACTCCGAACGTATCGATGTTTCTTACAAGTACTTTCATTTCTTTCGCTATTTCACCATATTCGTCGAAATTGCTTATGAGCTTGAATATCATGTAAGGCGGCGCGCCAGATTCTGATATAGCCGCCATGTGCGTGAGCGCAAACGGAAGATTTGTGTTGATGCTCTTTCTTATCGATATCATCTTCTGATACGGGTATAAAACCAGCACACCAAGAGCAATTCCGGCAACCATGAAAGGGGCGTATAAAATAAGAAACAGGTTTTGTATCAGAGTAAGTTTCAAATACATTGTAGCAAAGGAAAACACACCTAGAGAAAATACATATGCGATCAAAGAATTCAAAAGAACTACGCTGCCGTAACTTCTGAATGGAAATTTTACGCCAGCACGAATCAAACTATCTCTGAGGAATTTCACACGGTGGCCATGCTTATCCACTATATCGCCGAACAAAACGGTTGCAACCGCGCTGTAGGTAATCATATTCCCTAATAAATATATGGCTTTCTATAAAGATTTTCTAATGTGCCGCTTCCTGCAGGACCCTGAAACCGAGCAGTTCAAGAATTGAAGTCCTCTTCTGCGGTCTTTCGTCTTCAGCCATGGGCTCTTTGACAGGCTCTGGTTCTTCCTTCACAACTTCCACAGGCACTTCTTTCTTCTCTTCCTTCTTTTTCCAGTCTTTTCCCATCATCTCGAACAATTTCTCAGGCTCTTTGTAATACATGTTCACATACTCTACAAACTGGGTGTAGTCCTTTATGTCTCTCGATATAAGCCATTCAAGCGCAGTCTGCCTTTTTTCCAACTCGTCTTTAATCTGTTCCTCGCTGCCACCTTTGTTCCGCACAAGCCTCGCAAGAATCTGGCTGTCATTGACTTTCTCAAAATTATCCGTAGCGGGGTTCCACAGGAAAACAAGATTAGTCTTCACTTCTTCTGTTCGCGGGTCTACTGAAATAATTTCAACAATCTCCCTTACTCTTCTGATAGGCTTTCCTTCCTCTTTTGTGTGAGACATGATAGCAATGACATTCAAGCTTTCTATCAGCACAGGTGATAGTTCTATCGGTGGCGATGTCAGTCTTTTGACAACTGTGTCAACTGAATTGGCGTGGAAAGTGCTGAATGAAGTGTGTCCTGATGCCATGCCTTGGAACATGACATAAGCTTCCTTGCCTCTTGTTTCACCTACAATGACGAAATCCGGATTCTGCCTAAAGCTTTCCCTGAGCAAATCGAACATTGTTATCTCCCCATATTTCTCGCCTGTAGGCAACGGAATGCCGAAACCGCTTCTCGTCACCCCTGAAATCCAATGCTCGTGCGGGATGTGAATTTCTCTTGTATCCTCGATAGAGACAATCTTCTTTTCTGGCGGGATGAACATGCATACGGAATTCAGAAATGTCGTTTTGCCGGTTGCAGTTCCGCCTACAAAAAGTATGTTGGCTCCCATTTCAACCAAATACCAAAAGTACGCCATTAATTCTGGAGTCGCTGTGTTCAAGTTCATGAGCTCTACGGGCGATAACGGCCTTTCACTGAATTTTCTTATCGTGAATGTAGGGCCTCTTGTCGCGACATCGCCTGCTATGGTGGCGGATACCCTCGACCCGTCTGGCAGAGTTCCGTCCAAAATAGGTTCGGCATAGCTGACATACCTCCCGCATCTTTCAGAAAGCTTGATGACAAAGTCTCTCAGCTTGTTCGCGTCTCCAAAAGAAACATTCGTCTTTATGGAGCCGTATTTTCTATGCACGACATACACAGGAGTATTCATGCCGTCGCAACTGATGTCTTCTATGTTTCCATCCTGCAACAAAGAGTCGATTTCGTTATATCCTATGAAGTTTCTGTAAATCATGTACATGAGCTTGACATATTGGTTCTGCGTCAGCTGGATGCCGTAATCCTTCAAGATGCCGTTAACCTGCTTTTGTAAGTAGTCGATGGCTTTGTCTATTTCTTTCAGCGATGCAAATGTCACATCAACAAGCTGTATCAAAGCGTCTGATATCTTCTCCAAAACCTTTTTTTCATTTTCATTGAGCACAGGCTCTATTACAAAATATATCAGTTCATTTTCCTCAGGATCCCATTTGATGTTGGCGTATGAAAAAGGCTCCATCAACGGATAAATCACGTTCATTTTTGTCGGGTCTGACACAACAGGAAGCTCGATTATTCTGGTTGTCTTCTCGAGCCTGAAGCCAGGTAACGGTTCTTCTTCCTTGCTTTCTGCCATCAGTTTCCTGTAAAACAGACCTCGCAATCTTTTCAGATTTTCGAAAATCATTCACATACCTTTTTTTCTTGAACTCTTGCCCGGTTGTGATATGTGTCTGAATCTTGCGCAGCTGGGGCAGTATCTCATGATTTTTGACATCATGTGGATCATCCTCCTGTTGACTTGCTGCATAATCATGGGGTCGTTTATTCTCATGCCGCGCCTGACAGAAAATGTCTTGTATCTGGGCACTTCCCTTCCGCAGCCGTCGCAGGATACGCTCTTCTCCCTGCCTCTTCCAGCAACATGATGATAGCTTCTTTTGTACGGTGCTTCGCTTATGGGCATAAATAAAGTTGTGATTACACAATAATAAATATGAGAGGCTCATTAAATTTATGGCGAATGTGTTAGACAATCTTACTTGGCTCGGACATTCGAGCTTTTCCCTCAAGATAGGTAACAATATTGTTTTCATAGATCCTTATAATCTGAAGAAATTGCCGAAGACAAAACCCGATGTAATATTTGTCACGCATGCGCATTTCGACCATTGGAGCCCGCCTGACATACGAAAGATTTTAGCGGATTATACTGTAGTTGTTGGTACAATCGGGTGCGAGAACAGGAACTTGAATATGCCCGACAACAGGTTCATCGTCACAGAGCCTGGGAAGGAAAAGATTTCCGGCATCAAGGTCAAGACAATCCCTGCTTACAACATCAAACAGGAAAGACTGAACTTCCACCCAAAGGCGAACAAATGGGTCGGTTACATTTTTGATGTTGGTGGCAGCACTGTCTATCATGCTGGTGATACAGATTTCATACCCGAGATGAAGAATCTGCCTCACATAGATGTCGCCATGTTGCCGATAGGAGGGACTTATACTATGGACGTGAAAGAGGCGATAGAAGCGGCTAATGCGATACACGCTGATGTTACCATTCCTATTCATTATAAACGTTTACTAGGAAACAGGGCGATGTCCGCAGAAGATGAATTTGTATCTGGCGTTAAAGGCAAAGTTGTAATAATGAACGAGTCTTGACTCAACTATATCATATTAACACTAATTCCATATTTTTTGAAAGTTTGTACACATTCACCGATTTTAGTATCTATTAAAGATGTTCTTTCATTTATCGGCGTTAAGGTTGTAAATGTACCTATACCAATTTGACTGTATATGCTATCGACTCCACACAATAGAAGATCCGCGTATTCTACTAAATCGCCTGAATAAGGACTGTTTGTTAATGAAAAAGTCGTTGCAGGCATGGTATAAACTTTTAATCGGCCATAAACTTCTGAAACGCCTTTTTGTTGCAGTGACTGTGCCAGATTATCAAAAGTTATAATTGCATCTTTTTCAAATACATTTTGAACTAAAGTTTTTAATCGATCTAAAGTACCAGCTATACTCATAAATTTATTATTGATAAAAATCTTTATAAGTAACTATGAAATACACAAAGTCTGGCGACACCTATATCATAAAGCTATTCAAGGGCGAGAAGATAATGGAATATCTCGTGAAATTCTGCGAAGTGAAGAAAATAACCTCGGGAATTTTTCATGCAATAGGTGCCGTGCTTGATGCTGAGATTTCATTCTACAACCTCAAGACAAAGGAATACCAGTGGAAGAAATTCAACAAGCCAATGGAGATAACAGGCATGACAGGAAATGTTGCGTTGTTCGAGGGAAAGCCGCTCTTGCACATTCACCTCACATTCTCTGACGATAAGATGAATGTTGTGGGCGGTCACCTGAAGGAAGCCACTGTCGGAGGCACGTGCGAGATATTCTTGACAGATACAAAAATAAAAATGGAAAGAGAGTATGATGAAGAGACTGGTCTGAAGTTGTGGAAATTTTAATTAAGCTTTAATATCTTAAATTCTTAAGAGATTGATATGCTTGAAGTCTTTGAAGATTTGAGAAAATATAGAAATCCTATTATGGATGAATATGGACGAAATGACTATTCTATAGCAAATTCGATAGCTGACAAATTCGGTTATAGATTTTTGGGAATCAGTAAAGGAAGTTCTCCTGACAGAGATGCGATATTTCTTGGAAGAGAGAGCATCAAGGACGAAGAGTTTATAAGTTCTGTAATTGATGACTGGGTTTGTCAAGGATATGAAGTGTATGATGGCTATGTTCAGATTGGAGGTAGGCATGTGAACGGTAAAGCTATAACAAGGAAATACGGGAATGAAAGCAGTATCGCTGTCATGGAAAGAGGCAAGAGAGCTTCGAATCCTGAAAAACCTCTTTTGGTGGTAGGTTACACAGATCAACAAATTGTTATGGGACTCTTTTTTAACACGAGTATCCAACATGTCGGAGAAATTCAAAAATTGGCAGAATATATAGGTATGGAACCTTTCACATTATCGGAAATTGACGAACCCAGGAAAACTGAAATTAAGGGTACTCTCGGAGATTTCTTAAAAGAATTGGATTTATCGAATCTTTGAAGAATTGTTTAAATTTCTTATCGAACAATAAATTAAAAAGAAGGTGAACAAATAATTGCCATTCGGAAATCAAGTATTCAAGAAACCTGAATTCAAGAAAATCTCGGATGTAGTCTGGGAAATACCTACAAGCTTCAAGCAAGGAATGAATGTTCCGGCTAGGATATTTGCTACTAAGAAAATTGTAGATGCGATGGACTTGCAGGTGTACGACCAGATAACAAATGTAGCCAACTTGCCAGGAATCCAAAAATATGCGTTCTGCATGCCAGATGGACATTCTGGCTACGGATTTCCAATTGGTGGTGTAGCAGCGTTTGATCCAGATGAAAATGGAGTCATATCACCGGGAGGCATAGGATTCGACATCAATTGCGGCATGAGGCTTGTATTGACTAATCTCACTTATGATCAAGTGAAGCCGCATCTGAAAGCTATAGTAGACAAATTATTCGAAAGGGTGCCTGCAGGCGTCGGAAGTACAGGATTTGTAAAATTAACAAAGGACCAGTTCAGGAAAGTTGTGGAAGAAGGAGCAGAATGGGCACTTGATAATGGTTATGCGTGGAAGGAAGATTTGGAAAGGACTGAATTGAACGGCAAGGCAGAATGGGCCGATAATTCGAAAGTATCCCCTAAAGCTATCGAGAGAGGATTCAATCAAATAGGGACACTAGGCTCAGGAAATCACTATCTTGAGATTCAAGTCGTCAAACCCGAAAATATTCTCGACAAAGAGCTCGCAAAGAAATGGGGATTGTTCCCGAATCAAATAGTTATAATGTTCCACTGTGGCTCTCGCGGGTTTGGTCACCAAATTGGAACTGACTATTTGCAAACATTTTTATCGGTAATGGAAAGAAAATATGGAATTAAAATTCTGGACAGGGAACTGGCATGCGCGCCGTTCAACTCGCCGGAAGGTCAGGATTACTTCAAGGCTATGGCATGTGCGGTTAACATGAGCTTTGTCAATCGTCAGGTTATCTTGCATAGAATCAGGGAAGTGTTTTCAGGCGTCTTCAAGCAGGATGCGGAAAAACTTGGAATGCACATGCTTTTTGATGTCGCGCACAACAGAGCAAGCTTAGAAGAACATGAAGTAAACGGGAAGAAAAAGAAATTGATAGTCCATCGAAAGGGGGCAACTGGCTCTTATCCTTCAGGAAGGGAAGAGATTCCAAAATTATATCGAAATGACGGAAGTCCCGTTATTATTGGAGGAAGTATGGAAACGGGTTCTTACCTTTTGGTTGGTGGTGAGAAATCAAATGAAACATTCTGTTCCACCGCGCACGGCAGCGGAAGAACTATGAGCAGGACAGCCGCGACCAGAATGTTCAGAGGGGATGAACTCCAGAAGGACATGATGCAAAAAGGTATTTACGTAAAATCTGTCTCATTTTCAGGATTGGCCGAGGAAGCCGGTGGGGCGTACAAGAACATAGATGATGTCATTGAAGCAACTCATTTGGCCGGAATTTCCAGAAAAGTTTGCAAGTTAATTCCTGTCGGAAATGTCAAGGGATAGCATGGAACTATCTGAAAAGAAGTGCAAGGCATGCGAAGGATGGGAAAAGCCATTTACTAAAGCAGAAGCTGAGAAATATCTCAATCAAGTGAACAACTGGAGACTATCCGACAACCAGATAGAAAAGGAATTTCGTTTCAAGAATTTCAAGGAAGGATTGGAGTTCGTCAATAAAGTTGGGAATATAGCCGAGGAAGAAGGTCACCATCCTGATGTTTATCTCAGCTATCGGAAAGTGATTATAAAACTGACAACCCATGCAATCAAAGGACTGAGCGAGAGTGATTTCATTCTTGCGGCGAAGATAGACAAATCATTTTAACACTTGCAGCTAGGACCGCATCCCGAACATTTCTTGTCATTCCCTGAACAACATTTGCATCCTTTCGGCATAAACTCATTTATCTTCTGTCTCTTATATTCTTATTATGCCCTACAAATTTTTGGAGGATGTGGCCATAGCCGATGTAGCTTTCGAAGCTACTGGCAAGACTCTTGAAGAACTGTTTGAATCCTGCGGGTTGGCTGTAACAAACACGATGGTCAAGGATTTGGATTCCGTCAAAAGAAAGATAGTGAAAGATATTGAGGTCGAATCCGAGTCGATTGAACTGCTCTTGTTTGCTTTCTTGCAGGAGATAATCTTTTACAAGGATGCGAAGCTGTTATTGTTCAACAAGTTTGATGTCAGAATACGTCAGATGAAGAAAAAAAATAGATTGAAAGCGAAAGCTTACGGCGAGAAGTTGAATATGAAGAAGCATGAGCTAAAAGTTGATGTGAAGGCTGTTTCTCTGCACAATTTCCAAGTTAAAAAAACAAGATCCGTATGGAAAGCTTCCGTGATTTTGGACGTGTAAAAATCTTTAAATATGTGTTGACACATAATACAAATAGGTGATTGAATGAGCAATATGACTCTATCTGTTCCAGAAGAATTACACAAGAAAATGAGGCAGCACACAGAGCTAAAGTGGAGCGATATAGCCAGGCAAGCTTTCGAGAAGAAGCTGAAAGAAATTGAGCTGTCTGAAAAATTACTGAGCAAAAGCAATCTGACAGAGGATGACGCAGAAAGAATAGGACACAAAATCAAAGGCAAAATCAGGAAAAGGTTTAGCTGAATGAAATTAGTTGTAGACACAAACAGGATAATAGCCGCATTGGTTAGAGATTCTGCGAGCAGAAAAATCTTACTTTCCGGTAAGTTCGAGTTTTTGACTGTCGGTGTAACTAAATTAGAAATTGAAGAACACAAGTAGGAGATTCTAGAAAAGGCAAAACTGACCGAAGAAGAATTTACTACGATTTTCTCTCTCTTATTTTCCAAGATTTCTGTCGTAAGCGATGTCGCGATAGAGAGTAAGATGGAAGAAGCTAAACAAATAATGGACAAAATTGATACCGATGACACTCCTTTTATTGCATTAGCTTTAGCTGTAGAAAATGACGGTATCTGGAGTGATGACACCCATTTTGAACAACAAACTCGAATTAAAGTCTGGAAAACTGTTGTATTGCTGAATCTCTTGAAAGAAATGTAGTTTTTACAATTGGACCAATCGGACGTGTAAGAATATTTTACAGTTAAAATGGAAGATTTATAAAGCTTAATATGCTTCTAAAATTCATGGTTCGGGATAATCTAAGTAGATTAAGAAATTTAGCATTAGCTTTGTTAACTACATTTAATGCAGTTGCTTGTACGGGAGGTCCAACGCCTACGCTAACTTCTACATCAGCATCAATGCCGCAACTTACAGTAACACCTGCACCAACCTCATCTCAAACGTCGACACCAGCGCCTAAATTTTCGACACCAGTATATACACCAATTCCCAGATACACCCCTACGTCATTTTTGCCTCAGGGTTATCAAATTATAAGAGACGCACGTAACATTCCAAAGAAAGAAGGAAGAGATTTAATTGCAACAGACATTACAGAAGAAAGAAACGTTTCTGAAGAAGATGCTGTAAGAAAGATGTATTGGGAAGGTAGTATACCTTATTATCAATTTAGTGTTGACGGAAAGAAAATAATAGTGTGGCCTAGATTAGGTCTCTCATCTAATTACGAACCTGGAGGTCAATTTTATATGAGACAATATGTCAGACCAGGGACAAGAATACTTGATTTTGATTTTTCCTTTTTACCTGATTCTAACTATTGCTTTGTTAATCTTGGTGATGGATCTTTTGGTGAGGACTTTACTGACGACGAATGTGATGGTACTGTCAACCATGTTGCCTTCTGGGAAGATATTCTATCCGAGAATGGGGAAAAGATTAGACGTTCAGTCAATATTACTTTCCAACGAGGATTTTACATTGGGCATGAAGCGATATATGCGAGGGACAATATGAGAGAACTGCGGAGAAGGTGGCTGGATTTGAGCGATATGGAAAAGTTTATGCAAGAACATGGTCGTCGTTATTTAGATATATTACTGAGAGGAGATTTGTTAGAACCCGCAAGCACAAATTCCCATCAAAGATTTAATTCTTACATGTATGGTAGGGATGGTGTAGTGAAGCGACAATACGCACCTAGAAAACTTAGTTTGTAATTCACGAACTGGATATATCCAAGACGAATTCAGATAATATTCTGCAGAATACAAATGTTTATATAGAAGTAGCCACTATATAGTAGTGGTTTTTCTGAAACCTAATTTTGGTGACGATCATGGAGAGAAAGAAGGTAGGTCTGGTATTGAGCGGCGGCGGACAGGGCGGATGGATACAGCTTGGAGCATTGCAGGTTCTCGAAAAAGAAAAGGTACCTTTTGACATAATCGTCGGCACAAGTGTAGGCGGTCTTATCGGATGGGGGCTTGCTTCTGGTCTTTCTGTCAAAAAACTTATCAAAAAATCAGAGCTCATCAAAGAAGCTGATTTCAAGAAATTGTCTTATGACAATTATTCTGTTTTTGACCCTCATGCGGGATTTGAAAAGATGAAGGAAATATTCGGCAGCAAGAAAATAGAAGACCTCCAAAAGAAATTTGCTGTTGTTGCTGTCGACATGTGGACGGGAGAGGAGGTTGTAATTGACAAAGGTTCTGTCGCAGATGCTGTCAGAGCCACCACGTGCATCCCGGCTGTTTTCCCGCCTGTTGAAATCGACGGAAGGTTGCTGGTGGACGGAGGTGTTCTTAACGTGCTTCCTGTAGATGTGGCTTACAGCATGGGCGCCGACATAACAATAGCCATAGATGTTTCCAACTTTGGGAAGAGCGTGTTCAACATCAGACCAAAGGGCGTGCACCCGCTTACAAAGAGACTGATAGACACGACAAAGAGTCCTTATCTGGCTGCCTTGGCTAAAAGAAGCTATTTGTTTGAGAGCTTGTTCGAGTCTGTGAGAATCATGGGCAAGCGAATAAGAAACGAAAAGTTGGCCAGAACGCCGCCTACAGTTTTGATTGAAGAGAGGTTCTCCCCTGATTTTTCATCCATTGTCATAGACGATCCTGTAATCAGGGAAAAGATGATGAAGATGGGAAGGGAGTCTGCCCGCAAGGCTATGAAAAAAATCAAAGCAGCGTTAGCCGTGGAACCTGTAGCCTAGTTTCTCGAAGATTTGTTTCATCTTCAGGCTGTCCATTTCTAGAATCGGAGATTCTGATATTATTGTGATGTCTACCTTCCTTTTCAGGATTTCCCTGGCCAAAGGCTCGAATGGTGGACTGCTGTCAATAGGTACATGAACGTCAACAAATTCTCCTTTCTTGTTTTTGTCCACGCCTTCAAAATGGGAATTGATATGGTCTAATTTCAAGGCAGCAATTTTATCGAAGACCTCTCCATAGCTTATCTTTCCATTCCCTCTGACGAATATATGCGCCCAGTCTATGTATGGAACCAACTGCTTGCTCTTGACATCTCTGCACAATTCAACTATTTCATCCAAAGTTCCGAACTGGGTCTTTCTTCCTGTAGTCTCGATTCCTATCTTTGTTTTTGTCACACCTTTCGATTTCAGTTTGTCGAGAATGTCCATGGTGTTTTCTTTCAGTTTCTCATAAGCCTGTTCCGGTGTCAGTCCTGTGTAGTAAGCGGCATGAACGGCCACAGCGTCAGCACCAGCTACCTCGCCGATAAAAACACTCTTGATAATCCTTTCTTTTGACGCTTCGATTACTTTCTTGTCCTTCGAGCATAGGTTGATGAAATAAGGCGCGTGTATCGATAGCCTTATGTTCGATTCTTTTGCTACCTTCTTGACCTCTTCAGCGGATTTCTCGTTGAGATAAATAAAGCGGACAAATTCTATCTCCATCGCGTTTAGTCCTATTTCGCTGACATATTTGACGCCGTCGGCAGTAGAAGAACCTTTGGATGATGTCGGCAAACCAGCAGGCCCCAAATATATTGTCATTGAATTTATATTTGGAAAACAAACTTTATTTATGGAAATCATCAAGAAAGCCAAGATATCAGTCAACGGCAAGTCGGAAGAAGTGGAAGCTTTTATTGATACAGGAGCTGACAGGACTATGATAGATGAAGAAGTTTTGTTAAGATTAGGTGCTCCAAATTTTGGTAGAACAGTACTAGTAACAGTTGGTGAGTTGAAAGAAAAGAAGCTCATGTATGCTGCCATGGTAGAAATAGATGGTGTCGATTTTGGCCTGACAGTAATTGGAGGCAAGAAAAATCTTATAGGACATGATTTTCTTCAACTGGGCAAAGCCATTATTAATGAAGAAACAGGAGAAGTAAAGTTTATGAAGAATTGGATAGAAATGTAACTAAATTTTTACGTATCATCAATGAGCAGCTTTGCAAAAGTCTTGTAACACGTGTTACATTAGATGCAGACAACAATATCTTGTTTAGGTGCAAACTTTCATTGGGCATTAGTTTTATATTTTCTAATACACTTCATCTAATACATAAAGGCACATTAAATGGCTCACGTAGTTTCTTCCAAGCCCGAAGAAATCCAGCGCATAGAAGACATGTTGTATATGGAATATTAAAAGAAAAATTAATACGTTGAGCAGAAATCTGCGGACTTCAGTCCGCCAGATGAATGCCGTCGAAAGGCAGCATAATAGAAAGGAAACCGCGGTACTTTAGCCCGTGGAGGATGTCATTTATATAATTAAAATCGTATAGTTAATTAGGTTACATGGAGTGGAAAGAATCATCTATTTATATTCTATGGATTTTAGTTCTTTTCCTTAATTTTTTCTTTATTGGTTGGATTGTAACACTTATACTAACAATAATTTCAATATTCTTAGCGAATAGACTAGAAGACGAAAAGAAGGGGAAAATACTTTCAATAAGTGCCATCATTATTTTCTTCGTGGGACTTTTGCTGGTTTCAAGTTTTTCATATCTAATAAAACCATTATATTGAACAATATGAAAAACAGATTTTTTCTTTCGAAATGGATGATAGGAGTTTCCATTTTAGCTTTTGCTTTGTATTTAATATATCTGTTATACCCTCTGTTTCCTATATCGAGCAATAAAACCATCTCTTATTTAATTTTTGGTGTTTTGATTATCTCAGTTGTAATGACAGTTTTAATTATAGGTAAATACACCAAACAACCAATTCTTGAAAAACGGAAACAGTCCCTCTACATACCCGAGTGGCGAGTTAAATGGGAATATTTGCCGTTTATTTTGTTCATGATTCTGGGTAGTCTGGTTCTTGTGTATATGGGAATTAACATTAATTCCACTTTTGTCATTTTGGCTGGAGTATTATTTATTTTCATTTCTATAAGTGCATATCTTTTAATCCGAAAAATCACAACAAGAATATCTGAATATGAAATAAGGGGAAATAATATTTTCTTTCCAAAATGGGCTTTTTACGCTATACTTACGATTAGTATTATATTATTTCCTATTATGGGTTGGATAGGATGGGGTTTCTATAAAATCTCAGGATACTTGTCCACTGATGTTATTTTTATGTTTATTGTGGAATTTGTTATTCTACTACTTCCTGTTTTGACGTATCTGTCTACTAAAATAGCTGTATTTGAAATTAAGAAAAATGAAGTATTCCTGAGCCAATCCCTATATATGTCACTGTCATTTTTGGCTACAGCAATTTTCATGACCAGCCTCTACTTTCTTTTAGTAAAGAATGACTACTATTTAGGTTTTATGATACTCTTCATTGGACTTTCAGTTCTCGTACTGTCATATATTTTCAGATATAAAGAACATTTATTTACATTAAAATAGTACAACGAAGTTACTGCTTTAACATTTTGAGGAATCTCTTCAGATTTCTTGTATTCACAACATCCCTAGCTTCAGCCCATCCTCTTCTTGCTTGAGCTATGCCGAATTCTAGAAAACGAATCTGGTTTCTGTTATGAGCGTCGGAATTTATAATTAATTTGGATCCAGCATTCACAGCCAGTCTGATATGGTCGTCTTTCAAATCCATCCTCTCAGAAGCATTAATCTCAAGAATTGTATCAGTATCCTTCGCGGCCTGTATTATCTTTTCTATATCAACTTCATACGGTTCTCTTTGCTGCAGTATGCGACCTGTAGGATGAAACAATATATCAATATGTTCATTCTCAATGGCTTTTATTATTCTGTTGGTTTGTTCTGATCGCGGCAAGTTAAAATTGGAATGGACAGACACACCGACAACATCTAACTCAGATAATGCCTTGTTTGAAATATCCAAACTACCATTCTTCAGGATGTTTACTTCAGCGCCCGATAAAATCGTTATGCCACGAATCTCTTTATTGATTTTTTCTATTTCTTTTTTCTGCTGTTGTAATTTCCTTTCATCTAATCCTCCCGCAAAACCCAAGTTTTTTGTATGGTCTGTGATAGCGATGTATTCCAATCCCAGTTTCTTCGCTTCCTCGGCCATTTCTTTTATTGAATCGGTGCCGTCGGTCCATTTTGTATGTATCTGCAAATTGCCTTTCAAATCATTGTAACCAATCAGTTTCGGCAATTTATTTTTCATCGCTGCTTGTATTTCTCCTGTATTTTCCCTCAATTCAGGCGGTATCCATTTCATCCCAAGTTTTTCATAAACTTCTTCTTCTCTTCTGCCCACCATTTGTTTGTTATGCTTGTCGAAGATGCCGTATTCGTTCAACTTCCACCCCTTTTCAATAGCGATCTTTCTAAGGGCGATGTTATGGTCTTTGTTTCCTGTGAAGTATTGCAATGCAGCACCGTAACTTTTCTCTGGTATCACGCGAAGGTCGGCATCCAACCCATTCTTTAATTTGACCATGGATTTTGTCGGTCCTTTTCCATAGATATGCATGACATCGGGCATTGCTGTAAAGAAGTCCATCACCTTCTGAGGCTTGTCGGAAACAACAAGAATGTCGGCATCTCCAATAGTCTCTTTCATTCTTCTTGTGCTGCCGCTTATGTCAACCTTTTTCACTTCAGGCAGCTTCCGAAGTTTTTCCTCTATCTCTTTCAATTGTGGAAGTACATGACCAAGAACGAATCTACCTTTGTTTTTCTTCAGGAATTCAATTCCGCTGAGAATATCTTCTTCGCTTTTCTTGCCAAAGTTGGGAAGCTTGCTTATCTTACCTTGTTTAGCGATTTTTTCCAATTGTTCAACAGTTTTTATTTTCAATTTCTTGTAGAGCGTCTTGACGGTCTTTGGTCCGACACCTTCTATCGCTGTCAATCCTTCAATGTCAACAGGAATTTTTTTCTTCAGCGTCTCATAGTATTCTAACTTCCCAGTTAGAATCATCTCTTCGATTTTTTCCGCTATGTGTTCACCCACTCCTGAGATTTCCATCAATGCCTTGATGCCGCCTTTTTTGTAAATGTTGGAAACATCTTCTGTCAATGCTTCCACAGAACGTGCGGCTTTCTCATATGCACGGGGCTTGAATGGTTCTTCTTCCATCTCGAGATAAAGTGATATGTTGTATAGAATCTTGGCGATTTCGAAGTTCTTCATAAATATAATATTCTCAATCAAAATTAACTAGTATTTTTCAATTTGTCTATAGTCTTCTTGATGCCTTTCAACCCATTTCCGATAAAGACTAGCTTAGTATTTTGAACACCACTTTTTTCAAAATCCCATCTACCTGCGACATAATTGAACAAATAATTACCATCATCGAATCTTACAAAGCCTTTCGCACGATAAACCCCTTTCGGTAATTTAGAAACCATCTTTTCAAACTTTTCCCTAGACAATTTTTTATCAGATTCGAAAACAAAATATTCCACATCCAACTTATGTTCATGTTTTTTGTGTACTTCTCTCCTTTCAACATCAATGCCAAACAAAAGACTCATATCAACATCGCATTTCACAGTCTTGATAACTGCAGCATTTTTATTGATCTTCTTTACAAAGTTTTCTATTTCCTTTGCTTGTTTCATGTCAATTAAATCGATCTTGTTCAAAAGAATTACATCGGCCATCTCAATCTGGATTCTTCCCGTATGCCCCAAACTGGGAAATCTGACCATAGCGTCAGCGTCAACAACTGTAATGATAGAATCCAATTTTACTTGAGTCAAGTTTTTCAAATCAATAACAATGGCGTCAGGCTCGGCAACACCTGTTGTTTCCACAATAATCAGTTCAGGTTTAATCTTCTTCAAGATTTCTTTCACTGCGGCTTCGAATTCACCTGTCAACGAACAGCACACGCATCCGCCAGCGAGTTCTGTCATATTTACGTTTTTTCCTTTGATAACTTTCGAGTCTATCGCAATCTCGCCGAACTCATTCATGAGGATGGCTATCTTCTTGTTCGCTGATTCGGCTATCTTTTTAAGTAAAGTTGTTTTCCCAGTGCCTAGATATCCTGTAATGATTGAAATCGGTGTTTTCATGTAGATTAATTGACAAAAAGAGTTAATAATATCAAAAAGTTAATTCGGTATACACCTAACATAATCGACAGTCTTATTAACCTGGTTTTCTCTATTTTCAGATATGGAAGAGCCGGTTACGATTGTGGATAGGGAAGTATTGAAAGTCTTGTCAGCAGATACTAGGATGGACATCTTGAAGGAATTGTCACAAGGCGACAGGACACCATCTGATTTGGGCAAACGGTTGAAAAAGAGTGATGCTACTGTTGTAGAGCATTTAGAAGTTTTGATAAAAGCAGGCCTTGTAAAGAAGATTGAGCAGCCTGGAAAGAAATGGATTTTCTACACTCTGACAGAGAGGGGCGAAGGGATTGTTTCCAGCAAATCAAGAAGATTGGTTATTATATTGGGCACTTCTTTGTTATCAGGCGCGATTGGTTTAGGTGCATTTGGAAAATATGCTTTGGATCAGAGCATGTTCTATGGTGCGCAATCTATGACAGCCGCTGAAAAAATCGCGTTTCCCGCAACCCAAGTTACAGGTATAGTGACGGCACAAGCTCCATGGTTGTTTTATGCATCAATAATCTTCACGATAATAGCAGTTGCCGGAATAAGCTTTTACTTTTATCAGAAATCAAGGTCGGTTGTATGAAGTTCAAGATAATGACCGCATTAATTGCATTGTTTCTGCTTGTTAATTTCTCTGTTAGCGCAATTGCTACCATGCCATTGCCACCACGTTACACATCTACAGGCGATTATTATCAGGTTGTGTTTGACGGAGAGTCAGAAGCAAGTGTTCTAGCCAAGTTTGTGAGGATGAATACAGGCAATGGAACTGTAGACGAAATAGTTTTCGAGATTCCTGGGAACGTAATTATGAAATACATGTTTCAGGAAATCCACAACAAGACCTGCAATGATTTCGGATGTTACACAGATTGGATGGGTACTTATGCTCCTTTGTCTTACTCGTCTGAAGAATTATCCAAATCTGTAAAGTACACAGTAAAGTTAAACAAGGTAATTGAACCAGGAGAAACCGGAACTATCATACTCTATTACAAAGCAATGGGTTATGTCGATAGCGTCATCAATTATAATTTCGACTTTGAAACAGCCAAGTCGCCAACCGACATAGAATATACCCGAGTAGCGATAAGCGTTGATTCAGATTTGTATCTTCGAGGCGGGTCTACATCAGTTGACTACAAGAGCAATTTCGGTGGCTTTGAAGCTGCTGCTAAGATGTCATCCAGCGGTATGGTTACAGGGGAATATGCTTCACAGATTAGAGGTTATTCACAAAATATACAGTATGCATCAGGGTACGTGAAAGAGAAAAGAAATCTGGATCCATGGGAGAGTTTTCATGTCAAGGGCGTGTACAATTATTCGGAACTAAGTTTCCTGACTTATCTGACAGAAATTTCTGTTGGATTAATTCTATTGGTTGCGGCAAGGATATTTTTGTGGGACAAGATAAAAAATGCTTTTGCTGAAACTGGATTCTTCGCAAAAAGGAAGGAAGCCGAGTCCTACGGAAGAAGAAGGGAAGGTAGATTCTCAAGAATCGCTATCGCGGGATTTGTTTCTGCTGTCGCATTGCTAGTGGTTTGGTGGCTGTTCTTTTCCTTCCTTCTGAATTTTGTCAGCTATTTTGACTGGAGACTTCAATCCTTTTCGATACTGTTCATGCTTATGGGTGTTGTGCTGTCGATAGTAGTGTTTGTTCTCCCGTCAATTTTAATTGGAAAAAGGTACGGTACTACTGATGGCGTGTTG
Organism: Candidatus Aenigmatarchaeota archaeon; assembly: GCA_016187385.1. GTDB lineage: Archaea > Aenigmatarchaeota > Aenigmatarchaeia > CG10238-14 > SCSR01 > JACOWB01. The sequence goes on from JACPJU010000001.1 coordinate 675,883, forward strand.
ACAATGGTTGCAAGCATTGTTTGGGTGATTTTGATACTGTCAGCGATATTCTTGCTTTTTGGCTACAGGGAGCCTGTTTACATTCTTGGGGCTGCCGCTACTGAGATTGTGAAATAATATATGTGAGGGAATCGAAATGTTAAATATGCATGCGCGAAAAGGAATTTCCGCCATAGCAGGTTTGTTGATTGTATTCGGTATTGTAATTTCTACATATGTTGTTGCGTCACAATTGTATCAACCAAATGATATTACAAATCCACCCAGGGACGTTGAGATTTCTATCCCGTCTTCCTTTTCGCTGAATGAAGGACAAACTGTAACGATTAAAGGTTACAATAATTTGGAAATCACATTAAGCCAAATAACACTGAATGAACTCGCTCCAAAATCTCTAAAAGTTGTATTTTCTCAGGAAGGCGGATGCGGACCTAATGCTGATCCTCGATGTTTAGGACCACCTGGATATTCTAAACAATTCTTACTTCAGGAGGGAAAAAAGGCTGTTATCGAAGATTTTGGAATTGAGCTAACGGCGGTAAAAATTGGAAACAGTTATGCTGATTTTGAAATAACTGTGTACAAAGCGAAGCTAAGGACATGTCCAGATAAATGGGTAGAAAATAGGATGCCCAGAACCATTGATGAAAACTCAACTACCGAAGACCTAACACCAGATCAATACTTTATAGTGGACGGCAAGAGAAGAGAGCTGTCTGAATTTGATGTCGACTGGATAAAGGAAAATTGCAACATAACTCCTGATATAGTTTATTAATCCAAGCGTAAGAAAGTCTTTAAAATTGTGCATTTGCTTTTAGTTCAGATTCATTTTGAATTATTGTACAAGTGAGTCAACTTTCCAATTATATCCAAGTCACTTGCAATCTCTGCTGGGTCCACCATAATATGGATATTATAATAATCTGATTGCCGTGCTACACCTATACCGATATGAACATTAACACTTTTTTCATATGGTATTAAGAAAAGATGTCTCCCCTTCCAGATAGCAGGTAAATTTATCTCTAAAACATCTGTAGTCAATCCATCGTTTGGCTGCAGTGAAGTTCCAGAATATTTATATGTACCGCCGTATGTTTCAGCTAATTTCCCAGCATTGTGATGTTGTGTTTCGCTGGGTGGATTGTTGCATCTTATTGTTTCCACATATGTAGACATGATTATGATTTAGAACAAAACGATTAATACTTTTCTGTTGTCCTGTCAATTTAGATTTTTGATCCTGTCCAAAATCTCGTCTTTTTTCCTTCTGCTTGTATGGCTCTTGCCAAATCTTACCAAAATAGGATTTATTCTCTTCCAGTATCGTCTAGGGAAAAGTTTCTTCAAGTCGTCTTCAATTTCCTTAGGCTTGTTGCTTCCAGTCCATCCAAGTTTCTTTGAGATGTAAGCCACATGAGTGTCAATACCTATAGTATCCTTTCCCATTTCAGACAGAAAAACATTCGCAGTCTTTCTTCCAACACCTGGCAATTCTATCAGTTTATCGAAATCATGTGGAGGTTTACTGTCATGGTATTTCACCAGAGATTTAGCGCAATTGACAATATTCCTGCTTTTGTTTTTGTAAAAGTTTATCGGTTTTATTATCATTTGGACGTCTTTTAAATTTGCATTAGCCAGGCCTTTCACTGTCTTGTATTTCTTGAATAGTTTATCAGCAACAGGTATTGTCACCTCGTCTCTTGTTCTTGCGGACATTATTGTTGTTATCAAAGTTTTCCATGGTTCATTCCATTCTTCTGCGGCAAGTCTCATGGACGATCCTAATTTTTCCAGTTCTTTTAATTGCCTTATCAAATTGTTCATATGTCACCATTGAATATAACTATTTTATTTTTAAAACATCAAAAAGAAGTAATGACATCCGAATTTAAACTACCTGCAGGCATCTTTCCTGTCAATTATGACCTGTCTTTTGATGTAGACCTCGATGAATTCAAATTCTACGGAGAGGAGACTATAGACTTGGAAATAACAAAACCCGTGTCTAGGATTTCCTTGAATTCCATAAATCTGAAAATCAAAACAGCCAAAATTGTCTACGGCAACAAAATCCTAAAACCGAAAATAAAACTGGACAACAAAAACGAAATTCTAACATTAAGTCTCGGCGCAAAAATCAAAGGTCATGTAAAATTGTCTATGGAATTCATCGGCGATCTGAATAATAAGTTAATAGGATTTTATAGGAGCAAGTACATCGACAAGAACAAGGAAAAATATCTGGCGACAACACAGTTTGAAGCCATACATGCGAGAGAAGCGTTCCCGTGTTTCGACGAGCCTGCGTACAAAGCGACCTTCGACGTCACTATGAAAGTCAGTAAAAATCTCCACGCCATATCAAACATGCCTGCAAAGGAGGATACTATAGACGGTAATAAGAGGGTTTTAAAATTCCATAGAACTCCTAAGATGTCAACATATCTGCTCTATCTGGGCGTCGGCGAGTTCGAATTTCTGGAAGACAAGCTGGACAACATCCTGATAAGGATAGTAACCATTCCTGGAAAAAAGGAACAAGGCCGATTCGCATTAGACCTGACAAAGAAGTTCTTATCATATTTTCAGGAATATTCTGGCATTCCCTATCCTTTGACTAGGCTCGATATGATAGCCCTGCCTGACTTTGCTTCTGGCGCAATGGAAAACTGGGGTTCTATAACATTCAGGGAAGTTCTACTTTTGTTTGACCCGAAAATAACATCCACGACAATCAAGAAGAGGATAGCAATGATTATAGCCCACGAATTATGGCACCAATGGTCTGGCAACCTTGTGACAATGAAGTGGTGGAATGACCTTTGGCTGAACGAGAGCTTTGCGACTTTCATGGCTTACAAGGCTGTTGACAATTTCTTTCCAGAGTGGGACATGTGGGAGGATTTCATAAATGACGAAACAGAAGCCGCGTTCAACATAGATTCGTTGAAAACAACGCATCCAATAGAAGTTGAAATCAAGAATCCGCACGATATAGAAGAGATATTCGATGCCATAAGCTATTCAAAAGGTGGAAATGTGTTGCGAATGATTGAAGGTTATCTTGGGCATGAAGTTTTTAGAAAAGGCGTGAGCAGTTATCTTTCAAAATACAAATACGGCAATGCAACATCTGAAGATTTATGGAGTTCATTATCATCACCAAACAAACCAATAGAAGACATAACAATCAGATGGATAAAGCAGTCGGGGCATCCTGTTGTAGAATGCGTATCTGACGGCAACAATTTGGTATTGCGACAAAAGAAATTTGTTTTAAAATACAAAGAAAGCATGCAGTGGCCGATACCTCTTGTCATTAGATTAAGCGATGGTAAGATTCTCACTGAATTGCTCGACAAAAAAGAGAAAAGGATAAATCTTGAAAAAGCAGAATGGTTCAAAGTGAATTACAACCAGAGCGGATTTTACAAAGTGAAATATTCAGACGAAAACCTTTCACAACTTGGTCGCCAGATTTCCAACAAAATCTTACCGTCTCTAGACAGATGGGGTGTACAAAATGATTTGTTTGATTTCGCGCTGCACGGTGAGATTCCCTTGGACAAATATATGGATTTTCTCGAATATTACCGGAATGAAGACAACTACCTTGTATTGAGTAGCATTTATTCCAATCTCCGTTATATCTATTTCGTTTTCTTCGAAGACTTGGACATATGGCCAAAATTCAAGAATCATCATAAAGCCGCGTTCAGAAAAGTTTTCAACAAACTTGGTTGGGAGCCTGCAATAAATGAAAGCCAGAGAGATTCTTTGTTAAGGGAACTGTCTATAAGATATCTCACATTTGCGGAAGACCAGGAAATTTTGAAAGCTGGAGCCGAAAAGTTTGAGAATTATCTGAGAAAACAATCAGAACTAAATCCTGATTTGCGGTCACCTATTTTCAACATGGTTGCCTCCCAGGGAGACGAGAACGTCTACAAAAAACTTTTGGGTCTGTACATGAAATCCCAAACTCTGGAGGAAAAGAGGGCTGTATTGATTGCCTTCGGCCAGTTTAAGAATCCTAATCTTCTGGAGAAAGCGTTGAATTTCTCGCTTACATCCAATGTCCGCACGCAGGATATGTTCATCGTGGTCTCTTCTGTGGCTTCCAACCCATATTCCAGAGGCATTCTCTTGCAGTGGATAAAGAAAAACTGGAAAAAATTACTGCCTTACCAGAAAAGCGGTCGCATTTTCCTAAATATTCTCGAATCATTTGTTAGTTCTTATGTAACCGAAGAGAAAGAAAGGGAACTGAAAAAATTCTTCGTGACACATCCCGTCAAATACAAGATGACATTGGACAGGGCGTTTGAAAGAGTGAAACGAAACATTTTTTGGAAAAGTAGAAACAAAAATACTTTGACAAGGTACTTTACAAAATGAATTCAAAACAGGAAATTCAGAGCCAGTTCGAAGACCGCTATTCCAATGACAATTATTACCACATGCTTTGGTTTTAGCTTGATGACTTCCTTCTCTTCATCAGGGTAACGTATCAAGCCTCCGACTCCAGAAGGCATGTATATCTTGTCTTTCTTCGATGACATAATTCTATATCACATTAATAGATATTTAAACTATATCACCATTTCGATGAGTGGTATGCTCAATTCCTTGTCGATCAACAAGAGCGAATGTATGTGGCAACCGTCAGTATACTGCTGTAGCTCGTGTTCGGCTTCCCTGACTTTACCCAAGACTCTGCTCAAAAGATAGCTGTCTCTCCTTTTTGAATTACACAGAAAAGCAAGCGAAAATTTACCAACTTGCGATGCATAATGTTCTGCCTTACTTCTCATATCACCTTTGTGGGGCGGTGATTCACTAACTTCTATCCCCCAACCCTTTTCAGGCAACCATAATCCTGAACTGCTGCAACCCCATGCATACACATCAAGGCTACCATTATTATACTTGCGTTCAACTTCTGCATTGTAACCGTTTATAATAAGATGGGTATATATGATCCATTGTATTCTCTTGTGTTCTATAGGCGGACCGTGTATGAATCCATCGAGTTTTCTTTCACATTCTATAGACCTGCTTAGCACAGATTCGTAACGACCGTTAAGAGAAGGAATTCCATCCAAATATTGCTCGAGACCGTCTGTAAAATTCATTACTAATTTTATTGATTGAAAATCTTTAAATAAAAGAAAAAGGCGTGTCGGCCATAGCCCATCTTCTGTTTCGGTAGCATTTCCAAAATTCAACTAAAGGTTTAACCATCTTTTCATTAATAAAAAGTATATCGTAGACACGTGTCCACGATATGAAAAGCTGAAATAACAACTCTACATCTATTAATAAGAAATATCTATTGAAATACTCTGACATAATTCTGAATTTGAAGGAGATATCAAAATTACCACAAATGATAAAAGAAAGACTGGCATGCTAAGAATAGTCCACTTTCTGTTTTAACGGCATTTATCTAAGCGCTTAATGCTTGCATACCATTGAGAGCATTGATCCGTTTCAACCTGTCAACTACAGCTCATTTATATCATCGTTAATTGTAATTGATTGGTCTCGTTTCTGATATCAATACAGCCCTCTCAGACTACCATTTTCATGGTTCTCTTGTATGAGCGGAACTTCCTCAGTCTTCCTTTGACAGAAGACCGAAGCCGTTTACTTAGCTTACCAGTCAAATATCTAAGAAATTTTGATATTTATAAGGATTAGACAAAGCCCACTAGAAGGAATATTTTCGTCTACCAGCCATCTCATTTATTCGGCAGCAGCCTTGATGTCTTTTTCGGTTAATTTTGGATATTCTTTAACAATTTGTTTTGGTGTGTAGCCAGCTCCGAGTAACTCCAGTATTATATACACAGGTATTCTTGTCCCTTTTATTACAGGCTTGCCAACCATTATTTTTGGGTTTATTTCGATTCTTTCTTCCATATTACCATTATTTAATTATTGAAAAATATAAAGACCGAAACTACCCAGCCAACTCGCCTAAATAATAGAGGAATAATTCGCTTAAAAAGATTCGTCTCTTTCAGAGATATATGACCATCTCGTCCTAATTTAAACTATGGTCTTGGAATATCTCCAGGGATTGATAACTCAAGGGAGCTACATAGCAATCTTCTTGGCAAGCCTCATCAGTTCCGCAAGCGTTTTCCTGCCAATTTTCCCGTCTTACATCCCGATAATCATTGGCATCGGTGCCGGTCTGAATCCTGTTATTGTCGGACTACTCGGTGGCATAGGTTCTGCTCTAGGCGAGTCCGTCGGTTATTTTGTTGGTTTGGGCGGCAGCGCTTCAATAGAAAGATTCAAGCGAAGAACACCAAAATTCCTCAAGAGATTCGAAGGCTTCTATTCCAAAATCGGCTTTTGGGTCATCCTGATATTCGCATTCATACCATCCCCCTTTGATATTATTGGCGTCATGAGCGGTGCGTCCAAATACGATCTGAAAAAATTCCTTTTAGCCCTGTTTATCGGCAGGATATCAAGAGCATTCCTGATAGCATACGCATCATATCTTGTCATACCGTGGGCATTGCGTATCATCTAGCACTATTATAGATTTCTGTCCGCAAAGATATACATTCCCCCAGCCGTTATGCTTTAAAACTGTGTAAAAGGATGTTATTTTCGCGACCCGACTTAAGGGTCCAAGGAGTGAATACGCCTAATTTACACCTCACTTCCTTCTCATTTTTTTATTATTATGATGGGTTCGAGGAGAATCGAACTCCTGTTCGTACCAAATTGAGCATTGGCTCGTCAAGGTACTGTCCTTTAATGGTTAACTTCTACCACTAGACTACGAACCCGTATGATAAATAAAACTTTCACTATTTAAAAATATGAAAGAGGAAGCAATATACTGAAAGTAAAGCTGAATTTGTTGAGAAAAACAGTTAAGACGGTTAAAAGGAAGAAATAAGAGAATTTTTGACTGGAATAAATCGTGATATGTTTCTATTAATTTATACGAGGCTCAGATTACCTTATTTGTAAAACATGTGGGAAATGAACCCCTCCGAAAGTCGTATATATCCAATTTACAAAATTCTTAAGATGGTCGATAAAAATGGAGAAAGAAATAGAAGTAGAGCCATCAGAAGACTTGGCATATTGGGTAGGTGCTGTACAAACTGATGGTTGTATTTCTGAATATTATCCAAAAGGTAAGAAACATTCTGAGATAGGAATACATTTTGGCGTATGCAGCAAATCTCTCCCCATGGTAGAAAAAGTTAGAAGTTTCGGTTATCGAGTCTTGAAGAGATATGGTAAAATTTACAAATTACAGAAAGGCGACCATTGGCTTTATCATATAAAAGTTAAACAATTACTCGACATATTTAAGGGGTTGGATATTAAATTCGGTGATCCACCTATACCTCCTAAATGGGTCTTGGAGAAATCTGAATTTTTTGGAGCATATTTAGCTGGAGTAGTGGATGGTGATGGGTGCATTGTAGTCAAAAGACCTGTGTATCCACAGTGTGTAATTTCAATAACTAGCGGTTCGTTTCAAACCAGCTTAAAAGATTCTATAACTAGAATTCTTGGTTGTTCGACCTTTCAATGTATTACTAGGAGAACTACCATATTAGATGGTAGTATAATAAAAGGTACAGGATATTATTTACAGTTCTACGTTTCTATGAAAACTGCAAAATTTGTATCCGATTTCATTATACCTCATTTACAAATAGCACATAAAAAAGATAAACTCGAGAAATTTATTAGGACAAGATACCCTTTGCTAAATTAGATTTTATACAGATATTATTATCCCCTCCTTTAATTTTTTCGAAAAAGCCGATTAAATTCTATCATTTTATTATCCTAAAATGCACAAACAAGTTCATCAAAAGCAACATCGGTATAAACATATCAATCGATGTGAACTGTTGAACCGCAAATATGGTTGCGGCAAGCAAGATACCTTCTAGTACCATCCCCTTGGTTGTAATTGCGCTTGTCTTTGGCTCAACAACCATTACACTCGCGAAAAACAGCAGCGGATAACTGATAAGGTTCAACGAGAGCTCACTTGATGTCACAAAGCTGGAGACAGATATAAGAGCAACAGAAAGAAGATAGAACGTCACGGCAAGCGGCAACCTACCGATCAGATAGTCTGAAAATAGGAACAGGAAAACCGCGGGTGTTACAAATGCCCACCACGCCGGAGGACTGTTGAAGACAATCCATGCGAACAGCAAACCAAATGCAGCTGGGTTGAACAACTTTCTGTTTTCAATCTTAATTATATGCTTGTGAAGAATCGCGACCAGGCTGACAATAATCTGAACGTAAACAGGACTGGGCGACATAACCATGGCCAAAATAAGCCCTGTGATTATCGCATCTTTTGGAAATTTCGTCTTTCCGGATTTAATCTTCTTCACGACAAAATCTGCAATCCCGGCGACCAACGGTACAAGAACCAGCTGAATCACAAATGATGAAGCAAACCCTAGAAAAAACACTGCGCTTACAGCAGTGACTATCAGCGCGAATATCGTGTAATAGTAAGAGTCAACCCTTCTGATACTTTCGAGCATTGATTAAATTTTGTACAAGTATGAATAAAAATGTCCTGTTCTTATCCTTTTCACTTCCTTCCAGCCTTCTATAGGATGGCTGGCAGATACTATCATCGTTCCCTTATTCAATTCCTTTTTGAATTTGGATTTCAATCTTTGCGTCAGCTTGTGTGAAAGATATATAATCACAACAGTAGCATCTTTGATATTTTCTTCGAACAAATCATCTTTGATTATCCGAACTCGTTCATTCTTTACAAGCAACTTGCTCAGCCAGAACATGAACGGATTCTTTTCTATGCCGACAGCTTTGGCTCCGAATTCTTCTGCTGCAATTGCAAGCACCCTTCCGTCGCCTGACCCTAAATCATAAACAATGTCGCTCTTTTCTATGCCAGCTAATTTCAGCATCTCTCTTATCGTGTTCTTTGGTAATGGAATCGGTGGCGCTTCATTGCGTATCAATTCCCACCATAACCAGAATAGAAAAGGCAGCGGGAGCAGCAAAAGCCAGTACCAGTCCATGTATTAGATTCTATTTTCGTAATTTAATGAATACCGACAAACAAATCTAGTAGGGAGGTTCGTCTTTGACTATGATGATGGATTTAATCCAGATCACTCAGAAAGACTTCATGCTATTTCAGATTACCTAAAACCAACACTGAAGCTATTATACGGACTATCAGATGAAAGTGCGAGAACTTTGGTTAAATCCAAGGGAAACGGGACATTGGATAGTTTAGTCGTTCCTGTATCCAATAAGAGCGCTGAGGGTGGACGCTAGAATTAACCTACATACTATAACAAATTAATCAGAATTATTTTCTGGAAGTTTAAGAGCACTTAATAATGTTCTATCCATTTCATACTGAAATCTTTCGTCTTGTTTCAGTGCCCTATCTAATTCAAAGTCTATATCTTGATATAGCTCTTCTGGTGTTGGATGTAAAGTAGGATAGCCAAGAGCTTGACGAACAGTACTCTGCGCTCTGAGAAGTCTGCTATTTAGTTCTTTGGGATCAGCTTCTACAAGTAGATAAACACGACATTTATACTCTGGAGCACCAGCTATCACTACAGCATCTTTTGCTCTTTGTAATTGAGCCCAGATATCGTACCCCATATTTTGTTTTAGTTTCAAAGACTTATATATGATATCCACATTTGCCTTTACCAAAAAATGATTTTTAATACTAATGTTTAATTAGCGCTGGAGGCGAGATTTGAACTCGCAAGTAGCAAGCTACGCAAGGTTAGCAACCTTACACATCCTTACAGATTTTGTGCCATACCTAGTTAGGCGACTCCAGCATACATAGATGATAGCAGTTAGTATTAAAATAAATTACTTCTTCTTATGTCCCATATGGGACAAAGGTGTAAGACATCTTACATAGGATATGTGAAATACGTATTTCAATGTCCCACGTGGGACATATTCTTTCCCACAAGATTAAGCCTTCTGACAAATTCCTATTGTAACACGTGTTACAATATAAGCTGCGACAAAGCGAAAGGTTTATATAATTTATCGGTAATCTGTTCAATATGGGAAGTTACATCGAGTTAAATGATACATTACAGATAACAACAGAACAGGGTTTCCCCTCTGATGTATTGAATTTAGAATTACATAGAAGAAATCCTATCAGATTAGATGATGTAGCGGATAGGTTATTTGAATTTCATGATAAACCGGGGGCAAGGGTCTATCATCCTGCACCAAATAGATGTTTCTTAGTCCACAATATAGATGATAAATGGTTGTATTGGGGAAAAATTATAATGTTTGAACAAACTATAATGGGAGAAAGCCGCGAAACCCAAAAAACTTCAGGAAAATATAGAATCATAGAGATATATGATCCAGAGTATCAAGAACAGATTACCAGACATGAATCGCCTGATGGGTTGAGCTATTTCTAATAGATGGTAAGATTGATTGCAACAACTATTTAAATTAATTCTTCCAATTATATATACGATAGCATGCCAGTAACAGTAAAAGACATTGCGGACATGTTTTCCAAGGACGTTTTCACTAACAAAGGTTTCTATTGCGGCAAGCTGACTGACATGGAATTTGACCTGTCAAGATACAAGGTAAGGGCTATTGTGCTGGAAGCCGCTAAAAATTCTGTTTTGGGAAGTCTTGTGGGCGGCAAGCGGGGGGTTGTCATTCCTTATACGATGGTCCAGTCTGTCGGCGATGTTGTCATAATCAAGCATGTGGGCGAAGCCAGTCTGGCTGAAGAATCAGCGGCACTGGAAGAAGAGTCAGAACTAACACCTGTTCCAGCAGGACGCGGAAGACGATAAGTTGAATTTCTCCTAATCGAGATAGTTGGATAACCTAGGTTTTTGTATTAAGATTCTATCGGATATATTTCCAACACCCATCAATGCTACAGTGGTATTGCTTTGTATCTGTGTTTCCTCATTTGCAATCCCAAGATTGTAAAAAACCATCTGCACATTTCCTGATTTTGCTGTTTCTGCGTTATCATGCAATTCCTTAAGAGTCTCGTAAGGTAGACACTGCATAATCTCCTTCCCATGTCCATTATCAGCACCTTTTTTGCATTTCCCAAGCAATTCCGAAGCTTTTCGAGCTCGAGAAAGATAAAAGTCTATCAAAGGAAAAACCTTGAATGGTTCGTATGTCTCGCAGACACCATCTAACGATTCTATCGCCTTTCCCAACATTTTAACATGCTTTTCTTCTGTTACGATTTGGTATTCTTTCTTTGATATTGTTACAGCCATCTTATTCCTCCTCTATAAATAACAGTAAGAAAAATCAAAAATGAAAGCAAAAAACTCTACTCAAACATTTCTGATTCTTCCACGTCGTACTCTACTTCTTCGAGCGGATCCCATATGTCGTCTTCCATTTTTATCATCCTCTTTAGGGTGAAAGAAAAGATGAAGGGGTTGCCCTTCATCGAATTACGTCAATTCCAAGTGTCTTGCTGATCTCCCTGACAACCGGAGCTTCTCTTGCGACAGGACCGAGTATGTACGGCGAGCGTACTCCTGTTATTATCGATATTACCTGAACTTTTCCTTCAAATTCTGGCAGAATTCTGGCTCCCCAGAATACTTGGGCCTGCGGATCTAAGCTTTGCGATACCCTTTCGCCAATCAGATTGACTTCGTCCAGCTTCAAGTCAGGACCACCTGTTATGTGGACCAACGCGCCTGATGCGCCGGCATAGTCAACCTCGAGCAATGGGTTCTGCAATGCTTTTGTTATTGCGTCGTCTGCTCTGTTGCTTGAATTGCTCTCGCCTACTCCGATAGACGCGACACCGCCTGAGTGCATTACTGACCTTACGTCAGCGTAGTCTAGATTGACAAGACTAGGCAGTGTTATGGTTTCAGTGATTCCCTTGACCATGCTTGCTATCAGTTCGTCGGCCACAGCAAACGCATTCTGAATAGACATGTTGCCAGCAAACTTGAGAAGCTTGTCGTTCTCGATTACGATAGCCGTATCGCAGACTTGCCTCACTGACGCTAATGCTTCTTCAGCTTTGTTTATTCTTGCGCCTTCCAGCTTGAACGGCATGGTTACTACTGCTATGACAATAGCGCCCATTGATTTTGCCAGTTCGCAAGCAACCGGTACAGATCCTGAGCCTGTTCCCTTGCCCAGACCTGCTATAGCGAATACTAGATCGCTACCGTCAAGAGATTCCTTGATTTCATTTCTTGACTCTTCTGCAGCTTTGCGGCCTACGTCCGGTATACCGCCAGCGCCCAATCCTCTTGTCAATTCCTTTCCAATGAGGATCTTCTTGTCTGCCTTGCCTACTGCAAGGTGCTTGGCGTCTGTATTTATGGAAGTAGTCGCCGCACCTTCGACTCCCATTTCTGTTAGCCTGGTGACAGCATTCTGTCCAGCTCCGCCGCAGCCGATGACGGATACTTTGGCTTTCTTTACAGAAAATCCAAATTCTTGCTCGGCCAATTTGTAATAGTCAACATTACTGAAAGTTGCTCCAGATGTTGATTCTAGTTTGAATCTGTTTTGTAGAGATTCTTCGGTACTACCACCCGATCTTCCAATTGCATTTTGAATTATACTTTTCATTTTAGTCCTCCTCTCTTTTGCGAAATATATTTCACATCATCGAAAACCCTTTATAAATGGGTCCCGAATACTTTGTTACGAGAACGAGATTAGAGAGATAGGTGTGACTAAAACGAGAGTTACACGAGATTTAACGAAACGAGATTAACGAGATTTAAACGAGTAAAATATATTCCACTTTGGCTTATAAATACTTATTGTAATTTCTATTCTATATTTTCCTGTGGTCATGTTTCATTTTTTTAGAAATTTTTGATGTGAAAATTTAATTTTTTAATTGTGTATGGAAATATTTTTGCATACAAGCAGTTGTGTACAACATTAGACATGTTTGTTCGCTATGTTGTACAGAGAATCAGCATACATCATTAACCTTTCTGATGCAATCGTGACAAGATTGACTGAGAAATCCACTGCATCAACAACTTCTTTTGGAAGAAAACCGCCTGCCATCGGATCAAGATGATTGAGAACCCCGTTGGCGTGCAAAAATGATCCGATAATGTAAGGTGCCATCTTCAGTTTTCTTGGAAGAACTTTCGTCACACCATAGACACTTGCATACTCCATTCCCAATGCCAGTGCAAGCCCTGACGCATGTCCCAACTCTTCCATTAGATGGTATGCTATAGCGTTTCCTTCCATGGCCACGCCTTCGAGATAGGAATCAATGAATGTGATACACACGTCAGCTATACTTGTTTCCACGTAAGCGACAGGCAATAGGTTTCTGACACCTTTCATAGAAATCCGAGTTCTTGTGAGCTTATCTGAAGCGTCTTCTGAATGGCTTCCTGGCTCCAAATCTTCTGTCATCATACTGTTGTTCGTGCCTTCTGAAAGGCAAAGGTCTAAATTCGGGAATCTCAATCTTTTCAATCCTGGACGATAATCCCCTTACCACAGTTCTGAAAGAATCATGGTCGTCCCTGCTCAGCAAGGATATAGCCTTTCCGGATTCTCCCGCCCTGGCGGTTCTTCCAATCCTGTTCACGTATTCTTCCAGTGTCTTTGGTATCCTGTAGTTGAAGATGTGCGTTATGTTCTTGACATCCAATCCCCTTGCTGCGACATCTGTGGCCACAAGTACAGTTATTATCCCTCTGTGGAGTTCTTCCATTATCTTCTCCCTTTTGTCCTGTGACAACCCTCCGTGCAGTGCTGTAGCCTTTACGCCGTTCATTCGGAGATTTCTGGCTACATCGTCTGTCTCCCTCCTGGAGTTGCAGAAAACTATGGACAATTCCGGATTTTCCCGTTCCAGCAATCCGACAAGCAGGGAAAATTTCTTCTTGTGGTCTATGTCGCAATAGTACTGCCTCAGAATTTCGTCCTCGACTCTCTTCTCAGTTTCGATTTTCGTGGCGTTTCTTGTGAACTTGTCCCTGATCTTCATCAGGTTGGGCGGCATAGTCGCGCTGAACAGCAATGTCTGCCTTTCCTTTGGGATATGCCTTTCGATGGATTCTATGTCTTCGACAAATCCCATGTCAATCATCTTGTCAGCTTCGTCCAGCACAAACATTTTCAGATTGCCCGCGTCAAAAGTCCTCCTTCTCATGTGGTCAAGGATCCTTCCTGGCGTGCCGACAACAATCTCAGCCCTCTTGAGTCCGGAAACCTGCGGTCCCATTGAAACCCCGCCATAAACAGTCTGCACGTGAAGCCCCTTGAATTGCGAGAACTTTACCAGTTCGCCAGCTATCTGCATCGACAACTCCCTTGTAGGAGCCAGGACAAGCGCCTGCACGTTGCCGCCTTTCACAACCTTCTCTACAAGCGGTATGCCAAAGGCAGCCGTCTTCCCGGAGCCTGTCTTGGACTGACCAATAACATCATGACCCTGCTTGATTACAGGTATGGCTTCAGATTGTATCTTTGTAGGACTCTCAAAGCTGATAGCCCTCAAAGAATCTAATACGTTCTTTTCAATATTCATTTCTTCAAATTTCATATACACTCCTCTTTTAATTTTAAAGTCACAGAAGCAATAGAATTAGCATAATTAACTAACGCTATTTGTCACAACTTTGTACTTTATCTTAAGATGAAGTGCCAAGTATTTAAAGGGATATGCAACAATTATTAGTTTAGTATGAACACAAAAAAATTGTTAATTATCATAGGAGTTGTGATTGTTTTACTCTTCCTTGTTAATGAATCAAGATTTTTGATTTGGGGGGCTTATGGAGTTCCCAAACAACCGAGTGGATCAAACTGTGGGGAGAATAGGCATAATTTTAATACTAGAATAGAATCTAAAGAGGATTTTATGAATTTTATAGCTACCTTTAAAAACCGATCCCTAAATATCTATGAAGGCATGCCTGAACAAGATAGAGAAAGGGAGGGCATGGCACAAAATATTATAACCTTTGCGAGAGAAACTGAATCTTTGAAAGACTTTAAGGTAACTACCACAGGTTCACTATTATTCAAACAAAACTTGTTTAGTATAACTTATGTTAATCAGAAAAGTAATTGGCCATGCATTTTAACATTAAAAATAAGTGAAAATGGTTATGCTTCTTTGAAAGGTTGTTGTGGAATATAAAACGCTCATCAGCTCCTATTTTTCTATTTTGACTTTTAAAACATCCTTTACATAGTAATACGCTCTCTCAGGCAATCCTTTTATTTCTGGAGATTCAATTTACTTTAACATGACCGATTACCGCAAGATAGACAAGGAACTCCTGGAGCGGGTCTCCGATAATGCCCGATTGAAATTATCAGATGAAGAGATAGAAAAGTTCACAAAGCAGCTGGAAGACATCATTGACGCGTTCAAATCCCTCGATGAAGTGGACACGAAAAATGTCAAGCCTTCCTTTCATCCGCAGGAGATTTCAGATGTCTACCGCGAGGACAAGGCTGAAAAGTTCGACTGGAATTCTCTAGCCAATACAAAGCACAAAGAAGGAAAACATTTCAAAGGACCGAAGATTGTATGACCGATTACAAGAAAATCCTAGATAAAGCGCGATTAACACAGAAGAAGTTCTCACCTTTTATAACTCTGCCAGAAAAACTCCAGTCCAATTCCAAAAAGGGGAAGTTATCCGGCATAGCAATCTCTGTAAAGGACAATATCTGCACAAAAGGTATGGAGACTACTGCGGGCAGTAAGATATTATCTGGTTATATTCCTCCATTTAGTGCTACTTGCGTTGAGAAAGTCATTGTTGCAGGAGGTTTTATCTTGGGTAAAACAGCGATGGACGAGTTCGGCTTCGGTACTTTCTCTGTCAATTGCGCTTATGGAATCCCAAAGAATCCTTTGGATACATCAAGAAGTTGCGGCGGTTCTTCTGGCGGCGCCAGTTGCATAACAGCCGTTGCCGACTTTCCTCATGTAGCTCTGGCAGAATCAACAGGCGGAAGCATATCATGTCCTGCATCATTCACAGGAACAGTCGGACTAACTCCCACTTACGGGCGGGTTTCCAGGTGGGGATTGATAGACTATGCCAACAGCTTGGACAAGATAGGATGTATAGGAAAGACTGTTCATGATGTTGCACTATTATTATCTATTATATCTGGCCATGATTCATTTGACTCTACATCCTTGAATTTACCGTCAGAAGACTTTACAAAATACGGCAAAAGCATAAAGGGAATGAAGATAGGAGTGCCGAAGGAATATTTCGAGGGCGTGGACGAAAAGATTACAAAGGTCGTCTGGCAGGCCATCAAAAAACTGGAAAGTCTGGGAGCAAGTTACCAGGAAGTTTCGCTACCTCATACAAAATATGCCCTGCCATCTTACTACATCATAGCTGTGTCAGAAGCTTCAACAAATCTGGCCAGATACAGCGGCATGAGATACGGCCTGCACCAGGAGCTGAAAGGAAACTTTGATGAATATTTTTCATCTGTCAGGAGCAATGGATTCGGCGAAGAGGCTAAAAGAAGGATAATTCTTGGAACATTCGCTAGAATGGCAGGATACAGGGATGCGTATTATCTGAAGGCGCTGAAAGTCAGGACGAAAGTAATAGAAGACTTCAAGATGGCCTTCAAGAATTTTGATGTGCTGGCTGCCCCAACAATGCCTGTTGTCGCCCCGAGATTCGATGAAATTAAAAGGCTCTCTCCGATAGAGACTTACATGATGGATGTGCTGACAGTAGCACCTAATCTTGCCGGGATACCAATGATTTCCGTTCCTGCCGGCAAAGTCAATGGACTGCCTGTCGGCTTGCATCTGATGGGTGACCATCTGCAGGAAAAGAAAATCTTGCAAGTTGCAGATGTCTCAAGTTAACGCCTGTCAAACAGATATCTGCACTTAAATCTAACATTTTATTATCCTTTTTATGTCTGAGAGGACGTTAGAGTACCATTTAACGGAACTTGTACCAGATGATTTCGAATTTATCCCCACCTTGAACATATATGTGGCAAAGACTAAGGCCAAAGATTCTGACGACAAAGTCATTACGGGCATAAACTGGTATGAAGCAAAGTTGATCATCCAAAGGACGGGTTCATGTTATTTTCTGCTTACATCATCCCAATGGGAAATATCTAGAAAATATTTGCTTGAGAATCGTCCGGAATTGGAAAAAGATTTCACATCTGGCGAGTCTGAATTGGTCGATTCTTTGCTGGTGCTTCCAAACGGGGAAAGACCTACGCTATTAATCGAATACGCAAAGGTGGAAAGATTTGGTGATGAGTATGGTTTAATCTATGGCAATGCTATAGAAGTCCCGGAAATGCCATTAAAATCGGGGCACATACAAGCATGGGACGAAAATCTGGGTTTGCCTGTAAAAGTTGGAATAACACCAAACGAAGGATTTGAAACCGCCTACTTTCGAGTAAATATTGAGCATAGTTATGACCATGGTTTGCGGGCTGTAGTTAAAAGTCATCGGTGCTTGAACGGCCATAAGCGATTGTATACACTTACCGACTCGTCTCCGTCAGATCCAAATCAGCATTTAAGTTTTCGATTGGGCAGAACTGCAAATTCAAATGATTCCGCGAGATCACAAAAAAACGAATTATCACCGACCGTCCTTAGAGAGTTGGATGAAATCTTATCTAGAGCCGATTTTTAAATAGATATATCGACAAATTAGGGGTAGGGTCATGTCGTTCACAAACATAACAAAGCAAAGGCTTGATGTATACACAACAATAGTAACTAATCGTGATCATTACCATGATTTCTTGATTGCGATAAGTCCATATCCAGCCGATTTCCGTGATCATAACTTGGAAAAAGCGGGACAAGTTCTTGCAAAAGAATGCATCTCCAAGGATCTGCGGGTACCAGTGAGTTATATAGGCGATGAAGAACCCTATCCTAATTATAAAAATCTCTGTTTTAGGACCAAAGGTATCGTAGACCTCCCAGAAGAAGAACTTGGCGAGAGATTAAGAGGATACATCCCCACATTCTTACAGATTCTATTGTACGGTTCTGACGATTTGGGAAGGGGAGCGAATTGGCGTGATAGATACGAATTGGTTTATCATTGATAAAGCCGCCTAGTCCGTTAGTGTTCTATTCTTGTTCTTCCCGTTGACAACTATCAGCGCGTGGAATTCTTTGTATAATTTAATATTTCGAGGAATATTCGATTCGAAGATTTCCCTGATTTCGTCGTATTCTTTCTTCCCATCCAACATATTATTTCTGGACAATAGCCTTCTCGTATAGCTGTCGACGACAAAGAATGGTTTTCCGCACGCGTAAAGCAATATAGAATCTGCAGTTTCCTTTCCTATACCCTTAACTGAAAGCAGATCCTCACGTGTGGTATTTTTTAAAAATTTATTAAATGAACCGTATGAAAGCACGAACTTGCTGAATTCTTTCAGTCTTTTTGCCTTCTGTCGGAAAAATCCGGATGGTCTTATCATCTTCTCCAATCTTTTGGTCGGCATACTTGCTATCTTGCTCGGGTTTATTGTACGAGCCTTTATCATATTAGCAAGAGCCATTTCTACATTCCTCCAACTTGTGTTCTGTGTCAGTATCGCGCCAATGCATATCTCGAACTTGTTGTCTGTCATCACTGGCCACCAATTCTGTTTCCCATGTTTTTCCAAGAGTTCATTATAAAGTTTCATTATCAAGTCAATCATCTCATAAGAAATTGCGTCAATAGACTTTGCCTGAGCAGTACACTTTTTTCTCTATATCTCGAAAATGGCAGCCGTAGCTTACCGGAAATGTAATTCAATGCAGACCTAACATCGGAAAATACAGACGGTTTATTTCTTAGAGCTTCCCTGACAGATTCCCTTACGAGCCAGACTCCTGTGGGCATGTAACCGGGATAACTCTCCCGGAAAACTAATGCGCCTGCCTGAACTTTCATGTCTTCCAATTTTTCCATTATGGCCAGCCTAGTGGAATAGTAGCAGCCTCCCATGCCTGCGTACTCCTTTCTCCCTTTGAACGATTCCCAGTCAGAGAACAGAACCTTCTCGTTGCCCATCACGCCAATAAAAGCCTCAAGAAATTCATACTGCCAGTTCGTGGGCATCAATAAGATTGCGAAATAGTTGTTGAATGTCTTCACTTCGAAAACTTGGTGGGAATCTATGGCAGGATACGTCTTGATGTTTTCCAGCATATTCAGCGACAATGTATCATCGACTGCTGTAATGCTCCATCTTGTGGGGACCAGTTTCCTGTTCCTTTCTGTCCCGAATCCTCCGATGCTCAGAGCTTTCTGTATGGTTGAAACAAACACACCTTTCTCGTAAAGCTCTATCATGGCGTCCTTCGCCCGCACGTCGGTGTCATAAAATGCTTTTTCCAGATCTAGATTCCATCTGGGATTCTCGTTCAGCCTGAGTTCCTTTAGCTGTGCGCTTGGCCCGAACGGCTGCACATTTTCATTGAAGAATCCGCCACGGGGTTTTCCCATAAATTCAGCATCAAGCTCCAAAGAACTCTTGGCCAATGCAACTTCCTGCATGTTTCTGACTTGTTTGTTATTGACGTCATTCACATTAAAAGATTCCTTCCCTCTAACTAAACTCAACCTAAAATTCACAACATCTTCAATATTCTTGCCATTTGGTATCCACTGCTCGGGCAAGTCCATCATTCGAGTGTCGCCATGCTCCGGAGGAATCAAAGGACCGACAAAAACCTTGGGATAATTCCACTTGCCCACAAATACCGCAGGAGGAGATGCTCCAGAGATACTCTCCCCAATGTCGACGGTTTTGAATTTCATCTTCAAATAAAGGCGGTTGAGATAAGCTGCCTTTCCCTTTATCATACTCTATTAGAAGTTTCGCTGTTAGAAATAGTTAACTGGGGTTCATTTCCCTAAGATTTTAATCCTGATTACCAAATTGATATTATGAAAACTGTGATTGGTTTAGAAATTCACATTCATCTTGTCAGCAAAAGTAAACTGTTCTGCAATTCACCTGCCGATTACGAAGACAAGGAACCTAACGAGAACACGTGTCCTGTATGCTTGGGATTTCCCGGATCCAAGCCTCAATTCAACAAGAAAATTCTTGAATCTTCATTAATGGTTGCGAAAGCTTTAAACTGTCAATCATCCCCTGTCATGTTCTTCTCTAGAAAATCCTACTTTTATCCGGACATGTCCAAGAATTTCCAGATATCGCAGTACGAAGTTCCCTTAGCGGTCAACGGCTATCTTGACATCGGAAACAAAAAAATTAGAATAAAAAGAATCCATATAGAAGAGGATCCCGCCAAGCTTGTTCATACAGGCGGAAGCATAACATCTGCGCAGTATGTTCTCGTCGATTACAACCGTGCTGGGATACCAATGGTCGAGATTGTCACTGAGCCTGATTTTGAGTCTACGAAAGAAGTGAGAGAATTCTTGTCTAAGCTGCAATCGATTTTAGAGCATCTGGAAGTTTATGATGTAAGCAAGGAAGCTGGTCTCAGGGTTGATGCCAATATTTCAATTGAAGGCAGCGAAAGGACAGAGATCAAAAATATCACAGGATTTTCAAGTGTTGAGAAGGCATTGAATTATGAAATTATACGACAGAAGAATCTACTGCAAATGGGAATGAAAGTCCAGAGAGAGACAAGGCATTTCGACGAAGTCACAAAAACCACAACAACATTAAGAAAGAAGGAAGCCGAAGAGGATTACGGTTATATATTCGAGCCGGACTTGCCGCAGTTCACTATCTCCGGGCAATTGATTGGAAAAGTAGAAAAACAAATGCCAGAACTGCCTGATGCGAGAGTGGTGAGGTTTGTTAAGAAATATAAGATACCAGAAAACCAAGCCCAGATAATTGTTTATGTCGACAAGGCTTTAGCTGATTTCTTCGAGGAGTGCGTGAAGCTGTTCAACAGGCCTGAATTTGTTTCACGATGGATTGTTACAGATTTGTTGAAGGTATTGAATTGGAATGATCTGACCATAAGACAATCAAAGGTCACGCCAAAATTATTCACAGAGTTCTTGAAGGCTATGGACAAAGGAGAGATAACAGAAAGACTGGGCAAAGAATTGATAAAAGAATTGCCAAAAGGAAAATCTGTGAAAGAACTGATGAAAGAGAAAAAACTGCCGAAGAAATTGGATCTGGAGTCTGTAATTAAGGAGGTGCTGAAAGAGAACAAAAAAGCTGTCGATGATTACAAGTCGGGCAATGAGAAAGCTATACAGTTCTTGATAGGTCAAGTTCTTAGAAAGACAAAAACAGCTGGCGATCCCAACAAGATAAAGGAATTGATTAGGAAACTTATTTAAAGTTGAGTGACAATTTGATTTAGACGAGGTGAGAAAAATTAACAAAATTTCGGGTGGTCACCGGATGCAATCACTATCGAATAACTCAACCTCTCATAGCACTATTAACTGATTTTGGAAACGATGAAGCACCATACTTGATAGAATCTGCAATTCATTACATCAACCCAAGAGCTGCAGTAAGGACCATAACAAACAACGTACCAGTTTTTAACATACTTTGCGGTGCATGGAGATTGTTTAGAATCGTATCATCACCTACAGAACTGAAAGGAAACATCTATGTATGTGTTGTAGATCCTGGAGTAGGTTCTGAGAGAGAATGTATAATAGTGAAAACGAAAACTGGCAAGTATCTTGTAGGTCCGAATAATGGCGTTTTATCATTAGCGTTTGTTAATGAGGGTGTGGACACGGTAATTGAAATAAGGAACGATAAATTAACATTATTAAAGAATTCCAAATCGAATACATTTCACGGGAAAGATATCTTCGGTCCTGTTGCTGGGTATATATCAAATGGTGTTGAAATACACGATTTCGGTGTTGAATTGCCTATAGGCAAATTAAAAATTATTCAATTATCTTCATCGAGAAATGAAAATTCATTAGAAGGCGTACTTGTGGACATAGATAGTTTTGGGTCACTTAGAACAAACATACCCAATGATTTTGTTTCAGAAATCAAAAATAGAAAAGTTTATCTTTCCATAGAATCGACTAAATTGCTTTATGATGGGAAAGCTAAAATTTCAGAGACGTTTTCTGGGAATTCAAATACTGATATTCTTTTGGTACCATCTTCTACAGGGTATCTTGATATAGTTGTTAACACGAAGAATGCTGCCAGTATTTTAGGCATAAAGCCTGACGATATTAAATTGAACGGATTAAGACCTCACACGAAGATAACATTAAATTTTGAAAAGTTCTGAAAAAAGCAAAATTTGCTGGAGACCCGAACAAGATAAAAGACTTAATTAAGAAAGAGATTAAATAGGTATTAGTGGGTCTATGGGAGAAATAAGAGAAAAGCTCAAAATACAAGATAGAGAAATTGAAGCTATTGTGGACACAGGTTCTGATCATATCGTTGTTAGAGAGGATTTACTACAGGAGATTGGCGCAAAACCTGTCAAGCAAGAAACCGCTTCTTTTGCAGATGAATCCAAAAAGCAAGTAAATGTTTATTTGGAGGATATAGAAATCAAGGATTACAAGTTACCTGCCGTTGTTATTGTTGGTGGAAGAAAAAATCTGCTAGGGCGAATAGTATTGCAGCAACTGGGGGCCAAAATAGATCAAGTAACTGATACAATAACTTATACTCGTCATCCTGCGGGTGTTATAGAAATAACTTCTCTAGAACTGGAAAGCAGGCAATAAAGGAAATGATTAAAAATCTATTCAATTTTACCGCCATTAAAATAAAGTTGATAAACTAATCGAGTATCTGCTAATTTGTAAAATATCCTTTCACTACCTTTGAAAAAGGTTATATTCCCCCCCCCGACTCGCAGAAATATGCAAACATTGCAGTTTCAAACTTTTCAGGACCTCTAAAAGGTTTCTCTATCGTAACATGCGAAAGGGCATTTCTTAAGAAGGTGTATATAGATTCTGTAATCAAATCCCGCTGCAATTGCCTTTCAAATGCTGATTCCAAGTTTAATGTTGAACCGGAATATTTCATAAACCAAATAGGGTTCCTGTCAAATAAGACTGTTTCTTCTCCACTAAATGGGTCGGAACCAAACCATTTATCTTTATAGAGATAGAGACCTTCACGATAGTCCAAATTATTTGAATCATCCTCAAGAATGACTGGAGTTGCGTCGCTGGCATAAGTTGCTTTTTTTGCTCGTACTAGAATTTCTCTAAACTCTTCCCAGTCTATTGGCATATATAAATAAATCAATAAAAACCTATTTAAACTTCTTATAAACTATTCTTTTACATGCCTCAGTAGCTCAGTAGGTAGAGCAGTTCGCTGTTAAATTTTGTAGAGACGAAAAGGTCCGCGGTTCGAGTCCGCGCTGGGGCGCTTTTCTTAACAAAATAATGATTATGAGTTTCGAGAATTGCTACTCCAAAAGGATGGAACAGAATAATTAAGAAATCCAATTGTGTTGATACATCTTTGGTAAAATTGACAAGCGTTGCATCCGGATTGTTCATTGCTTCTTATTTCCCAGATTTTGTGGTCCAATACAGATAGCTGCTTTTGACACTAGCGATAATTCTCAGCATAGTGACATATAAGATTCTCAAGTAGAAATCACATTTCTATCCAGGATTTAGTTAGCTTCAGTTCGCCAGTTTCTTCATTAATAATGGCTTTGCCTAGTTGAAGAAAATCATGCCCTATAAGATTTTTCTTACCTCCAAATACTGTTAAAGGGAACCCAATACCATCAACTTCTATCATAACTCCGTATACAGGTTTAACATCTTTAAATTCACCCATCGATTGCACCTTCCAATTACCCATATGAATAGCGCCAATTCTAAGAAGAATATCTTCCTCTACCATAGTCCTGTCTGCGCCCGTGTCTATAACTGCCTCTATCTCTTCAGACTTTCCGTTAACTGAGATTTTAGCTTTCTTTACGATTTCCATATATAATAATTATCTTTGAGATTAAAATCATTTTGGAGACTCGATAACGTACAAATCTACACTGAACTCCTTCTTAGGTTTCTTGTGGAAATCGAACATATGCGGAACTGAAAATTTGAAAGGCATTGTTTGTTTTACCTTACCACCTTCATTCTCAACAAACTTTGTAATGAATGCCCTTGTTTTTTCATAACCGTCTTTATGTAGGCTGTATATCCTCTTGCCGCATTCCATAGCTTTCGATAGGAATAATCTATCCGCATGCTCCTTCTGTATGCCGAAAGGAGGATTTTGAATGACTGTATCAAATTTGCCAGAAAAATCCTTTACATCAGACAGGACAAACTTTATCGAACCCTTGAATTGGATATCCTTTGGAATTATGGTAAACAATGAATGCATGTTCTCCTCAGCAGTGTCCAAAACTTTGTCATCTATGTCGACAGCAACGACTTCCTTAGCTCCGAACAACAACGCACCCAATGCGAGTCTTCCAGTGCCACAACCCAAGTCAAGAACAACTTTATTTTCTATATCACCATTCAGATACGCGAGGTTCAATATTTCAGCAGCCAAGCCGGATGGTATAGTATATTGCTCTAGCGAAACTTTTGGATTTTCTGCAGGTTTTAGTTTGGAGAGGATTATCTCCAGTTGTTTTTTGGTCAGCATGTTCTATGTAAATACTTTAAAATAGAAAAGTTTATATGTTTGTAACACGTGTTACATTGCAAGGTGACTGATGTGAAAGAATTCATCCTGGTCTTCGACCTGCCAAGAGAAATGGGAACCGTTAAAGTCAGAGCTTGGAGAGAATTGCAGAGGATGGAAGCAAAGATGGTACAATTCTCTATCTGGAAATCTGAAAAGTTGGACGACTTGATGAAATTGGCTTTGGATATAAAGAAGGAAGGCGGTGATGCTAGGATTCTAGAAGAAAGGTTTGTATTTTAAATTCAGAGTCCCGCCTTTTGCGGCACTCTATAACCGTATGAACTAGCTACCATATCTAGAACTTCAGAGCTTTCTTCATAGTCTAAGACTGGCGTAGAACTATCTACAGCAATAACATCTCTACCTTTGTATCTAGTAGGAGAGATTACTATATCAAATGATCTGCCACTCCAAAAAGTAGATACGCTAAAGTTGATTGTGATAACTTCTCTCCCATCACGTACATCACGATTTAAAGAAGCTGAATAGCGTTTATCTAGTATGCCTCTTTCGTGATCTCTCTTTTCCTTAGTTTTACTGATTTTTCTATCCAGATCTAAAACGGTCTCAACCGGCAAATCGCCCTTGTCAGGAAAGTATAGTCTTATTCTCTCTCCTGATAGTTGACCATAAGTAGCAAAAGATTGATAATCGCCAGAAATCGCACCATATTTGTTTACCATATTCGTAATCAATTCGTCAACTTGTTGATGATAATTTAATTTTTTTAATTGTGATACTCTGTCTTTAACATCACGTACTTCTGTTGCAGCCATTACCATAACATAGTATTGAATAAAAATCTATTTAACCTTTACGACTTGATCAAAATTCAACATTGGTATTTCAAATCTTTCCGTATCATCCGTACCGACTCTGGGGCACATTGTGTTGACGATAAAGTCCAACTTCAACCCCATTATCTTCTCCTGCGTTATCTCATCCCCCGCAAGAATGTAAACTTCCTTCTTCAATTTCTTTTCCAAATAATTTTTGATAGAGTAAGGCAAAACCAACTGTCCCTTCTTGAATGAAACTAGTATGCCAACCCTTTTCGCATCCTTGAAGGCTGACTTGTTCCATGCTATTATCTTCTGAATCCTTTTCTTCTCATATGCGATGTCTGTAACCTCTTTTCTCTCAACATCCAAAGTCAGCATAGGCTTGTCGGTACTCAGGATTAATCCTAATCCATAGAACTTTGCGGCAGATACACATAGGAAAGCATCGACTTTGTCTTCTATAACTTTTCCCGACTTCAGCCTGCATCCAAGAATCTGTCCCGGATATTTCACGCCATCAACCTCGGCAACAAAAACTTTCTTCCCTCTTTTCTCTAGATATTTCTTGATTTCAGGTATCTTGTCCATGTACTGCAGGGAACCGACAAGACCGATTTTTTTGTAATTATCCAACTTGTGAAATTCCTTTTCCAGTATCGGAATAGGATCTGAATCCAGAAAATACGGCCAATAAACAACAGGGACCTCAGAGACAACGCCAAAATCAATATGTGCCACGTGAAGTATTGCATCGCATCCGAGTCTTTTAGCTTCTGTATCTCTAATGTCGCACGCACCGTACGTGGCTTCCACGCATAATACAGGCGTGAATCCTTCCTTCTCCAATGCCTTGGCTACACCTTGTATCTTCTCGTTCTTCAGTCCTTCCGGAAACTGGACAAATACACGCTTGGCATTTAATTCATTCAGTTGTTTAACAATACCGTTCAGTTCCATCGAATCAAACATATATTCAATTGAAAGTTATTTAAAATAATGGAAAAACTTGAGAAAGCAACTTTGGCAATTATGCATGCACTGGAACATCAAGAGTTTTAAATTTCTCACCATATAAACTACTCAATATTCTCCCAAGACTGTGAGTGGCTGGATCGTAAACAAGAGCATGTTCAGTAAAGACATTGTAATTAAAGTCGTATCGTGGATTATAACCAGCTTGAGGAAGCGGTACTTCAAGCTTCCTGCCTTTCTCTTGTGTAGATCGCTCAATTTTACTATCGAAAATAATAGCACAAACATTATCAAGATAACTAACCTCGACAAGCGGTGTTACCGTGCCTGAATCCATACCCAATGCTTCTTTCAGCCGTTCTTGTGGGCAAAGACTAATACGCTTTGCTTGTTTACCTGATAACCCGAAGGCACTTCTCCCCAGTTCTTTACTGTCGATTTCCGCGTCATCTAAGGTAGAAACTAGTATCAGCCCCAGAGCATCATGTCTAAAGCAAATCGTTTTTACCTGGGCTGCAGAAAAAACTTTATCATGGTCTACATGATAAGGATAGACATGATTGTTACGCATTTTACGCTTTTCTCGGATTCCCACTGTTGCCATGGGATGAGTTACAATATAATAATCACCCCTTTGTGAATCTGTGAGATATATCTTAGCCTCTGCTCCATCTTTTCTCCGTTTTGCGTTAAGTCTGCCAT
This sequence comes from Candidatus Aenigmatarchaeota archaeon, assembly GCA_016187385.1. Classification (GTDB taxonomy): domain Archaea; phylum Aenigmatarchaeota; class Aenigmatarchaeia; order CG10238-14; family SCSR01; genus JACOWB01. Next base: position 703,053 of record JACPJU010000001.1, read on the forward strand.
CAGGTAAAATCAGATCTCTGACGCTAGGATCGTACCATTCATAGAGAACAAATCCCATGCCACGCTCTGGCAAAACAAATCGATGTATATAACCCCTGTCTTGGACATATTGTTCAATAAACTGATCAAATGTTGGACTATCTCGTATATTTACAGCATCTTTTGCATGCCGGAAATTTGTTGGTATCATTTTGGTTACCTATCACTCATAAAAATTGTTATATTTAAGAAGTTCACTTTTATACACTGGAATGATTTTTGTATCCTCCTTTCTCAATTTCTTTCACTTCAGACCCATAGAAAAATTCTATAAGGCTGAAGACTACCACCAGAATTACTACAACAAGAATTCAAACGCTCAATATTGCAGGTTGATTATTCAACCGAAACTCAGGAAATTAAATCTAAAGTAAAGCTCCAATCAAATAAGGCAACAGACTTATGATAACTATCGCAAGAATGAACAGCATAATCTTTCCCAGTTTGTTCCTCTCACCGCTCAACCCCAATACACCTCCTGTAACTCCTCCAATTATGTGAGCAGCTGCCGAAAATGTCGTGTTAAGAATAAACAAGCCGTAAAAATTCATCAAAGTGTACAAAGCTCCGGCAATGATGAACGGCATTGGAATAGGGATGAAGCTTATGGACACCATCCATTTGCCCGAAAGCCTGAACGCGCCATATCCTATCAGACCAGATATAGCCGCAGAAGCTCCTATAGCGAGAATATTAATGTCAACCATCGCCAGCAACAAAACACCAAGATTGGCCGCAATCCCGCTTATGAGATACACCAAAAGATACGCAAATCTTCCTATGTATTTCTCGAGAACAATTCCCACTAAAAACAGAGTCGCCATGTTCCATCCTATGTGGGGAATGTCGGCATGCATGAATATGGATGTTATCAAAGTTTCGTACCTGCCTTCCCAGAATGATTTTGCGCTGAACCCGTAATTTTCAATGAAGTAATCCAAGTTCTGCGACGCATATGCAAACACAGCCACATTGACAATGACCAGAAACAAAGTTAACTTCATGCCATCATTATTAATTATGGAAAAGCTCTCTAAAGAGATTATCGAAAAAGGCAAGTATCTTATGAAGGAAGGCAAAGTTAAGAAAGACATTGACACAGAAAAAAGAATCCACTTCACTGTTCAAGGAGACTCTGAAGAACATTCGGTTATTTATGAAAAAACGGAAAAAGAATGGAAATGCGATTGCAAGTTCAATTCATTGCATCAGAAAAGATGCTCTCACATTTTTGCGAGTATGTTAAAGGAAAGAATTAGAACTTAGGCTTTTCGTCTTCTTTTCGCCATTTCAATTACACCTCCGAGATATTCCTGTGAATACTATTTTGCTTTCAGGACATAAATAGATAATTCATTTCAAGGCAGAATTCTCTCTGTATCTCTTGGGAATAATGTCGTCTCCCTGACATTTTCCACGTTCAGCAACTTCATCGTGAATCTTTCAATCCCCAGTGAAAAACCTCCCATACTGGGAACGCCATAGCGAAAGACTTCTGTAAACCACTTTAAAGAATCCAGATTCATCCCTTTCTCGTTTGCCTGGGATATTATCTTGTCATATCGATGTTCCCTCTGCCCGCCTGATGACAGTTCCATGCCTTTGAACATCAAATCTATGCTCCTTGCCCATTTAGGTTCCTCATCCACGCGCATGACATAGAAAGGTTTTATCGCAGACGGGAACCTGTTGACAAAAAAGAACTCGGCCTTAAACTTCTCCTTCACATATTTCCCAAGAGCCTCTTCAGCATCCCTGTTCAAATCTTCGCCTTCTGGTATATGCTTGTCCATGTCATCTAAGATGTCATAAATTTTCGGGAATTTCAATTCGGGGAAAGGAGTCTTCGGCACTTTCACTTCTACATTCAACAATTCCACTTCTTCCGTGCATTCTTTTTTGATCTTTTCAAGCGCGTAAGCAACCATCTGCTCTTCAATCCTCATCACATCCTGCTCGCTCTCAATGAAAGCAATCTCCGCTGCTATAGTCCTGTGTTCAGTCATGTGCCTAATGGTGTGGCTTTTTTCAGCCCTCCAGCTGGGACCAATCTCGAATATCTTGTCAAATCCGCCAGCTATAAGCAGTTCCCTGTGAAGCTGCGGATCCTGGCGCAGGAAAACTTGCCTGTCAAAATAAACCACGGAAAAAACTTCCGAGCCACCCTCAGATATACCTCCTATTAATGACGGCGTGAAAACTTTCATGAACTTGTCCTTCAGCAGGTATTCATCCATCGATGACATTAACTTCGACTGTACGGAAAAGATTGCCAAATTCTCAGGCGACCTCAAGTCAATAGACCTCCAGTCCAGACGGGTATCAAGATTAGCCTTTGTCTGTCTTCTCGGATCCAATGGAAGAGACGTTTCAGCTTTGCTAATCACTTCTATCTCTTCGGGTATAATTTCAATGCCAGATTTAGTTTTCGCGGTCTTCGCTACCGCACCCTTCACAGATACAATGTCTTCTTGGTGCAGTCCTTCCATGGCATTCAAAACTTTTTTGTTTACTTTGTTCTTCGCCGCAGTTACCTGAACAACACCATCCCTGTCCCTCAAAAGAAGGAAATTAATGCCACCCAATAGTCTGACATCGTGGCACCACCCGTAAACAACAATGCTTTTGCCTACAGCCTTCTCCAAATCGCCAATATGATGAGTTCGTTTAATATGACCACCCTGAATTAGATATCAATACCCACGCTATTGCCCATACAAGCAGGAATGTCACCAAAGTATTCGCCAACAACCATGAAAATTTCTTCTTTTCCTTCACCAAAAATCTAATCGAAAGAAAAGATGTTAAATACACTACTCCAGCAACAACCACAGCCGTGCTCGGCTCAAGCTTCGCGGACACAACACCGGCAGCAAGACCCAGCACAAAATAAATCAAGTTCAACTTCCTTTCGCTTTCCATTAATTCAGCTCCTTTTTCCCGTAAAGAATTCCATTACCTTTTTCTGCCAAGCCTTCTCCTGCAGCAGTTCTGTAGTGACCCACGACTTTCTTATATAGTCGGGCAACTCCCCTTTGGATTCTTTTATGACCTGCTCAACAAACTGAATTGTGACAGCGTCATGACTGTACCCGACTCCTATGGGCCTCCCTACTTTTTCTTCAATCTCCTTTATTTCCCTGTCCCTATGAACCTTTGCGACGATTGATGCAGCGCTCACAGCTATTACAGATTCATCCATATAATTATCAACTACCAATTCAACGTTTTTATTGTTTTTCACAAAGCTCGAAACTACGGATTTGAATCTGCTGGGATTATGAGTAAGCGAGTCTATATACACCAGAGAACTGTTAGTGAAATCAATTATCTCGGCCATTTTCATAGCTTCTATCTTATCAAGATTAACCCCCATTTTCCTGTAACTGTCGATCTTGCAAGCCCCAACTTTCAGAACAACAACATTCTTCGCCATCTTGTCTATGTGTTCGAAAATCTCTTCGCGTTTTTTTGGAGTCAATTCCTTGGAATCTTTTACACCCAGAGCTTTCAATTTCTTTTCTGATTTCTTTTCTATAGTCACGCCAGCCAGTACCATCGGACCGATGAGTGCTCCTCTTCTGGTAAGTAAGGTATTATCCTAACCTATTTCCAGCTTCATCGATCCCTGTGATTAGTTCCATAAATTTATTTTCTCCTCAATTGTTTTATGTTTTTAATTTAAATCAATCTATATGCCATATCTTGAAGGAGTAGAATATCAATTATCAAAGGGAATGGAAATCGAGGATATTCTGGAAAAATACGATTGGAAAAATTTCGAAACTGTTGTATCTAAAATATTCAAAGAGAACATATTTCTTACAAAGCAAAACTTCCGATTCAAAACAAAAAGAAGATATGAGATTGATGTCGTGGCTGTAAAGAACAACCAAGTTTTTTGCGTAGACTGCAAATGGTGGGGGAGAGGAAGGTACAAGAAATCCAGTTTAAAGAATGCCGTAATAGAGCAGGAAAAAAGAACGAATGAATTTATGAAATTTCTCAAGAAAAATTACATAGCAAAAAGTCTATTGAAAATAGATAAACAAACAATCCACCCGCTAATAGTTACCCTTCATGATGAAAACATGATAAAAGAAAACCAAACATTTGTAGTGCCTATCTGGAAATTAAATGCCTTTCTTAACCACCTCGAGAACTACATTTAAAAATATCCCAAAGCTTTATATACAATCTTTATAAAGGTATCATCACAATAAATATTGATTCGGGATAAAATGCAGACAGACTTCAAAATTCGCATAGAAAACATTGTTGCGTCGGCCTTCATCAACGTTGTAATTCCTTTGGAAAAGATAGTTTCTAAATTGGAAGGAATGGAGTACGAACCAGAACAGTTTCCCGGGCTTGTTTACAGGATGAAAGAGCCAAAAGCTGCGGCATTGATTTTCGGTTCCGGCAAGATTGTATGCACAGGAGCGAGAAGCACCAAAGACGTGAAGATTGTTTTCGGCAAAGTTGTTAAAGTAGTCGAATCTGTTAAAGTCAAAGTTCCAAAAACATACAGTACGAAGATAGAAAATATTGTCGCAAGCGCGAAGTTGGATGCGAAACTGAATCTTGATGCTATAGCCTTTAAACTGGAAAATTCTGAATACGAACCAGAGCAGTTCCCAGGTTTAGTTTACAGGATGGCTAGCCCTAAGGTTGCATTCTTATTGTTCGGTTCCGGCAAGGTAGTTTGCACGGGCGGAAGAAGCATAAGCGATGTCAGGATTGCTGTTGATTTGCTGTCCAAACGTTTGCACAAGCTTAAAGGTGCGCTCAAAAAAGAGTGACTATTTTACTTCTCGTTGCAAAGTTTGCCTCAATGAAAAGATAGACTCGTCCAAATAATACAATATTCTTCTTACATAATGCTCTCTCGATCCTAGAAAACTCCGGTAATGCAAAATGTTTTCATACATTTCCTTGTCTCCTTTCAACAAATCTAGCATACCGGCGTATTCCTCGTCTTCATATTTTATGATCTCATTTGATACACTCTTTTCTATGCCGTGCCACCATCGTAAAATTCTGACCAAGAATGCTGGTGATAGTTCTGTTAAAAAATTTATATCTGGACTACAAATCGGCCTGACAGTTTCCGCCACATGCTTGTATCTGCCATTTTTTATATTTGTAGCACGAGTTCTCCAATCTTGGTAGCATTTATCAATAAGCTCTATTTCGTCATCCGGCGCCGATCCTAAATATTCGGCTAAAACTTCTGGACCATTGTCGTACAATGCTCTGATATGTTCATCGGGGTTTTCATCTTGCTCCATTTTCAATATTTGAGAAATCCACATAAAATTTTCTGTTATCCAAGGTTTTTAAATGAAGAGAGACTCGAAATAAATTCCGAACTATTTCAAAATTTAAGCAAAAATTTATATCTGCAAGAACATTGCTATTCATGGACAATGCCGACCTTCTTGAGAAATTTGTTGACTTCCTGAATGAATTCTACAAGGACCATCTAGCCGAAGCTGCGAATGAAGGGAAGAAATCTTTGAACGTGGATTTTTCTTTTCTGGAAAAATTTGACACAAGCCTTGCAGACTATTTTTTGGATAATCCTAGTGAGGTAATGCCGATGGTGCAAAAGGCTGTGAAGCAAATCGATGTCGGGATTATCAATGAGAATTTTCGAATCAGAGTTTTCAACCTGCCTGAAGAGAGGAACATAAGAATACGAAACGTCCGCTCTGAACATATAGGAAAATTTATCATTATCGAAGGCTTTGTCAAGCGTGCAAGCGAAGTCAGGCCTGAAGTCAGTGAAGCTATCTTTCAGTGCATGGAATGCGGCGGCAACATAATACTTATACAAACAGAGAGGATGATGAAGACGCCTATCGAGTGCGGGAATCCTGCGTGCAGAAACAGAACGGCTTTCAAGCTCGTTGATCAGAAGTTGTATGATGCCCGATGGACAGTTGTGGAAGAGCCGTTTGAAATCACAGAAGGAGAAAGACCATCCGATCTGAGAATCTACTTGAAGGAAGATCTCACAACACCAAAAATGCAGAACAAGACAGACCCCGGCAACAGAATTAAGGTTACAGGTATTTTGAAGGAATTGCCGCGGCGCGTGAAAGGCACTCCATCCCGCCAGATGGAGATATACCTCGATGCTGTTCATGTTGAATCTGTGGAAACCGAATGGGATGAACTTGAAATAAGTCCTGAGAATGAACAAAAAATTCTGGAACTGGCAAAATATCCTGACATTTATATCAAGCTGAGGGATTCTATAGCTCCTGCAATTTACGGTTTGGAAGACATCAAAGAGGCCATAACACTGCAGCTTTTCAGCGGAGAGACGCATGTGCAAAAAGACAGATCGCGCGTGAGAGGTGACATTCACTGCCTCCTAGTTGGTGACCCTTCTTGTCTCGTAGCTGACGAAAGAGTTGTCATGTCTGACGGAACAATTTTAAAAATCGGCAAAATGGGTACCGAACATCTCCAGAAAATCAATCATAAATTACACTTGGGGATGGGTAGAAAAACAGGCACGGCCGAAAGATTCCACATCTACAAAAAACAACCTATCATAGAAATAGTGACAGAAACCGGAAAATCCATTCGCGGGACCTGTAACCAACCGGTATTGCTGAGAAACAAAATTGACCATGAATGGAAAAGATTAGACGAGATAAAACTAGGCGACAAAGTAAGGGTTCTGCCTAAAATCGAATGTAGAAGAAAGAGCATTGTGCCAACAAAATGGAAAGATTATCCGTATTACCACAAAAGCTGGCACATAAAAGTTCCGGAATTTGTAGATGAAAATTTGGCTAGTTTATTCGGTTATATCATCGCAGACGGTTGGATTACAGAAAGACGAGTTGCACTGATAGTGAATAAGGACGAGCAGGACATAGTGCCCAAGCTTGAGCATCTATTCAAGGAATGCTTCAATTCTCCAATTAAATCTTACCAGCACAAACGAGCCAGCCCAGAAATATCTTACTATCAAGTTGACCGCAGCCATGTTGCCAAATTGTTGCAATTTCTAAATGAAAAAAGAGTTCCAGATTCCATATTGCAGTCGGGTGATGATGTAGTAGCGTCATTTTTAAAATGGCTGTATGAAGGCGATGGTACAGTATTTTCAAAGGGCCGCGGAAGAACTTCTGTCAGCCTCAAATCTAACAGTTTAGAGCTTTTAAGGGACGTTCAAATGTTGCTATTGAGGTTTGGCATACATTCCAGAATACTCTGGGAAAATACACCTCGTGTCTCAACAATTAAAGGGCGCAAAATAATTGCCAAACCCTCAGGCTCTCTTATGGTCAGACGATCAGAGTCGATTCTGAAATTCGCAAAACATATAGGTTTTGTAAGCGAAAAGAAAAAGCGCAGATTAAAGGAAGCTGTCAAATACGCAAAGTCACATGTCCACAGGATACATAAAGAATTGACAGAAAAAGTCGTCGAGATTAACAGACTGCAACCGCAAGATGTGTTCGATGTCGAAGTTCCGATTTACCATAGATTTGTCGCCAACGGCGTGATAGTTCATAATACTGCCAAGTCCGCATTAATGAAGGTTGTTTCTGGTTTGATTCCACGAGGCCGATATGTAAGTGGAAAGGGGGTCTCTGTCGATTTCGACGATCCGATCATTTTTAAAGAGAATGGTGTAATCAAAACCGACCTAATAGGCAAAGTCATTGACAAATATTATTCAAAAAATGAGACTGGTTTTGCGTCTAATGGAAAAATGATTGACGTACCATGTTTTAATCCACAAACTCTTAAAATGGAATGGAAACCTGTAACAAAGGTATTCAGGCATTTCGCTGATGGCGATATATTCAAAATACAGCTTAGAACAGGCAGAGAGGTCAGAGTAACTGGAAGTCATTCGATATTCACGATAGAAGATAGCAAAATAGTGGCTAAGAAAGCTGGCCAGTTAAATACTGGTGATATACTTTTGGTTCCCAATAAGCTACCTGAAAATGATAATAAAGTCGCGAGAATAGAAATTTGGCAAGAATTAAAGAAATTGAATAGTAAAGAAATAAAATTTGTAGAAGAATATCCCAACTTTATAAAAAGCAAATTTTCTGCACATAAAATACCCAAAACATTAGAAATAAACGAAGATTTAATGAGACTTTTGGGATACTACATTTCTGACGGTTCTATAGACTACGATGGTAAGAATCAGTTTAAAGTCAAATTTGACATCGACAGAAAAGATAAAGAGACTATTAATGACATAAAAAATATTTCTAAGAAGTTGTTTGGAGTGGATGCTAAAGTATACGAAAGAAAAGATTCTAAATGTAACAATATTTACATACACGATAAGATAGTCTGCCTAATTCTGAAGGATGTAATTAAAGTAGGCAGAAACGCACATACAAAACGGATTCCTGATATTGTTTTTAATGTCGGTTCAGAGTTACAAAAATGGTTCCTATACGCATTGATAAAAGGCGACTATGGTGTAACTGTGTCTAAATCTTTAATGTCGGATATATTGTATCTGTTTCTGTTGAATGGGGTAGTAGGCTCCTTTACAACCAAAAATATAAATAGGACGATAAAATTTCCAGATGGACACGAATCCAAAGTCAACGGGGAATATTATGAATTAAAATCGCCGAAAATCAAAAAGTTACTTGAAAAACAATTTTATAATTCGAATCTGCATTCGAGGGTTCCTATAGAATTCTTCCAGTCTGATATGATAAAAATAATTGGCAACAATGAATACGTAAGAGTTTCTGATTCTGGGTTTGAAGTAATCAATTCGAAATTCAAAAAATTAATCTACAATAGGCTTGAGTTAATAAAAAATGGCATTGATTTAAAATCACTAAGTAAGGTTATTTGCAGGAAAGAAAAATCAACCCATCAGTATCTGAAAAGCTTAATGCGCAAAGGATTAGTAGAAAAGGAAGGGAAGATATACAAAGTTTCAAATAAAGGCAGAAAATTAATTGAAGAAATAGAATTTTTGTCTAAATTAAGAAATTCAGACTTGGCGTTTCTGAAGATTAGAAAAATAGAAAAGGTCAAACCTACTTCTAGATTTGTATACGACCTGTCTGTCGATAAATACGAAAACTTTGTTGCTGGGTTTGGAGGTGTTATTTGCCATAATACTGGTGCAGGATTGACTGCGACTGTTGTAAAAGATGAAGAGTTTTTAGGTGGCTGGGTTCTTGAGGCAGGTGCACTGGTGATGACCAACAGGTCGATGTGCTGCATCGACGAATTCGAGAAAATTGAAAAAACAGATCTGGTCGCCTTGCACGAGATGATGGAGCAGCAGACAATCTCAATCGCAAAAGCGAACATAGTCGCAACACTGCCGGCAATGACTTCTATACTGGCAGGCGGCAATCCGAAATTAGGAAGATTTGACCCTTATCTTCCCATCAAAGAACAGATTGATGTGCCGGAAACCATTCTATCAAGGTTTGATTTAAAATTCGCATTGAGGGACATACCGAATCCCGAAACTGACGCAAAAATGACAGAACATATTCTCCAATCAAGGCATTTCGGCGAGATTGAAGCAATGCCAATAATAGACAACGAAACATTCAAGAAATATGTCGCATATGCCAGGAAGAATTGCCACCCCAAGCTTTCAAGGGAGGCGGCAGACGAAATAAAGAGTTTCTATCTAAGTCTTAGAGAGCGTTCGGGAGAAGATTCGCCGATTTCAATCACACCAAGACAGTACGAGGCGCTGATAAGGATGGCCGAGGCTTCCGCAAAGATTCAATTGCGCAAAGAGGTTGCAAAAGAGGACGCACTGCGTTCAATAAATCTGATGAAGGCTTCGCTGAGGCAGTTCGGTCTTGAATTGGAAACAGGAAAGATTGATATCGACAGGGCTGAAGGTGCAAAAGCAACATCCGCGCAGAGAAACAGAATAAGAAGTCTGCTGACATTGTTGGACGACTTGGAGAAGACATTCGGCAAGGACATACCGTATGATGAGTTGATAAAATCAGCGAGAGCACAGGGTATAGAGACTCCTGATGAGATACTCAACAAGATGCAGCAGGAAGGTTATATCTACAGAAGCAAGCCTGGTGTTATAAACAAGGTGTGATTTGATGGAAAAAAGTTTTACAAGGTCTCCCGCGAAAAAGATTAGAATCGTAGATTTAATTAACGGAAAATATTTTTACGGCAGCAGGGAGGAAATGAAACCGAGCTATGTCATAACTCCTTTTGGCGAAAAGGTTTCTCGGGTGAATGTGATTGCGAGTGTTGTTGAAAAGTTTGTGAGCGAAGACGGCAGCTATTCATCTGTGACTGTTGATGACGGGACTGAATCCATAAGAGTCAAGTCGTTCGGTGAGCCTTCTTTTCGAGGAATAGAACCTGGCAACCTTGTGAGAGTAATCGGCAAGATGAAAGAATACAATGGCGAGCTGTATGTCAACCTCGAGTCTATAAACAAGGTAAATGATGTCAACTTTGAAATCCTGTCAAAACTTGAAATCCTGCAGAACTTGATAAAACAGAAGAAGATTGTCGACGACATAAGGTCGATGTCAAACCAGATAGACGAAGAAGAATTGAAAGGATACGCAAGAGAAAATTACTCTGTCGATGAAGAAACGCTATCTGCAATACTTGATATCAAGAAAAAGGAAACCGATTACAAGCCTGTCGTTCTCGAGATAATTGAAAAATTGGATGAAGGGAAAGGAGTTGAGATATCAAAATTGTTTGAAGTCTTGAACCTTCCTGATAATCTCGTTGAGAGGACTATTGACGAATTGATTGATTCCGGTTCTGTGTACGAACCAACAGTAGGTTTTCTAAAGAAGGTATGAACCTGCATGTAACACGTGTTACATCCTATGTCCCAGCTGGGACTGTTCGACATAAGACATTATAAAAAAGAATTTAAGTTAATCAAACTAACAACCATACTATGGAAACCTATGAACGCTTGCTGGAAAATGCAATAGAGAAAATCCCGAAGAAAGCCCACGAAAAGGACAGGTTCCAGATACCGCAAGCTATCACGGAAATACAGGGAAACAAGACTCTGATAAAGAATTTCTCTGATATAGCAGGCACCCTCAGAAGGGAGCCGGGACATCTTATGAAGTATCTGCTGAAAGAACTGGCAACTCCTGGAAACATCCAAGGCCCAGCTCTCATCCTCCAGAGGAAACTACCTCAGGATTTCATCCAGCAGAAGATTGTCAATTATGTGAATGAATTCGTTCTCTGCAAGGTCTGTGGCGAGCCCGACACAAAATTCGTCAAGGAAGGCAGGATAACATTCATACACTGCGACGCATGCGGCGGCAGGTCAAGCTACAGGCACATTTGATTGCATGTACTGGGCCAAACTTTTCACTACAAAAACAGAGATAGTTGTTGCATTGTGCGATGAGGAGCTTCTCGACAAGACGCTTGACTTCAAGAAAAAGGGCGTCAAGATTAAAATCAGCAAGCATTTTTATGGCGAAAGATTGGTTGATGAAAATATTGTTTTAAAATTGCTGAATAAAGCCACGATTGGGAATTTGATTGGAAAAAATGTCGTAAACATTGCGAAAAAGCACGGTTTTATATCAAAAGGAAATATCATAAATATAGATGGAATTCCGCATGCACAGTTTGTCAAAATATAGCATTCAAATGATGATGTTTATTTAAATGTTTCCTGTGCATAAATTAATTGTGAATATATGGCAAACTACAAATTCAGCATTGTAATAGAAAAAGATGAAGATGGCTATTATGCGTACTGTCCAGAATTACAAGGTTGTTATACACAAGGAGAAACCTATGAAGAAGTTTTGAAGAATATAAAAGACGCCGTTAAACTGCATATTGAGGACAGGTTAGCCAATAATGAAGAAGTACCACAGGCAGAAATGACTTCTCTTACTAGCGTAGAGGTAGCTGCATGAAGCTACCAAGGATTACCTCTAAAGATATAATCAAGTTTTGGAAAAGAAAGAATTTTATTTTGTGCGGCAGAGTGGTAGCCATAAAATATATAAAAATGATAAAGGCCGTAGAACTACAGTACCGTTTCATTCCGGAAAGACTCTTCACCCAAAAGTTTTGAAAAGCATTTTAAGAGATACCGAGATAACAGTGGAAGAGCTAATAGAACTATTGTAGTAATCGATCCAATTCGAGTAAAAAAACGGTTTTTATATCATGAATATAGACGGAATCCCGTACGCACAGTTTGTCAAGATTGCATAATTTTAAGTTAGTAAATTACAATTAGTTATTATGAAACAAAGGCTCGAAGACAGGATAATGGAGAGATTGTATCCTAAGCTTAAGGAGATTGAAACAAGACTAACAAATAAAGTAACAAGACGGGTTATGGCTACGGTAAATGAGCACATATATCCGCCTGAAAACATGTTAAAAAAAGATTTCATACGAAAAGTCAAGGAATCCGACAAAAGAATCAAGGAAGGCAGGAGTCTAACTTTCAAAAATGTAAAGGAACTTAAGAAACATCTCGAGAGTTTGAAATGATCTCTTATTCTTATGAAATTGGAGAAAAACTTAATGAAAAGTTAAAAAAGCTGGCCAGGAAAAACAAGAACCTTTATGACAGTGTACAAAAACAAATTATCAAAATCGCCTCAAATCCTCAGTTAGGCAAACCTCTGCGTTACAATCTAAAGGGAAAACTAAGGGTGCATATCGGACATTTTGTCCTTGTCTATGAAATAAATGAAAATGAACTCAAAATAATATTTACAGAATTAGAACATCATGATAAGGCTTATGCGAGGTAATAAAATGTCACACTCTAGAAAAGGCCAGTTCTTCATCCTGTCTGCAGTCGCCATAATCACGATTTTGTATTTTGTCAGCAGGTGGCTTGAGCCTTCCACAGTCATAGACACGTCATATATAGTCCTTCTGGAGGAACCATTCACGCTAGACAACATCTTCGAAAAAACGGTAAATGTAGTTACAGCAGCCGATGATTGTACTAATTTGGATTACAACCTATTGGAATATAAAGATTTTATCGAAGATTTCGCTCTTGACAAAAACTACAGGATTTATTTTGATTATGCCATATCTGAATGTTCGACCTCAGCTACAGTCAATGTGAATATTTCTGTATTATCAGACAAAGTAAAAGCGCAAAAATCCTTCGTTATCTCATGGCCAAACGGTGAAATAATATAATAACTTACCATAAATAATACAGTGAATATGGTCAAATCAAGGCGTCATGCAATCTCTTTCAGCAAAAAGAAAAAATCCCATCATGAGAAAGCTATTTCTACAATTGTCGCCACGGTTTTAATCCTGGTGCTAACAATAGGCATGGGAGGAGCAGCCTATGTATTTATTTCAGGGACATTCTCCAGCAAGACGGCTACATCATTTGAATTATTAGATGCGGTCGAAGATACAGTAACAATCAGAAATACGGGAACTGGTCTGATATCTACAATAACAGCAAATCTAGATGGCAAATCTGTAAACATACCCTTGCCTAGCAGCGTAGCAGCTGGGCAAACAGCACCGATAAGTCCTTATTCGTCTACACAAGCGCTCCAAATCCGGCAGGGATGGAATCTTATCGGTCCGACCGTAGAGAGATTGTCAAGAGGCACTCATACTCTGAAGCTATGCACATCCTCGATTTGCAACACAGCTATTCTGACAATTCGAAAAGAATATCTGGCAGAAGATTTTCTCAAGTATCTTAACAGCCAGTTTGTTCCTTCAGGAGACCAGTTAATACTGATTAGACGGAACAGTGGCTCCGGAACAGGAACAATTTCAAGTTCTGGGACAGCTATAACTGGAACAGGAACTCTTTTCACTACAGAATTGTCTGTTGGAGGTAATATAACTGCTTCCTTACAAGAAAGAAAAATAACAGCTATTCAAAGTCCTACTTCATTGACTGTTACACCGGCTTTTTCCCCCGATGTTACAGATTCTGCTTTTTCAATTGTGGAATATCATAGTCTGGGATCAAGTGCTTTCAACTTCCCTATCAAGGTAGGAGAGGGTTATTTTGTCAACAGTCGAGCAACAGGAACTACTAGTCTCTCTGGAACAAGCGGTTCTTTATCAGCCATCACAATACAAGCAGGATATCCATGGATATCATTCCCCCAAGTTCCAGCTAGCATAGATGACTCTGAAGAGCTTCTTCAGGCAATGAGTCAGCAAGGAATCGATGTAGCGTGGATTGCTCGTTGGGATACACTAAGGGGGCGTTATAACGTTAGTAGTGGAGTGAATAAATTAGATATAATACCAGGAGAAGGCTATGTAATCAGAAGCAGCACTTCAGGGACTTTCCAAATACCTGCACAATAAAATGAAAGATGCTTTTAGCATGATTTATCTTCTCTTTCTTTTTACAAAAATCCCATTAACAACCAAAAAGTACACAATGCCTGATAAGACTATAATCTGTATGAATCCAAACAATCCAAACTCTGGCAGGCTGTATTTCCCAGTATTCAGCGACACAATGGCTATCTTCTGCAGTTCAGGTCTATTCTGAGACGTGACGTTTATTATGATAGAGTTCTCTTCAGCCACCAAAGATGTTATCAATGTTGGCACGGCTGTTAATCGGCCTGAATTAACTTCCCCTGTAGTCGCATTGGGATTTGTTATGTAAACAATAAGAGGATTCCGGGCGGCGAAAGAAACATTATAACTGTCTGAAAGGGCTCCTTTGTTGTATATATCGACTTTCAGTTCAAATGCATCCCCCAGCACTACTGTGGATTCTACCGCCGCTCTCATTTCGAAATCATAGTTTGGGGTGTAAACAAAATCATAGTTAGTGCCCAGATCGTTCGCAATTTCGGCTGCATTGCAGCTAAGGATAGTTTCAGATGCGCAAGTGATGCCAGCCCTCTGGTACTCGTAGCTGTTGCCGATTCTGGCGTTCACAGCGCCTTTCGCATAATCAGTTATGTCAGGCGCTTTGACGCAGAAGCTGCCGCCGAACGTCATGTCGTATGAGAAAACGCTGTTTGAATTGGTTGTGGCGCTTCTGCTGTTGCACAGGTCTATTGCTTTGCCTGAACCAACGCCTGTGCCGTTTGAGTATGTCAATGTTCCTGAAACAGGTCTTATGCACGCGTTTGTTCCCAGGCAGTTGGAGTCGTAGCAGTCTGTTCTTCCATTGCCGTCGTTGTCCAGACTGTCGCCGCATGCCGTTTCTGTCAGTTGTGAACAATCATCATTGCATGTTGCTCCAGAATATGTCAGGCCTTTATCGCAGACTTCTGGTACTTCGACAATGCCGTTGCCGCAGATAGTTCCTGCACAGTTACCAGCTACTTTGCATTCTCCTGTGCCATCTGCTCTTGTCTGCTTCCAGCAACACAAATCTGGTTCAGCAGAACAGGCATTTCGTGTTGTATAAAAGCTACAAGGTGGTGTACTTACAGTAAAGCTCTTAGTTCCTGTTATAGGATCCCTTCCAGGATTACCAGCCCAATCAGTTGCAGTCGCATAATAAGTATGTGTGCCTGCAGTATAGGTACTTGCATAAGTACAATATGAGGATGCACAGCCGTTTTTAAATTCACCATCAACATAAATATATATACTTCTTATTAACCCCGGACCGCCTGTGTCAGATGCAGCAGCAGTGATTGTTACTTGGTCTAGTGTTGTCGGTAAAGCAGGTGAATGGGTGACTGATACTGATGGCGGTGTGCTGTCCACTAAAAATTCCACTCCAGCAGACGAAAAGCGTTCTCTACCGGCATTGTCCTTTGCAGCAGCACAAACCCATACATGGTCTAATATTGTCGCAGGACTTGACAGAGTATAGTCAGAATATGTTGTTGAACATGAGCCTGAAGAAGAATATGTCTTAAGCCTAAAAGTACCTGAATCGCATCCGCTGGCTGAATCCGAGCACGAGACAGTAGCTGTTGCCGACTTTTCCCATGAGGGTTTCGCTGCAGTAGCTAAAACAGTTGAAGGGTCAGCAGTGACTGATACACTTGAAGGATTTGTTTTATCTATCTTTACTTCTTGCCACTTTGTTGCCTCAGTAACTGTAGTGCCATACGAACGATAACGCAGATATCTTATACCTTCATTACTTATAGAAAAGTGACCAGTATATTCTTGGTTTGGTATACCTGTATTTGTTGTGCCAACACGGTACCATGTCCCCGCACAAATGTTTGCCCCACTATCAGCGCATTCCAATGTCACATCTACATCAGAAGTGTACCAGTTGTTGTTACCAAGCGTACCACTCAATGTTGCAGTTGTCACCACCCCACTCGTCTCGACTATTGTCTCATCTGTTCCTGAATATGTGGTTGATAAACCAGCCTTGTTTGTGACTCTGTAGCCGAATTTGTAGCAATTGCCTGATGTAGCAGTATAGGTATAGCTCGTCGCATCCGCTGTTTCATCGACATTGGCATCTTGATATGCACCAAAATTACCACAAGTTCCACTGTTTGATATCTGAGCAGATGATACGCTAAGAAAATAGTCTGAATCTGCTGATGACATGCCTGATTCAAGATCAGATCCTCTATTAACAGTTACTGTTATAGATGTTCTTCCCCAGTAGCCATTGATATTCGATACACGCCCACCTGATGGCACTGTGGCATCGACCTTGAGTATGTTTGATGATGTATCCTCTGTCGACAACCCCGCTCCATTGGTTGCAGTGTACTTGAATTTGTAGCAGTAACCTGAGAAAGTATTATAGTCGACATATGTGGTATTTGTCGTCTGACTTCCTGTGGATGTCCATGCTTCCGGAAATGTTCCACATACATCATTAGAAAGCGAAGTGGATTTAACATAGAGTTGGACAGATGTTATTCCTGATTCTGAATCAGAACCCGCAGACACTGTCACTCGTGCTGTGGTGTCAGTCTCGTAATTGTTTGTGTAACTTACTGAGACGCCTGAGGGATCTGTTTTATCAACTTTAATCTCTGTGCCAGATGTTGATGTAAACCTGTTACCAGCATTGTCAACCACACTGTAGCAGAACCATTTATGGCTGCTTACAGTTACATCACCACGGGGTGGACCATATATACTGTCAGAGAAAGCGGGACATGTGCTATCTGTATCAAGGTAGAAAGAATTTTGGTTGGAACAGCCAGAGCCACCTGTATCAGAGCATGTTAACGTTATGGAAGCATCTGTACTCTGCCAGTTAGAAGGAACACCGCTAAGTGATGCTGTTGGAAGTGTCTTATCAATTTTAAATTCTACACGAGAAGAGGAAAAGCCTGCATTGCCAACAGAATCTTTTCCAGTTGCACAAACCCATAGGTTACTTGAGATAGTCTGAGGGCTTGTTAGTGTATAATCTGTATAAGTTGTTGAACAAGTGCCTGAAGAAGAGTATGTTTTTAGTCTGTATGTTGATGAATCACATCCGCTTCCTGAATCCGAGCATGAGACAGTAGCAGTCGCATCTGTACTCTGCCATACAGCCACACCTGTGACTGATACTGATGGCGCTGTGTTATCGACGGGTATATCACCCCATACAGCCATTCGGGCAATATCAGCTGGTTTCATATACGGAAAGTAATCAGCGCCCGAGTCAGCCATACCATCAGTGTAAGGATCATAAGAATTATGAGTTTTACCGGATTGTTGGGTACGTGTTTCATCATTATCTCCCCATCGCACTCCATAAGTGCAACTACTCCCACAAGAAGCAATTACAGGCAATTCCAGATTGCCGTTAGTTCTGGTTAATTTTAGTTTATATGTATTACCAGCAGTAACAGCCCAATTTAGATTAGTAAAATCTCCGCTGCTTTGAGTTTTATCATAGAGTTTAGTTCCAGCAGAATCAAAAAGCTCCAATTTCATGCTGCCAGCAGCACCTGAATAAAATTTCACTCTGGTGATTTTGTCAAAACCTGAAGGTATTTTAATTGTTTGTGACGCCCAGTTTGTGGTATGGCGATCAGTATTAAAGTTTTTTGTAGTGTCGCTAGGATTGTTCCAGCTGCCTCCTCTACTCCCGTCCCATGCACAACATCCATCACCATAAGTAGTCCACCATGCTCCACCAGTTTGTACAAAAGTTTTGATCCCATCACTTTCAGCCTGTAAAACCGAACCGCTGTTAGAATGAATTGGCTGATAACAAGTATGTGCCCAGCCGTCACAAGTTGTGGCTTCTATCCAATAAGTAGTTACTATGTTAGTGGCGTCATTTAAATTGCTAGGATAAATTTGAACTGGATCCGCAAGTACATTAGTCGACATCCCTAAGAAAAACAAAAGTAGTAGAATTATTCGTATTTCTTTCACTCCACATCACTTTCAATATAAACAACTACAGCATTATAGTCTGAATTTATACCCTTACGGACAGATGTTATGCTTATTTTTTTATTGATTACAGAATCGGGGGAAGGTTTTGTGCTAGTACACGTGTTATTATCGCCAGGAATAATTTCCCATTTTCCTGTGCATTCATAGATAATTGTTTTATCAGTTAAATGGATACTTACTTGTTTCCCACCTGCTCCTACGGTTAGGACGTCATCTGTTAATTGTTCCCCAATACCTACAAAACTATGGGCTATCGAAAAATCACTAGTGAATGGGTCCAGAAGAAACAGATCTTTGTATTCTGAAATAGTATCTTTGCCATTGGTAAATCCATACAAATAGCCACCATAAGCAACAGCAACCAAAATCACAACGAATAATACAATTAACGATATTTTCAACCAATTCTTCTCATGAGGAGGTTCAGTAGCTACAGGCGCCCTTATATCAGACCCATCCATAGTTGAATTATGAATTGTGCTATAAATAAAACTTAATTACCATCCACCAACAGAAGTGCTAAAAACAAGGGGCAGATACAAACGATGGACTGTTTGTGTTTCTGTAGGTGTATTAGTTGGTGTTATAGTAGATGTTGCCTGTGGCGTTGGCGAAAATGTTAGTGTTGCTGTAGTTGTAAATGTTTCTGTGTAAGTGGGTGTTGGTGTGCCTGTAATCGTGGGAGGATCTGATGTAGGAGTTACTGTGCTTGTATAGGTAGATGTGAAAGATGGCGTGTGTGTTAAAGTTGCTGATGGTGTAGCAGTTGATGTTATAGTAAATGTTGAAGTGGGTGTGTGTGTAGGCGGATTTTCATACCACAGGAAGTAATCGTTTTCAGAAGCACCACCGCTGACTGCTGTGAATGGCCACTCAGCTGGTTCTACAGAATCCCATGTATAAATTTCTTTTATTCTATTCCACAGTGACAAATATGTGTGATTTCTGTTTTCTTCAAGTGCTTTTGATAAATATCGTGGGAAGAAATTAGCACCATTATTTTCGCGGTCTGATGAGGCCATCCTCACCATCGGCCTATTTCCTATATCTAACCCATCTGTGAGAACTTGTGCCCAAGACATGGCATTAATCCATGTAAATCTTTCAATGCTCACGTTTCGCAGATAGCTGTTTATGTCTGCAGATGTGTAGCCTCCTGTCATAGCAGCAGCAACACCGGATGATGTTCCATGTGTACTATTCAATACATAAACCCTAGCATTGGGAGGTAAATTTTTGAATACATATTCTAAATTAGCCTTCGTTACTTGATCATTCGAGTAATCTATAACTGCACCAGCGCGCAGGTCGTTGCTGAATTCAATGCGACCTTGTTGCAACAATGATATTATCTGTTCCTCTGTAACAATCTCGTCAGCCAGACAATATTTGCGTACAAGTTCCCTTGCCTTTGTTTCATCGCCTTTTACAACACCATTTTCATTGTAGAGTATTGGTTCATAGCTACTACTGTAAGTCGCACCCACACCTTCACAGCTTCGCAAATGCTCAGAGTCGTTAAAGAAGAATGTTATATGGTCATCGTCAATGCCGAGATTTCTTAACCCCCAGTAAAATTCAAAGAGAACCGATCTTATACTGTTTTCCTGATAATTGGAATACGCCTCAGTAGTTGGGCCACCTATTAGGATAAAATAACTCCTGTCCTTTTCAGTCTGTGCAATCTTTTCTCTAGATCTATTTGATATTAAATAACTAGCTACAACTGATTGTTCCTGTTCGTTTTGCTGAATTACTTCATTATTGTAACTGTTGACTCTTGTGTAATCAGTGGGTGGTGTACTAGCACTCGCTCCTCCGCCTATAGTGTTGAAAAGCATGAATGCTCCGGTGAGAGCCGATGCGATTGAATAGGGAAGTCTAAACCAATTTTTACCTTTTCCTTTGCTTTTAGCATCACGAGAATGTATCCCATCGTTTGCAGGAAAATAATTTTCTAATTGAATCGGCGCAACATCAGACTGACTATTATGAACTCTATAACTAACAGGTTCTTGATATATGGAATAATCTTCATCTCTATGTGTAAATTCTTGTGATATTCTGCTCCAATGCTGTTGTGTAGGAAGGTCTGTATAAAAAGGATGCCTACCGTCAGCAAGCAGTTCACGTTCCTTGAAAGCGGTCTTACTATTGTTATCTAAATACTCCATAGATATCCGATTAAAATCATAAACGTAGTTACAGATTTAAGCCTTCTATTTCCTATAAGAAGGTCATTTTACCTTTCTATTAATAACCCAAAAATATATCACACCAGCCATAGCAATTATCTGTATGAATCCAAACAAGCCAAACTCAGGCAGGCTGTACAACTCGCTTCTTACGGGTATCGTCAATGTTCTTGACAATGCGGGCCTGTTCACAGACGTCACCGTGACTGTTACTTCATTGCTTTCTGAGGTCAATGGCGTCAATAAACTGGAAACGGACGTTATGTCATCAGGATTCACTCCTCCTGTGGTTGCAGTAGGATTTGTCACGTAGAGTCCATTTGGATTGTCCGCTGTAATTGAAGATGTGTAGCTGTCTGCAAGTCTGCCTTTGTTGTGTATGTCAACCTTCAATTCCACATCCTGCCCGACGCTTGTCGTGATCGCGCTTGCGGCCCTTATTTCAAAGTCGTAATCTGATGCAACTTGACAACAGACTTTAATTGGATAAAGACTTGAACAACTACCTACATGAGCGTTAGTTTCGCTTGAAATAGAAGCAAGGCATGCATATCCTTCAGCGCAGCTACCACGGACATAATTGCATGCTAGTCCTGTTCCTGTCGGCGCGGAGAGACATACAGGATTTTGGTAAGTTGTGTATGTATTCTGTTGCGCATGAGCATTTGTCGGTGAAGATAATCGTAAAACTGCAAGATTATTGGGCGCTGAACATGAATTGTCTAATGAATCGACACCGCTGCAACAAACTGCGTAATTGTATCCTGTCTGTGCAGGAAGTTGAGCGTGCGCGTTTGAAGTTGAAGACATCTTGAAGACAATGGTCTCTCCGGGGTCAGTGCACGTATCTACACTCTCGATGCTGCAGCTCAATACCGCAGAACTGTCTTTCGCAAATACCAATGTCGTCAGTAGAAGAACAAGATAAAAGCCGAATACCTTCAGATCCTTCATATATTTATTTGCGTTTTCGAGTTATATTTTATTATCTTTCCAGTTGAAAGCTATGAAAACCATTTTTGTCGCAGGCCCGTTGTTTTCGGAAGGTGAGATATGGTTCGACAAGCAGGTTGTGGCTTTGATCGAAAGACTCGGGTTCAAGGCGCTGTGGTCATGGAGGGACGAGCAGTATCTGATAAACAGAAAGGAACTGAGTGGCAAGGACTGGACGTACAAGATATTTTATCTGAACAAGGAACTGCTCGACAAGAGCGACATGGTGGTTGCTGTTCTTGACGGTCCTGATGTGGATTCTGGCACGGCATTTGAGATCGGTTATGCGACAGCGAAAGGAAAGAAGGTCATAGGAATCAAGACCGACAACAGGCTGCACGGAAAGGATCAGACGGTGAATTTGATGATACAGGAAACTGTTCAGACTGTCAATTCTTTGGATGAGTTGGAGCATGTATTGTCGGAACTCAAATGACGACAAATTTTATAATATAGTTAACTTTATATACTTGTTAAACAAGTTATACATATGGGAAAGACTCTTATTGCTGTTAGAGGCGTGGATGAGGACGCATTCAGAAAATTCAGAGCATTAACCATCGAGGAAAGAATGAAGCTTGGAGACGCGCTAACTATGGCTATGAAACATTGGCTGGAAGAAGGAAAAAAAAGGGCTGGACCAGACCCTAAAAACTTGTTGAAAATAAAACCAATCACAATTGGAAAGAAAAAGGTCCGTTGGAGCGATGAGATAGACGAATTCCTTTATGGTAAGAGTTTATGATTATCTTAGACACAAGCTTTCTCGTAAGCTACAAGATTGAAAATGACGAGAATCATGAAAAGGCTGCTAAAATAAAAGGCGATATAGTCGATGGAAAGTACGGAAATCCTGTAATTTCCGACTACATATTTGATGAAACATTGACTGTTGTTTTTGTCAGAAGCAAGAATCTTTCAGTTGCCGTAGAAATGGGGGATGAACTGAGGAATTTTGTAAAGATTATTAAGATAGGGGATGACGTTTTAGAGGGTTCCTGGGATTTGTTTAAAAATCAGAAAGATACAACTTTCAGTTTTACCGATTGCACAAGTGTAGCGTTAATGAAAAATGAGAATATAATCAACATCGCCACTTTTGATGGGGATTTCAAAAAAATAAAAGAAATTAGCGTCGTTTCCTGATTCTTTAATTTTTATAATATTATTAACTAAATTAATAATAATCAATATGAGGTTATCTATCATAGTCTTAATTTTTTTCATAGCCGTATTAGTGCTGGCAGCGATTTACTTTTTTGTGATTCGGAAAGAAACCATACCTATAATCGGGCAAGGGCAGCCAATACCAGAACAATCGACAAGCGAACTTCCATCTCCACCTGCGCCTAGATCCATAGAGTCATCTAACACAACAGTGGAACCTACATCTGAACTTCCATCTCCACCAACACCACGTTCTACTGGTGAATCGCAGAATACAACTTCGACAGGAGAAATCCCGCCTCCACCCACACCAAGATAACGAGTTTGTTCATTAAAAATAAGTCACGACTATTTAGTAACAATTTTATACAAAAGCTTATATGTCCGTAGAGCTTTAAGTTTTTTATGCAGAAAGATGGTATATGGAAAGTATTAGAAGGTTTACTTCTTGGTGTAATGCTCTTGGGCACTGTTACTGTTTCTTCCCTGCCAATCGCTAGGGAATTTTCCCAAAGAAGCTATGCTAGTGAAGCCAGAAGCAGTGCTTATGTCAGAGAAATTAAAGGTGATTATGGAAATTTATCCTATACTCCAGTTACAGTAGCTCAAGAATTACCTCATAGGATTTATCTTCCTTATGTCGAGAAAAGTTCTTCAAATCCTGCACCTGGTACACCAACATCTACTACAGTACCAACCCCCACACCCAAAGACGGAACACCCACACCTTTGTCTCAAGATGGAACACCAACCATTACACCACCAGCAATTTTGACACCAACGAGGACTAATACACCCACACCGACTAATAGTCCTACAGTTACAGTAACAGCTACACCGACGCCAGATAACAGTAACACATTTTTAGCACACCATTATTTTTGTTCACGTTCCACCAGTCCAAAGCTTTGGCTTGATTACGACGAAGCAGCCGGCATACTAGGAATTGTACCTGGTATACCATCTCAATATGTAAATGAACGTTGGGTGATACCTTCCACTGCACTAGATATTCTATCAGTAACTCAATTGGATTCAGGCCTTTATCAAACTAAGGGGTATTATGGTTGGCATGAAGCTGGGTTCATAGATGTTGTATTCACCACAGGTAAATCTTACGCAACTGTAGGTAGCACTATAACTGACATTACACGGTTCGCTGAATCAATACCAGATCTGGGCGTTCTCTTCCCCCAACTTAGTGGCAAGTCTGGCATTTATGTCGAATATTATGAACATAATACCAATACCAGAATCAATCCTTGGAATTATAACGGAAAACAGCTAATAGCAGGAGATTCTGGAGATCCGGGATGTTTTATGCTTTAAAAATTGTGGAATGATAATGGCAAGCAATACCAACTAGATGCGTGTATTCGTTAAACAAAAACATTTAATAGTGGAAATCAAAATAATATTATGATAGCTAGGTTTCTATTATCTTCATTTTTAATTTCATTGTTAATTTTTCAGATAACACTTGCATATGCTACTAGTGATGTGTCGCATAACGCAAGTGAAATTCTTGCTGGCACTTTCGGTTCTGCGAATGTCTATCAGATAGGCGATACTAGCGATAGGATGCTCTTACAACTCTACTTGAGATCAGATCCCTATTCACCTCTTGTTTACAGTATAAATAAAAATGTAAGTGGAACAGGTCTTTATGGTAAAGCAGAAGGTTCTGGCGGAGTTGGTGTCTATGGTGTTCACTCTTCATCAGGTGTCGGTGTCCAAGGTCAGTCTCTAGGTTCAGGAACAGGCGTTTTCGGTTATTCTCTCTTAGGCGGAAGCGGTGTCTATGGTCAAGCAGCCGGTTCAACTGGAATCGGCGTCAGAGCATCAGGCTCCAAATATGATTTCTATGCCGATAGTGGCAACCCAAGCTACTTTAGCGGACTCGTCAACATAACTGCTCGATCTGCGTCTACAGGACTGTATGTTAAATCAGGAGACTTGACTATACGGATGGAAAATGATACGCCATTCAGCAGTACACAATTTGCAATGAGTGCAGGTAAATCATTTTGGTCATTGGGAACTGGTTATCCCGCTGGAAACGCCTATGGTTTAGACGATAAAACGTTTTTCATATGGGGCCCTGGAGCTTCAGGGGGAGGGATGAAATTAGTTATTGATCCTTCAGGCAACGTCGGCATCAACACAACATCACCACAGTCAGCACTACATGTTAAAGGAGCAGGGAATAGTATCATAACAATTGAAAATTCAACCACAATAGGCAATCCAAACATTAATTTAAAATCAGGACTCACCGACTGGTACTTAGGAACTGGTAATAGACTTCTAGATTCTGGTAAAGCACTTTATATATTAGGCTCAAATTCAAGTGGGTCGACGAAACTAGTTATAGACTCATCGGGTAGAGTAGCTATCGGAACAATGTATCCAAAATATATGTTCCTTGTTGCCGATTCTGCTGAAAGTGAACTTTTTAGGACTCGACAAGTAGCAGGGATTCACGCCATTCCAGAAACCGGAGAAAGTGTCCAGACGAGTGACATTCCCGCTGGCGATCTTATGAGTTTCGGAGGTGGCACTAAATATTTCTTCAACATCTTTGCATATGACCCAACTCCACCAGCTCTAACTACTGCCGACGAACGCAATTACGCTGTTGTAGGTATGGCGAAACAGATATCCCCTACACAGGTAAATGCATCTAACAGCAGTCTCCGAGGATTTAGAACAGGTGTGGTAGGTGGACTTTATACAAGTGACGAATCTACTTGGATTGCAGGAGGTGCACTAGGGACGCAAGGTATAGTAAATTGGCAAAATAATCAAGAGATATCGGGTGTCTTAGGTATTATAAATGCGGGTCCAGGACAATGCCCCCCAGGTTTCAGATGCTATTCCGGACAATTCGGAAGTCGCGATGGAGCTTATCCGTTTGTAGTCACTAGCGGCAATGTAGGAATAGGAACAACAGACCCAAAAACACAACTGCAGGTAACCAGCCCGACTAACAACGTGGGTGGAACAGGACTCATGACAGAATCATGGACAAAACAATTCGCCAGCAACGATAATAATAAGAATTTATTCCTAGTTTCTAATACACACGGTGCCCAGTCTTTCATGGTGACTGTCACTGTTGGTGAGCCTAGTTTTTCTGTTTCAAAGACATATATCGTGAGCCATAAATACGGCGGTTCCCCTGTGGTGAACACTCTCACCGACACTGGCGCTTTCGGTTGTGCAAGTGGACAGACATGCGATTTCAGTTTGACCTTCAGCAATGCCGACGGCGACAAAGGAACATTGGCAAAATATACAATCACAGACAAACGATCAAACAACCCCGGAGGTTCTCTCAGGATATCATTGATAATGTTCAATACGTTTGACAATGCCTTCACATTCACCAAATACTAATTAAAAACAGGTTATGAACTAGAAGCTATCGTAAGGTGATACTAGCTTTCCTGAAAAATCAAAATGAGTATCGCATTTCATGAAAGAAGGATTTCCAAAGTTGAAACCACTATCAGAGGAAGAAGATAGAAGGCGAAGATAAATAGCTAATTAGCTCAGCATGAAGTTCAGAAAGAAGATGTAGTTTGCGATAATTGATACAAAAATTAAGTGGCCGACCAACAAAAGCTGGAAATAATTATATAGTTTTCCTGCCTTATAAGCATTTTAACTGGTTTTAAAATTTTAATAGAATCCCGCGTTATGTTATAAAAATTCTTATAAAAGAGCCCCTTTCATCATTTAGCGACACTAATCTGCTTTCTTATCGTATTGACTTCAGATTCCTTGATTTTGGTAAGGATTTCTTTACATTTAACAAGAAACTTTGGAGCAGTTACAATCATTTCATTTACAAACTTATCTTCAACTTTCCGATCTACGTAGTACTGCGTGTCTATTCTAGCTTGGAGCGAATCCAACACAAATCTGCACTCGGTTGGCGAAAAGTGAGACGAGAGAAATTTTTTCATAAATTCTATTGTGCACGCATGCATTTCACACCTGACACCAATTTTCATGAGAATAGCATACAAAGAGAAGTACATAGAATAGTAGGCAGTAGAGACAGTCCAATCTCTGTTACCTTTGACTTTCCGCAATGCTTCCAGAGATTCTTCAGCTTTCAGAATGTAGCCATTTGCAAGGTTACTGTTAGGCTCCACTAACTCAATTCCGCCTTTTGTCTGTATACACCACCTAATCTTTTCCATAATAATCTCTCATAATTACATTGACAAATTTTTCAACACCTGAAATCATAATGTGATTTTTAATTATCTCGTTAAGCAGAATATCCTTATTTTTCACTGCACGCTTAAATGTACTTTCCGGGTAGTTTTTTACGTTTATCTGCAAGTTATATAATTCAGAAATTCCACTTACTTCGTTTTTGTTGTATGTCCCTGCAACAAATATATCCAAGTCAGAATCTTTTTTTTGTGTACCTTTAGCATAACTCCCGAAGATTATCACAATGCCGTCAAAGGACTGTTTTGTTTTCAGGACTATTTCTTTTATCATCGGATATTTCTTGAGAAAATTGACTGTGTGGAGATGTTCAGCAGCTACTATAAGATTTTTTACAGCCTCGATATTGTCGAGATTTAGGAAAAATTGCTTATTTCTGCCGACAGTAGTGCTTTTCAAAAAGCCTTCGTTTTCTAGCTTGTTGAGAGTGTTTGCTACAGACTTCTGGTTTAGTGATTTTTTCCTTGCGATATAACTGCCTGTAAATGAACCGATGTAGTCGCCCAAAAACTCTTCCAGTACCACAAGTTGTAGATTGTTAAATAACATATTACTTATATGAGTATATTATTACTTAAAGCTTTTGTAAACAGAGATTTTCAGTGTTACAACAAAATAGCTCATTAAAATGAAACCTAAGTTATGTCTACAAAATACAGCTGTATACAATATGTTGGTATAACTATTGTATTTTCACCATCGCAGCATTATTCCCTTCATCCAACTCGTCTATGGCATTATCAGGATCCAAGACAATCTCAACATTTGAAAAGTCATCTTTGACGTAAAGGTTGCCGTAGATTATAGTCAACTTGTTTCCCACTGGCATGTTGTTCAACATTTCAGTCTTGACAACTTTCCCATCGGTTTTTATCACCATCTCAGTCGAACTAATATCCAGCCATCCCCTGTTCTCAATTGTCATGCTTATGTTCAGAAGATAGAATGTCTGCACGAGCCTCTTGACAGTTGACTTGGTCACGTTCACTTCTATCACGCTCAAGTCTGCCTTCGGCTGGATTTTGTACGTGTTCTGTAAAATCTGTTTTTCATTATTGGAAATCTGTATAACTTTATCACTAGGTACTGTAAGAACAGGATACATTATATTCGTTTCGTCTTCCGCATGTTCCAATCCAAGCGCATGCCCTATCTCGTGCAGGGCGAGATTTATCATGTCATTGCTGTTCAATTTTTTCGAACCAGATTTTATCAAAAGCTCTATTTTAGCATCGTGTATTATCCCTACGTTGCTGACATTTACAAACGTAAGTTTCGTGTCCCCTATTGTGTCAAGCGACTTTTCGCTCAACTTGGATACCCATTCAATAGTAATGTCGGCATCTGGATTTGTAATTTCCTGAAAAGTGACAAGGTTGCTCGTGGACGATTCCCAGTTTCTCATTGCGTCTCTGACATTGTTTGCGTATCCTTTGTTCGATTCGTCAAGAAAGCTTGTATCGATGTAAACGGTCAATGGAAAATGGTTCCACCTTATAGTTGCATTATTCGATATGTTTACAAGTAAGGCAAAATTCGATTTTACAGGCGGTGGAGGCGGTGCCTGTATTTCGACAAATACATCTATTACTTTGGAAGCTATGATGACAGTCAAAGCCAGCACAATCACCCCGAGAGTGGCGGATAAAAGATTCATAACTTATATTATGTAAATCCAATATCAAATATGGCCAAACGGTTTCAATCTTTGCATGATGCCGCCAGAAAAATAAACGAACTCCAGCAGAAAGTCAGGATAAAGGAAGAGACAATAAATTCCTTGCGGAATGAAGTCAGAAAGGTCAGGGAAATCAAGGGACCCAATGTGGGCGGCGAGTTGAAAACTTTCAGAAAAGAATTTCAGAAAAACATGGTAGTGTTGGTCACAGGGGCATTCACTTTTGTGGCAGCATTGACATGGAATGATCTGGTGAGGGAAATCATAACATCTGTTGTGCCCGCAAACAAGGAGATTTATTACAGGTTTCTAAGCGCTGTGGCGATTACTTCCATAGCAATCATGATAATCTACATCCTGTCAAAATTCAAAAGCCAAGAGTGACGCTTCACAAGGATTTAAAGATTGGGCGATATTATCTTATCGATGCATGAAGTATTTTACACGAGAAGTTCTGATGTTTACATGGAAGTGATAAGTTGGCTGCAGAGTGATCTTGGGGAACTATACGGACCATCTGTGAGATCAGGTAAAATACAATTCTGCTTTTCTTCAGCATATTTGAAGGACGGCGTAGAAATAAAAACAATGAAAGAATATACGGCTCTTATGAGAAACACTATAAGAGCATTGAGAGATGAAGCAAAAGAATCAAAACCAAAGAATAAAATCGAAAGAACGTTGCCTAATGCAGCGATAATGGAGCTCTGGAGAAACAAGTCTAATGTTTAAAAATAAAAAGTCATACTATTTCTTATGGGCCCATAGCTCAGCATGGTTCAGAGCAGCGAGCTCTTAATTATGGAGTTACTCGTTGGCCGAGGGTTCAAATCCCTCTGGGCCCACAAATTTCGTCAAATTCTTCGTCAAATGGGTTCGTATTCTTCATTCTATAACCCTAACCTGTACCGCATTTGATCTTGAAGTGATAGTTTCGCATGTTCTACCACCCACTGCGGAAATTTCATAGGTGCCCAGCCATTCTGGAACCCAATTTATTGAATATCGGTTGGGAGCATCGATAATATCCATTTTTTTAATATCTCTCACGTAACGTGGATCAATTTGTTTTATTTCCACCCTCACATAGCTTCTTGGATATACTTCTCCAGAAATCAAAACGGATTTATACTGTTTTGTTTCACTAACATCAGTTTTAACAGATATGGTAGCGGGTTTTCCAATAACCATATTTCCAATCCAGATATCACCAACAGCGTCAGTTCTTTTAATAGGCACATCACTGTTTAAATCAGAAATATAAAAATCATAACAACCTGAATCTTGTTGGAATTTTATTGTAGCTTCTTTTCCTACTGGAACTTTTGCCAATAATAACCGTTCAGCAAGTTCTTCCTTTGTTGATTCACGATCTGTGCCACGCCTATAATAAACATCAACATAATTACTCCAATATATTTCTGGCGAAACAAAAATAGATATTTCAGCTGGGGTGCCAGCTCTGTTTTCATAAGACCATTTAAAAGAAAGTAAAGTGCGATTGCCTTTAGTACACATGGAGAATCCGTCGGAATTACTCTGATCACATTTTATAATCTCTGCCTGTAATATACGAGCTGAGTTTGGCGTAGGTGAATGTGTTGGTGTAGGCACTTGTGTAGATGGTTTTTGTGTCGGTGATGGAACTTGAGGAATAGTTGTGGGTGTAGATGGAACTGATGCTATCTGATTTTGATATGGTGTTGATGTCACCATCCGAATGTTCGGAATTCTAATTTCTTGACCAGAGTGTATCACATTCGGGTTTTGAATGTTGTTTTCTTTTACTAATTCATCTATACTAACATTATATCTGGATGCTATTTCACCTAAAGTATCGCCCGATTTTATAGTGTAAACAGCCGTTTCAGCTGCGGGTGTAACCTTGAGAACTACCTGAATTGTTGGAGTTGATGTATATTGTGATATTGCTGATGAACCCGTGGGTTTATATATCTGACTAGGTGTTGCAGTAACAATCCGCTTCACTATATTCTCAACAGGTTTATCTACAATTTTTTCATGCTCAACAATTCGTGTTACTACCTTTTGAATTACAGGAGGTGTACAAGCTGCAACCAATGCTCCAGCACCAGCAGTAGCACCTAGACGAAGAAGAGTTCTACGAGTAGAATCAAAGTTCCCAAACAGAGTTCTTTCGAGTCTATCAAAAATCCCCATCTATAATAAAATGGTCGGATATTTATTTAAACTCTACAAATGTAGCTTATGGGAGGTTCTCTTCAAAGATTTGGTCGCGGAGAATTTTTCAGGTTGATTGGATATCTACTAGCAGGTAGCGCGTTAGGGTGTACTCCGACCTTTGTTGAAAAGGTAGTGACAGTGCCTGTAGAAAAACAAAAAATAGTCACGAGAGAAGTCACTGCAATTATCGACATAGTTGTGCCTTATGGTTCAACACCCGTCCCAGATCAGAAGCAAGAACAACAGCCCATTAAAAAATCGTATCTGGAGAATTTAACAAATTACAAGGAAATTTCTGTAGACGAGTGGAGAAACTACTATCCACAAGGTCTTATTCTACCTCAGAATTCCGAACCTCAAAGAAAACTCGCTGGCAAGCCGCTAATTTCCGAAAGGGTTATGGTTGGAGAAAGATACGGTTCGATTAAGGAATACGTCAATTTAAGGGATACTGCAACAGGCGAAGTTTACTTCACTACAATAGATGCCAAGTCCGGAATAACAGAAAAAGTAGAATCCGCTACAGAAGTGGACCAGAAAATTATAAAACATGAATCAGAACTTTTCTCTTCTGTTTTGCTGGATTTAGAAAGCAACAGAAACGCCATTCCTACTGTAGAAAAAATTATAGAAAGTGAAAACCCATATGTAGTCGGGGATGCCCTCGACACAAGTTTGAAAAATGTAGAAGTAATCGAAATATCAAACGGGGAAGTTTCTCCTTTTCTGGATTATAGCTCAAGATTGAATAAAAACAAGTTGGAATTTGAGCTAAGCGGCGCACCAGAATCTGCAGTGGCATATCTTTTGATTAAAGGAATCGGCGAAAGTTATACAATACCATATTCTGATGGTGTGGGATTAATCGTCGGAGAGAAATTGGCAGAAGGCAAAATACGCGATACACCAACTGGCACTAAAACAAATGTTAAAGTATCGTATGAAGTGGGCAGCGACACTGTAAATGTAAGCGGAAGTTTTGGCGATTCTGTCTTGACGAGACTTTCAAGATACACTTATTATTCTGTAAAGGCGGGGAGAGCATTGCCTGCAGAAAAAGTTCCGCCGCCTTTGAGAGAATACAAATATGATGCGGATGTCGATCCTGAAAAGACTTTGAGAACTGTAAGCAATTATCTCGCGGATAAGAATAAAGAAGGTGAGAGAAGGGAAAAACAGAGACAAACAGACAGATACGCAGCAAGCGAGAAACAAAAACAATCACAACCAAAAATAATTGGAACTACAGTAATGCCGATAGAACAAGTCCAGACTAGAGTACCACAAGCGATACAAACACAATTGCCTCGTGCAGTGCAGACTGCTATTCCTCAGATAAAAGAAAAAGTAAGAGAAGCTGAAACCAGAGTACCTCAGATAGTCGCTACACCTGTGCAGAAAATACGGGATGAAGTGCCAAAAATCATCCAAACAGCTATACCTAAAGTAAAGGAAATAATTCCCGAGATTAAAATACCCATACCCTCCAAAAAGAAATGATTATTGATATTGCGGAAACATCTTGAAAAACGGTAGAAACTCCTTCCTGATTTTTCTTGTCGAACAGTGCAACTGTCTCGATAATTCCAGCAATCTTTCCTTCTCCTCCTTGCGTTCAATCTTGCTCCCGCCCAGGACAATCATGTTGCTCGGATATTGGTATCTAGTGAATTTCTTGTACATCTCCTTCTTGGATACAGCAACTCCGCCAGTCATCAAGTCTATCATGTACGCGAGAAACTTCCAGTTCTGACGCGATTTTATTCTTTGCCTGAACAGATCAGCCTTGCTCAGAATGTCATAAGCCTTCGCTATTTCTTCAACATCTTCATATTCATTTGCTATGTTGTTTTCAATCCACCAGAAGATTTCTTCGGGGTCCTTGTCCACATTGTTTATGGAAAGCTTTGCGGACAATGCTGTACTGGTTTTGAAAATCATTCTCAATGCATCAAATATATTCTGCTCACGCTCACGATAACTCAATACTTCAATATCATTTTGTTTAATCTCTTTTTTACTACGACCTAAAGATTCAAAGTCTATTACAGCAGACCTCAGATCACCTTCACTTCTTTTTGATAATTGTCTAAGAATCTCTTTATCAATTACAACGCCTTCATTTTCAGCTATTCTTTTCAGATGCCTTTCAATGTCGAATACTGAGAATTTTTTGAATTGTGTTAACTGACTGTATGTTCTCAGAGTCTGTAATTTCTGGTCGTATGGATTGTTGCACGTAAGAACAACAGGGAATCGAGACTCTTTGATAATTTGAATGATGGCACCTACACCGCCTAAATCCTGCCTACCTGCCAGTCCATCGATTTCATCGATGAGAAATATCTTCCTTTTGCCGAATAGTGAGGCTTGCTTCATCGACTGTCCCAAAACATTTTCGATTTCTTTTTTGCTTCTAAAGTCAGATGCGTTCATTTCTATGAATTCGTAGTTGTTCTCTTTCGAAAATGTTTCAATTAGGCAAGTCTTGCCGGTGCCTGGCGGTCCGTGGAACAGGAGGGATTTTCCCTGCTTCCAATTTTTTATCCATTTTAGAAAAGTATCCACTGCTTCCTTCTGTCCAACATATTCGTTCATGTTTTGTGGTTTGTACCTGTTGATCCACATGAAATCATTTTTTAGATAAAGTCAGAAATTGTGCAAGCAATGATTCCAACTGGATTAATTCATTTCCTCCTTCACTCAATCGGAATTCATATTCGCCACATTTTTCTATTAACTGAATCTTTCTGTCTTCTGGCATACCATCCAAAGAATAAATCTGCCTATGGATTTCAGTGATAATGTCACTACCCGATAGACCTTGTCTCAATAATAGTTCCTGAAGTTTTTTTCTGGCGTCCATAAACTTTCCTTTCAATGTCATTTCAAGCATATCTTTCACATCAGTGGGTTTTGCCTTGCTTGCAATATCATAAACAACATCTTCCGTGATTTTTTCTTTTATCGATGCTGAAGATTGTAAAATATTGGCAACCTTTCTCAAGTCGCCTTCTGACAAATAAACAACAGCATCGGCAGCTTTAGGGTCAACCTTAAGTTTCTCCCCGTCCGCAATTCTTTGGATGTACTTTTTGATGTCGTTATCCTCCAGAATCCTGAATCTGAAAACAGCACATCTAGACTGGATGGGCTCTATGATTTTGGACGACCAGTTGCACAAGAGAATGAATCTTGTCACGTTCGTGTAATTCTCCATCGTCCTTCTCAAAGCCTGCTGCGCTTCCTGCGTCAATGCATCGGCTTCGTCCAAAATTATTATTTTCCATGGAAGTTCTCCAAAGGACTTCATGCGCGCGAAATCTTTTACCTTTCCTCTGATGACATCTATCCCGCGTTCATCTGACGCGTTGAGTTCCAAAACATTCTGTCTCCAAGTTTCACCGTACACTTCTCTAGCTATGGCCAAAGCTGTAGTAGTCTTTCCGGTTCCCGCAGGACCAGCGAAAAGCATGTGAGGTATGTTCTTGTCCTTGACAAAGGCTTTGATTCTTTCCATAGCGTGAGTCTGATTGATTACATCTGACAATTTCGCGGGCCTGTATTTTTCCGCCCAGATCTGAAATTCCATAGTATCCTTTTGTAATATGGTTTTTAAATCCTAATAGAAAATATATTTATGCATTTATTGAAAGTTCTGCCTGTTGTTCTAATTGTTTTCTTGTCTGGCTGCACCGCACGGAATGAAACTAACAAATCCGAACCTCAGCCGCAACAAGAGATACCAGAACTTCCGCAGGAAGAACCGACTCAAACTACCCAACAGCCAGAAGGAACTCTTCAGGGAGAAGTCTTATCACCGCCTCAAGAACCACAGCAATTGACAAGAGCATTCAGTATAGAGGCTGACGACAGAGGATTTTACATGAACAGCTCGAAGATTTCTTCCATCTCGTCTAGCAAAGATGATACAATCAAGATAACATTCATAGTAAGAGAATCTGGAACCTATTACGGTGGTCTTGACTTTAGGGGATGCGGACAAAACACCGCCAGCATAAAGCCCGGAGATTCAGTCGTCATCCAATTCACCGCAAATAGCACATGCACGATAACATCCTACTGGCCTGTGACCAATGTAGTGAAAGACAATCTGCAAATTACAGTTTCCTAATCTTTATATCGGTCAAGCCGTAAAGGATATTATGAATAAACTGATGACTGCATCTATTTTGATTTTTGCCGTTTTTGTGGCCGGCTGCACATCTTCTCAATCAAATGCACCAACCGCTGTTACAGGTGTGAAGCATACGGTTGAGATAACCAATACGGGATTCAATCCGAACACATTAAACATAAAATTAGGCGACGATGTCACTTTTGTCAACAAAGACGCATCGCCGCACTGGCCTGCAAGCAACATCCACCCGACTCATTGCGAATACAAGGGGTGCAACGTTTTCGACTCCAGGAAAGGGTTGAACACAGGCGAGAGTTATTCTATAGTCTTTGACCAAACAGGAACATGGAAGTATCACGACCACCTGAATCCAGGCATGACAGGAACGCTCATTGTGCAGTAATGCTTGTAGATAATTGAAAACCTGCCAAACTTTATAAACCACGCTCATCAAATCATAACAATGGATAAGTCTTTTATAATGGCCTTGATCCCGGTTGTATTTCTGGCTGGGTGTACTACCGGTTCGATTAATTATCCTAGAGCCGTTGGTCTGGCATCGACTGGTGTCGAGCATACAGTTGAGATAACATCATCCGGCTTTTCGCCAAGCAATTTAGACATACAATTGGGCGATTCTGTAGTGTTCCTTAATAAGGACACGGAAAGGCATTGGCCGGCAAGCGACGATTTTCCCACTAATGATGCCTATCCGGAAAAGGGTGGCTGTCTTGGAAGCAAGTTTGACGCGTGCAAGAGCCTCAAGCAGAATGACGCATTCGCATTTACCTTTTATTATTCAGGCGAATGGTGCTATCACGACCATCTGAGTCCGAAGATAAGGGGATGTGTGAACGTAGAGTAAACACATATTTCTAATGTACGGATTATTGAAAGCTTATAAAGTCTTGACCAGTATTTGAAATATGGTAATAGAGATTATCATACCTTGGATCAACGGGTAATTTTGAATGACAATAGACAAAACTATGTTAGGGGCAATAAGGCATTGCCTAATGACACCATTAACAGCAGCTCGGGCCATTCACGGTGAAATTCAAGACACTCGGCGCTCGTTTGACTATGCTTATGATGGACATACGCTTGGAGAAGATATAGACGAGGTAAAGCAAACATGTTTGCAAGTTTGTAAAGAAATGTTGGAAGACCCTGTTCCCACGATTTATGTTGGTATTGAAAATTACCATCTTACTACTGATGACAGAAATTTCCTTACTAGATTGCACTACAGAATGGAAGAATCAAACTGGAGAAATCCCCAAATGGTAGAAGAAATAGGACTGATGATAAATAATTATGCCCCGCATGGTGGGTTCGAAAGTGGTAAATAAGCGTAGATATTGTATATTTTATAACCCCGTTATATTCTTAAAGTTTGGCACTCAATAGATATCATGAAAGTCTTCTGCGAAACAATCTTCGACGACACATTGCCTGCCATACGGTCGATAATAACGAACGAACTCATAAATACTTACGGCTTGACGCAGGAACAAGCAGCAGAAAAGCTGGGAATAACACAACCCGCAGTATCGCAATATCTAAGCGGATTGAGAGGCAAGAGAATACAACAGATAACTTCAAACCAAAAGTTAATGCAGTGGGTGAAAAATCTCACCGCAGAAATAGCATCCGGCGGCACAAAACTCCACGAAAAGATATGCGAGATATGCTCCGAAACAAGGGACAAGAAAATCTACACCGAAAAGGAGATAGATCCTTTCATTTGTCTGATAGAGATTTATGAAAACGGGAGGATGAAAAATGGCAGAGCTTGAAATAAAGAATCTGCATGTGACAGTCGAAGGGAAGAAGATATTGAATGGTGTGAATCTCAAAATCAAACAGGGAGAACTTCACGCATTGATGGGCCCGAATGGTTCCGGCAAGTCAACATTGTCTTATGTCTTGATGGGACATCCGAAATATGCCGTAGAACAAGGCGAGATTTTATTCAACGGAGAAAACATAACAAGCCTGACAGCAGACAAGAGGGCGAAACTAGGATTGTTCCTTGGTTTCCAGTATCCTGTGGAAGTGTCGGGAGTTACTTTCAAGAATTTCCTGTGGACAGCATACAAGGCCGTGAACAATGGCGTTTCTTATGTCGACTTTAATGAAATGCTGGATCAGAAATTGGAAATGCTGGGCGTAGACAAGAATTTTATTGCGCGGTATTTGAACGAAGGGTTTTCGGGCGGTGAAAAGAAAAGAGCTGAAGTGCTGCAGTTGGCTGTGCTGAAGCCAAAGATTGCTATACTCGACGAAACGGATTCTGGACTGGATGTGGATTCACTGAAGGTTGTCGCCAGCGGAATTGAAAAAATGCATCAGGAAAACCTGGGCGTACTTTTGATCACGCACTATCAAAGAATTTTGAATTATGTTAAACCGGATTTTGTTCATGTGATGATTGATGGCAGGATAGTGAAAAGCGGTAGTTATGATTTGGCAAAAGAAGTGGAAGAAAAAGGTTATGAGATGATGACAAGTGGATAAACAACCTCTAGTAATCGAACGGGACTATTCAAGATATGAAGTCAAAGAGCCAGACGAATTTGTCTACAAAACAAAGAAAGGATTATCAAAAGAAATTGTGGAGGAAATTTCTAAAATCAAAAAAGAACCAAAATGGATGTTGGAATTCAGGCTGAAAGCACTTGAACACTTTTTCTCCAGATCCATGCCTACGTGGGGAGCAGATTTGTCGAAAATAAATTTCGATGAAATTACTTACTACATAAAACCAACAGAAAGAAAAGCGCCTACGTGGGAAGATTTGCCAGAAGGGATGAAAAGAACCTTTGAGAAATTAGGCATACCTGAAGCTGAGAGAAGATTCTTGGCGGGTGTGGAAGCTATGTATGATTCTGAAACTGTATATCACAAGATTCGTGATGATCTTGCAAAACAGGGTGTAATATTCTGTGATACAGATACAGCTGTTAAAGAATATCCAGAAATTGTGAGAGAGTATTTCGGTAAAATAGTTCCACCTAATGATAACAAGTTTGCTGCGTTGAATTCTGCCTGTTGGAGTGGTGGAAGTTTCGTTTTTATTCCAAAAAATGTTGAGGTTAAAATGCCTTTACAAGCGTATTTCCGAATAAATTCACAACAAATGGGTCAATTTGAAAGAACATTGATTATAGCCGAAGAAGGAAGTAAAGCACATTATATCGAAGGTTGCAGTTCGGCCGTTTATTCCGCAGATTCTTTGCATGCGGCCGTTGTAGAAGTTATAGCTAAAGATCATGCACATTTTCGATATACAACTCTACAAAACTGGTCAAATGACATCTATAACCTGGTTACTAAACGCGCTCACGCATATGAAAATGCGATAGTAGAATGGCTTGATGCAAATATCGGGGCAAAGGTCGGGATGAAATATCCAAGCGTGTTTCTGTTAGGTAAAAATGCACGTGCAGATATTTTATCAATAGCGTTTGCTGGCAATGGTCAACATCAAGACACAGGAGCGAAAGCGGTTCACATTGCACCAAATACAACATCAACCATCACAGCCAAGTCAGTCAGCAAGGACGGCGGTAAGACATCATACCGTGGACTGGTGAAGATATTCCCAGGTGCAGTCAATTCAAAATCATTCGTTAGATGTGATGCACTAATTTTAGATGAACAATCTGTTTCGGATACAATACCTTGCATGGAAATTAATGAGAGCAAAGTCGATGTCGGGCATGAGGCTACTGTAGGGAAGGTAAATGATTCACAATTGTTTTATCTGATGTCGCGCGGCCTGACAGAACAACAGGCAATAACATTGATAGTTAATGGATTTTTCGACGCATTCACAAAGGAATTGCCGCTGGAATATGCGGTTGAATTCAATAGGTTGATACAGCTCGAAATGACTGGAACAGTGGGGTAAACCATGATTGTGGAAAGTTTTTTGCAGTCTGTCAAGGATAGGAATGAACCAGGATGGATGAACTCGAAAAGGTTGAACGCTTTTGTAAAATTTTCTCAGACGGGAATGCCAAATCCCAAGGAAGAAGAA
Source organism: Candidatus Aenigmatarchaeota archaeon (assembly GCA_016187385.1). Classification (GTDB taxonomy): domain Archaea; phylum Aenigmatarchaeota; class Aenigmatarchaeia; order CG10238-14; family SCSR01; genus JACOWB01. The sequence continues at coordinate 742,085 of JACPJU010000001.1, forward strand.
TGGAAGTACACGGATGTTTCGAAAATTGAATTGAATAACCCGAAATTTGGTATTGTGGATATTGCGATAAAATCATCTTCGGATAAAGTGATTGCGTTGCCAATGAAAGAAGCAATTAAAAAATTTTCCGACATAATACAGAAGCATTTCTTAATATCTGACAGTGATAAATTCGTTTCTTTTGTACATTCTTTTTGGGACAATGGAATTTTTGTTTATGTACCTCAAGATGTAGACGGTGGGACTATTTATTCTTCTATCGGAAATTCAACTACACCCACCTACTCACTTGTAATTCTTGAGAAAGGCAGCAAGCTTAATCTGGTTGAGGAAAATACGTCCAACGAAGACCAACATTTTAGCTCGAATGTGACTGAGATATCTGTGAAAGAAAGCGCAGAGCTTAATTATTTTCCGTATCAAAATCCGTCGAATGACTTATGTAATCTTCACTACAAGAGGGCGATTTTGGAAAGAGACGGCAAGATAAATTGGTTCGTTGGGATGTTCGGTTCCAAATTGTCACGATGGAAAATTGAGACTTTACTGAATGGCGAAAACGCAGAATGCCAAAAGCGTGGCATCATAATTGGAAATCACGATCAACATCATGACATGATAACAAAGACGTTTCACATGGTTCAGCATACAAAGGGCAATACTGAAGTCAAGGGAGTTTTGACTGACAATTCATTTTCTGTATATCGCGGTCTTGTTCGGATTGAAAAGAATGCCCAGCAGTCTGATGCTTACATGGGTTCTCACAATATTTTGCTCGGCGAGAAGGCCAAAGCCAACAGCATTCCTACATTGCAGATAGAAGCGAATGATGTAAAAGCTACACACGGTTCGAGTACGGGACATGTAGATGAAGAGAAGTTGTTTTATCTAATGACACGCGGTTTGGACAGGAATGAAGCAGAAAATGTTATCGTTGAAGGATTTGTCGGTTCTATACTGAATAAAATCACACTAGAAGACGTGAGGGAAAAGTTCAAGAGCATAATAATCGAAAAGTTGAGAAAATGAATGTAGAAAAAATCAGGGAAGATTTCCCCATCCTAAAAAGGAAAATAAACAATCATCCACTTGTATTTCTAGACTCGGCTTCTACATCCCAGAAACCAGTGCAAGTAATCAATGCGATTAAAAACTATTACGAGATGAACAACGCAAACCCTCACCGTTCTATATATCAATTGTGCGATGAAGCTACTCAGATGTACGAGGATGCCAGAAAGAAAGTTGTGAAATTCATAAATGCGAGAAATGATGAAGAGATAATTTTCGTGCGCAATACGAATGAAGCAATGAACATCATTGTCCAGTCTTATGCGATGGATAATTTGAAGGAAGGCGATGAAGTGCTTTTAACGGTGATGGAACATCATGCAAACATTGTGCCGTGGCAGATGCTTCAGAAAAAAGGTGTGAAGATAAAGTTTGTTGACATTAAAGACGATGGTACTCTTGATATGGATAAATTGAAAGATATGATGAGCAAGAATACAAAAATCGTTTCTGTCACGCACAAGTCGAATGTTTTGGGTAGCTTGAATCCTATTAATGAGATTGGAAAGATTTCGCATGATAATGGAAGTTTATTCGTAGTAGATGGTGCTCAATCTGTTCCTAACATGCAAGTTGATGTGAACAATATTAATTGTGATTTTCTTGCCTTCAGTGGACACAAGATGTTAGCGCCTATGAATATCGGAGTATTGTACGGCAAGAAAGAGATTCTGGAAAGAATGGAACCTTTCATGCGCGGTAGTGACATGATAAAAGAAGTCCAGTTGACTGAATCTACATGGAATGATTTACCTTGGAAGTTCGAAGCGGGTACGCCTAATGTTGAAGGTGCTGTTGGTCTGTCAACGGCTATTGATTATCTGGAGAAAATCGGATTAGACAACGTAGAAAAACACGAAGAAGATTTGACAAAACACGCTTTGGAAAGATTAAGAGACGTTGAAGGCGTCAAAATTCTGAGCGCAAAGAACGGCAATGGAATGGTTTCGTTTCACCTTTCTGGGGTACATTCGCATGATATCGCGTATATACTGAATGATTCTGGCATAGCAATCCGCTCTGGACATATGTGCGCGCAGCCTCTCATGAGAAGACTTGGTGTTCAATCTGTTGCAAGAGCCAGTTTCTATCTTTACAATACAAAAGAAGAGATTGACAAATTTGTTGATTCATTGGAAAATGTGAAGAAGGTGTTTAAGAAATGAGTTTGGAAATCTATCATGAAACTATACTGGCACATTACAACAATCCCGGTAATTCTGGTGTTATATCTGACGCTGATGTAATATCCAAAGACAACAATCCCGTATGCGGGGATGTTGTAGAAATTCAAGTCAAGTTTAATGGCGAAAGAATAGATGAGATTAAATTCCAAGGACAAGGATGTGCAATCAGCTTGGCAAGTGTAGATATTTTGATAGATGCGATTAAAGGAAAAACTGTCGATCAAATAAAAAATTTTCGACAAGAAGATTTCCTGAAGTTATTGGGGATAGAGATTTCTCCTTTAAGGTTGAAATGCGCACTGTTAGGATTGAAGGTTCTAAAGACAGGAGTCTACAGCTATTTGGATAACAATACAGAATCAACCTGATATTTTAAATGGTTCAGGGAATTCAATCCTTATCTCTACGCCTGGATGCACACTTATTTTTGCATAGTGTGAACCTGTATATCGCTGCGTACCAACTTCAATATCTGAATACACTACTAATGAACTGCCTCTGCTTCTCGGTCGAAGGGTTGCCGATAAATAAGTTTCTGGGGATTCGGCAGGATACGTGTAAGATATTTCTTCCATACTATTAACATCTATTCTTGCTGGACCATTAATAAAACGCAAAGCTAGCCCTTTTATCTCATCTACGCCATTCGATCTGCCGGTTAATTTTACAGTAAATGGACCTGAGTATCTCGATATTATGTTAAGTTTTCCGTGTAATGTGGGTGGTACTTGCGTAGTTACATATTGCTGTGATTTGGATGGTGCATATGGGACTTCCGCATCTGCCATAATTTATATTGCGAATAAACATATAAATTTCATGAAAAAGGTCTTTCAAAGCACAATACCTTTAATTATTGTCTTATCTATAGTTGTGCTAGTTGTTTTACTGGAAAAACAGACGGTGAAAGAACCAAGCCCTACTTTTGCCATAGAAACTGTTTCTTCCACATGCATGTCAGAACCTCATGACTTGGAAATAAGTGCAGAAGGAAAATCCATTGTTATAACAGCGCCATTATTCACGCCAAATCCATGCTATTCTGTCACTGGGGATGTCAGATTTAATGGCAGGAATGTGGATGTAGATCTAACTCCAGTTTATCGCGGAGGTGTTTGCATTCAATGTCTTGGCGAGGTTACAGGGAAAGTTGTAATACAGAACTTGAGCGCAGGCAGTTACAATGTTAAAGTCACGACAACTAATGGACTTGCAACGACTATTGTAAGAATCGAATAAATCATCTCATCTGTAACTTCTCCAAAAATTCTTTACCATAGACCCTTTCAAGATACTTAGCTGCTCTATTACCGAGTTTTTCATTCCAATATGTTTCGACGTCTCTTTTGACTACTGGGTTTTCATTCAAAAATCCGAGGACATAGAGTTCCATAGACGGTATTGTACTCAACGATAACGTATAACCACCACCCATTGCGCGATCTCTGAAACTTATAGAGTCACTCGTTAACCTGAGTCTTAGCATATCTTCAATGTCCCTTAACAAATATTCTGAAACATCATTGATCCTTGTCAGCGCTTTTCCCGTGTCAAATGCAGCAGTAGATGCCAAGAAATACTTGAGAAATTCATCTTGCAATTCTCTGCTGATATTTTTAATTGTATCGGAAAGACCGGTTTCTCTTCTTTCTTCTCGACTTTTCGGGAAATGATGAACACTTGAAAGATATGTGCGCAAAGCTTTTGAACTGTAGTTCAGATGTATAGTATCGTAATCACTACTGCTAATCGTAGATCTGGAAGTGACTATTCGTATATCACGATCGGGCAAGAAATTAAATGCATATTCAAATATTCGCCTCACAGAATTTCTATAAAAATCCAAATTTCTTTTTCTAGTCGTAAGGAGTAAACTACCGCCATTACTCATACTTCCATTTCCGTATATTACTCCGAGTGCTGCTGATGTCGCTTTATCTATATTTTTTGGTATGTAAATCCCGCTTCTTATGTCATCATCACTAAAGTCAATACCTGGAAGAGCTGTTTTTGGATTAGATGCTGTTACTTGTAGAAAAACCAAATATTCGCTAATACCACCAGCTATTTGTCGAAGTTTCATACCATATTGTATCACTTGTCTTTGAGTGATGTCTGAAATTCTAAGTATGTTTGAAGCTGATGCTAAGAAAGGCCTATCACCTCTTGGTCCCTTCGATGCTGAAGCTTGAGCTAACAGAGATGCATTTGCATTGAATCTGGGATATACAGTAATCTTTGACTTAGGACCATATATTGTCTCTGCTTCCTCTATAGGGAGACCATTGTTCCTTTTCAATCTTCTTCTTGCTTCATCGGTTGTTATTCTAAGACCCTCAGAAATAACATCTGCCCATAAATTTTCTCTTTCTGTTCTGCTTAATTTCCAATAACCTGCTCTTTCTATTATTGGATGTATTTTCATGGATTTTATACCTCCATTAATCTTCTTAAAATAATATAAATTTAATAGCGTCATTTCAAATGACCAATGTGGGATATATAGACTGGATTCTTGAGCAGGTGAAATTAACCAAGCCTAGTGCTGTTTACTGGGTTGACGGTTCGCGTGAAGACTTGGAAAGACTGATTGGCATTGGTATGAATACGGAAAAAATCGACAACAATCCCGTTTTTGTAAAATTGAACGATGATGTTTTCCCCAATTCCCTTCTCCACAGATCTCATCCGTCTGACGTTGCGAGAACAGAACATTTGACTTATGTCTGCCTTCCGAAAAAGGAAGACGCAGGTCCGAACAACAATTGGATGCCACCGGAAGAAGCGAAAGAAATGATGAGCAAACTTTTCAATGGATGCATGCAGGGGAGAACAATGTACGTCATTCCTTATCTGCTGGGGCACCCTGATTCGCCGCATTCTAAAGTTTGTGTTCAGATTACAGACTCTGTTTATGTTGCGGTCAGCATGTGCATAATGACCAGAGTAGGAAAGGAAGCCCGTGAAAGAATAGGAGATTCGAATAACTTTGTCAAAGGAATTCACTCTCTTGGAGAATTGGATCCTCAGAGAAGATGGATAATGCATTTCCCGCATGAGAATCTTGTTATGAGCTTTGGCTCTGGTTATGGCGGCAACGCATTGCTCAGCAAGAAATGTTTTTCCTTGAGAATAGCATCATATCTAGGACATGCGGAAGGCTGGCTCGCTGAACACATGATAATCATCGGTGTGGAAGATCCTGCAGGAAACATGACATACTTCTTGGGCGCTTTCCCGTCCGCATGCGGAAAAACTAATCTGGCTCTGATAACTCCGCCTATGGCAGGCTACAAGGTGCATGTCTTGGGCGATGACATAGCATGGATACATGTTGGTGATGACGGGAGATTGTATGCTGTAAACCCAGAGACGGGATTCTTTGGTGTTGCTCCAGGGACTTCATACAAGACAAATCCCAAAATGATGGACACATTAAAGAATGATAGATTTCAGCCTACTTTGTTCACTAATGTCGCATTGGATTCTGACAATAATTCACCTTGGTGGGAAGGATTGGGCGAACGTCCGAAAAATCTTGTTGACTGGCAGGGAAATCCGTATGATTCCACATCAGGCAAAACAGCGGCGCATCCAAATTCAAGATTCACCGTGTCGATATACAACTGCCCTACAATTTCCAAGGAATTCGACAATCCAGTTGGCGTGCCTATCTCAGGGATAATTTTCGGCATAAGAAGAACAAATACAATTCCATTAGTGCGTGAAAGCTTTGACTGGGATCATGGTGTGTTTCTCTCTTCTATAATGGGGTCTGAAACAACTGCAGCAGCGTCCAGTCAGTCAGGTATTGTCAGAAGAGATCCTATGGCCATGGTGCCTTTTTGCGGATACAACATGGCTGATTACTTTCGGCATTGGCTGGAATTCAAAACAAGAATAAAGCATATGCCGAAGATATTCATGGTGAACTGGTTCATGAAGGATGACAAAGGGAATTTTCTATGGCCCGGATTCGGAGAAAACTTTAGGATTTTGAAATGGATGATGGACAGGATTAGCAACAAGGTTTCTGCTGTCGAAACCCCTCTGGGAGTGATGCCGGATTTGAATGATTTGGATTTGTCGGGATTGAATATAAAAGAAGAAAATCTGGGAAGGCTATTTGAAATAAACAAGGAAGAATGGAAAAATGAGATTGATGACATAGAAAAGTTTTATGCGCAGTTTGGCGAGAGAATCCCAGTAGAATTGAAAAATTATCTGAAGAAATTGAAGGATGATGTTTCATGAGATTATCGAAAAGAACAAATAATATTTCACCGTCGCCGACACTGTCAATAACGGCGAAAGCAAAGAAAATGCAGGCCGAAGGCATGAATGTGATTTCGTTTGGTGCAGGAGAACCTGATTTCGATACGCCTCAAAATATCAAGAATGCCGCCAAAATGGCATTGGACAAAGGATTTACAAAGTACACACCAACATCTGGGATTACAGAATTGAAGAGGGCTATCGCAGAGAAATTCAAAAACGACAATGGCCTTGATTATTCATTAGACGAGATAATAGTCTCATGCGGTGCGAAACATTCCATATTCAATGTTGTCGCTTCTCTGGTTGACGAAGGTGACGAAGTTATCATCCCTAGTCCATACTGGGTCAGTTATGCGGAAATGGTGAAGCTTTTTGGAGGTATTTGTAAGTTCATTCATACTGACGAATCCACCAATTTTAAAATTACATCAAAACAATTGAAGGGTGCGATAACTCCAAGAACAAAATTGGTGATATTGAACTCTCCTTCAAATCCTACAGGCATGGTATATGACAAGGATGAATTAAAAGCAATAGCAGACGTGATTGTTGAAAGTGATGTTTATTGCATATCTGACGAAATCTACGAGAAATTAATCTATGATGGCAAGGGACATGTAAGCATTGCTTCTCTTGGAGATGAGATAAAGGAAAGGACAATAGTTGTGAACGGAGTTTCCAAGACGTATTCGATGACAGGTTTCAGAATTGGATATCTTGCAGGTCCGAAGGAGATTGTAAGTGCCATGTCCAATATCCAGGATCATTCCACGTCAAATCCTGCTTCCATATCACAGTATGCCGCGCTTGAAGCCTTGAGGGGACCTACAGAAGAATTGGATAGGATGACTGCGGAATTCAAGAAAAGAAGGAACTATATGGTTGAACGGATAAACTCGATTAAATATCTTTCGACGATAAAACCTGACGGAGCATTCTACTGCTGGATAAATGTGAAAAATTTGAAAGGCAAGAAATTTGACGGAAATGAGATTAGAGATTCATTGAAATTAACAGAATTGTTGCTGGAAGATGCTAAAGTTGCTGTTGTGCCAGGAGTTGCTTTTGGTGATGACGATTATATAAGAATGTCGTATGCGACGTCCATGGAAAATATAGAAGAAGGATTAAATAGAATAGAAGATTTTGTTGACAAACTTGAGTAAATGCATGGGGAGTAAGATAACCGATTAATTCTGTGCTCGTTTACCATCATTTGAATGTCATGTAGCAAATTGAGTATATAAAGATGGTTCAGAGATAATTTATTATGATTCGCTATATAATAACGATGGTAATCGCAGGGTTGATAGTTACTTTTCTTGTTTACCCCGATAGTTTTGATATTGTTAAAGCTAACATTGATGGTATGGTATCAAAAATAGTTAATACAGCTGGCGATTATGATTCGATAAAAAATATTTCACAAAATCCGCAGGACTATGTCAACAAGCATGTAATTGTAAAGGGTGAGTTACAACAAAGACTTGGGGGACCAAGTATAGCTAGTGGTGACGATTATTGGATTTGGTTGGATGATACGTCATGTATAGAAAGACAGAGAGACTATAAATATGGTAATTCGTATGTTGCAGAAGGTAAAATAGGTGGTGAATTTAGACCTGTTCTTGGACCAGAATATTTCATAGTTTGTTCAAGCCCATTAAGATAAGGATGATAAATGTTGGGTTATTTTTCAAGGTAAAGACATTATAAAGAGGAATGAAGAGTATGGATAAAGTATTAAAATTTGCTCTCCTTCTAATCGTAATATCTGTTCTTATGGGAGTTATTTTTTATCTTGTGACTTCACTTCTTTAAATGTATCCTCTTTTCTTAATGTAAACCACTGTCCGATAAGTATGCCCATTACAACACCGAACATACCTGAACTAAGATAATTTACTATATTTTTTTCTCGTTGTTTTTCTAAATCAATAAAATCGGCTTGAAATAATGTAGCACCTTTAGTGCTCCATGAAATTTCATAACCATCACGTCCGTTATCTGTTATACTTGTTGGTTGAGGGTATAAACGGTCTGGATCAATTTCATATTTATCTCGAGGAATCTTTATGATAAATTTCAATTCATTTGGCAATGCCAAATTCACACAACCAAGTTCGAAACCCAATTCTTTACAATAGTTGGCAATTATAGGTAATTCATTTGTAGTCACAAAAGTTTTGAATCTCAATATATCAGGAGATATTCTATATAATACACTATCTGATTCCAGTACAAATTGATAAAATTCACTTTGGTAATCTTCGAAAGCAGCAACCAAAATATAAGGTTTGTCATCATCTATGAAGACGGTGCTATTTTGACACGTCGCTGGAAACTCAATTATTTCTGAAAGTCTACCTTCTGTTATCCTCGGATTGAAATTCTTTTTGCATACACCACTCACATCTTTTAAATTAAATGGGAATGTTGCTATGTAACCGAAAGGTAATTCTGGGCCGTTTGTATTTAATTTACACCCAAAGAAGAAATTCCCATTGGTTTCATTAGTGAATGTACTAGCGTAAAAACTACATGTTTCAAATCTATAACCTTTCTCATAAGAAATTGCATCTAGATATACACCGAAAGTGCTTGGGGTCTTCTTATCATCAAATGAAATATTATATTTCAAAAACGCGAAAATAGAGACAGCTAATAGAATACTTAAAATGGAAAGTTTCATAAGATTTGATTTTATCAATTTCAATGCACCGAATTATCTGTTGGATGCAGGGGGAGAGATTTGAACTCTCGAAGGCACTAAGCCATCGGGTTTCCTCTATAAAACCTAAGCCCGACGCAATTGACCAGACTATGCGACCCCTGCAAAGCACATATACGACCCTGCTTATAAATACTATATGGAACTTAAATTCCTTATACCAATCGCAATTGTTGTGGTTGTACTAATTCTAATGAACAAACCAACCAAATATTCCAAGGTGACTATAGGAGATGTGGAAATCAAAACCGAGATTGCGGATACACCACTTAAACAAATGAAGGGATTGATGTTCAGGAAACATCTGCCTGAGAACGAAGGCATGCTGTTTGTTTTCGGTGGTGAAGACTATCGCGGGATTTGGATGATGAACACAAGCATACCTCTGGACATAATCTGGATTAATGGAAACATGGAAATAGTCCACATAGAGAAGAACGTGCAACCGTGCGGTATTTTCTGTCCTGTATACCAACCCGATAAAAAAGCCAAGTATGTCCTGGAAGTCAATGCGGGTTTTGTCGAGAAGAACGATATAGATGTCGACCATTTTGTGGAAATTCATCCGAAAGAACTAAATACCCAGATCTGACTTTTTGAACTTTACCCTTTTCATTACTTTCTGATACAGCTTCTCCAATTCAGGTTCTCTGAATTTCACTTCTTTCATAAAAAATATATAGTTAGGAGATATTAAGGTTATTTTTGATAGCTGCCGAGATATTTGTCAACAGAATCTATGCCAAACCATTTTTCAAAATCAATGTCCTTGGATTTCTTATAGTCGTATGGTGTCTTCAACGGGAACCAACTCTCGAACAATCTGGCTATTCCGAAGCATCTCGCATTGTTGAATATCACATCTCCCATGTTCTCCCAGTCGATAGGCATCTGGTCTTCAGTAATGTTCATGAACACCTTGTTCAGTCCATCATCAAAATAAACAGTTCCTGTGTTCGCGTGCGAATCTTCAGGCAAATCTACAATCCTGTCAACATCCATCCTAATAACGCGTCCTGTAGACGAATCAAAGATTATTTTGTCGAATTGCGTCATCCCTGTCTCGCTTCCCACCAAAGTCGCGAGGAATCCTTTTGACAATCCTTCGACGTGAAACTTGACAAATGATTTCAGATCCAGATTGACTATGTCCGAACCTCCAACATTTATCTTGTGCATGCTTGTGTCTAGCACTCCTTTCTCAAGATAGTACTTTATGACACCACCGCGCCCCATTCTTTTTTCATCCTCCTTCAGGAAGACAAACTCTATCCCAGTATTGCGGCTTATCTCGTTGCAGTGCTGTATGATCGCATCCGGGTTGTGCCACAGCGTTATGAAGAATTTCCTTATGCCAGCCTTCACGTATGGCATTATGGTCCAGTCTATTATTGGTCTTGGATTTGTGCCAATCTCAGTCATCACCTTCGGTATCTTCCCTTGAGTGACAGGATACCACCTTTCGCTCAGCCCGCCGGCATGAACGATGACTTCTGTATTCTGCAAATAACTCTCCCGATCTTCCATATGGTAGAGATGGTGATTAGGTTTATTAAGATTTAATTGTGTTATATTGGGTATGAACATTTTCGATGTGTTTCCAAAGAGACTTGCTGAAGACAGGATAAGAAATACGCGGGATATGGAGTATATTGAATCACAACTCAAGATATATCCCAACGACAGGATTTTGCATGCGGGATGCGGTCCTGGCGTGCATGCCATATACATAGCTAAGAAGCATCCTATATGTTCGGTTTATGGATATGACACTTCTAATAGAATGCTTGAAATTGCGAGGTCAAGAGCTGATGATGAAGGCTTGGCAAACATCTATTTCGAGAACAAGGATGTGACAAATCTCAGCCCGTCGGAAAAATTCGATGCCATAATAGCCGACAGGTTGTTCATGTGGTTCAGAAATCCCGAGGTAAGGAGAGACCTCCGCCAGAGCTTGTACAGGACATTGGACAGAAGAGGGACGCTGATTGTCAGCGAGCCGATACCAAGAAACAGTTGGGATGATGTAATGACTTATTTAAGAGGCTATACATTCGGCTCAAAGGATGCGATGGTATTCTTCTTCAACAGTGAAACACCATGGACGTATCTGAATGCGGTCGAAAAACCAGAATATTCGAGAAGGTACTTCATCGGCCGAAAGTAAGGTATAACAAAAACGGAGTTTCCACAGATATGTTTGCGGATTTTCAGCATTGATTGTTCATTTATATATTTGATAGACTTGATGAGTTTATGGAAAAAACAGAAGCCTTGAAAATAGTGCTGGTCCCAAAAGATGCTGAACTTTTACATGATCTTGGTTATGTGGTAAAACCGGATGTAATGCGTAGTACAAGAGCCGAAAAACTGGACTTGTATAAACTCGATAGAGTTTTTTATCAGGGCGAACCAATAACTATAACTCATAAAGTTTCTGCAGGAGATATACCAGTTGTATACGAAATTAAAGAAATTTGTCCGCCTGGTTACGTCGGTTCCAATACTGTTGTGCAAGTCGTGGGCGATTCTCCTGAGGTTAGAGAAAGGATAAATGCCCTGTCAAGACAAAGCCCTCTTCGAAATCACTCATTGGCTTTGTTTATACCATATGTAGAAGAACATGTGGATTCTAGTTTTCCGATAAACACATATCATGGACAAAAAGGTTATACGCCTGAGACAGGACAATATACAAGAACAATGCAAGAAAAACATGATTGGATTCAAGAAGAAATTCGAGCATGGGAAAGTGAAGGTCTACCTGTATCTATTAACTTGGTCAATGATTTATTGCGCACCGAGGATCTTTTAAGAGGGGGTTTGGTAATACTTACGGAAGAAGAACTTAAAGATGAGATTGAAAGAGCAAAAGCATACGAAGCTAATACACCGCGAGATATGATTTATCATGCGGCAGAAGGGATTCAACAATCTTCCTATTTCAGATTTCGTCACGATGTAACTAGTAAAGTAATCGGAAGCGCAAAAAGAAGGATAGAGTTCTATGCGCATGTTATACTTTTTCTAAATGGTTCAAATGTCGAGAATAGCGAAATTATAAAAAGATTTTTAGAAGGTGTGGGATATAGGCAATAAGACTTGAGTGATGCTATGAAGGACGATACGATACAGACTATGGGGCTTGGTGAAAATCTCAATGGTTACAACCCTTGTGTAAACAGAGAAGAAATGAAGGTATATGCAAAGGTTTTATGTGAATACCTCGCTAATACCAATAAAGAAGAGTTATACAGGGTTGTTAGGCTCATAGGTGAAAGGGATAGCTTACGCTAGCTGAAAGCTGTCAAGAAACCATCCTACATCTTCTTGTGGTTAGGATAGCACTCTCTGCAATATACGGGTCTTCCTTCGATGGGCTTGAAAGGAACTTCGCCTTCTTGTCCGCAGTCGGAACAAGTTATCTTGAAGCTTCTTCTGGGTCCGTCGAACCCGCGTTGAAACGCCATTTATTCTACCTCTTTATTATTCAACAATACAGGCTCTAACTCTCAGAATTAGACTGTAATATTATAAAATTGGGTAGATGACTATTTAAAATCATGACAAATCTATTTCGTGGGTATTTGTATGAAAGGTGTTGCGTCTCCTGTAACCAATGGCAATTTACCATCCCACTTTTGCGTCGCCAAGAATTCTATGTACTGAGGACTTTTTTCCAGTTCTTCATTTATTATTCTAATTGCCTCGGATTCTCCTTTCGCCTTTTCTATCGCTTGCTGGGCTTCTATTTTAATTCTTTTCAAATCATTCTCGGCTTTTAGCGCTAATTGCTGTGCTGTAACTTTGGATTCAATAGCTTCAGTAAATTGCTTGCTGAACTGGAAATCCGTTATAGAAACTGTCTCGACAATTATGCCCCTGGAATTTAGCCTTTCTTTCAATCCCTCTTCGATAGTATCTTTAACTATGGGTCTTTGCGTAATTAGTTCTTCCGCATTGAATTTCGCGGTGGATGCTTTTACAACTTCCTGAATCGCAGGCGATATATACCTGTCGGCATAAGCAGGTCCGAGAGTTTGGTATATTTCATTGACATTATCGGGCGATAGATGGTAGTTCAGTGCGACTTTGGTATAAGTGTCTTGAAGGTCTTTTGAAGCTGCGGTAGCATCACTTTCATATTTTTGAGTTCTGACATCCATGATTGGTACATTGTGAACTATTGGTATAATAATGTGTAATCCTTCCCCATAGACTTCACCAGTAACTCTGCCAAATTCCAAGAGAACCCCACGCTGACCTGGTCCTATAATGACAACTGTGTTAAAAAGCAGGACCAAGAATATTATGAGAAATATTGCCATTCCTAGATATTTACGCCATCCAAACCATTCAGGTTCTGGTACATCAAATTTCTTTACCATCAATTATATATCGGACGGTAAAACTTATAAATAATCAACGAATGCTCCCGACGGGAGATAGACCGTTTTAGTATGATGCCCTATTCAGAACCTATAATAGATATGGTAGAGGATAAATATAAACTTTAGGTAAGTCAGATGAACAGAAAATTCATGGTGTATTTTGACACTGATATTTGGGAAAAATTAAGTACTACTTTTGAAGAAAACAAAGAGAAATTTCCTGAGATTTGGAGAATATTTAGACAACAAAATGAGGAAAAAATAGATATTTACTATTCAGATTTGCACACTGGAGAATTGATAAATGAAAAACTGGATTTATGCCTTAAAAAATCAAATAAAAAAGTAGGAAAAACATTTACACCCGTAGATGTAGAAACCAGTTCTGATAATAAACAAAAGTCTGATGAATTAAAACAACTTGTGGGCGATGGAAAAGATAATGACGTATTGCATCTATTGACATGCTTTATCAATGATATAGACGCTTTCATTACATATGATATAGATATATTAAAAAACTGGGTTAAAATAAAGAAGTTGTTCAAAAAATGGGGAAAGAAAAATTTTATATTAGCCTCACCTAAAGGCTATTTACGACTTCAGAGATTTACTTCATATGGGTTAATTTTGTTGGGATTGATACCACTTTCACTTTTTTTTAAATTTGCTGTAGGATTGAGTTTCTTTGAAATGCTACTCGGTTATGGAATGTCAATAACTTTCATTCTATGGTTCGACTTGCTTAAAAATATTTTTTATTTCAGGATGAATACAGAAACCCAAAAAGCAACTACAAACGCCTTTGAGTTCATGAAGAGTTTCTCACCTATGTACTATGTTATATATGGAGTATTTACTACACTAATTATTTTATTAGCCAGTAATGAAATTACCTCAGAACCATTTAGTATTCTATGGTTATTTTTAACGATTTTTGCATTTCAAATACCAACTTTCTTTTATACTATATATCTTCTTAGCAAAAATTACAGAAGAGAATTAATAATATTATTTTTTGTTATTGGCTATGCTTTGTTAAGTGCAATGTTTGGCTGGACATCCGCCTATGTTGAACGAGATATACTTAAGCTATCTGCTTTACCAGACCTTCTAGTGGCAACTTATGGAACTGGTATTCTTTTCCTAGTCTTTACCAAATATCTAGAGAAGTACGAAGTTTTCTAATTCTCGATATGTTGATTTTTTATGAAAGTTCCAAACTTCGACAGAGATATCTCTACCAGTAAGTAAGTGCTGGGTCGAAGCCGTTTAAGGTATATAAAAATATTTCTCGAAAACTAATTTAATAAATCGTAATTATATGGTTTGTTTATAACTATCATTGAATCATTAGTTAGGTCGTGTATTAGTAGTTTACTATCATCTAGAATAATTTCTTTTTTATTTTTCTTCTCACGAATTAATATTTCCATATTAAATGAACGTATCTTTTCCATTCTTCCATCAATTTTTTGAAATAATGGGGGGTCAACTTTTGTATAGTTAAACCAATTTCTGTCTTTACCAGATTTCAAGGCTAGTCTAAGATGAAAATCTAGAATATTATTTATATTATCAATTACATTCCCAGAAGAATCATACAGATTTGTTCCCTTGTTATAATCTTTATCATAGTTCTTGATAAACTCTTTTCCAACGTCGGAAGGGTTAGGCGGTTCTAACTCGATATTGAAATGCGTTACTTCGGGATATTTCATAATGTTTAATGAAATAGCCTTTTTTACTTTCATTTCACTTGGTTCCAATACCTTTAGAAGTTGGATTCCGTTTCCTTTAGCTAGCTGTACGGCTCCACTTTGAAATCCTTTTTTAGAAACTATAATACCATTATGTACATTCAAATCGTCTTTGATAGCAATTATATCAGAAACTTCCTTTTTTGGAACATTATTACTCCAATATTTAGCATTTATAATCTGTTTAAACGATACTGTTGGTAACGATACTTCAACATATACATCAATTTTATGTTTTGTTGATTTCCCTTGCATCAGCAAATTATGGAAAATTCTAATAGGAAATTTCTCATAGCGACTTGTAAAAATTTCTTTTACTATTTGTTCAAAAATTTGCCATTTTTCTGTCATATACAATCCAGTATAATAATTTCAACTTAAAAAGCGTTCAAAAATCACCTGACTTCTATGCAAAAAATAGTGTATACAAATTCAATATAGTTTTCAGATGATAAAAATACTTGATTATCCTGCCAGCGTTGCGGTTGTTGGCTACTAGATAATGGTAGAAGTTCTCTAGGTCTTTGTTGTCTTCTTTGTTAAAGTCTTCAGAACTAAGGATAGTCTCTGATGTTTTCTCTAATCTTTCTTTGAAATTGTGTATGTCTTCTGACATTAGTCTAACCCTATCCCAGACCTTCTTAAAGTCCGTGTAGGGCATTAAACAAAAGGATAGTATGCTCCCGCCGGGATTTGAACCCGGGTCACAAGCTCGAGAAGCTCGCATCCTTGACCGGATTGTCCTGAACTCCATCTAGACGACAGGAGCATACTGTAAATATGACAAAGACATATATTTAAGATTCCCCTAATTTATATCATGCCAAAGCAACTGACGGTAAAGAAAATAGATCCATGGTCAATGGGCAAGACACTTGCTCTGCTGTACGCATTATTGGGATTGATTGTAGGCGCGTTCATGTCATTGTTTTCAATCGGAACTTCCATGGCTGGATACGGGATGATGTACGGCGTGCTATTCGGGGCAGGTGCTATAGTATTACTTCCGCTATTTTACGGCATTGTAGGTTTCGTTGGCGGGATAATCGTTGCCTGGTTTTACAATCTGGTTGCGAAATACACCGGCGGCGTCAAGCTACAAGTCGGATAGATAATCTACTTTGAGTATTTAGTATATTTTCTTGTGAACCCCTTCTTGTATCCCTTGTATTTTTTCTTGCCTGAAGGATATTCTATCTCCTCAATCAGTTCTTCTATCCTCTTTTTAGTCTTTTCTGACATGTTCTCTTATTAGATTATAGATTTGGAAATAGAAATCTTTATATGTCCGATATCGGACATATACTTGGTGAATGTTATGGAATTCATTTTAATCTACGATATACCAACCGAGATGGAAAGTATACAGAGACAAGCACACAGACTTTTAGTTAGAAGCGTTGTAAGCAAATTCAAAGATCAGTTTGGAAATCTAAAGAATTAAGCGCTTTAATAGACATAGCTTCATTTATAAAAAAATCAGGCGGAGATGCTAAGATACTGGAAGAAAGATTTGTATTTTAAATTTTTCTATCCATATAATAACAATGGCTATAGCGATAAAAGAGTTCGGCGGACAGCACACAGACCTTATCGGTAATAGAATCGGGGAAATGGGTATTGATGTAATATACGAATCCAGCGACGCACCACACCGTGATGATGTTTCAGGTTATATTCTTTCAGGCGGTCCAAAAAGCGTTTACAAGGCAGATTCTTATAAATACGACCCGCAAATTTTCAAGCAAGACAAGCCACTACTAGGCATATGTTACGGCATGCAGCTTCTTGCTAAGGAATTAGGTGGTGGGGTCTACAATGGCGGTAGAGAATATGGTGAGACGCAGATTGTCTTAAAACAAATACACCCGCTTTTTGACGGGTTTTCAGATAGAGAGATTGTGTGGATGAATCATGGTGATTCCGTAGACAGCAACGGTAATTACGATGTTCTCGGCATTAGTGGAAAAGGTATTGTCGCGGCGATTTCATCAAAAACAGGACGACAAGTTGGAGTTCAATTTCACCCCGAAGTTACACACACTGAAAAGGGAAGAACCCTTCTAAGGAATTTTACTCTGATGTGTAATGAGTACCCCAGAAATGTTCAAGAAGAAAGATTCGATGTCGGCAGATTTATTGAAGAAGTCAAATACGAGCTAGCTCATACAATAGGATCAAATGAAGCATACATATTTTTAAGCGGTGGAGTCGATTCTACAGTAGCTGCTGCTCTCGCAAAAGAGGCTGGAATAAGAATAAGGGCAATCACTCTCAATATGGGACTTGGAAGAAAAGGAGAAGTACGACATGCGAGAAATGTAGGCAAGATGCTTGGTGAAGATGTTTATGTCCATCCTATTAGCGCACGTTCTGTACACCAATTGTCTAAACTATCTGAAGCTGAAGAAAAGAGAAAAGCATTCGTGTTATTGTATGCAGAAGCTATAGACGATGTTAACAATCTATTTGGAATCGGTCCAGACGATTTTGTAATACAAGGAACAATAGCAACGGACAGGAGAGAAAGTGGAAGGGAAGCAGGTAAGGGTGAAACTGTCGACAAGGGCACGGCCGCATTGATTAAAACACATCATAATGTCGGTGCTGAAAAACACATCAGGGGAAACCAACTCTACCCATTAAGGGGGCTTACGAAAGATAGAGTAAGGATAGTTGCACGGGAATTGGGATTGCCCCAAGAAGTTTCTGAAAGACAACCCTATCCAGGTCCGGGCCTTTTGGTAAGATTCATTACTGCATATTATCCTGTCAATGACGAGCTTTATAATAGCACGAGAGAAATAGCACATTCGCATGGGCTTAATGGTTATGTACTACCTAGAAAGGGGGTTGGTGTGAAAGGCGACGACAGAGCACAGGAACATATCGCACTACTTGTAGGCGATCGGGACTGGAAAAGAATACGGCAAGCTTCAAAAGAAATCATTGAAGAGTTGCCTGTATGTAGAGTTGCGTATTTGCCCGAAGAAGAGAGGTTCGATCAGAATAGACTCCAAAGAACAATAGACTTTCCATTCGACCGACACAACCTTGATTTGTTAAGGGAAGCCACTGAGATAGTGGAAACGACAATGAGAGACTACAATGTGAAATCATCGCAAACGCCTGTTGTAATTTTCGGTGGTCACGATGCACCATGGTTAGTGATTCGCGATGTTCAATCAGAAGATTTCAGGACAGTAAGACCACTGAAGAAACCAGACGAATTTCCATGGGAATGTTATGATAAAATCGTGGAGAGGATAAGAAGAAATAGCGCTCTAAGAAGATATGATAAAATGCGTGTTGCTTTTGACGTTTCTGACAAGCCAGGCGGAACCACAGAAATGGAGTAATTCATATCAGATTAACCAAAAACTCTCCCACTGCAACAAAGTAAAAAATCGTTATTGAAGCGTGGATGATAGAATACACAAAACCTCCTGGATTGTCCGTAGATATGTTGATCCAGAATGCTACAAACAGATTGATCAAAACCGTCGCGATTCCTATCAGGACTATGCTGTAGCCGGAAAAAAGCGTGGAAAGGAACGCAAGCGTCAGAAAGCTTCCCATGAAAATGAACGCGTAAATTCCCAGTTCACCACCGGCAATCATGACGGGGATTACGGTAGCCAAAAATACAAATACAGCCGAATAAGCCCATCCATATTTCACCGCCAGCAGTATCATGAAGAAGAATGTCGGGTTTATGTCAACAGGCGACTTGGATAAAGCAAGAAAATACTGTATGGTTCCTGCAATCAGCGTGAACACGATCAGAACTGTCACTTGGGGCACGATGAGGTAAACCAGAGCAAACAGGAGTATTGTAATCACTGGCAAAAGCGGTTTGACTGTCTTGAACCGGCTCTTGAATTTCAACCTCACAAAAACACTATCACCCCCATAATATTAAAAGAATAAAAAGGTATTTCTCTTAATTGATTCTATGGCAAAGGGAACACCGTCGATGGGAAGATTCCATTCGGGCATCAAGCACACGAAATGCAGAAGGTGCGGAAGAATAACTTTCCACATCCAGAAGGGGGAATGCGCAGCCTGCGGTTTCGGCATAAGCGCCAAGATCAAAGATTTTGCGTGGAAGACCCACGACATCAGAAGAATGCGGAAATTGTGAAACAATATATTTCTTGTTCTTCAATTAATTTTACTCGGGCCCATAGCTCAGCATGGTAGAGCAGCTGGCTTTTAACAGTGTGTAAAAAAGCATTGATTTCCAAGATGATAGGAAGCAACCAGTTGGCCGAGGGTTCAAATCCCTCTGGGCCCATTTAGTCTAGTAGCTTCCCAGAAAGTGAATTTATTATACAAAATCGCAATTAAAATTGTGTATGAAATAAGATTTTCAAAAACTGCTGAAGAGGAAATAAAAAAGAAAAGGCTTGATCCCAGAAAATTAGGCGAATTTAACGAAAGATTGGAAAAACTGAAGACAGCACCCGATATTTATGGCAAACCATTAAGAAGACCATTGGCAGGCATATGGGAGATTAGATTTGAAAAAAGATACAGAATTTTGTACGTTATCGACAACCAGACAAAAACAGTAACCATAGTTGGATTAAAACATAAAGATGAGATGTGATTACTTTTCCTGTTTAAGTTCTTTCAGGACGTCGTCCCATTTCTTGGTTCTTCCAGCTTTTATATCTTCATTGCTCTTTCTCAATTGTTCCATTAACTCTGGGTCAGAAAGGATTTCAATAGTAGCTTTCATGGTGTCGTACTCATCGGTAGATATGGTCACCCATCCCGCTTCGTGTTTTCCTGTAATTTTAAGTTCAGTCATGTTTGTCACTACAATTAATTTGTGGTGAGATATTTATATATTTCGAATTTACACCATCAGTGGAACAGTTCCATTTCTACTTGCCCATACCAAACCGTATCATCCAATATAGCTTATATTGCCGTCCTCAAAATTCTCCACAATCTCTATCTTCGGCCTGTTGTTCGGTGTCCATCCCATGCTCGCATATATGACTTCGGGAAAAAGCCTTGTCATGTCCCTAGAAATGACTGCCACGGGATGATTTCTTCCGAACGTGCTTTCGCTTATCGTTCTGGTAACGTAGCGGTTGTAATTCTCGTCCAGTATTCCTATAGTGTGCAGATATTCATGCAGCAACAGATGAAAAACATAGTATTTGTAATACTCGGGTCTTGTATGCTCTATGATATTCAATGGATTCTTGTTCAAGACAATAAGGTTGGAGCCGACAGGATGAAATGCTCCGATAAATGCACCAGGCTGTCCGCCGAGTTCGGCCAATCCAAGCACCAATCCCGGTCTCTCTCTTCCGATAAAATCTTTAACAACATGTTTGACAATCTCGAAAAGCTCGGAGACATCACTTGCCTTTTCCAGTTCACGCGAATAATTCGTCATAAAATCAGAATCCCAACTTTTCCTTGACGAATATGATGGTAATTCTTCCTGGTCTGATTTCCCTGTTGACAATGAGCATCTTGCTGACAAAACTTGGGAAGCCATATGCCTTTTTGGCTCTTTCATTCTCTAGCGGCAGAGTATATTTATAAATACGTTCCATTCCTTCCTCGATATCCTTGACTACCTTCTGCGTTCCAACAATCCAAATGACTTTATCCGCTCCATATGCATATGCAGGCAACTGGCTTCCACTATTTGATGCTATCATTACTTTTCCGTCCTGTGTGACAGCATGCGCACTTCCAATAGTCCATTCAGGAGCAGCACCTAATTTCTGCATCTCCCTTCCTTGAGTCTTCCTATCCATCGACATCAGTTTCTTGCGTATAGGTGTAAATCTTCCGGATTCATTTATTTCTTTGGACAGTCCAATAGCATCCAAAGTGGTAGAACTCATAGTCATCACTTCTGTTCCATTGGGTAGAATGCTTAAAACCTTTTCCTTTGCTTCCCTTCTGCTTTCAACAACAAAGGCGTCCATTCCGTTAGCCTTCAATGAGGAAATTGTTTTTTCTATTACTTTGTCACCGGCTAATCTTCCAAACTTTTCCATAGCATCATCCTATAATTAAAAAAGGAAGGATCAATTGTTCCTTTCCAGCTCCTTGATCCTTTCACCAACACCTTTCGCCTCTTTCTCGAGGTCTTCCTTATACTCCTTGAGCATCTCTATCTTTTCTTCCTTTGTCAAGAAGCCTCGAAAAGATCCGCATCCACAATCCATACTAATACCTCCCACCCTTATATCGGGTATACGATATATATGTTGATACGTATTTAAATATATCGGTCATCCAATATATCATATGAGGAAAAGAGGATACGAATATTATTGCGATATGAGAGGGATGCTCTCGTTCCTGATACTTTTTTTGCTGTCGAAAAAGCCCATGCACGGTCAAGGAATCGCGGACGAAATCAAAAAGAGGAAGGGAATAAAACCAAGTCCTGGCACAATCTATCCAGCGTTGAAAGTATTGCATGAAGCGGATCTGATAAAAGAGAGTAAATCTGGTAAGATTCTGACATACACATTAACAAGAAAAGGGAGAATGGTTCTCAACGAATCAAAGAAGAAATTCTGTCGGATATTTATGGGCATACTTTCAGCTTAAATTCTTATCTGAGAAAATCATGAAAGATTGGTGAACAATGAACGCGATTGAAATAAACAACTTGACAAAAAAGTTCAACGGATTCACTGCGGTCGACAATGTGAAACTGGAAATCGGCGAAGGCGAGATATTCGGTTTGCTGGGTCCTAATGGTGCCGGCAAGACGACAACGATATCAATGCTGTCCACAATTCTCAAGCCGACTTCAGGTTCTGCTACAGTGTGCGGATATGACGTCAATGGAGAGATGGACATGGTCAGAAAATCCATAGGCATGGTATTCCAAGACCCTAGTCTGGATGATGAATTGACCGGAAGGGAGAATCTGGATTTTCACGGTAGGCTGTACGGCATGAACAGCGAATTCAGGAAGGAAAGAATAGATGAAGTTTTGAAGCTTGTTGAATTGGAAAGCAAGGCAGACAATCTCGTGAAGACATATTCCGGCGGGATGAAAAGAAGGTTGGAAATTGCAAGAGGTTTGATGCATTTTCCCAAGGTTTTATTTTTGGACGAACCCACGCTGGGATTGGATCCGCAGACAAGAAGAAATCTGTGGGAATATATTAAAACCATCAACGAGCAGCAAAAGGTAACGATAATCCTTACGACTCATTACATGGACGAGGCTGATTTCCTGTGCAACAGGATAGGCATAATAGACCGCGGAAAAATAATAGCACTGGACACGCCTGACAAATTGAAAGAGGTTCTGGGCGGCGACATCATAACGCTAGATGTTTCGCAACCTGAGAGATTGAAGGAGATGTTGGAAAAGATGGAGTATATAAAAGAGATCAACATATTCAACAAAAAACTGAACATCGTTGCGGACAATGGGAGCAAGATCATACCAAAGTTGATCGAAATCGCCCGTGAAAATGAAATCACAGTGGATTCTGTTGTTTTGAAAAGACCGAGCCTTGAGGATGTTTTTATTCATTACACAGGCAGAACAATCAGGGACGAAGAGGGGGACGGAAAAGATCTTATCAGGCAGCAGATGAAGATAGGATGGAGAAGATAGCATGGAAATGAACGGTATATACACAATATGGCTTAGGGAACTAAAACGGTTCATAAGGGCCAAACCAAGGCTCATAGGAAGCCTTATGATGCCGTTCATCTGGCTCGCAATCATGGGGGTTGGACTGAGCTCCAGTTTTACTGTTCCTAATTCAGGCATCAACTATTTGAAATTCATATCCCCTGGAATAATCGGCATGTCTCTTTTGTTCACTTCAATATTCTCGGCGATTTCTGTGATATGGGACAAGCAGTTTGGTTTCCTCAAGGAAATGTTGGTGGCTCCGATATCAAGGACAAGCATAGTTGTCGGCAAAGTTGTGGGAAGCGTGACTATATCGCTCATAAATGCTTTGATGGTCTTGGTCATAGCTGTTGTACTCGGCGGCATCAGTCTGGCAGACCTGAGTTTGATGTCAATGCTCTCAGCTGTTTTGTTTATGATACTGATTTCGGTCTCGTTTGTTTCCATCGGACTGGCTATCGCGTCAAAGCTGAACAATCTCGAAGGATTCCAGGTCATAATGAGCTCCCTTGTTATGCCGCTGTTCTTTTTGTCGGGAGCATTCTTCCCGATAGAGAACGTGCCTTTGTGGATGAAGACTCTGGCCCATATTGACCCGTTGATGTACGGTGTTGATGGCTTGAGGGCTTCGCTGTTGGGAGTATCGCAGTTTTCTATCTTGTTCGATCTTTCTGTTCTTGCTGCGTTCAGCGTAGCGATGATTTTATTCTCAAGCTTTCTGTTCAGAAAAATGAATTGATACGAAATTATTTCTAACAACCGCCGCCATACAGCTGATTGATCCCACTATTGTCTATTCTTATCTTGTAAGGTTTGCATTCATCAGTTCTCGGAGTTCTGTATTGGACTTCTATCGCTGCCGGGTTTGTTCCTATGTTTACAGTAGGTTTATAGCTGTTCATGATTGCGACGCTAGCAAGAACAACTCCGATAGCAAGAGCACCTCCCGCCAGCAAAAGATTCGCTTTCCAATTTCCGACATTTGTACCAATATTAAAACCGATTCTATCAGCGTTTCTCAGACTAGAATCGTGTTCGTATAAATCTCTTATGATCCCGTCACTTTCTGTATTGCTATAGAGACTTTTCCAATCACTATGAATCTTACCTTGCCGTCTCAAATACTGTCTCCTAGCAACGCCAGCCGAACCGTTAACTCCAAAATCACCAGCAGCCCAAACAGCACCGTCTCTCAATCCTTGCATAAAAGCTCCGTCATAGCCTCTGTTAAGAACATCCTTTACTCGGCTAATCAAATTTGGTAGATATGATACCATGAGACCACATCGTTAATATTATAATAACTAGTTCTTTTTTTGTCTTCCTTTATGTGCAGAAAAACTTTCTATAAACCAATATGACGGATGCTTGTAGTGTGCATCAACGGCTTCGGGCACTGCCGTTTTTACTACATCTCCTAAACCAAGTGTATTGTGATCAAATAACGCTTCGACCCTGACATTATCGCCTTCGGGTCCTTTGTAAGAATCAGCGAGTTTTGTATAAGGTGTAGGATCTTTGGAACCGATAAGATAAACCTCAATTAATGATCTTTTAAACGGCCCTATAATTGGTTCTGACACTCTTAAGACATGCGTTGGTGAACCTCGAACATCACCATATCTTGTTTCGCCGCTAATATCATAGTCGGGAGATAGATGGTCTCCTAAATTATACAAAAATTTATGAAATGTTCTGACGGCTACAACACTGTCTACTCTTAGTCTAGTGCTCAGAATTTTATGTTCTGTGTCACTTGTCATTGTTTCACTTAGCATTTAATAGCATTAGTTATATATAAGCTTTTCGATTCTTCACTACATATTAGTGATGACACTCACAAAGTTTCCACATAGTCAGCCGCATTCTGCAAAGACATTGAATATCCTGATTCTGCTCCTATGGTCACGACCTTTTTGCCGTATTCCTTGGCCTTCTGCATGACAGGAAGAAAATCAGCGTCCCTTGTTACAATAACAATCACGTCCACGTCTTTTGTGATTATGGCCTCCATCGCGGCAACAGTCATGGAAACGTCAACATCTGCAGAAGTCTCGTCTGTGCTCTTCTGGCCGAGTACCATGATGCACTCGAATCCTTCGTTGATGACAGCCTCTATAAGCTTCTCAGGAGCATATTGATTTATGAAAACCTTGGCTATGGAAATTCTCCCGAACTTCGTGGCCGTCCTCTTGACCTCGCCCAGATCTATCATGAACTCCTTTCTGAGCATGTTCGGACCGTCTACAAAAATACCCACGTTACTCTCGTCTCTTCTCATAGACCTTCTCTGCGGATAGATGTAATCACCATGTGAAACTGTCGCTCTTTACCGAGCTCACAGCGCCTCTAATTGTCAATTCGAGTTCGTTCGACTGAATGCTTCCAATTAGGTTACTAATATCAAGAACATTCTGGTTTAAATACTCTACGCCTTTCAAGCTCCCATCAACATACTTTTCTATCTGGCCGGAGGGTGCTGTAATAGAGAGCTTGTTGATGTTCAAGCCTGTTATGGAAAATGTCACAGGAATAAGCTCAATGTGTACACTTACAGGCTTTTCAGCAGTATATTTCTGACCGTTGACGGTTATCGTGGAGACGCTACCTGTGACGACGATGCTGCCGAACGGGCTGTAATCGAATTTTCCGCTGAAACCACCCATATCGACAGAGCACCTGCTGTTCTCTCCTTCTATAGTCAATCCACTAACAGTTATAATCGAGCATATGCCGTTCAAATTGACATTTGAATTCGTCAAAGAGAATGTCCTTCCGTAAAGCACCGTCTTGTCCGTTGTCAGAACTATCTCTAAAGCTGATGCCGAAGCCTTTTTCGGACCGACAAAACTCCCTATCTTGAGAGAATCTATATTGCCATTAACATTCGTGTATGCGATAAGCCCCAATATGCCTAAAATCAGCACAAGCGCCAGAATCAATTTCAAATGATGACCGTGTCCAGATTCTGCCATAACTACCAATAACTATATTAGAAAATTTATTTAAATAAAGATGTAAGTATAAACTACGCTTTTGGTGAAATGATGTTCAACTTACTAGACGGAGGAATAATAGGAAACATAATCTGGGTAGTCATGTTTATGGTGATGATATTTTTCTATCCGCGACTGATGATAATGCAGATGATGTACAAGCTCGAACAGTCCGCGTCAATGCTTGAAGGCCTGACGAACAAGGCACGCCATGTAGTGACGAAAAAAATATCCAAAAAGCCTTCGCATGATTTGAATGAGAAAGTCTCTAATTTCATGGAGTTCTTTTCCATAGATCCTGTAAATCTCGATCCTGTTGGCATCGTCAAGAAATTGGAACACATACAAATTCTGTCGGAAAACAGGTTTGAATATTTTGTAAGAAAGACATCTCCGAAAATGGATGCCGAGGCTCAGGCGAATATCATGATGGGACTGGCGGGAGCTATTTCACTTAACCAGATATCGAAGGTGGTCAGGCATTTTGTCGAAATGGTAAGAAAGACCAAGAGTCTTCAGATTGCGATGTTGCTCCAAATGCAACTGCCTCTTATAGAACAAATATCAAAAGCATTGCTGAAAGGCACTGAGGCATTTACAAACGGCTGGCCTGTTGGGGATTCTGTCGGTGGGATTGTCGTGGCGAAAATGGCGGGCAATTCTAAAACCAAGGAAATTGAAAAAGACACTGTTGTTACCAGAAAGAAAATAAGAGGGAAGAATGTTATTTTGATGAAAGCAAAGGGACCTGGCAGCAGACTGGGAAGGCTCGGACGCGCTGTAGAAAAACTGTCGAAAAGGGAGAAGATATCCAAGATAATCACTGTTGATGCTGCGGCGAAACTGGAAGGCGAGAAGACAGGGAGAATCGCTGAGGGTATAGGCGTTGCCATTGGTGGCATAGGAATTGACAGAAGCTACATAGAAAATCTCGCGACTACGAGAAACCTGCCTTTGGATACTTTTGTTGTCAAGATGTCGCAGGAAGAGGCGATAATGCCGATGGTCGGGGATGTTCTGAAAAGCGTGGATAAGATGATAACAATGGTGGAGAACAACATCGCAGAAACAAAAGAAAAGGGAACTATAGTTGTTGTTGGTGTTGGCAACACTGTAGGTGTTGGCAATGATAGAAAATCATCTGAATCGGCAGAGAAGAAAGTGAAAGAAGTTATTGAAATCATGAAGAAGCGAGAGCAATCAGAGAAGCCTAAGAGGAATTGGTTCAGCTTTGGGTTTTAAGCTGATAACCCTGTACTAATTTTCCACCCATAATTTTTCTTGTAAATTCATAATCGCCTTGCCAAATCTTCCTTTCAACATCCTTCACATATTCATCGTAAGACGTACTTGTTCTAGGAACATGTAACATACTCAAAGGAACAAATTTCCTAGGTTGTTGTGGTATTGATTGTTGTTGGTATGGTGTTATTTTCACGTTCTACTTCCTTTTGACCTTTATTTTTAATTGATACATATAAATAAAAAACTTTGGGTCAGTGACCCTAAACATCGCAACCGCGGCAAGTCTTTCGACCGTTTTGTTTGGCTCTGGCAACTGCCTGTTTCAGCATATTAGCCATAGCATTGTCCAAAGACTTGAAAAAGTCTCCGCCTGCCCTCATTCCCTTTAATTGGGATCTGATTGCAGATTTGACAACTAGAGACGATGCCATTAATCCACCTCCAATAATCCTAATAATGGATTGTTTTATTTAAAGGTTATCAGAATGACTTCTAGATTTTGAGGACATCGCTGTGCCTGCCGTGTATGTAGAAAATTCCGGTTTCTTTGTCAACTACAATGGAAAAACTATCATCTCTGGGTTGAATGTTTTTGTATATTACCTTTTGGTGCGGTCGGGCTCCGAAATACATCTTCATGATTGGTGAATAATCCAAATCATAGCCTGCAAACGGTCCCTTCCGGAAAAAATATGACGGGGATTCGTCAATGTGTCCCAAATCTGATCTTATTTTAGATAGATACGGTTCTATACTTTCTCTTGGTTTCATATGTGCTAATGCGACTATTCCATTCTCAGGAAAGTGTAAGCATAATCCTTTGCACACCGAGATGCCCAATGTCATAATGAATCTCTCACGATCTTCAGGGGTTAGGATAGCATAATCACTCCAGCTGACATCTCTAATCAATTCAAAGGGCATTTCCATTGAAGGTTCATTTTTTACATCCATAAATATAATTACATTAGCCTGCTTATAAATGTTTCTATTTTTAACTACTTAAAAGTTATAACTATTCCTGTATTACAATATATAAAATTGAATTTACAATTAATCCACCATGGGAAACTATCTCTTCACTTCTGAATCCGTGACAGAAGGTCATCCGGACAAAATCTGTGATCAAATATCTGACGCTATATTAGATGAATTAATAAAACAAGATCCTGATTCAAGAGTAGCTGTGGAAACTCTAACAACTACTGGCTTGATAATGATTGCAGGCGAGGTCACAACAAAAGGTTATGTCGACGCCCAAGGCACGGCAAGGAAAGTACTGAAAAGAATCGGATATGACAATCCCGAATACGGATTCAACTATGATGATTGTTCTGTGTTGGTTTCACTACATGGACAAAGTCCTGATATATCACAAGGTGTGACAGAAGGTCATGGCGATGACAAGGAACAAGGCGCTGGAGACCAAGGTTTGATGATGTCGTACGCGACAAATGAAACTCCAGAATTGATGCCATTACCAATAACTCTCGCACACAAGCTTACGATGAAACTTTCAGAGATCAGGAAATCAGGAGAAATCAAATGGCTGAGACCAGACGGCAAGTCTCAAGTTACGATTGAATATGAAAACGGAAAACCGAAAAGATTGCACACTGTGGTCGTCTCTGCGCACCATGCTGACATTCCCATCGAAGAGGTAAGGAAAGAAATAAAGGAGAAGGTTATTATTCCGATTTGCAAGGACTGGATGGATGACAATACCATAATTTATGTAAATCCCACTGGTAGATTTGTAAAAGGCGGTCCTCCTGCGGATACAGGACTGACAGGAAGGAAAATAATTGTCGATACTTATGGCGGGTGGGGCAGACACGGAGGAGGTTGTTTCAGCGGCAAGGATCCGTCTAAAGTTGACAGATCCGCTTCCTACATGGCGAGATACATTGCAAAGAACATCGTTGCGGCCGGTCTTGCCGATAGATGCGAATTGCAGATAGCATATGCGATAGGAATTTCACGTCCTGTTTCTGTTTACGTGAACACATTCGGAACGAACAAAATTTCAGAAGAAAAGATAGAAGAAATTGTGAAAACCCATTTTGATCTGAGACCAAAAGCCATAATAGAGCATTTGAAATTGAAGCGACCCATTTACGAGAAAACAGCAGCATACGGTCACTTTGGAAGAAATGATCCCGATTTCACATGGGAGCAGACAGACAAGGTTGAAGAATTGCGAAAATATCTCGATACGAGATAGTTTTATAAATCTAATTAAATTGGATATTTCAATGCACAATAGACATAATCCACATGACGAAGATTTTATAGATAGGATAGATTCGTATCTATTAAGCATTCATGAAAGAATTGGTAAATATTGGCAAGACAAAACTTATAAAAGTAAGAATGTACTCACGAGATTTCTTTATCTGGGTTCATCGTTTGGGTTTTTGACGGCTGCTGTAGCATCCAGAGATCCTCAGGAGATGCTTATGTCACTTGCCCCTCTATATCTTTTAATACGCAATTCTCCTACTAAATACAAAAAATTGTTTGATTGGAAAATCTCCAAAACTCTTAACATGGCTGTATGTACGCTTGGTGGTATGGGTGCGATATATGGATTATCAAACCTGGGCTATGGAATAATTTCCGATGACAAATATGCCATTTCGAATGGACTATTCTCTTTAGGTTATGGGTTAGGAGCTGAATTCATTAGTTCAGCTCTCTATTTAGAGAGGGCTAATTTAGATGACCCACCAAAGAGACCGAAAAGAAAGCCCATTAATGAGTTATTGAAAGAGAAATTAGGCGGGTTATTGCCACAACCAAGACTTGGTCATAGTCTGACATATGAACTTTATCAAGGGTGAAATTAAAAATTTTCTTTTAGTGGTAAAATGGATTTTTTCAGTATTAGGACATTTTAAACCGTATTTCTCCCAAGAAATAGACTACTTCTAAGAAATGTTTTAGCGTTGGTTTTTAATCGAGTTTTCAGAATTTAATTAGTAATGACATGTGTGACGGATTACAAAAGTACAATAATCGACACGATAAAGTACGCTGATCCTAGATGTGATGATAGTGTTACAGAGTTACTTTTGCTCCACAGTAGCATTCCGGAACAAGAAAGACAATCTTTTGTCAGAGCTGCCAGAGAAATTATTCAAACGGGACAAGATCCTGATTTGGTTGCAACAGTAAGCTACGCATCGAATTACTGGAACATGCACAAAACATCAGATCAACCCCGAAGTCGTTATCGTTAATTGAAAAGGTGTATGAAGATTGAATATAATATGCACATGCACTTGCCACAGGGATTATCCATTACTGACACCATTGAAGGGTGTAAAGCCGTTGCTGGGTCACATGTGCTGCAACATGATAAACTTCAAGATATGATATTAACACTACGAAACAGATTTTCGAATCAAATATAAGTGCTAATTTTCAGAATTTAGATTAATGAAAGAACTAGAAGTCGCAATAAAAGCTGCTAAAGAATCCGGCAAAATTTTGAGCAAATACTTTAGAACTAATTTGAAAGTCGATAGAAAGAGCGACAAATCACCGGTTACAATAGCGGATAAGGAATCTGAAAATGAAATAGTCTCAATCATTAAAGAGTCGTTTCCCGAACATAATTTTTTGGGTGAAGAATTCTCATACGAGAAAACAAAATCGGAATTTACGTGGATAATAGACCCGTTGGACGGAACGAAATGCTTTGTGCACGGTCTTCCATTCTTCGGGAATTGCATTGGACTAGAAAAGAACGGGAAAATAGTTGCAGGAGTTATCAACATGCCTGAAATGGGTACTCTGGCTTTCGCAGAGAAGAGTGGAGGAACTTTTGTGAACGGAAAAAAAGTTAAAGTATCCGACGTGGGAACACTGGAAGATGCATATGTTGTATTCGGCGATGTGGATGAACTGTTCAGAAACAATTACGGTAATCGATTTTTGCAATTGCTGGGTAAGTGCCAGGGTCATAGAGGCTATGCGGATACACTTGGTTACATTCTACTTGCACAAGGATATGTCGACATACTTATAGACGGTCCCAAACCATGGGATGTTGCGGCTGCAAAGATAATCGTTGAGGAAGCAGGCGGAAAATTTACTGACTTTGAAGGGAAAAGCACGATTTATTCCGATCATACCATAGCGACAAACGGTAAAATCCACAAAAATGTTGTTGACATATTCGGCAAGATTTAAACTTTTACCTTTAATTATAATAAGATTCGAATGATACTCTCAGACAGGGAAATCAAGGAATACATAACAAATGGCAAATTGAAGATTGACAACATGGAAGATCCACATATCCAGATACAGCCATCAGGCGTTGATTTGAGGCTTGGAAATGATTTTCGAATGTTCAAAGTTATATCTGTCCCGTACATAGACCCCAAACATCCAATCGAGAACTATACAGAGCTTATAAAAATAGAGGACGACGAACCTTTTATTCTACATCCTGGCGAATTTGTTCTCGCATCAGTAAAAGAACACATATCAATGCCGCTTGACTTGGTCGGGATAATCGACGGCAGGTCCAGCCTGGGAAGACTGGGCATAGCTGTCCATACGACTTCTGCTGGAGTTAATCCCGGATGGGAAGGAACTTTGACATTGGAGGTTGCGAACATAGGAAAAATGCCCGTTGCATTGTACGCGGGGATGAGGGTTGCGAAGATAACATTCGCGAAACTGACTTCAGAGCCTGAAGTTCCTTACGGAAAGAGGGGTAATGAAAAGTATCAGGGTCAAGACAGCTTGGACG
The DNA here is from genome assembly GCA_016187385.1 of Candidatus Aenigmatarchaeota archaeon. Lineage (GTDB taxonomy): Archaea > Aenigmatarchaeota > Aenigmatarchaeia > CG10238-14 > SCSR01 > JACOWB01. The sequence continues at coordinate 774,154 of JACPJU010000001.1, forward strand.
AAAGCAAGATTTTCAAGGATTTCAAGTGGAAGTAGACTTCTGATGCATTTAAATAATTTTCCATACTGATAACTTTACAGAATGGTTTGATGATGAAAATGGCTAATATTAACGATGTTGATAGTGCAAGAAAAGCATTGACTAACGGTTCAATTGATTTATACAGGAAAGCCGTGGAAACTTTAAGAGATGCCGGCATAGATATAAACCAAGATCCATATGTGAAAAGGGCCAAGATACAATTCTGCGAATTATTTAGAGTGGCTTACGACCATCACAGAGTAATTCACGATATGCAAATGTCGACTGGTATAACACATGAAGATGGAAATAGACTATTATATATAGCAAAAGAGCGACTGGTTGGCAATGACCGTTATCATGGCATGCCCCCTTTGAAAAGGGCATTATATGAAACGTTCCAAATGTTGTTTGACATGGAATCTGTTTACGCATCTGCAAAAATGGCTAGAGTGTTGCAAGCCACTGAACTGTATGTTGATAATGATATGAGAGACTTGGTACATTCCGCCTTAGAATTGAGCGAATCTGGTAGCCTAATTTACGACAGAAGGCCAATACACCCATTTACCATGAGGATGCCATTTGTCGTCAAATTGCATCCGCCTAGTGTTAGGTTACGCCAGCCGGAATTCAGTTGGTTCAAAATAATTTCCATTAAATATAGAGTCAAGAAATCACTGGAAAAATAAAATCAATAATCAGCTCACTATCCTTTCTCCTGTAGGCAATTCTATCGGATTGTCATATTTGTATTCTATTCCGAGCTTCATGCATATCTCGGCTTTCGCAAGTTCGGAACCGATGAATGCCGCATGATCAGTTCGTGAAATCAATTTGAAGTGTTTCATCTTGTACATCAATTCCTTCGCGCTCTTTCCATCAGTTTCGAACAACAAGTCGCCAGTTTTCAAATCCTGTAATTTCAATTTTATCGTACCGTCCAGAACAGCTATGTTCACAACACCACGATGGTCTGAATCTATATCGGGATCGAAGTACATACGGACCTGTTTATCATTTATCTGTTCCTGCAATAATTTTTCAACGGTTTCCCAGTCTCTTTGGTAGATGTGGGCGGACTCTGATTCTATTATGACATAACCTGGTTTGTAACCTGTTTCTTTTGCAATCTTGCCAAGCAGTCTTGTTATGCCATAGAAATTAAAGAACCAAGCCTGCGCAGTATCGTGGCTTCTTACAAAGACATGAACATCTATCTTGTCGTTCCTTACAGAGAATGAGAATTTCAACAAACAAGGCCTGCCACTCTCCAATTTTGAATGATATCTCACGTCCCACATTATAATTTCTTTATCGAGATCGTCCTTCTTCCTTTTGATTCTGTCAATCACATTAGCTACTTGGTCAGTTGTGGGAATCAACCCTTCTATAAGAACTTCTAATTTTTCTTTATCGGTTAAAGAACTCTTATTAACATCCATTACAAGCTTCTGTGTCGCTTTGCTGTCCATCTTGGAATTGATAATCAGAAGATTCTTTGCGGCATCATAACCGCCTTTCTCAAATAATTTTTTTACAGTATTTTCAACTTCCTCCGGTCTTGGAAAAGCGTACATAAGTTCTGCATAGAGATACGAATAATCGCGCGGTCTTTCAAACTTTACAACATTTTCGAAGATTTCTTTTCTATAAATCTCGGGTGAGAATTGAGTTTGATAATAATTCTCCAGGCTTTCTTTTGATATTCCAAGCGCCTTTGTATTCAACAACCAATCAGACAAGACAATATTATCAGGATCTTCACCTTCAACCACAACAATAGGTCCCCTTATTTCCTTCACATCCTCGCCGCCTGTATCTATTGGTGTCTTCTGTCCGTATTTCCAGATGTGGTACAACAACGAAAGAAAAGCGTCAGAACCTTTTTTCTCTCTTATCGGGAATGAAAATCCTTCTGAAGGAAATGTCTCTGGAGCCTTGACGACAAACTCAGGAAACTTTACTGGCTCCATGTATTTTTCTGTTGGTGAATTAGGTAACGCATTCAAATCCAGATTTTGTTGTCCACTCAATTCATGCGCTGTGACATTTTTTAAAATGGTACCAACTACAGGTGTATCAATCTCTTCCAAAAGTTTGAATGGCGTGTTTACTATTTGCTTCTGCTCATCTATTCCGTTCTTCCACAATTCCAAAAGTGCGTTCTTGCCTGCTAGTCCTATATTTGTATTGCTCAGCTTGTCCGGACCCCAGATTACAAGATGCCGTATGTTGGGATTGAGCGCGAGATTGTAAAGAATGACATTAACGCCGAACGGTGACCTCAGGTTTCCTATCACAGCGAATTTTTCCTTGAATTCGGGGTGGAAATTCAAGACTCTGTCTACATCCTGCCATACAACGCACAGTGCAAGAGAACTTTTGCTGTTTCCGATGACGACAGGAAACTCTGGATGTTTGTATAGCTCCAGGCCGTCTACAACCGATGTATATGACATGGTTAAGAAATGGTTTTTAAAAATTTATAACTGTTTTCTTTTATGTTCCACAAATATTACTCATGAAAGTTGTATATTTGACTATTGAAGAGGTTGTTAAAATACATGAGGATATGATAAAAGAAACGGGTGGTCATCCTGGCATAATTTCTTATGGAAATTTGGATTTTACAGTTAACCAAGCGAAAATACCAAAGAACATAGAAAGAATAGCTACTACTTTATTTTATGGTATTCTTACCAGTCATCCATTTATTGACGGAAACAAAAGAACCGCTATTTCTGTTCTTGAAACATTTTTGGAAGAAAATGATGCGAGATTAGTAGCAAAAAACGAAGAACTTTGGAATATAGTTCATATCGTATCAGAAGGAAAGCTTAAATTTGAAGAAGTTGTAAAATGGATTAAAGAAGTGGTTAAATGGTAAGAGAAAGAGTGATTAAAAGGGCTAGGACGATACTCGAAAAAAGGAGAGAGCTTTTTAAAAAACTAGCTGAAGAACACAAATATTTGAAGAAATAGTTACACTTGTTTCTCCTTGCCTTCTGTCGTCACTCTTCCGCCCTGCCACTGGCCGCGATAAGAATTGACATCCCCCTCCACCAAATGAAACTGGGCATGAACAATCCTGGCACCCATCTCCAAAGTCACAGGAACTGGACCGTCATTCTTTATCCCGAATATTAGCTCACCTTTGTAGCCAGGCGCGACATTTCCTGTTCTTATGTGAAGGCCAGACCTGAAGGTAGTTGTCCTGGGTTTGAAGTTTATGGTTATGTTTTGCGGAGTGTTCACCTTCTCGATTGTCTTTGCGAGATAGAACTCACCCGGCTGGATGATATGTGATTGTATGTTTCCATTTTCAAATCTTACTATACTCTCTATATCAGGCGTCTGTCTTTCTGTCACGCCAAGAAATGCATTGCCTTTTATTTTAAACAATTCACCGATTCTCAGGTCGAATCCAGCCCCTTCGGGATTCGTAAGCTCCCTTTCGGAAAGATTTTCAACAAGATTCTGCTCTTTCACCAGTTTCAACAGGATGTCTGTGCCGAGGATCATACTTGTTATTCTGATAGAAGAAATATAAACTTGAATTAGTCGGCCTTCTGAGCAACGCCCCGCAAATGGTCGGCAAGAAAACTGTACAGATTCACAACAAACTTCCCTAGAGGTGACTTGTATCCGCCCAATATATTTGACGTTCTTAGAGCAACGTCCTCGCTCACACATTCAATCATCTGGAACCTGTCACCGACGTACTCGCTGGACAACGGTTCGTATGTGTGGTTTACACCATTGAGCCTGTCGTTTAGGACCTTTATTGTTCGCAAGTGATTCGGACTGCTCACGTTCGTAACTTCCCTGAAGCCACGTTCTTCGAGGACTGGTTTCATTTCTACGGCAGCATCAAGTGTTGTTCTTACGATAGGCAGTTCAATAACATTTTCTTCGGGAAAGTTCAGCTCTTTAGCGATTTCTTTTTGGCGCGTCAATTGTTCCCTTGTTCCTGTTGTCACAACAATCGCATTGTACCTTCTTGCGAAATTATATGCATTGTATATTTTCTCTGCAGGACCGCCCGCGTGAAATGAAACGGCATCAGGCGATTTTGCTCTGTATGAAGTTATGTCGGATCTTGCGCATGTTGTGTACGATGGAACTGTGAATACCAATCCTGCTGCAAGAGCACCACCTACAACAGATGCCAAAATACGCTTTCGCATGTCCATAACTTCAGTAGAAAGATTCTTATTATTTGTCTTTCCTGTACACCAGCCAACTGGAGAAGAACGCGATGAGATAGAAAACAACCAAATCAAATCCCAGTCTTATGAACATCAATGACAAGGGCGTGTTTACTAGTTCTGTTAATATAGCTGCATCGAGCGTCATATACGGCATGATGTAAAAGGAAAACAAGGGTGCGTAAATTAAAGTGTCTGTTATGTAGAAGATTGCATAGCCCGTGAGCATCAAGATGAGATTGATTTTGTTCGGTTTCATCCATCCTAAGAAGGATTTGCGATTTGATGGTTTGAATTTTTGTATGATTTTCAGATTCAGGAACCAAAAAGTGAATGACGCCAATAAATAGAATGTGACCAACTCCTGCAAAAGCCGCAGTATCCAAAAGGAAATTGGCGCGTTGAATATAATGTCTGTAACTTCGGGCGTCAGAATCACTTCTGCTGGGCTTAGAACCAGAATGTCCAGAATATAGAAGATGAAGAAACTGGAGACTGTTATCAGGAATTTTTCCTTGTTCGGTTTCAGGAAATTCGTCAGACTCATTTAATTTTATTTGGATCCGGCAATATTAAGCTTGAGAAATCTGGCTCGTGACATCCTCAATTTTTTTCTTGAAGTCTTCCAGGCTTCCGTCATTCTCTATGACAACATCAGCCATCTCGATGCAATCTCTCACATGCTGGCCGTATTCCGGCTGGTCTTTACCTTGTTCGCGTTCATCAGCGGCAGCAAATTCTTCCCATGTCTTCGGATCGTTCTCCCGATGTCTTTTCGACAGTCTTTCGAATCTCACCTGCTGGGGAGCATCGACGGCAATCAGTTTGAATCCTTCACCAAATTTTTCCTTGAAATAGTCTGCTTCGGCCGGGTTTCTTATGCCATCAATAATTTTTATCTTGTCGGTAGGTTTCATGAATCCTGATGCAATCTTTGCGAGCACGAACGGACCATATTTCTGGCGAAGCTCGTCCCCCATGTTCTGGTACATTGTACGGGTGATTGCAACATTTCTTTTCTTGAAAGGAGTTGTGTCTATAAGATCGGACAGTCTTAATGAACTTGTATTGAACTTCTTTTCCAGCATTTCCCTGACAATGTCCTTGCCAGCGCCCATGGTTCCTGTAAGGCCAATAACCAGCATAAATAATTATTTTAGGGTTAAACGAATATAAAGTAGTATTATATTGGGGAAAAACTCGCATAATATATCTATGAAAATTTATTTTGATACTGGAATTATCTATCCTACTTTTGAAAAACAAGTCAAGAATCTCCCACCACCGAAAGTTTCAAAGTTTCTTTATAATGTAAAAGATAGACACGAATATTTTGTTTCTAATTTGACTAAAGCAGAGGTATTTAGAAAAATGCATAATGATCTAGGCGTGGATTCTGAAGATTGCTATACTCTGTGGAAATCTTTTCGACAATCGATGAATGTAGTAGAAATCTTCATTGAAGAGGATGAAGATAAAATCAGTTTTGAAGATATAGCAAAAATGATGTCGGAAAGGCCAGCACCAAGAGGAATAATTGTGAACATTATTCATTTGCTTGCAGCTAAAAATCATGAACTTACAGTATTAACCAGTGACGAAATCCTGAAGAATAGGTTTAAAGTTTATTATACTAACATTATGACTTATGATGAGCTTAGAAAGATTTCTTAGCGTATTTGCTGAGTATTTTTCTTTGAATTGTTGTAGCTTCCTCTAGCGTAATTGTCTTTTTAGGTACTGATACCTTCACATTATGACCGTTGAGCCTTATTGTTTTTATTTCGAAGTCTTTGTCTTCTTTCATAAGCATTATATTGACAAAAGCGTATTTATAGTTTTTAGATTAGACAATGTCCTTGCCGAAAGCTCTTATATTTATCAGACTACAGATTATATATGCCTACAAGAAGAGATATACAAATTCGAGATGCTGAACTAAGACTCTTCTCCGACCCTAGTTTACATAATCTTGGAGAATTGGAAAGGATAACAGAAGGCGAATCAAATGAAGTAAGGGATCGTTATGCTCCCGCAATCTATGTTAGAGAGGCGATTGGTTGTTTGGGAGAAGATGATCCTGTGGGTACTTATAATCTACCAGGGGCAATAGAATTTTTCAAGAAGTCTGGTATGCATCCACGTGAATATTCCGATTTATTCATTTATGCCATGAAAAGAACGAGACATCTATTAAGAGATCCTAAGGGTGCTTTTGGAACACTCGGAAACCTTGGTATAGACTATAAAAATGATCCTGTTAAACAACAGATTCTAAGTTATTTGAGTCAAGAAGTGATAGGACATCCAACAGAAGTGTTTGCAGTACTTCCTTACTTAAATGAAGAACATCATATTGAACAATTCGCGAATGATTTCTACAACATGATTTTACAGAAGGGATTTTACGGCACTATAAATGTATCTGAAATAGAGTCGCAAACTGGTATCCCATTTCCGATAGAAAAAGCCGATATACATTTGCAGTACATCAGATATCGTGGAGAAGGTGAAGAAGCACTATCTTACATCAAATATCTTAAAGAGATGGGAGTAAAGCTTTCGCCCTATTTAAAGGAAATAGAAAAAGAACTTGGTGGGGGACCATCTAGAAAAATCTTAGGGGTTCCTATCGGACGTTTTTCTTTCTGATAAAATTATAAAATTTATATAAGCATGTTTCCAGAATAGATTAAAGTGATTTCATGGCAGGATTGAGACCGGGAAGATCCGTAAGAAGGATAGAAAGGCCTTGGACGAGATATTCCACTAAGAAAAGCAAAAGCTACATACCAACTCTGCCAGGTGTAAAGATACATACATTCAACATGGGCGAGCCTAACCCTAATTTTGATGCTACCCTCAATCTCGTGGCCAAGAACGGCGTGCAACTTCGGGACAATGCTCTTGAGGCGGGAAGAATCGTTGCCCAGAATTTCCTGGAAAAGAAACTGGCCAAGAACTATTCCATGAAAGTTTTGGTCTATCCGCATCAGGTCATAAGGGAAAAACCACTGGCTCAGGGAGCTGGTGCAGACCGTTATTCGCGAGGCATGAAGCTGGCATTCGGCAAGCCTACAAGAAGGGCTGTGCAAACTAGAGCTGGACAGTCTCTCATAAAGCTGAAGACATTCAAGGCAAACATACCTACCGCCAAACTCGCTTTGAAGAGGGCTTCCGCAAAGCTACCAACACCGACAAGAATCGTTGTAGAGTGAGACGATGGGCGAACTCGTTCCAATAGGTCGACTGTCTGATTTTCCAGAAGGCAAGATGAAGAAGGTATTCATCAAAGGAAAGGAACTGCTGGTTGCCAATATTGGCGGGACTTTTTATTCTATTGATGACATCTGCACGCATGAAGAATGTTCTCTGGCAGACGGATTTCTGAGAGGGGAAGTTGTCACTTGTCCATGCCATTTGGCCCAGTTCAATGTCAAGACAGGGGATGTTGTCCAGAGACCTGCTACAGGGGAAGAGATAGATTCAGAACCTACTTTTAATATTAAAGTCGAGAAAGATCAAGTTTTTGTAGAAATCTAACCGCTTCTAAGCTTGATTACCATAAAGATGACCAAGCCTATCACCAGTAATCCTACCACCGCAAAAATACCCATGTAAGGTGAAACGAGAAATTTCGGCACTGAGATTACTTTCGTGAAGGCAACTATAGTCATTATCAGAGGCACCAATAGTACTATTCCAGCTAATACCATTTTAACTAATGGTTAGTTTCATTTAGGCGCTTTTATAGTTTCCCTTTTTTTGTTATCTCTAAGCCTCAGTCGGGAATTGCACCCGAGACCTCGTTTGTAATCTTTTGATGCTTACCATGCTTGCGCCGCATAAACGTACGCGCTCTACTGACTGAGCTACTGAGGCATTATCTAAGCTTATGAATTTTCAAGAATAATACTTTACCGTTCGGTCACTGGTCGATTTATATATATTTACTCTTCTACCTTGTAGACAACATCGCCAGGCCGTACCATGTCAGGCACCTTCAGGCCAATGGCATCTCCCCTACGAGCTGTCTTTACCGTTTTGTGCTCTATCTGCATGCTATCGACTACCTGCTGGATGTTTGTTGTTGCACCCTCGATGGAAATCCTGTCGCCGTATTCCAAGTCATCATCAAGCTCAATTATCGCCACGCCAAGCTTGCCGTAGTAATGAGTCACCTTGCCAATGAGTTTCTTGTCTTCCATAATTAATTTTCGTCTGATGGACATAAAAGATTATGGTTTGTTGGATTTGTCGTACGTACGACATTGCAATGTAACACGTGTTACAATGTCCCAGCTGGGACATTCAAAATTTTCTACATTTATATATTTTAGTGCAGGGGGTGGGATTTGAACCCACGGACTCACTAAGAGACTGGCATTTTGACGTATGTCCTCAAGCCAGCGGAATTGACCAGGCTATCCGACCCCTGCATGATTAATTATTGCACTATAGGATTTAACTTCTTTGCAAAGTTTTATAAATCCCACGGCTTAAAAATGATATATGCGGAATTTGAGGTCGGATACAATCGAAGCTGCCAAGGCGTATACGAACAAATCCGAATATACTGAACAACAGGAAGAATTGGAAAGATTTCTAGGTGCTGTCGACTCGTACCTGAAGACACATGAAAATATTACAGAAGAAAATGTTGACAACTTTCAAGCAAACATAAACGCACAACACAAAATTCGCGACATTTACCCATATTATGCGGAAAACGTGGCCGTGTGGATGAGGTACTCGCCATCCGAACTCAGGACTTACAAACAATTGCAGAAAAGAGGACATGCCGATATACCGGTAAAAGTCCAAAGAGGGCACGGTCCTCGTATTGGAATTTCTGATGATCAGAACTCTTCATGGTCGAAGGCTGTAAAGGCTAGTGAAGACTGATTTGCAGATTCCTGTCTCATATGAAAAAAAATTGCATAGGTTTAAATGTTTATAATACTATATAATTTTAGCTTTTGTAAATCTCGAACGACTAAAAGGATGATGGAAGATGGTGATTAATTTCATAAACTTGTTGTTGACGTTAGACCGGTATACAGGTGGTTTCTACTCTGAACACCGAAGAAGAGAATACGAAAGAAAGAGAAATGAATTGTATGAAGCAGCATTTAAAGGAGATTACAAAGGGGTGTTAATACCGCCAGATATAAGACAAAAATGGTTGCGTTCAGGAATAAATAGACTTAATCAGGAATATTTCGATCAGTCATATAGAAGAGTGACACGAACAGCTCTGGCACAAGAGTAATTAAGTGGGTAATTACATCTTCTTTTTACCTTTCTTGGATTTTCCCGTGTGAGCAGCGCATGTCATGCACATAGAATTGTCACCTGTATATAATACCAAAGCCCGCCTTAAATAATTATGTGTGTTTGAAAGTATGAAATTCTAGTTCATACCTGTAAAGATTATAAGCATAGCAATGCCAATAATTGTGTGGGGTCTAAACCAAAATACAAGGAAATTTTTAATTTGGTGGATTTCCTCCAGCTTACGCCCAGTGAAGTCAAAATCTACAAGAGATTATTTTCCAAACCTATGACTATAAACGACTTGAAAAAGCTGCGCATCTCAGAACGCATGATCAGAAATGATATAAAAATGATGCTGAAGAAAGGATTTGTCCAAAGAAGTTCGGTGATAAAGAACAGCCGCCTCCAGTACGTCTACATTGCCGCATTGCCCCTGATTACGCTGAAACTTATAAGGGATGTGGCTGTAAATGCCGACAAATTGATGACAAGTTACACGGACAAAATGCTCAAGGAAGCAAAGAAACATATTTCAAAAATCAAATAATATTCTTTAAATGTAAAGTCGGATAACATGGAAGACGAAGGCAACGAAAAAAAGGACATAAAGCTCGCCGAATTCAAGCTGAGGGACACGTCAGTTCTGGTCATAAAAAAGACCACATTCGACGGCGAGGACAGGATAGATTTCAGGGTGTGGATGAATTCCCCGAAATACAAAGGTCCCACAAAACAGGGATTCGTGCTGACGATGGACAAGATCGACGACTTTATCAAGACTGTCGAGACCATGAAAGAAAAGTTGAAAGGCGCCGGGAAAAAATCCAAATGAAATTAAGAAATGTCCACTATCCTTATCTTGAAGTTCAGCACCTTTCCCGCGAAGGGATGGTTCAAATCGACAGTCACTGTTTCGTCGCTCACTTTTGTTATCTTTCCGGGAACCTGTCCGCCGCTTGGCGTTCTCATTACTATGTCCATTCCCACAGTCGGTTCTACAGACAATCTGTCCCTTGCTATTTCATGGACCAATGAAGGATCATAATCGCCATATGCTTCCGACGGTTGCAATTTTATTTCCTTTTCCTCGCCCACCTTCATTCCTATGACGGCGTTGTCAAAACCTTGTATCATCTGACCTTCACCTGCCTCGAACTCCAGCGGCTCTCTTTCTTCCGACGAATCGAAAATAGTTCCGTCATCCAATGTTCCCGTGTAATGGACTTTTACCGTGTCTCCTGTTTTTACCGCCATGCCGCTAACACATCCACTAAGGAAAATTATCGAGATTACAGAAATAACTAACAGTTTGTTCATACCAACTATAATGCACTTGATTTTTTAAGTGTTTCAGCTATGTGTAATCTTTCCACTGCCGACTATCCGCATTGCCTGAGATTCCGGTTTCAAAATCACGCAGATGTCATCTTTGTCGAATGCAGCAGGCTTGACCAGTGACAGTTTCATCGGATTCAACGACAGTATCTTAGCCGCCCTTGTTTGGAGTCCTATGCTGACTAGAAACGTCTGGTTTTCCTGTATTTCTTCCCTGAAATATTTGTTCCGGGAATATTCCAATGTAATCTCCTGCGAGACCTTCACTGAATTTTGAGTGCAGAGGACATCTCCTCTCTGGACATCTGATGACGTCACGCCTTTGGCTGAAAGCCCCACGCGCGCTGGAGATACTGCTTCTGTTGCATTGTCATCGTGCATCTGTATCGATTTTATCATGACGTCACTTCCTTCCGGCATCAGTTTGAGATTGTCGTACTGGTGGACCTTACCATGGGAGACTCTCCCCAAAACAACAGTTCCAACGCCCTTTACATCAAAACAATGGTCTACCACGATTCTGGTATCGCCTTCATTGGATATCGGATTGAGTGCGTCAACCTCGCTTTTCAGATTTTCCACGTCAACTATTTTGTAATTTTCAACCACGGTCCCCTTTGTCATTTCAATGAGCTTGGCTCTGTCGACATCGTACGAATGGCAGAGCAATCCACGCGTCTTTTCCATGATATCTAGGGCAAGAATCTGCTCGCCTGTGAATTTGTCGAGTCTTGTCACGTACAGTATTACATATTCGCCCATGTTTATCGCCTGGAAGAGTGACTGTATCTTTTCCGGGAAGCTTGTGGGACAGGTGAATGTTCTTATAATGTCTGCATCCTTCCTGTCGTAGATTGTTATGTCTGTGGAAGTGCCTTTCTTGCCGAGATTTCCTGCTATTGACTCGTCTCCGAGAAGTGTGAAATTTATTGATTTCATCTTTAAAACATATTCTTTTAGGATTTAAGTTGTGATGTTAAAAGAATGCTCCCAGCGGGATTTGAACCCGCGTTGCCAGATTTCTTCTTTCATCTCAGATATCGAATCTTTCGAATTCAATCGAAAGCCTGGAGTCCTTGGCCGGGCTAGACGATAGGAGCCTAAAAAGATAGTTCATTTACTAATATAAACAACCACCAGTATAAAACTGGTGGTATTAGTAACCTTGGTTTCTGACATAGCTACTGATGTTCTCTGGGTCTTGTCCAGTCTGTCCGATTGAATCGAAGTAAATCATTGGAGACCACAATCCCGAGCCCCAGAA
>JACPJU010000002.1 GCA_016187385.1 Candidatus Aenigmatarchaeota archaeon
TCCTGGTTATTTAAGCAGAGGAGAATAATCTCTAATCAAGGTTATTCTTTCTGCAGAGGCATTGGCCTCTGATTTATTCTTAGAAATTATGATAGGATATGCCTACCACTGGTGACACACCAGTGGAATTAATGATTTAAATAATCTTCGCGGAGTATGCTATTACTAGAATCCCGATGAAATTGAATACGAATGCTATCACCAGGAATTTCTTTGCGTCGAACTTTATTGCACCAAACAATGCAGCGCCAAGTTCGTCTGGAAGCGGAGATGCTATGATAAATCCCCCGATGACAGGTATTAGAATCTGCCAGATTTTTGAACGCGAAATGCCGCACCATATCCTAACTCTAAGCTCCTCCCAGAAAAACAGGTATCGTATCGGCTTGGTCAGTGTGTTCGCTTCTTTTGACAGCATCTTTATTTCACGCAATAATCTGCTTCTTACAAAACGGAAAATTATATAATCACTTATGACCGAACCAGATGCTCCGATAAACGCAATTAAGATTGGATTCAAACTCTTTCCCAAATTGAACAGTACTGCTGTGGCTGGTGCGACTGTGAGTCCGTAAGTGAACATCATGCCCGATAAAAAAGCTGCTGGATATCCAAAATCCTTCAAATCTTGTATAAAAGTTATAACCTGTTCGTAAGTGAGGATATAATATGCTACGCCGATGCTCACAAGCAGAAATACAATGTTCCTGTACTTCCATCTGTAGTTGTCGATTTTCTTGATGGTTTTTTCCGCTGTTCTGTAAAGAGCTTTCGGATACTCGTTCCTCATAATTAATCTTGGGTTTTTAAAGAAATATTTGAATGCAGGACTAGGCATTTTCGATTAAGACGGCATTCGCTATTCCGTGTTGGCTTGGACGCGATGTTATTTTTGCCCTGCCCAATTCCGTATTCACAATGGCTCCCTTTGTGATTATTTTTCTTCTTGCCAAATCTGGGTTCGCCGGATTTGTGATTACGTCTAGAATCTTTACTTTCTTGACTGATTTGTTCTTTGTGTCAATGACATTGGCGAAAGAAAGGGAAACCAATGTTGTTTTCTTGCCCCCGCCTTTTGAGGACTTTTCTATCCTCTTTTCAGCGCCTATCTTAGGATTAACAGAAAAACCGCCCATTTCTGACTTTCTCTTCTTCCTGTTCATTTGTATTTTTCCGCCTGTAGGTTTTCTCCCCGATTCACCGTGCCATTTTGCCATTTTAGTCAACTAATATTTGTAACGTAAGCTTTATTTAATTTTCACAATCGCCCAGAAGCCATGTCTCATGTCAAATCCCGTCTGGAAAAACATAAAGTTTTATATTTATGTACACTTAATTAAAAGAGAAAGTAATGACAGAAAGACCGATTGATGTTCTAGACAAAGCAAAGGGCAAGCGAATAATGGTAAAGCTGAAGAACGGCGAAGAAGTTACCGGAGTTCTAAGGGCTTTGGATCTTCATTTGAATCTCTGGCTTGACGAAGCTGAAATACAGAAGAACGACACGAAGATCCGCCTTGGGAGTGTTCTTGTCAGAGGGGACACGATGGTTTACGCATCGCCTGTTTAAACAGATAACTTGGTATCTTTAGCTGGGGATTTCTAAGATATTAAAAACTAACTGAGGTTCCCATTTGTATTTAAATTTATATGACATATATTGTATAAGGTGACGCAGTGGGCATTTTTGATGTCTTTAAAGGAAAGAAAAGTTCAGAGGATTCTGTTGAATTCCCAGAAGAAGAGAAAACAAAGGAAAGGATGCACATAAGGATAGAGAGCATCGGCGGACTGGGAGATGTCGAGCGCGTTGCCAGTTATGTCAAACAGGGAAACATTATTTTGATCAAGGTCAAGGACTTGCAGAAGAATGACGTCGGTCTTTTCCAGACATGCTTGCAGAAGATGAAGAGGCTGACGACACAATTCAATTGGGACATGGTAGCATTGCCAGAAGGTTACGTGCTGGTTACTCCTAGCTTTGCCAGAATAGAAAGACCAGAAGAATAAAAATAGGAAATTAAAAAATTTTAGTTTGTTGAATTAGATTTTTAGAATTACTTTCTTTTTTTCTTTGCCATATATATATTTCGAGTTTCTTTCAAATAAAGATATTGTTTAGAACGGTCTCTTTGTCCTCCGTTGCTCCAACAGGCTGGCGGGATTTCCGGTTTTGTTTATGACATCATGATAGAAAAGCTCCAAGTCACGCTCCTCAAGTTTGGCCCTCTGGTCGGCTTCTATTATGACAGAAGGCGTACCGTAGCCGGAATGGACAGACAATGAAAGCAGGATGGACGAGATGAAATTTGCCTTGTCGATCATGCCCTTGTCAGCGAAGAATTCAATCCTTATCGGAGTGTCCAGTTCGGCTGTCTTTATGTAGAAGCACATTATCTTCTTCCTTTCGGAGAATTCCCTCAGTATGGGATGCTTTGTAGGATTCTTTGAATACGGAAACATCAGGCTTCTTTCACCGTGGTTGAGCGTGTAATTCAACAGATTTGAGTCCCGCGACCTCAACAGCGTCAGTTTGGTTTCAGGCTCCATGTGAGGATTGAAATGCGTCAGCATTATGTCGTTGAGCACTTCGCAGAATCTCGTGCCGCGCGAGTCTTCTGTGGCGCCCGCGAGAATTGTTTTCCTCCCTTTGACGACCTCGAACAGCTTTTGATAAGCGTCTATCATTCTTTTGTAGTTGACGTGAAGCGAAGAGCCTTTTGAAGGGACGAACGTATACTGCGGGATGACAGAACCGTTCAGAAACAAAACATCCGGCTCAAACTTTTCTATGGTTTCTCGGGCTGTGGAGATTTCCTTTATCTGCCTCTCGATGTTGGAGTTGACCTCGAATTCCAGATCATTGAACGGGTCGAGTATGGTCTTAGGTTCTGGTTGGGGTATGGCATCTGGATAATAGTCGACGGAAGACAGCTTGTTGTTCTGGTAGCTGAAGACAACGCCAATGGCGCGCAACAGGATGAGATCCAGTCCTTGGAAGGATTTCTTTACCATCCCACCATCCACGCCCGCGATCTTTATGTTGTCAAGCTCGGCTCTCTGAATCGGGATAATGATCTTCTCTTCAAGGACTTCATCGCTCAGTGTCAAATTCGTGAGAGAGCTTACATCCCTGAGATATTGCCCGAATTTTTTCCTCTGGTTCTCCATCTCATTTACAATCTTCGCGAGGGATTCCGTAATTTCGATGATGTCTTTCACAAGAGATATATACAGCTCAATGATTTTATGCTTTCTTTAAATAGCCAGTTATATATCCTCTATTCGACCAAGCTTCTAGAAACTGTTTAACATCTATCTTTATGTTTTCGCCTCTTTCTGGGTCATGTATAGTAACGAATTCGTTAGTTACGTCAGTAACAACAACTGTATGATTGGAATGTTTAGCAGAGAATTTTAGACTAACAATTACAGGAGTATTGTTTTTAACTAGCTCTTTTAACTCGTCGAAAGAGAAGCCATATGACCAATAGAAGTGCAACCCTATAGACTCTAAACCAAGTTCAACAAAAAACCAATCTCCAGCTTTATAAGGAGTTACTTTAAGCAATGATCTTAGAGTTCTTTCTTCCTCTTTAATTCCATAATAGTCCAGAAGCATCCTAACACAGGCAGCAAAACAACTCCAAGGAAATTCTTGTTTATAAAATGGCACTATCATGTCTAATCATTTCATCTATTTCATGGACTCTTTCCTCAGACCTATATATCATCTCTTCAACAGCTAATGTTTCGGCATCAATAAATAAAGCCCCATAAATGTAAGTTTTACTTTCTTCATTTCTCTTAACATGAACTTCAAAGTACTCTTTATCTTCAATAGTAACTTTACGAGGTGCGCCTACATGCATATTATCTAAATGAGTTTTACAATAATTTTCAGCTAGTATTCGTATTTGTTTGAGTTCCTCTAATTTTTCATTGGACGTTTCAGGTAAACTCTCCCAATCTATCGAAAGATCTATATTAACCTCCAAAGTTTGTGCATCAATGTAAACGTATCCAAAGATAGAGTGTTGATCTAATTCGCTTTTAACAGAAATCTTATACATCTCCCTACCCTCTATTAAAGTTTTCATAGCTGTGATAGGGTGCAGGAGAATTCCCATGTAGATTTCTAGAAACATACTTGCTTTTTGCTTAGCCTTTTCCATTTTTTTTATCTCTTCTAGGGATAAGTCAGATATACTTTCCAGAATTCCTTTTACCGCACTTTCTCTGCTGTGAAATATACCATTCTTTACCAGCTCGTCAACTTTCTCCAGGTCTCGGTCAGCAAGTTCTATCTGTGGCATATTTATTATTTGGCTTTTTATCCTAATATTTTAAGCCTTCGTCACAACTTATTTAACCTTGAATTTATTTAAGGAACTCCTTTCATCCTTATAACTTTTTCTCGCCAATAATTAGTCAATGGTTTATTATGACAAATATCGGAGATATGTATCGAACTCGCACGGTAGGTAATCATCCTAAGCGTGTAAGAATTATTGAAACTTTTGAAGTTGTTGACGAGAATGGAAAGAAAGAAGATGTAGATGTTGTCAGAGAATACGAACCTGATTATCTTTTAAGATATGGTACAAATCCGCATCAACCGTCTGCACATTATTCGAATGGTTTGCCAAAACTTAGTGAGATCAAGACTGGTAAATCCGGTATGTCGCAAACGAACGTGGAAGATATACTGCATGCATGCGAAATTCTCAAATATTTTTCCGATCCGGCATGCGCCATAATGAAGCATCTGAATCCCAGTGGCGTGGCTGTAAGGTCTACCCCAAAGGAAGCCCTCGAATACGCATGGAATTGCGATTATCAAGCGGCTTTCGGCGGTGTCGCTGTCTTTAACAAACCAGTCGACATGGATGTTGTAAATTCCACCAAAGGACATTACATAGAAGTTATATGTGCTCCTGATTTTGAGGAAGGTGTATTGGATAGCCTGCAGGATAGAGGAGATCTGCGAGTCGTTCAAGTTTCTGGTATTGATAAGTTGCCTAAATATGTCGGCGACGAAGTTCAACCAAACATAAAAACTCTTGAAGGTCATCTGTTTCTTGAGACGCCTTATCTGACAAAGTTCAGAACTGTGGAAGATTTGTTGCCGCATGTTGTATCCGAAAGAAAACCAAGCGAATTGGAATTAAGGAATATGTTGAATGCGTGGTATGTCTGCTCTTCTGTGAGGTCGAATGGTATTGTTCTTTGGAAAGACGGTTACAGTCTCGGCATAGGCACTGGACAGCAGGACAGGATAACTGCAGTCGAACAGGCTATAGAGAAGAACAGAAACCTGAATTGGAAAGCGAGAGAAAAGAATAGAAAAAGAGGTAGTTATATTTTATTTGGTGCTGCTATTGCGTCCGACGGTTTCTTTCCGTTTGTCGATTCGATTGAACTTTGTGGGAAAGCTGGAATACAAGCAATAATCCAACCTGGCGGGTCTAAAAGAGATGAGGAAGTTATAGAAGCCGCAAACAAGTATAATATGTCTATGGTGTTTACGGGAGAGAGATGCTTTTCGCATCATTAAATTCATGGAGTCTTAAAAATGACACAAGATAGGACAATGCCCAAATCGCGTGGTAAGGTAGATCCATCATTGCTTGCCCATGGAAGATACGGTACAGATGACATGGCAGATATATGGGGTCCTGAAAAAACATATCAATTCAGTCTAGATTCCCAGTCAGTTGCCGTTGAAACGTTGAGTGATTTGTACCCTGAAATCGTGCCGCCGTCACATAAGCAAGAATTAAAAGAAGCTGCGAGTTTGGATGTCATTGACCCAGCAAGAATTAGAGAAATAGAAGACAAAGTTAGGCATGATGTTGTCGCTATTAATACAGCATGGGGAGAAAAAGTCAGCCCAGGAGCAGCAGCACACGTAGGTAAAGCAAGAACTAGTGCGGATACGACAGAAACTGCTAAAGCATTGCAGTTTAAAAGGTCAATTGAAGTTATAGTAGATTCCCTAGAGAATCTTAGAGACATCACACTTGAAAAGGGAATGGAATGGATAGACCAAATACACATGGATCAAACTCATTTGTATGATGCACTTCCCACATTTGCCGGGAGACCATTAATGTTTTACGCTGAAATGCTTCAATCTGATTTGAATCTATTCTCTTATGTTTATGAAAATTCTATAAAAGGCAAATGGGCGGATGCGACAGGCAACCATCATTCAGCTGTTGATCTTGGTATTGATGGTATAAAGTTGCAAGAAAAATACTGCGAAAGATTAAGAATAGGTTACATGATGGCGCCGGCACAAATCCCCGGCAGAGAATTTATTACAGATATTGTTTATGCGCTTGCAAGATCCGCTGAAACCATGAGAAATCTAGCATTTTACATCGCATGGGGAATGGGTGATGATGTTGATATATTTAGAGACATGGACCCGAAAAAAAGAAAAGGGTCTTCTGCAATGCCTCATAAGGATAGGAAGGGAGGTAACCGAATAGTAGAGGAACAGACCGAATCTCTTTCTAATTTCATGCGTGGTGCATTAACGACATCGTTATCTTCATGCACATTCAGGTATGGTAGAGATCTTTCCGGGTCAGCGTCAGACAGAATTATGTTAGAAGACGCATTCAAATTCACTGATCACGTAACAAGAAATTTAGCAAGCGTAGTATTTTATCTCGGATTAAATAGCGAACGACTTATGGAAAGGGTGTTGAGAACTTATGGTATTGTAACATCAGAAAGAGTGTTGACTTATCTTACAGATCTCAGAAGAACAGAAAATCCAATGACAAGAAAGGAAGCACATGATATGCTGGGAGAATTGGCGACAAGAGCTTATAATGAAAAAAGACAATTTAGGGATGTTCTTGCTGAAAGCTATGATGTAACAAGCAGACTACCGATTCCTTTAATAAAAGAAATCACTGATTCGTTGACTTATGTCGGGCAAAGTAAAGAAGTTATGGAGAATACATATAAAATGTATCACGGAATAAAAACTTTACATCATTAGGTATCCCAAAATAAAGTTTGTATCTGCCGCAATCCTCTTGTCCCTGTCTCTAATATCTGGCTCGAATGTCTGACCAGTTAAGTTCTGGATACCCATTATATATCTGACAGCGATAATCCTTTGTTGCTCCGGCGTATATCCTTTATCACCTTGCGACATGTCTCGTGCAAATTGTTTGGAGTATGATACAGGGTCTCTTCCTTCTTTCATTGAAGCTTCGTAATCATCATCCAACCAAAATCTTGACGAGTCCATTGTGTACAATTCATCTTGTGATACAATTGAACCATCTCTATTTCTACCGTGTTCGGTCTTTGTGTCGACTAGAATAATCCCTTTTGATTCTAAGAAACCGGCAACGCGACCATAAGCCTCGATTGCACCGTTTCTAATTTGTATATATTCATCAGGAGTACAGATACCATGCTCAAATAAATATTCTGGCGGGACAGACTGGTCCCTCTCTGCTTTAGTTGAAGGCGTGTCCATCAAATAAGGTAGCTTTTGATTAGCGACCCAACCTTTACCAAGTTTATGCCCGCAAAATACACGTTCGCCATTCTGATAATGAACAAATAAAGAAGTTGACGTAGTGCTTCTGGCCATGTAATCTCTAAGGACCATTTCCACCATTATTGTATTCAAGTTCTCAGCTGCGATTACAGTGGAATTCATCTGCAATCCAGGTATTTCAAATTGTGATGTTCCTATTGCAGGTTCAACCAACTTTCTCATGAAGTTATGATTGTAAGCCAAGACTTGATCTTTGAACGGTATTTCCCCTCTTTTAATGTCATGAGTGGATATCCTGTTTGTCCTGAACATCAATCTTATGGGTGTTCCATCTCCGGTATTTAGTAGTGGATTTCCATGATAACCACCAAAAACGGAATCGGAAACTTTTCCTGGTTTTACTTTGAATCCGTTTAATATTGGAATGTCTCCCCTGTCAATTATTTCCTGTGTTGGTGTTGTTGTATTAATCCTATCCATATATCTTGTAACAAGATGCAATGCTTCTTTTTCTGTTAAGAGATTCGTCATATAGCTAACCATTTTTTCATTAATTCAGATTGTAGTTCTTCATCAGCTTGTTCTACTCTTTCTCTAGCACGTCGCTGATATTCCATAACATTATCGGATATGTTATCATCCATCATACCGAGGATTTTTGCTGCAGCCAACGCAGCATTCCCAGGTTCTAGAACAACTAAAGGTGCAACACCACCAGGCGTTCTCAATGAAGAATAAACATCTGCACCGCCAAAATCACTGGAATAAGGCGGACATGCTATTACAGGATAGGATGTTTGCGCGTCTACCATGCCTGACAAAGCATTGGACCTACCAGCGACTGTTATATAAACGACATCACTACCTACTTCTTCTTTTTCGATAATATCCAAGACTCTTCTCGGTGTTCTATGAGCAGATGCAATACGCATCGTATAAGGAACTTTCAATTCATCTAAAGTACCAGCTATCTTATCTGCAAATCCTCTATCGCTTGGAGAACCCATTATAATTACAGCTTTGTAATCAACCATTACAATTTTTATGCAAGCGAAAAGATTTATATTAGAAACGAAATCGAAAGCTCTATAAAGATTTATTCAACAGTAAAATTGTGGTAATCAAAGTAATTCTGCTTGATCTGGACGGCACGTTGATAGATTCCAGAAAATGCGTGGGAGAACTTTATAATCACATAGCAGAACGCAACAAGCTCAAGCCTCCGACTTCTGAAGAGGTTGACAGCGTGTTTCACATTCCGCTGATACAAGGTTTGATGAGAATTTATGGTATACCGGAAAGCGAAGCTGCTAGAATATCAGAGGTCAGGTATGATGTGTATGATCGAATTTTGCCACTGATAGAAGTTGATTCCAATGCTGGAAATGTTTTGGGGAACCTGAAACGAAGATATAAGTTGGGCATTGTCACAGGAAGGGGCAGCACCACATACAGAATTTTAAACATGTTTGGATTGCAAAGTTATTTTGACATCGTTGTAGATCGTACTCAATATGCAAACGCTAAGCCACACCCAGAATGTTTGCATGTTGCTATGAAAAAACTTGGTTTCAAGCCAGAAGAAACTGTTTACGTTGGTGATGGCGGCGTTGATGTTCAAGCTGCTAATGACGCCGGTGTGACATCCATTTATTTATCAAGGACAAACCATCCAAATGCAAGATATAATATTGAAAAGTTGGAAGAATTGGAACCTTTGCTGATGGGGTTATCTTAACATGATTAAACCACCGTATGAGTCTAGACGTCCCAAATCTGATTTTGATATCCACAAAACAGGTACCAAAGTTTTCCAGATAGAAAAAATATTCCCCTATTCTTTTGTTCCTGTGCAAAGATACCGCTCATCGGCAACATACGGAACAATAATACATCCAGATGGTGCCGGAACTAAGCCAGTGCAGAATTATCTTCATTGGAGAGAAACAGATGATATCAATGTATTTGAGTGGATAGCTGATGATGTTGTTGCTATGAACTTGGACGATGTATTTTGCGTTACTTCTGATACTTATCCAGAGTTTGTCGATTATGTGGCAATCAATAGATTCAAATTACCTAAAGAAGAATTTTTGAGAGTTTTGAATAATGGTTTCAGAAGAGTTTTCAGCACTTTACAAAGATATGGTATAAATGTTAGTTTTCTTGGGGGAGAAACAGCTGAGGTGTCTGATCTAGTAAGAACAGTAGATGTATCGGGAACTATACGCTCTAGAGTAAAATTGAAAGATGCGATAACAGGAGATAAGATAATCCCAAGCGATGTTATAATCGGCTTGGGTAGTTATGGAAAATCTGAATGGGAATATAAAGAAAACAGTGGGATTATGTCAAACGGTATTACAGTTGTCAGACATTCTTTAATGACCCCTGAATATGTGAAGCAATATCCTGAGATAGCAGATTCTGATAGCATGGAATACAAAGGAAGATTTAGGACAGACCAATATTTGGATGAACTTGGTATGACAGTCGGTGAGGCCATTATATCCCCTACAAGAATATTTGCTCCTGTTTTGAAATTCCTTATTGAAAAATACAGAAGAGACGTCCATGGTATTGTTCATAATACTGGAGGTGGTCTTACAAAAGGCCTTGTTATAGGGAAGGATATACATTATGTAAAAGATAATCTTCCTGTGCCTCCTCCTATATTTCAGTTTGTACAGAGGGAGTCTGGAAGGTCTTGGTTAAACATTTACGAAGGTTTGAATAACGGTGTTGGAGCTGAGGTGATAGTTCCCGAAGGAATTGCTCAAGATGTGATGGAAGATGTGGATAGGTTCGGTATTCCAGTTTTTAGAATAGGATATTGTGAACCTAACGCGGATAAAGAAAAACTCTCCAAGCGGAAGAATGGAACTAGAATGACAATTATATCGGAGAATGGGAAATTCGAATATCCTTATGAAGAGATTGGTACATTGTAACTGAAAATGCTTTATGAAAAGTATTTATATCTTAAACCATGCGTTCAAACTTAAAAATGTTAAATTCCATTAGAAATTAGAAAATCATGTACTACTCGGTTCACGACGCTAGGCGCTCTCCAATGGCTGTTTTCGCGTTTTTTTCTGGTGCTGGAAGCAATTTATTATCAGTCTACAACGAAGAGAAAAGGCTAGAAAAAATTGGAGAAAGAATCCACGGAAAAATTGTTGCGGCAGTTACTAACAATCCAAATTGTCCTGGTGTACAACGAGTGAGTGAGACTGATATACCATTTTATGCTGCTATTGACTCGCGAAAATTCTATAAGGAAAGAGGAAAGGATATCAAAGACAGGAAAACCAGATATGAGTATGACGAAAAAGTGATAGAAATTTTAGAAAGCAATGCATTATTCCCAGACTTAATTATTGGTGTTGGGTGGTGGAGGATATGGAGTGACATGTTCGTGGAATATTACAAAAACAGAATTGTTCATGACCATCCAGCAGATCCTTTTGAATATCATGGGATTTATGGTATAGAAGTTCCTAGGGAGGCCATACGTCGAAAGGCAACATACATGCAACCAGTTGTGCAATTTGTCACTGCAGATGGTATCGATAATGGGCCTGTTCTTGTAAGATCGCCACCAATCGAAGTATTGGAAACAGATGAGTCGCAAGCAGATATACTGTGGGAAAGAACAAAAGCACAGGGTGATAGAAGAATATTTCCTTATGCTGTTCACCAATTGTTTGCGAAAGGAAGGGTGGGTATGGGCGAAAATGGAACAGTCTATATAGACGGGAAACCAGTTCCAAAAGAAGGTTATGAATTGTGTGAAGAAGAATTGAGATCGGCTGGATTATGATATGAAAGTTCTTATTGTGGGTAATGGTGGAAGAGAGCACGCAATGGGATGGAAGATAGCTCAGAGTCCTCTCGTTAGTGAACTATACTTCGCACCCGGCAACGGCGGGACATCCCTGCTTGGTGAAAATATTCCTGTTCCCGATAGCATTCCACTGGGAACTGACCAGCCTGAATTCATAGATTTTCTGGAATATGAGCTGGAAGAGAAAAAATTTACTGAAAACGACATGGTTGTAATTGGGCCAGATATGCCCTTAGCGTTTGGCATAGTTGACAGATTGTCCAAATACAGAGTTTACGGTCCCAATAAACAAGCCGCACAGATAGAATGGAGCAAGGTTTTCGCCAAGAGATTTATGAGAAGACATGGTATACCGACAGCTCAATTTGAGGTTTTCGGCAAAGACGAGACTTGGAGATCAACAGTCGGTAATGCGCTATCTTATGCTGGGAGTAGGCTTCGCGAGTATGGCATGGTTGTCAAAGCTGATGGTCTAGCCAAAGGTAAGGGAGTGACAGTGTGCAATGACTGGAATGAAATTGTAGAAGCAATTAAGACAACGATGGAAGACAGGAAATTTGATACGCAATACATACCAGCCGGAGAAAGAATAATTATTGAGGAGAAATTGATTGGCAAAGAAGTGTCGTACATTGTCATGACAGACGGGAAAACATACAAAGAACTTGCTCCAGCAGGAGACTACAAAAGAATTTTCGATGGCGACAAAGGGCCGAACACGGGTGGAATGGGTGGTTATTCTCCTATGATAGTGGATCAACCAACAATGAATGGAATACGTGAAGGTGTGATAAAAAAAGCTTTGGAAGGATTCAGGAAAGAAGGCATTGATTATAGGGGAACATTGTACGCTGGATTGATGCTAACAGAGAAAGGACCGTTTGTTTTAGAATTCAACGCCAGATTTGGAGATCCTGAAACGCAGGTAACAATGCGAAGAATGAAATCCGATCTCGTTCCGTATTTAGAAGCATGCATTGGCGGGACACTGGACAGATTACCTGATTTCGAATGGGATACCAGACCCGCTGTAAATGTGGTTCTTACGTCACAAGATTATCCTGGAAAATATGCAACTGGCAAAGAGATAACAGGATTGGACGAAGTCAGCAAGATGGATGATGTGGTGGTTTTCCACGCAGGCACCGAGCGTGTAGGCGACAGATTTTATACCAGCGGCGGGAGAGTCGTGAATATAGTTGTGTTAGCAAATAGCCGTGAAGAAGCGCGGGACAGATTGTATGGAGATATCATACGAAGAATTTATTTTGAAGGAATGCACTATAGGGGAGATATAGCCGCGTAGGCTTTATCTGTTCAAAAACCTTAAAAACATTTTATTCGAATGCTATAAAAGGTGGTCGGCTTACCTAGGAAAAAATTCTACATTACAACCGCTATTCCTTATGTCAATGCGGCTCCCCATATCGGTTTTGCTCTAGAATTGGTACAGACAGATGTAATAGCAAGATGGTATAAACTATTGGATGAAGACGTATTTCTTACTACAGGCGCTGACGAGAATAGTTTGAAGAATGTGCAAGCTGCAGAAAAGGCTGGTATAACAACACAACAACTATGCGACAAGAATGCTGCATTATTCAGAGAGCTCGCTACAAAAATAAATCTATCATTCAACAGTTTTCTACGTTCGTCAAGTAAAAAAGATCACTGGACTGGAGTACAGAAGCTGTGGGAGTTGTGCAAGAAATCAGGCGACATCTACAAGAAAAAATACAGGGGGTTGTATTGTATCGGCTGTGAAACATTCTATACAGAAAGCGAACTTGATAATGGACTATGTCCCGAACACAAGAAAAAACCTGAGATTGTAGAGGAAGAGAATTATTTTTTCAGATTGTCAAAATACCAGAAGAAACTGGAGAAGTTAATCGAGTCTGACGAATTGAAGATATTTCCCAAAAGCCGTAAGAATGAAGTTCTCAGTTTTATCAAAAGCGGGTTGGAAGATTTCAGTGTATCGCGCTCCGTCAAAAGGGCTAAGGGTTGGGGAGTTCCTGTTCCTGATGATGGCTCACAGATAATCTATGTCTGGTTCGATGCGTTGAACATTTATCAGACTGCGATTGGTTTTGGGACTGACGAAAAAAAATACAAGAAACTGTGGCCTGCCGATTTGCATGTCATAGGCAAAGGAATTATCAGATTCCATGCTGTATACTGGCCTGCCATACTTTTATCCGCTGGATTGAAACTGCCAAGATCACTGCTAGTCCACGGATACATAACAGTTGACGGGCAGAAAATGAGCAAGTTTTTAGGAAATGTTGTTGATCCGTTGGAACTGATGAGGAGATATTCCGTAGATGCTGTAAGATATTTTCTGACTAAAGAAATTCATGTGTTTGATGACGGAGATTTTTCGGAGAAATCGCTAATCAATAGGATAAATGGTGAACTGGTAGCTGATTTAGGTAATCTCGTATATCGCGTGCTTAGTTTAACCGAGAAATTCAAGGGGAAAATCGAAGGTAAACGTGAACTCGATAAAAAATTAAATTTGAAGAAAATCGAAGAACTGATGGGAGAATACAAATTAAACGAAGCGCTTGAAGAAATTTGGGGATTTGTTCGAGCAACCAACAAATACGTCAATGAAAACGAACCATGGAAATTGCAGGGAAAGGAATTGTCTAATGTGCTGTACAATTTGCTGGAGGCGTGCAGAATAATTTCCATTTTGATTTCAGCGTTTTTGCCCGAAACATCTGAAAAAATAAATAAACAATTAGGTGTTAAGGCCGGAAAATTGAAAGATTGCAAGTTTGGTAAGTTTACTGGAGAAATCAATAAAGGAGAATACTTGTTTAAGAAGATCGAGTGAATCAGACTTCTCTCAAAGTTTTCTGTTTCTCGCCAAACTTCAAACCAGAAACCCTCACTCCAATCAATCTTACTCTCCTCCCGATATTGAGAAATGATTGAACCAATTCTTTCGCAGTATCTCTTACAATTTCTTTGTCACTTGTATGGAATTCAAAAGTTTTTGCTCGCGTATGCGTCTCGAAATTTTCGAATCTAATCTTTATGCTAACCGTCTTGAATTGGATATTCGAAGTAATTATTTCTTCGTGGAACCCGTCAACTAGTTCGTCAATCGCGGCAAAAACTATTTCTGGGGTGCCAACATCTTCTTCGAATGTAGTTTCTCTCCCGATGGATTTTATCTCACCTTCTTCTGTAACTTCGCTTTCATCAATTCCCAGAGACATCTCATGCATTCTGTAGCCGAAAACACCGAAGATATCAATCAAAGATTTTACTTCAACTTTAGATAACTGTTCAACTGTTTCTATTTTCATACCTTTGAGTACATCCTCTGTCTTTGGACCAATGCCAATCAGTTTCCTCACAGGAAGTGGATCGATGAATCTTTTCACGTCATCGAACCCGACTATAGTCAGACCGTAAGGCTTTTTGTAGTCTGATGCCAATTTTGCTATCAACTTGTTCGGCCCTATTCCGATAGAACATGTAACTTTCTCTTTGTTCAGGATTTCTTTCTTTATTCTTTCCGCCAATTTTCCAGCGGCTTCAAAATCACTGACTTTGTCTGTAACGTCAAGAAATATTTCATCTATGCTGATCTGTTCAAACTTGTTGGAATATTTTTTAACAATTGACATTATTTCATGGGAAGTTTTCACGTACAATGAAAAATTTGGCCTGACATAAATTCCTTGCGGGCATAATTTCCATGCTCTCGATATAGGCATCGCCGACCTCACGCCGAATTCGCGCGCGGAATAGTTAGCTGTAGCTACAACTCCCCTACCTCTGCCTTCCTGAGGATCCGCACCGACTATCAGAGGTTTTCCTTTGTATTCTGAATGTTCACGCTCCTCCACTGATGCGTAGAAAGCATCCAAGTCTATGTGCATTATTATTCTGCCCATGGTTGATACCTGTCAGCTTGCTTTTATAAACTTTGTTGCAGTAAATTTCCTTATGGAAGTTTCATTTGAAGATTTCAAGAAGATGGATATCAGAGTAGGGAAGATTATCAAAGTCGAAGAACCGGAAGGTTCCAAAACCATGTTAAAAATGACGGTGGATTTTGGTAATGAACAAAGGATTGCAATGGCCGGATTGAAGAATTACTACAAGCCTGAGGATTTTATCGACAAAAAATTTGTCTTTATTCTGAATCTGGAACGAAAGAAATTTCTAGGCATTGAAAGCGAATGCATGATACTGGCTGCCGATAACGAAAAAGGAGATGTCGTTTTAATCCGACCGGAAAAGGAAATAGAAGTCGGAAGCAGAATCAGATAAATTCATAACACTCGAAAACAAAGTAATTTAAGGGAATATGAAGCTTGTTAAAAAATATATGAAAAAGAAGGTTCTGACAGTCAAACCAAGCGATTCGATATTTAAGGCGGCTTCTGCACTAGCCAAGCATCACATATCTGGCGCGCCTGTTGTAAAAGGAAATAAAGTTGTTGGTGTAATCAGCGAAACAGATCTCATCAGGTTTATGAAGCTCGATTTGTCAAGAACCCATTCGGAGCTTGCAATGGAACCGCATGCTCTCAGCATTGTTCTACTGGCTCTGATAAAAGACCATATCAACATGAAAAAGGAATTGAAAAAAATGTCTAAAATCCAGGTGAAGGATTTCATGAGCAGGGACGTGATATCTGTTCCTTCCGATGAAAATGTCATAGAAGCGGCGAGTATCTTGGACAAACACCATATTGACAGACTTCCAGTGATTGACAAGGGAAGACTGGTTGGGATAATTTCGCGATCCGATTTGATCAAGTCTTTGATTGTATAAGGTTCTCTTTGACCTTTTGTACAACATAAACTGCAGCATTATGCACAGATTCTTTTGTAGATCCTCCGAGATGCGGTGTGACTATCAGGTTGTTGTGCTGTCTAGCATATTCGATTAACTTATTGTTCTGTGTTGGAGGCTCTTCCTTTAGGACATCTAAAGCTGCTCCGACTATCTTTTTGTTTTTCAGTGCATCCAAAAGGGCATCCTCGTTTATCAGAGAACCGCGCGCTACATTTATGAGAAATGCTGTATTCTTCATTTTCGAAAATTCGTCATAATCTATCATGTTTTCATTTTCGGGGGAAGCAAACGCGTGCAGTGTGATTACATCGGAATTTTCAATCAGATAATCCAGTTCGACGATTTTCGCGCCGATTTCTTCTGCTAGTGATTTGTTAATGAATGGGTCATAAGTTAGGATGTTCATTCCAAATGACTTCGCATATCTTCCGACCATACTTCCTATTCTTCCGAAACCAATGATGCCTATTGTTTTGCCGTTTAATTCTGTTCCCAAAAATTCTAATCGATTGTAATTGAAATTTTTCAAAGAGTCAAAAGCCCACGGAACTTTTCTGACAAGCGAAAGAATCAAAGTGAATGTATGCTCGGCTGTAGCTGTCGCGTTCACACCTGATGCGCTGATAACTTCAATTCCTCTTTTTTTTGCATACTCGGAATCTATATGGTCTATCCCCGTTGTTGCTGTTGCAAGAACCTTGAGGTTTCCCGCCTTTTCCAAAAGAGGCTTATCGAATATCACGCCTATTCTTGTCAATATGACATCGTATTTTTCGATTACATTTGACAATTCTTCATATGACATTTTTTTAGAATCTATGTTTCCGAATTCGTGCAATTCTGACAGGACTTCATTCGAATAGTATTCCGGTGTCAATACAAGTATGTTCATGTTAACTAATGGTAACAATAGATTTTTAAAATATGCGCTGGAGGCGAGATTTGAACTCGCAAGAGCTTGCGCTCGCAAGCTTTCCAGGCATACACTCAGAAGATTTGTGCCATACCAGGTTAGGCGACTCCAGCATCCTTAAGATTAATATAAACCCTATATTTTAATAATGGATAAAAAGATACCTTCCAAGGCAAAGCTGAAAGAAGTGGTTAAGAGAGTTTTGTCCTCGCATCTGAAAGTAAACTCGCAGGAGGAGTTGGCGAGATTAGTTTTGGCGAGATTGAAGAGAGAGGACAAGAATTATGTCATTTCTCCTGTAAGGGTCAAGAGAGTTGCATTGGAAATTCACGAGGTTGAGATTAAGGCCAAGACAAAGAAAGCTGTTCGATTGCAGAAGATAGACGATTGTCCAATATGCCATTCGGAGATAGAGCCTTTGGAAGTCAAGAATCTGGCCGACAAGAAAGTTTTGATTGGCTACCAGTGCACTGGATGCGCTTACCAGAGCGATTTGGAAGCATTTATGCCGATGAAGTATGCGTTCTTGTGGAAAGAAGCCAAGATTTAAATACTTAACTTTACATGTTAATTGATATATGAAGTTAGATGATGTGAATGGAACAAGAATTCCATATAACTGAAATAAAAGATTTACCAGAAGATGATGTGGCAAGGCTTGATTTCAGATGGGTGATAAAAAGAGGGAAAATAACAGACTTTGCGATTAATGTTAACCTCTTAGAAAACGAGAAATCTGCAGATGTATACAGAGTTGATACGAAACACGAATATCTACATGAGCAAAAATTTTGGATATCGCCCAAACCGAAAGCATTGGATATGGATTATAATGTCGCATTTGTAGAAAAGAAAAAGGAAGTATTTGAAAACTACGAAAGATGGATAAAACTTTTCAAAGAAGCGAGAAAAAGAGGTGAGATATGATGGATGGAACAGATAGAATGGTGAGTAGAATGATAGACTTTGCTTTAGAAAAGCCTGAAGTAGCTCCAAGTAGAGTTCTAGTAATTAATCTAAGTAAGACCGCTCTAGAGAAAGTTCTGACGCCTAGTAGAATAGATTTAATTAGAGAAATAAGAGAGAGAAAACCTAAATCAGTCAGCGAATTAGCGGAATTAGTTAAGCGGTCCGTTGAAGCTGTCTCTCGAGATTTAAACATTCTTGAGAATTATGGATTACTAACTTTGGTGAAAGCTGGCAAAATAAAGAAACCTGAAATTGAAAAAGATATACTTATGATACCATTAAAAAGTTGACTGGCATGAAATTTCTTATGCCAATGAAATATTCGATGTCGTGGAAGCCTGCTGAAGTAACCTATACTTAAATCTATCCTCTATGGGCATCGTACAAAGTCAAAGCGGACAATGTAAGTCCATTGGTTATCCTCATTGATCTGATTCTCGAATAAATCTCGCCGCGTGTCATGAATTCTCCTTTCACTATTTGTTCGGTTGATTCATGTTTAGGTCTGAGTATTCCTTTATTGTCTATTTCACCTGAGAATGCGGGAATATGATAGGTGCTGAGTGATTGCGGATTAATGTACCCTATAGGTTTAACATGTTTGGGTTCCGCTCCCAGTTCTTCCTTGATTTCGGCAATGACTGTTTGCAGAGAGTCTTCCATTCCAGTGTCGGATATTTTCCTATAGCCGCTCGGGAATTCCATGCTCTTGAATGTGCCTTGATAATGAGTCAGTTTCGTAAGGAAATCTTGAATATATTCATATTTTCTACCTTTGTCGCGTTGCCATCTGCCGACAAATTCGTCCCATAACTTCATGTATATCTCGGGCAGAACCACAACAGGCCTTATCTGTGTTATGAGACCGAATCTCTCTTCCTGTTCGCCTTCGGGCTTGTACCACGGCACGCCTACTGCTCCCGGATTTGCAAGCATCATATGCTGGTCATGGGAAAAAGTGCCGTCGTCTTTGTATACAGCAACTATTACAACAGCCCCCCATTTAGGTAAATCTTCTATTCCCTGTTCATTAGGCAAGAGTTTCCAGCCGGGTTTGAAATTCGGGTCCGTCAGTGCTTGTTCCAATGTTTTGACTTTAACCATGAAAGTAAAAAGTGGGTGAATTATTTAAAGCTTGCAAATATGCTTTTTATACTAGAAAATTCTATCTAAACTAAAGGAGGTTGTTAAATGGCTAAAAAAGCATTCGGTGGCTATACCATAAGCTTCAAGGGAAGAACAGAGACACTCGAACAAGTTTTCGGTTCAGGAGCATTGGCACCATCAGAAATGACAAAGAAAATCTGGGCTTTTGTTAAGAGCAAGAAATTGGCAGGAAAATAAATTTTGATGTTTTTTGATTTTTTGTTTTTCTTATTTCTAATATAAATAAATAGCATTTCTTAATATCCACATGGCATTGGACATCATGGAAATTCTGTATTATCAATTCGGAAGCAATCTGGTAGCGGACTACCTGTTCGCACTGGCTGTTTTTGTTTCTCTGTCGATAGTGCTGAGGATTTTCAAGAGTGTGGTGATTCTCAGGCTGAAGATGGTTGCTGAGAGGACGAAAACAGAGATAGACAACCTAATCATATCTGTTGTCGACAGCATCAAATGGCCGTTCTATCTCCTGGTATCGGCTTTTGTATCTCTAGGTTTCTTGTCTGTGCCCACAATTGTGGATACTATTTTGTATTACTCGATTTTTATCGTGGCTGCATACTATGGAGTGAAAATTGTCCAAACGATTATAGATTACGGATCTGGTAGATTGATGGAAGAAAGGCGGAAAGATGATGAGGATACATCTGTCATAGATATACTGACCAGAATTCTGAAGATTGGAGTTTGGGTCGTGGGGTTGTTGTTTGTCTTGTCGAACTTTGGATTCAACATAACGCCGATGATTGCGGGGTTGGGGATAGGAGGAGTTGCCATTGCATTCGCATTGCAGAACATTCTCGGGGATATATTCGCATCGTTTTCTATATATTTCGACAAGCCATTCCAGAAAGGTGACTTTATTATAATCGGCAATGACATGGGAGTTGTAGAGAAGATAGGAATAAAATCCACGCGCATACGCACATTGCAGGGACAGGAATTGATTGTGTCCAACAAGGATCTTACTGAGACGAGGGTGCACAACTACAAAAGGATGCAAAAAAGGAGGATTGTGTTCAATCTCGGCGTGAAATATGAAACCCCTACAGAAAAACTGAAGAAAATACCTGTCATAATAAAGGACATTATCGACAAAATAGAATCCGTGGAATTGGACAGGGTGCACTTCAACAAGTTCGGGGACTTTAGCTTGGGGTTTGAAGTTGTTTACAATCTCAATACGAGCGATTACAACAAGTACATGGATGTGCAGCAGGAGATTAACCTGATGATCAAAGAGCAATTCGAGGCAGTGGGCATAGAGATGGCTTATCCTACGCAGACGGTTTATATAAACAAGACTGGCGATGCATGAATCACATGGTAACGACTTTATAAATCTTGCTTTATATTTCTAATTTATGTTTACTCAGGAAGAACTAGAACGAGTCGGGATTGAAGCTATGCTAGATGCGTATGAAAACCATCAAAAACTTGGTAAGAATAATATACTACCATATAAGAAAAATCAGTTTGGTGAAACCTGTTTGGAAGGTGATTGGCAAGCAGAAGAAAGGGTGATTGAAACCTTCGGAAGACATAAGGTTCCGATAACTATAATTTCAGAAGAACACGGCAGGATAGAAATCGGCAAAGAATTTACATGTGTTCTTGATGGACAAGACGGGACTAATCGCCTTATTGCGTTTATGAATGGTGATGAAAATGCGAGGTACGGAACCATGTTAGGAATCTTCCGTGGAACGGATCCTACTTATGAAGATTATATTTTCAATGCTATAATGGAACATCGTACAAGCAGATTAATCTTCGGTGCAAAAAATAAAGGAGCTTTTTCTATGGATGTGAGTAACAACACAACAACTCATGTACAAACGTCTCAAAAAAGAGATTTCAACATGTTGGAAATTCTTGCAGATTATTATCCAGGCAATCCTTTTAACAATACCCTAGAAGATTATGTTAAGAAATTGCATCATGTCAATTCTCTACGCTCTTCTGCAGCTCATTATGTTGATTTAGTTTCAGGTAAAGTAGATGTTGTGATTGAATGCACGCGAAAAGGTAATCTTGAATTTGCCGTCGGTTATGGTATGGTAAGGGAAGCTGGTGGTGTGGTAGTGACATTAGACGGAGAAGATATTGGTAATAAAAAGTATTTTGACTTCGG
The DNA here is from genome assembly GCA_016187385.1 of Candidatus Aenigmatarchaeota archaeon. Lineage (GTDB taxonomy): Archaea > Aenigmatarchaeota > Aenigmatarchaeia > CG10238-14 > SCSR01 > JACOWB01. The sequence goes on from JACPJU010000002.1 coordinate 21,390, forward strand.
TCAAAAAGAACATATACCTGTAGTTTTTGCATCTGACATCTATGTTGCAAGAAAATTTATTAAACAGATAGAATAACAAAATGAATTGCCGAACGGGATTTGGATATGTTTACGCAAGAAGAGTTGGAAAATATTATCATTGATGGTTCTGTTGAGGTATATAACGACCATAAAAAACTTGGTAGGAAGGGGCTAGAAGAACGTGGGAAGAATCGGTTTGGAGAAACTTCTTTAGTTGGAGACTACCGAGCAGAGGATGTCTGGATAAATAATTTAGAAGAACACAATGTCAAAGCCATGATAATCTCTGAAGAACATGGAAGGATTGAACTGGGTAATGAATTTACAAGCCATGTTGATGGGTTGGACGGTAGTAAAAATCGTTATCCGATTTTCATGTCAGGCGACAAGAATGCTAGATACGCAACGATATTTTCAATATATGATGGCAATGATCCTCGCTATGAAGATTATAGAGTGAGTGCGATAATCGAACATCCCACAGGAAGGATATTGCTTGCATCCAAAAACAGAGGTATATTTCTTATTGATCCTTTAACAAGAGAAAGAAGTCTCGTTAATGTTCCTTTCACCGGTGAATTTGTTACAGAAAAAATCCGTGGCAATACACACGCAGGAACAAAATTTTTCAATTCTACCATACGGCCCTATCTTGAAGCATTCCCTGCACTTGATTTGCAATCGGACAAAGTGGCGCTAAGGGCTAATTCAATATATTACGTTGATTTCGCATTGGGAAAAGCAGACTGGGTACTAGACTCGACTTTCAAGAACAATCTGGAAAAGGCTGTGGCATATCCTTTTGTCAAGGAAAGGGGTGGTGTAATGGTATCGCTAGATGGAAAAGACATCGGACCACAGAAATATTTTGAGTTTCATTTTGATTCTGAAGATTATGTTCCAATAATTGCTGCGCCAAGCATCGAGTCTGCGAAGCCAATTTTAGAAAAGATAAGGAAATATTATAGCAGTAATGATTTATTTTCTTAATTAGTATTTTTGTCTATGAACTGCAGTAACTTTTCTTTTTTATAAAACATTACCATTTGTGGAATTACATATTTCAGAAGAAAATGATGTACCCTCTTAGAAACGTAAAACTCTAGTGTTACCCATCTTGTATCATAAAATTTACCTTTAATGAATTTCTTTCCACATCTTCTTGTTTGCAATATTTTTATATCCAACGAACTTTCAAGTTGTTTTTGTAGGAAATCTTGTACTAGTCCGCTTGTTATTCTGATTACACATTGTGGGTATTTTGGACGCTTTACCCGAATATCTCCATCACCGTCTATCAAACCCGCCAAATAAGCCCCAAAATACTTAGGTTCTTGAACAGTCCAGATTGGTGGTAGATACACGGGTGATATTATGATTCCTAAAGTACGCAATAATTTCATTGACGATTTCATACCTACATAATATTGCCAACCTGATTTGCACTTCCATATTTTGCTTTTTCTATGAAGTATCTTATCAGAAATACTTCTGAACTTAGTTAACATCGGTAATGATTTTTCGGATATACCAAAACTTAATCCGACACGTTCTTCACATTTCCAGTGATAACGTTTCAAATATCCGTCACTTTGAGCTACACCTACCCAGTATGCTAATTCCTCTGATGGTTCTACCATTATTTCTTTCTCCATTTTATCACGAAATTAATTTATAGAAGTGTATATACCCATTTTTAGGAGGGGTTCATTTCCCACATCTTTTGATGAGAAGACAATATAGAGTTTCTTTTGGCGAGTAAAAGGAAAATAAGTCTGATTTGTGGATAAATAAGAAATGCGCCGATCGGGATTTGAATTCTCGGATGCGAGTAATCAGCTCAACATCTCCCGAGCGACGAGCTTGGAAGGCTTACACCTTAATAGTTCGTGTCCTACCAGGCTAGACCATCGGCGCATAGTTAATTAATATATGCACGATATTTTAAATTATGCCAACTGAAGAGATTATCAAAAGAAGGCTTAAGAAGCTTAAGAGTGTTCATCCTGCGTTTGATGAAGAGCAATTGGAGAGGGAATTGATTCCATTGTCTGGAGAAGAGATAGCAATAAGGAAAAAGAAGAAATTATGATAGCCTACAAGGAACAAATGAAACAGTTAGAGCTACAATTGGATAATCTCCCTCATTATGAATTTGTGGGAAGCGTGAATCCAGATTTGTCTCTTACAAAAAAGGAAATGGACTCTCTTCTAGAGAATGGTTCTATAATTTACAAAAGTCATGAAGTTGAAAGACCGTACAAAAGAAGAATTATTGTTCATACCAGAAGCTACTATCTCCCGGACATTATCAGGGGCATGACGGACACAGTGAAGAATATCTGGATAAATGCAAAGGAATATTACAAGAGTTTGGTTTTGAGACACGAGAAGATACATGTAGCACATCCCGAATGGCCTGAATCTGTAGTGAGACAGTTCCATGAATCTTACGAACCTTTTCTACCAGATGTGGAATTTGTTTATGTCTAAATGTCGCATATGCGACATCTGCGTGTCTGACGTCAGACATTGTCCCAGCTGGGACATTGTAACACGTGTTACATCACTTGATGTGCTTCAGAATCATCTTCACCCTTTTCTCGACAGAAGCAACCGGTATTCTAACAACCTTGTAGCCCAATTCCATGTATGTCTTCTTTATTGTCTTGTGGATCATCTTGGCTTCCTTTTCCGTTTCTATCCTCGCATAATCATTCTTGAATGGCAGCATGCCTAAAAGGAAGATTTTCTTGTATCTGTTCTTGCACTGCCCGACAAGATTTTTCGGTAGTTTCAGTTTAAGATAACGGTAATATGCAAGCAAGTCGGGCATGCCTCTGTCCATGAAGACTGTTTTGTTATTGGGTGTTTTCTTCTCCAGTTGAAATTTGACCTTTGTTATGTGATTCTGGAACTCTTGTTTGTCACCCCGTATCTCTTCTATGGTCTTGCCTTTTGCCAATTCCCTGTCTATATACATCCTAGAATCCTCAGGAACAGTATAATAGCCCAGTTTTGCGATGTGTTCAAGTGTAGTTGTCTTACCGGAGCCAGGACCGCCTGTGATAACATACCATTCAGGAATTTTCTTCATACAAGTATTATAACTTTGTTGAAAATATTCTTTTAAATACCAAGTTCTAGGTCAAGTTTTCTGAAATATTCCTCTATTTCTTCTTCGTACGTTTCAAATGGATCTATCATAGTCGGGGCTGATGTTTTCAGAGGTTTTCCCCACTCTACAGAAGGAAAACTATTCCACATATGCGACATAGTGTGATTTGTCAACAAATCTTTGCCACGTTCTTTCATTTTCTTTATAATTAGTGACCTTCCTTTAGCACGTGTATTTGGTGGAGTAGTCATAGCTTTTTCTATATCAACATCGCTTAAAAGCCGTCTAACAAAATCTTTATTTTGCAGCATATAGAACAAACTTTTTTCACCAATTTCATGATATTTCAAATCCAACATCGAAACTAACGGATCTTCGATAGACAAATTTTTCTGTTTCATTTTTGCGTCCAACATTTTCAATTCTATTACCCAGTCCAATTGATCTGAAAGAATCATAGGATTTTTTTCCAGAGCACCTAGCGTCTTTTCCCATAATTTCAATATATCTGAATTCATGCCATGAAGATATTGACAATCGTTTTCACATCCGCTGGAAAAATGTTTTTGGGCTTTGGATAGATATTCACGCTGCAAATCTATTGCAGAAATAGTTTTTCCATTTTTAAGCTTTATAGGCCATACAGAATAAAGTCGGGATAACGTATGCAATGTCTCTACTGGATTTTCTATTTCCAAGTCAACTAACCCGTCATCTACCAAATCGAGCATTAATGACGTCGCACCAATTTTGAGAAATGTAGAGTATTCTGACATATTAGGGTCACCCACTATCAAATGAAGTCTTCTATATTTCGCAGTATCGGCATGTGGTTCGTCACGTGTATTATATATGGCTCTTTGTCCAGCTACGTTTGTTGTAGGACCTGATTCATGGTATATATGCATAGCCCTACCTGAGAGCATGAATTCTTTATCAACAAATCCAGAACCCGCATAGATTACACGTGTTACAAGAAAGGGAATCATTTGACTAGTCAAATATTCTAGAGGTATTTTTCTATCTACCAAATAATTTTCATGATAACCATGTGTATGTTCTTTTTTGTCAACAGCGGTTCTATACAATTTGGCTGAACCTTTGACACCATCAATATCAAAACCATGTTTAAATATTTCTTCAAGAATACGTTCGCCTGCCTTTTCATAAAGTACAACCTCCAACGGCGTTAGACATTCGGGTGTACTATACTCTGGATGGTCGCCAGCATCTTTGTACAAGCGACCACCATTTAAGAGAGCTGGTGCGTGATTAACTATATCCCCAACTTTCGACATAAAGTCACTAATAGTAAGATGCTTCGGTACAAGTTCCCATGAGAACATCCCATATTCCAATTCAGTGCCGTAAATTCGACGATGCACATTATCAGCTTTTCAAATAATCATAAAATCTTTTCATTTCGTCTTCATTCAAACGCCGCAAATCTCTTCTTCCTTCAAGAATTCCAACATGTAAGACTTCGTCCTCAGAATCATTTAAAAATCCGTCTCTTATGCCGTATACATCACCCAAAGCGTCGATTGAAAACTTGACCGCGCCATCTAAACTCATTGAACAAAAATCAGGATTTCTGCTTTCTATGTATTCTTCTATTTTAAATTTGATGCCTTTTTTATATACCTTCCCTTCAGGTGAAGTCTCATTTTCGGAGCCTCCGCAGACTATAAAGTTTTTTCGTGAGGATGGCCAGCCTCTAAAATCTATTCTGTAAAATTTATTGTTTTGGCCCGTATCCGATTCTACAAGAACCGTATCAACTTGAAAAGGCATGCTCCAGAGGGTTTCGTAAGTACCCCCGATAAAGTCAATAATGCTCTCTTCACCGTCCAGAAAACTTTGGACTGACCTGTTGTTATCTTTTGCTATGCCTATCTTCTTTGTAAGATTTTTTACATAACTTCTTATTTTTCTGATGTGGTGATAATTCCCAACGGCTGCAAATGCTATGCCACTTGTAATAGGTGAAATTTTCTCGATTATGGAAGTACTTTTCGTTACCAAAACTGTTCCGTCACAATAAGTCATTGCTAATATCGGAAATCCTTGATTTACTATTTCTTGCGCATAATTGTCTCTCCTGCTCATTTCCGTTGTCAGTGAGAAATATCCACTGTAGACATTGTCCATGTAATCACATTGATTTATTGACCGCCCAATTGCACATACTGTTCTGCTTGTTCCTCGTCTGCTATGAGTTCGTCTATCTCGTCCAAAATTTCGTCGTACTCACTTGTGTCTGTATCAACTTCTGCGTCTAACTTAACTTCCTTTTCTAGTTCGTAGCTTCCTTTAGACGTAGTTTGCCCAGAATAACCGGTTTGTCTTTTCTGTTCATTAACTACCCTTGATGTGCTTACGCCGTAGACGCTTAAAGGTATTAACTCTCCTATTTCTAATACACTCCTTCTATATGATCTCATGCTGTCACCTCCAATTTATCTACTAAATCGCTAATTGTTCCTGCGTTATCAAAAATATCCTGCGTTAATTTTTTTGTTCCCCTGAAAGGTTCAAGTTTAATTTCGTCCCTATGCCTGCCGTTTCTGACATTTACAACATCCCAGTTGGAACTTATAACATGGTGTGGGAATCTTCTTAGGCATTCGCCTCTGAAATAAGCACGTGTATCTTCTGGCGGATTAGTCATGGCATATTTTATGTCATCCTCTGAAATTCCAAGGGTATCAACGCGCCCTCTACTTTGATATTTGTGAAATATACCTTCATCTGGATCTATGTTATGATACCTCATATCTAGTTTGAGGACTTCAGGTGAGGCTAAACTCCAGTTGTGCTTTTTCATCATACCATCTAGCATTTGCTTTTTTATTGCATGATCAAGTTTGGTCGACAGGTCGGGAAAATCTTGCCTTTTTAATGCATCCAGCACGTATTCCCATCTCCCGATTATTTCGTCACTAGCGGGGTCTGAAGAATAATGTTGTTTAGCTTTATTGAGATAGAGTTCCTGCACATCAATAGCGGTGCCCTGGCTCCCATCGAGGAAAGTTACATTCCACTTCCATTCTTGGTCTCGTGATATAGAGTGGAATGCGTCCACGGGATTTTGAATCACAACCTCTTCACCAATGAGTCCGTCTTCAATCAAATCTAAAACTAATTTGGTAGTGCCTGTTTTAAGATAAGTCGACCAAGGTGCGAGATTTGAATCACCGACTATGACATGAAATCTTCTGTATTTGGACGGATCTGCATGCGGTTCATCCCTTAAGTTTATTAGAGGTCTTTTAGCTGTCGTTTGTTGGCCTTCCTCGCAAACAAAGAAATCAGCCCGTTGGGATAATTGATAGATTGCTGGAATATCTTTTCTTCCCTTCTCTAAAAATTCTAAGACATGATAATAAGCAGAACGCGAATCTTCTAAAATGTCTTCCAAACTCTCTTCTTTCGCCTTCTTTTCTAAATTATGGAAAATTGAGTAAAGATTCCCGTACATATCATTATGCTCGCCTGATAAACCTACTATCTCGAAAAAGACACCTGCTTGCTGAAACTCGCTGAGTATCCATCTTTTAAGTTCTTGATAAGGATGATATAGTCTTCGTTCGGGGTAAGAATCCGTATGCAAACCCACTTTTCCAGCACCTGTGAAGATCTGTCGGGTAACAAAAAATGGTATCATCAACTCTCTAATTTTATTCCAAGGTGTTCTTCTTTCAATCAAATAATTCTCATGACAACCAAATGACTTACCTCTGCTGTCGAAATTATTTTTATAAATCACAATGGAATCTTTAGCAGTTCTTCTATCGTTTTGCAAATATGCGTTCGCTAACATTCTCGCATGATTCAAGATTCTTTCACCTGCCTTGTCGTGTATAACCAACTGAAGAGGCGAGGTGCATTCAGGTGTCGAATATTCAGGATGACCATGATCGTCATAGAATCTGGCTCCGTTTGTGAGTATTCTATTGTTTATATGCCTTGCATCTCCAAGAGGTAATTCTTGCTCAGCGTTGTAATCCCACTTTGCAAGAGCAGAATCATAACTACCTATAACAAAATCTGTGTCACTGATATGATTTTGATCTCGTTCGTCATAAATACTTTTTTTTTCAGCAGAACGTCTAGAAATCCCGTACTCTGTTTCTATCCCCATCACTCTGTCTATTGCCATAAATATAATCAAACAGACAATCTACGATAGGGACGATCTGATGGTCTTTGACTGGTGGAATATTTTTCAGTTGGTGTTATACGCACTATGAGATCGCCCTCCTTACCTAAAATCTGTGACCACTTTTGTGGCAGCCCACTTAGCAAGATGTCAACTTCTTCTGAGTAGGAGTCATTAATACCTCTGACAAAATCATCGTATCGAAGACCATGTTCTTCACCGTGAATTTTTCTTTTAATCGCATAAACCTTTGCACGATTAACAATGCTGTATATCTTGGAACCGCTTATCAAATCCCTGTGGAATAATTCCTTCTTTCTTCCATCCCTGTATTCTACAATAGCTAAAGGTTCCGAATCTTTAAACAAATGCTCAACAAGGTGATTTACTGCATATTCATGCCAATGTCCATTCGAACCCAAAAGCTTTAACTCACTTTCTGCTACAGGCAGTCCATCTGGAATATATACAGAAAATATGCTTCTTGCACCATCCTCATTTGGTCTTGGTATTTCTACCTTCTTGTCGATTCTCCCTTCTCTAAGCACGGCTGGATCTATTCTGTCTGGTCTATTGGTAGCGAGAATAGTTATTACAATGTTGCTTTTTTCTCTTGCTCTCGAATATATGTCACGCAACATTTGTTCGGATTCTCCAACCCATTTACTTAGTATCTCTGGTCCAGAAACATTGTAGAAGAATGGTCTGGTATTATTCCCGTTAGTGTATTCGATGTTTTTGTATAATCTGTTTAGCTCTTCAACACCGTCTAATATAGCTAAAGCTTGAGGAACAATAGTATCGCTCATTGTGCTTCCGCCACCTCCTTCTACATGCACACCTGTCCCACGGACACCAAACAGAGAATCTGCCTCATCGAAAAATACGACTACTGGTGGTGGCCTGCCATCTTTTCTCAACGAAAACAGTTCATTTACCAATGCCTTTATGCATAGGGTTTTGCCGCAACCTGGCGGTCCGTGTAAAAGAACGCCTTTTGTTGGCGTGAGATTGTATTCACTGTAGACATCAGGATAAAGATAGGGTAGTTCAATTAGCTCTTTTAGCTGTTCTGTTTCTTTTTCCAAGCCTCCGATGCTATCCCATGTGATGTTAGGAACATCTTCCAAATACAGTTCCTTTCTATCTTCTCGTGGAAGAACTTCAGTAGCAAATATTCCAGTTCTGTCCAATAAAATTGTATCTCCCACTTTTGCTTCGGACTTTCCTACATAATAAACAACCTGTTCTCCATTTCCCAAAAAATTAGAAACCATCAAACGATTTCCTTGAACATCCTTCACTCTAGCTGACATACCTGTCTCTGGATAGCCGTACACACGCATCAATGCTCCTGTTTTCGGATCTAAAAGAACTTCTCTGCCACTTACCAACTCATCTTTATTCAAAGAAGGATTAATAGCAACCTGAAGCTGTTCATTTGAACCATAAATGGATACGTGAGCCTCGTCATTATCATACCCGAGCAAAATGCCGCGCCGCAATGGTGTAGAGTCAAGTTTCTGCAGAAAATCGTAAAGAACTTTTAATGTTTTCTTATCCTCTTTCGCCTGTTGAAAGAGTTCTCTGTGTTTCACTAATTGATTTTTCATTCTTTGATTGCGGGCGAGTGTCTCATCATAAAAGTTTAATAATGCACGTAAAGTATCGATGAATCCTGTATATTCATGTTTTCCAAGACCATCTACATTGGTTACTCTCTGAAGCTGTTTCCTTACACTCCCCAACTTTATAGGGGGGTTGTATGCTGGTTCTCCGTCAACCTTTGTCATTTTGCTATTTTAAAATTGCGATAAAAAATATTAATATTTGAAAACCTTTTCGTCACATACAGAATTTTTATATAGTTTAATCGCTAATAATTTTGTGGGTTTTTATATAATATCAAGTCTGTTCAATGTCCCTTCTTGCCCAGAACAAATCCTTTTTCGACCATCTGGGCTTTTCCTCAACAGGTTCTTCCTTCTTTTCTTCAACCTTAGGCTGCTCTACAGGAATGGCAGACTTTAGTTCTTCTGCTATCTCTTTCATCTCTTCTTCGCTGAACTTTTCATTAACATTTATATCAACAACAATACCGTGCAAATCTTTTTCGTATCTTGGAACTACCCTTATGTGGGCATGCTGTACTTCAAGACCAAGAGTAAGAAAACATATCCATTTGGCACCGAAAGCCTTCTGCGCAGCTAAACCAACCTTCCTCGCTACTTCAAAATAATCTCCAAAATTCGGAACATCATATGTCCATATATAATGTTTTTTCGGTATTACCAAACAATTTCCTTTTGTTAATGGTCTGATGTCTAAGAAAGCGATGAAATTGTCGTCCTCATAGACTTTGAGCGCCGGTATCTGGTTTGCTACAATAGCGCAAAAGATGCACTTCTGTTCCATTTAATAGAATTAAAAACATAAACTTAAAATAATTTCGATTGTGTCTCACTGCTTCTATCTCTTCCCGATGCGCATATCGCACATATGCATATATACGTCTAATCTTTGGTCGAACTGCAAGCCATCCATGTCTGATTGATGTCTAACCCATAACATAAACTGATAAGATTTTTTAGGGTCATACATAACGAGGTTTAAAAAGTCTGCATATCTACTGCCCTGATGACCACCGTCTTCAGGGATCCTTCCCATAACATGATAAAACGCATTTATTTGTTCTGTTGTCGATAACCTGTTCCTCGCCTTTATTATTTGAGGCCAAAATGCATTAGCTCCATTCATTTCCTCTTTAATTTCGGGGTATTCATTGAAAATATCTCGAATGTTCCTGACTTTTGCCGACGTACTAAGATATTTTATAGCTCCGTTGTGTCCTTCAACTCTCCCTCCATTTACTGGAATCTTGCCGCGCTTAAGCCGGTTAAGAGTTTGTATGATGTAACCTTTTGTAAGTTTAGGTAAATTTCTGACAACATCCCTATAAGTTAAATCATCTCCTTCATGGACCGACAAATAATCGATTATCACAGCGTAAGCTGGTTTTTCATAACCGTGAATATCTGTAAAGTCGAAAGGCTCTATTTTTTCAGCTCGAGAACCGCCAAGTGGGGTAAGCTTGTAATGGTGCCACGGACTACCTCTTTCTACCAGACCCTGTTTTCTGAGATCGGCTATTGTCACAGCAAGTTTGTCAAGACCCAGTTTAGACAAAAGTAAGTCACGATTGTCATCAGGGTTATCAAAGACGTATCTCAGTACCCAGTTGTTTTTTGTTTTAGTTCCAGGATGGTTCTGCGTACCTGATTCTTCATCTGCAACAGGTTCTTTCCCATTGTCTGAATAATCAAGTTCATAATGTCCCTGCAGTCCTTCTATCTTCGCAAGAAACTCGCGTACAGACCGTGGCAATTCAGACATTCTGATGTCTGGCTCTCCATACAGAGCCTCTATTGCTTCGGTCAACTCTCTTGCAAAAGTTGAATAAGGCGTGTCAACCGATTGGCGAAGAGAAACCACCATATTATTAAATATTGTTAAAAAAGATAAGTATTGATACATCAGTTATTCTGTATGCAAAAAGTTCCAAAATCTCAGAATACAAAAACTTTTTATTCGTTCGTATAAAGATTATAGATACGTGATTGAATGCCAGAAGTGAAGAAACCGAGGGAAGGTTCCAAGGGTTATTGGCCGAGGAAGAGAAGCATTAGGATTTATCCAAGCGTTACTTCGTATCCTGAAACGGACAAGGCGATGATCATGGGATTCGCCGGTTACAAAGCAGGCAACCTGCATGCTATGATGCTGGACAATAAAAAAGGTTCCATAACGTTCGGTCAGGAGGTTGCTGTGCCTGTTACCATATTGGACTGTCCTCCGCTGAAGGTCATTGGCATACGAGCTTATGAAAATTCTCCTTATGGATTGAAGGTTTTTTCCGAGGCTATAACAAAAGACCTGCCGAAAGACATGGGAAGGAAAATGAAGGTCGGCAATTTTAAAACCGATGAGAAGCTGATGGGAATGGAAAAGAATTTGGGCAAGATTTCCAAGATAAGGGCGATTGTTTCAACCCAGCCGAGGATGTCTGGAGTAAGAAAGAAGACGCCTGAAGTATTTGAATTGGAGATTGGGGGTAAGGATGCCAAAGAGAAATTTGATTATGCCAAAAGCATGCTGTCAAAGGAAATGACCGCAAAGGATTTCACAAAAGAAGGTGAGCTTGTCGATGTCATCGCTGTCACAAAAGGCAAGGGAATGCAGGGACCTGTAAAGAGATTCGGCGTCAAAGTCCAGAACAGGCATGCAAAAAAGAAGAGAAGACACGTTGGTTCATTGGGCCAGGAAAGACCTGGCAAGGTAAGGCCGACAGTTGCGCAAGCCGGACAAATGGGATTCCACAAAAGGACAGAATTCAACAAAAGGATATTGAAGATCGGCGACGGCGACATAACACCGAAGAACGGTTTTGTGAGATACGGAACTGTAAAGAATTATGTCATGATTGAAGGTTCTGTTCCTGGGAGCAAGAAAAGATTGATAATGCTCAGGCCACCGATTAGAGCCGGCAAAGTCAAGTTCCTTCTGCCAGAAATTAGAGAGGTTGTAAAGTGATTGAATGAAAGTTGATGTTTTGGATTTGAACGGCAAGCCTGCAGAAAAAATAGAACTGCCGAAGGTGTTTGAAGAACCTGTCAGGGAAGATTTGATTTTGAGAGCTGTTCTTGCAACCCAAAGCAGGAAGAGACAGCCTTATGGTTCTGATGTCATGGCTGGAAAAAGAACAGCCGCACATTATCATGGAAGAAGAAGACAAAGATATTCGATGATGAGCAAGGAGACTGCAAGGCTTCCGAGACTGCATGCAAAGACTGTTCCATTTTTGACAATGGCTGCAAGATTCGTGCCGCAGGCTGTAAAAGGCAGGAGAGCACATCCGCCTAAAGTGGAAAAGGTCTGGGAGCAGAAGATAAACAGAAAGGAAAGAAGAAAAGCCATCAGAAGCGCTGTAGCCGCAACAGCAATCAAGGAGTTTGTTTTGAAAAGAGGTCACAAGGTGGATGCTATAAAAGAATTTCCCATTGTTGTCGATGACAGGCTGCAGGAATTGAAGAAGACAAAAGAAGTGATAGAATTCATGAAGAAGATAGGATTGGAAAAGGAATTGGAAAGAATAAGCGAGAGAAAAATCAGGGCTGGAAAAGGAAAGATGAGAGGAAGAAAGTACAAGACAAAAATAGGCCCACTCTTTGTTGTAACCAGCAACGGAATGTCAAAAGCTGTCAACAATTTGATGGGATGCAATGTTTGCAACGTCAAAAATTTATCGGCGGAATATCTTGCGCCTGGTTCTGCTGTAGGAAGGCTGACGATTTTTACAAAAAGCGCGATTAATGAATTAAAGTGATAACATGGATCCGTACAAAACAATTTCACATGCGCACCTGACAGAAAAGGCTATCGGAATAATAGAAAGGGAGAACAAGTTGGTATTTGTAGTCAGAAGGGAATCGAGCAAGACGCAGATAAAGGAAGCCATCGAAAAGGCGTTTGAAGTTAAGGTCGATAATGTCAACACGCAGATAAAAGGCGGGGAGAAAAAAGCTTATGTGAAACTAAAGCCAGAATACAAGGCAATGGATGTTGCCGTTAAATTGGGACTGACTGTATAAGCTATTTCTGGCAATTATCACGTATGTTATTTCGGCTCGGATTTATCATTTGTCTCAATCCGTGGAAACGTTTTGGTTTCAGCAATGCCCATAGTATTTCTAATTTGTTGTAAAAATTCTTCTTCATTTTCAGGATCTTTTCTATCCATTTTATATGGTGTTATACCTGCCCACCTCTCCCAATTTTCCATTAAATGACCCATTGAAATACCAACATAGCCCGGCAAATTATGGAATGCTACCATTCTTGGATAAGGTTCAGTTTCTTTTTTGAAATACATTCTATCAAATTTGCCATCATGTGGTGGATAAGATGAATCAGGAGAATATCCAAACTCACCAAGAACACTGACAATATTATCTTTGGATTTTCTCAAAGATGGAACATAAGCAACCATACTTATATATTCAGCATTAATCTATTTATTTCTATTCTGATGTGATACGTATCACATAGTAAGACATCTTACACAATCTAATGTCCCAGCTGGGACAAATGTCTGACGTCAGACAACAAAAAAGCATCTATTTAAATTATTAACTGAAAAGGCTGTATAAACTATTTCATTTCTAAATAATCGCGTCTCATTCTTTGAGCTTCGAACGGATCATCGCCGCAATATATTACTCCTGCATCTCCTTCACCGGGACCTACTATTACCCGCCAAAAACGCGGTATTATGAAAACGGACCCGGGAGTGTAACCGTGTTTTATTGTAATTTGCTCTGGTAATTCATAAGATATGGTTTCTTCATTATCGCGTTCTTCAAGCAATTCCTGAAATTTCTCTGGATCATATCCAACATTTCCATAATCTTTAGCGTATGTAAAAGTTTCGTATGTATCTGGTTCTCTCCCTAATCTCCTAAAAATAATTTGATAACCAGATTCCCCAAGTTGTGCTCTGGCCCATGAATTAGCTCGTGCATTTCCCACATGCGTTTCGTCGTAAAAAAATCCTTCGAAGCATAACTGTTCTGGTAGAAATCCTTTATAGACAAACATACATAAGTTAATTAAAACTATAAAAATATAAAAATGATGTGATTTTATGGGAAAAAGATTAATCGTACAGGCAAGGGGCAAAGGCGGACCGAGATACAAGGTACCTTCGCACAGATTTCTCGGCAAGGTAGAGTATTTTCCTTATGGTACATTCACAGCGAAGGTCGTTGACATCATGAATGATCCTGGACACTTTGCGCCTGTAATGCTCGTGAAGGCCGAAGGCAAGGAAATTCTCCACATAGCTCCAGAAGGAATACAAGCCGGTTCTGAAATTTCATACGGCGGGGACAAGCCTTATCTCGGAAATGTTCTTCAATTGTCGAATGTCCCCGTAGGGACAAGAATCTTTGGAATAGAGACTTGGCCTGGATCAGGACCGAAATTGTGCAGAAGCACCGGAAGTTATGCGACTGTAACCAACACGACCGGGAACAAGGTAATTGTTATTTTCAGTTCAGGCAAGGAAAAAATCATGGACGGCAAATGCAGGGCAATGATGGGAATACCTGCTGGCGGAGGCAGGCTGGAAAAGCCTTTTGTAAAGGCTGGACAGAAATTGAAGGCGATGATGGCTCGGGGAAGATTATATCCGAGGTCATCCGGCGTAGCAATGACAGCTACAGATCATCCTTATGGAGGAAGGAAGAAGCACGCCAAGTTCAAGACTGTGTCAAGGCACGCGCCACCTGGACAAAAGATCGGCAGCATAGCAGCCAGAAGAACCGGATGGAAGAGAAAATAATCACTTGATAACTCTCATTTCAAGGGTTACGTTTCCTATAGGCAGAAGATGGGCAAAAAACGTTTCATAGTTGTCCCTGCGGACCAGATTGTATATTGCTCTGGATATTCTTGACACTGTCGAGACGTTGAGATGAATCCTCAAGTCGTGAAACTCCACGCTTGTTTTCTCTATTTTGTAAGGAAAGCGTCTTCCAAAGTATGTATAATACTGATACATTTCTCCATGATCTGTAGACGGATCGAAGTGCTCGAATGCACGCAGACCTAATTTCTTGACATGAGTGACATCCGAATAACTATATCTAGAACTGTAATGGGGGTACCTGATTTCGACTATGGCCTCTGGTTCTGCAACTCTATGAACTTCGCTTAATAGCCATGGTATGTCTTGAATGTGTTCTATAAAATCCGTCATGTAAATTGTGTCGAACGAGTTGTCTCGAAATGGTAGATAAGGCGATTCGCTTTTTCTTCCGTCTACTTCAGAAACAACATCAACATCGCACAATCCAGGATTCATGTCCAGACCAATTGCACCAGGATGCTTGTTCTTCCCGCAGCCTAAATCTAGTGAAACCATACCTGATTATTCAACAGTAAATTTTTTAAACGAAGCGACGGAATAGAAACTCTTTTAAATATAAAACAAAACATAATGATGATAAAATGGCGAGAGAATTCAGCTTCAGGGGAAAAACGTTCGAAGACTTGAAAAAGATGAGCATTGATGAGATTGCTCGCTTGCTTCCGTCAAGAGAAAGAAGGACGTTGAAAAGGGGGATGACCGAAGAACAGAAGAAATTTCTGGAGAAGACGAGAAAGAATCCCGACAAATTCCACAAGACTCATTTGCGCGCTATGATAATTTTGCCTGAGATGGTTGGGAAGAAGCTTGGCGTTTATAGAGGCGGGGCCGCGCAGGGAGACAAGTCGAACAAATGGTTCACATTGGAAGTAAAGCCCGAGATGGTGGGATTCAGACTTGGTGATTTTGCCATTCCTGTGAAAAGGGTGCAACATTCGTCTCCTGGTATCGGCGCGTCAAAGAGCACGAAACATTCTAGCATGAGGACAACTTAAGTGATAAAGTGAAGACAGCCATAGCCAAAGAAACAAGCGCACCCGTATCCTTCAAGCATTCCAAGCTACTTTTGAAAATCCTGAAGGGGAAGAAAGTCGACAGGGCCAAGAAACTTTTGGAGAATTTATTGGAAGAGAAAAGAAATCTGGACGGGAAGCATTATACAAAGACCGCCAAGAAATTGCTGGGCATACTTGAATCGGCAGAAGCCAATGCCAAAAACAAGACCATGGATACAGAAAAACTTTTCATAAAGAATGCGAGAGTTGACAAGGCTGAAAAGCTTATCAGAGCCAAGAGCAGGGTCAATCTCAGGGGAAGAGCTGCCAAGAGGTCTAACATAGAAATCATAGTTGAAGAGAGATGAAATGGCTGTAGAAAAAGTTTTTGTAAAGGAATTGATAAAGGAAGCTGAGATAGAGGAATTTCTGAAGAAGAGATTCGAGAGGGCAGGATACAGCCACACAGAAATTCAAAGGACTCCTCTCGGGACAAGGATAATCGTCCATGTCAACACGCCTGGTCTTGTTATCGGAAGAAGTGGCAGAAGGATCAACGAGATAACAGAAGAGATCAAGCACAAATTCGGTTTTGAGAATCCTTTGCTGGACGTGAGGGAAGTAGATGATCCTTTGCTGGATCCCAACATCGTAGCGAGAAAGATTGCAAGGTCTATAGAAAAGAGTGTGAATTACAAAAAAGTTGCAAACTATTATCTGGACAAGGTGACAGAAGCTGGTGCTGCCGGTATTCTTCTTGAGATTTCCGGGAAGATAGGCGGCGTGGAGAGGTCAAGACGGCAGAAATTCAAGAAAGGTTTTGTCGCGCATTCGGGGGACTATGCCGAGAGGATGGTAGATACTGGCTATACTCAAGCAATAATCAAGGCGGGCATTATCGGGATAAAGGTTAAGATAATGAAAAACATGCCTGTCGACATTGTTCTGGAGAAGAAGGTAGAAGCCGGGTAAAATTTTTCAATTATTAGTTTCATGACACAAATAATTAAGTAATGTCTGTCAACAAAAATGTAACAAGTAAAGAAATGGTTAAATTACAGACCCAATTAACCAAGAATGCACTAGATATTGCAAAGGGCTTTGGTATAGATTTGGATTTTTCACATGAGTCCATAAAGCAAGTAGAAAAAATTTTAGCAGACATACATGAAGAATATAAAAAAACCAAGAACGAAGAAGGATTACGAGGAATTGCTATTTCGTTTGCGGCTTACATTATTTCTGTTATAGAAAGGAATTCTGGTAAAGGTAAATGGGAAAGAAACCATCCGAAAATTGGGCCAGATACTTTTCCATTTTCATGGCGGGATAGTTATTTGTTCCCGTATGGTTGGTGTGTAAAAAGAATATATGATGGCAAAAGTGATAATGTATGGGTAAAATATAAGGTATGTGTGCTTGATAAAAAATGAGATAAGCCAATAGAACCTTACAACACAAAATATTTAAATCCTACAAAACTATCTATAAAGAGTGAAGACGAAAGAAATTCGCAAGATGGATAAAAAAGATTTGGGTAAAAGGCTTTCTGAGCTTAGGCTGGAACTGATGAAAGAAGTCGGCAATGTCAAGCGTGGCAGACCGATAAAAAATCCTGGAAAGATTCGCGTCATCAAAAAAAGCATAGCTCGCATACTTACCGTTAAAAATCAACCTGGTGGGGAAAAGAAGTAAATGGCTTTATGTCCTAAATGCGGTGCTCAGGCAACTCAGAACACTTGCTCAAAGTGTGGGCTGCCGTTTGATCTTTGCGTATGCGTTACTATTGAAAGGGAAGCCGAGAAGATAAGAGTCTATAAAGAAATGCGGAGATTCAACAAGCCGATAACAATTGTAGAAGGTATAACTGAAAATGCAAGGGACGTCGCCAAGCAATTGAAGTCAAGACTCGCGTGCGGCGGGACAGTTAAGGAAGGCCACATACAGCTCCAGGGAGACCACAAAAGCAAAGTGAAGGATATTCTCGTCAAGATGGGTTATTCGCAGGACCAGATTGAAGTCAACTAAACAAATATTTTTATACTTGCCTTGAAATTTCGATTATTTTTTCGAGATCCCGCCAGTTAGGTAAACCCGTATAATGACCAAATAGTTCTTGTTCACATTTTTTAGTACCCTCTAGCCACACGTCAATCAAAGGCGTGAAAGTTCCATCATTGTGAGGACCCGTCACACGAATATCTACTTTTCCATTCACCAAGTCATTATCCGTAAAAGTTGCTACTGTCCTTACACCAGGAAATTGTGTTCTAGGGTCAATTTCAAAATCGTCATAGTCTGTTTTTGCGACCTCCAAACCGGGCATATAACCTCTTAAATTTCCTACAATATTTCCTACTAGCGTTCTTAATTTACTTCCTTGATATGTAATTCCTCTAGTTGTGAATACAGGAAGACTTCCTTCTCTTATATTAAGGTTTTTATGCAGTCCTCTCTTTATTGAATCAGCATCATAATTAATCGAAATATAGTCAAGAGCACTTGACGTTTGGTGTAAGTCATAAACCATAAATCAGTAATAAACGGTTAAACTTAAATATCTGAATCCATTAAAGTAAGTTATGTCTTTTTCACATTTTGTTTTGGAATTGAGCGAAAAAATATCTCCTGCGAGAATTGCTTACGCGCATTGCGACATTCCTTGCGGGATTTACGATCCGCATCTGGCTCAAATGGCGGCGCACACTGTCATCAGAACTGTTAATCTTATTAATGAAGCCGAGAATGACACTCATAAAATAGCACGGCTCACAGCTGTAAAAGAACATCATGCGGAATTGTGCAAGCAAGAAATAAGAATTTTGTGGGGGGATTATTTCAAGCCAGAGCATGTGAAGGATTATCCAGAACTGCACGAGCTCGTATGGAAGGTAATGAAAGTAGGATCGAAAGCGAGACAAGAAGTTAATCTACAAGCTTCAGAGGAATTGTTGGAGACTGTCAACAAGATAGCCGAAATATTCTGGAAGACAAAGGGAATAGACACTCTAAGAATGAAATCGCCGTACCCTACGGGAAAAGAAACAGTATATCCGAAATTAAAGTAAGTTTACATGTTCTTTCCGATAATGCGTTTCAGAATTGAAGACAAAAGCATGGAGCCTGCTTTCAAATCAGGAGATTATGTAATTGTCAATAAGATATTTTATTCATTCAAGCAACCAGCAAAGGGGGATGTGATTGTTCTGAAACATCCTATCGAAAAAAAATATTTGATGAAGAGAATTGCACTTGCGACGAATTCAAATGAGTACTATGTTATAGGCGACAACAAGAACTACAGCCAGGATAGCAGGCACTTTGGATCGGTCAAGAAAGATTTGATAATAGGAAAGGTTTGGATTCATTTCAAAAAATAATTACTTTTCATAAAGGTACAATTTCTTCAAGGCGTCATAAACAGCTAAAATCAGATTGACCCTGTTTCTGGTGTTGCCGAAGCTCCTGACCCAAACATCCTTTATCCCAGCGATTTTCAGAATCTTTTTGGATTCGTTGTCAGCCACAAGCCCAACTCCTTTAGGTGCGGGCAGAAGCTCTATTCTTACGCTGCCGGACTTTCCTTTTGTTTTGAAAGGAATCGAATGTTCTGTGCCGCAGCCGCACTCCCAATCGCCGCAGCCACGCTTGATTTTGATGACGCTAAGCTTCGCCTTGTTCAATGCCTTTTCCATTGATGTCCTAGGCTCTATGCTGCTACCTCTTCCTATGCCTACGATGCCGTCGGAATTTCCAACAACTATCATCGAAGATGTCCGGAATCTCCTGCCCGAGCTGTGCATCTTGGTTGTTATCCTTATCGGTATTCTCTGTATCCCGCCACCTTTGCCTGCCCTGCCGCCTATCAGAATCAGATCGCTTTGCAAAGTCGGGACAAGATAATCGACAATCTCAGACTCCATTATCTTTTTGCCAGAGTGAAGTATTTCTTCTATAGACTTTATTTTGCCCTCCAAGATTTCCCTGCCCAATGACGTTTTCGGCTTCCAGCTTGTTTCCCTTTTTTCTTCAACAGGCACAGCTTCGATCTTTGGCGCTTCCTCCGGAGTTTCTGGTATCACGATTTCTTTTTCTATGGCTTTCTCTTCTATGATTTCGGGCTTTATTTCCCCTATATCATTTGACTTTGTTTCTTCCAGCTTTTTCTCCATCTATCCACCCAGTATCTTCTGTTTAATCTTTTCGAATTCGCTTGGCAAACTCTTAAATTTTTCATTTGTCGCTATGTGTTCGCCTTTGATTCTCTCTTCGCCTGACATGATTTCCTGATCTATGGGAATCTTCAATCCAGCATCCAAAGCGCCTTTCACAACAGAATAAATTCTCGAACCTTTCACAGACGAATACAGTCCAGAATCCAAGACAACTTCTGTTATTTTTTTATCCAAAGCTTTCTTTCCAACCAACAGACCGGTCAAATAGCCTGCAGGCAGATTGTCGCATGCATAATTCCATCCGAGTTTTTTCAATTCATTGCTCGTGACAGCTATCAATGTCTTATCTCCCTTTTTATCAAAATCGCTTATCTGGGCTGTTATGTATCTGAGACTTTTTCTTATGACGAGTCTTGGCATTCCTGACTTTAAAAGCCTCAGCCTGTTCATGTAGTCGGTCTTTCCTTCCCGTCTTCTTTTGAACGGCATCTTGTATTTTGGCGACAGTTTCATGAAATCACTTTTTCAGCATGTTGTTCTGGTCTATGTACAATCGCAAGTGTGCCCTGCTCCTGAACATGCCACCCTTTACAAGCCGGTATAATTTTCTATAATTGACATTGTCCAACTGGCTGGAATCCTTCATTTCTTTCAACATCCTTCTTTGAGCTCTGACATTGGACATCCATATCCTTTTCTGGGGGACAATGGAATGTTTCTTGCCTTTTCTTCTTCCTTCGCCTTTTCTCCTTTTTATCAATCCTGGTGTCTTCAGTTTCTTCGGATGGGACTTTATGTCGCCTTTCTTGACTAGCTTGCGGATGTCCCATTTGGTGATGGCTTTGTCTATGTCGGCCTTCTTCTGCGGATTAAGCCAAACCCTTGACTTGCCGACCTTCAGTACGCTTGCTGCCAGTTTCTTTTGCATGCTTGCCATAATGTCACTTGAATAATTCTGAAGAATAGCATTTAAATGTTTTTAAATTATGACTAAGGATGGGTTATATCCAAAGATTCTGTCACCGAAAGCGTTTATCTGATGAAATACGTGTTTCATTTGGTTCATGTGGCACATATCGCATCATGCAAGACGTCTTACATCTCCAACAATTGTCCCATATGGGACATATGAAAATCTTTTAATCTCAATTATGTTATTAAATAACAAGTGATCGGTCGATAAAATGCCAGAAGAACCTAAACCACATGAACCTGAAGGCGTATGTCCGCATTGCAGGAAAAACATATACGCTTCCTTTGACGAACACAGGCATATATGCGCTTTCAAATCCTAGGATTCAGAACCTTTATTTTCAATTCTTCAGCTTTTTTTAGAATATCAGTTCTTTTTTTCTTGCCAACCGTAGATGCAACCCTCGCAACATCCTTTTCGGCATTGACTTTCTCCAAGTCTTTCAAATTATTTACTATGATCTCATTGAAACCGGAAGGATGCAGGAATTTCAATTCTCTAGGCGCGCCGTAGCTGACAGAAGGCATTTTCAACTTGCCCTTTCTTTTCTCTCTGATCTTGCTGTGAATGCCATGCGGCTTTCTCCATGCCGATTTCAATTTTCCCAAAGAGGTTGACCCCCACCTCACAAACTTCGGTTTCTTTCTCGGATTCACCATGTTCATTCCTTCTTCCCTATGTAAATGCCGTCATTGAAACGCCTGCGGTCGAAGCCTACGATTCTCGTGGCGAGCTCGATGTTGCCGGCAGTCTGTCCCGTGTCCTCAGGATCAATGCCTGCCACAGTCACATCCTGACCGTTAATTTCAACTTTGGTGTCTCCGACAATTTTCGCTGTCCTCAGAGTTCTGGCGCCCAGAAAATTCTGGACTATGAACTTGCTGCCTTCGACTTTTACTGTAACAGGAAAGTGGCTGTAAACAATTTTCATGTGATAAGTGTAACCCTTTGTAACGCCCTTGGCCATGTTTCTTATGTGTGCGGCAACAGTCCCGACCAATGCCTTTGCTTTCCTGTCATCAGATTCAGAAATTACTTTTAATTTGTCGTCTTCCTTCTGTATTTTCATCCCGTAATATAATTTAACCTCGCGCTTTAGCTCTCCTTTTTCGCCGGATACCTTCACTTTATTGGCGTTGATTTCCAATGAGATTCCTTCAGGCAATTTCATTTCTCGCGAGTACATAGAAATCAGTAAACATATGAAACAAGCCTGCCGCCTGTATTTGATTCTTTCGCCTTGTAATGCGTCATAATTCCCTTGGGCGTTGATAGGATAAGTATACCTATGTTTTTTGCCGGCAGGAATCTTTTTTCCCATTTCTCGTATTCGTCTGTCTTGACTGCAAACCTTGGTTTTATCACCCTTGCGTCAATTATCTTGCCTTTCAGCTCAACCCTCAAAAGATTGCCCTTGCCGTCCTTCACGTTCTCATAATTTCCGATGTATCCGTTGTCTTTCATTATCTTCAGAATGTCTTCTAACAGTTTGCTTGATTTTATCGTGCATTCCCTTCTTCCGATCTTCTCTGCATTCTTTATGACAGTCAAAGCGTCTGCCAACGTGTCTTGTAGCATAAATCCACTCTACATATGTAAGGAAGTAGGATTTAAAAAGTTTAAGAAAATCATTCATACTCGAATTTTAAGACTAGTTTTGAATTTTTTATCTTATGTCGTATCTAAAGCTTGTCTACTTTCCTTCTTAATTCTGTTATTTTGTTATTATCAAGTCCATTCAACGTTTCTTTTATTGAAATCATAAATTCTGAAAGTTTTTCGAAATTGATTTCAACAGGTCTATTCTTAAGATAGTATTGGTTGTCTATCCTTATTTCTTTGTCTTTTTCCAAGGTTTTTGATATGCCAGCATCAAAAATTTTTTCTTTTTCAAGAAATTCTATTAGAGCTATTGTACAATCATGTATTTCACATTTGATTCCGATTTTCATCAGTATAGAATAGACAGCAAAATATTCAGTGTAGTATTTTGTAGTCGCAAGCCATATATTTGATTTGGTTTCTTTTATGCTCCTTAGAACTTTCAGACTTTCTTCTGCATTTTGATAATATTCTTCACTTAGATTATCATTGGGTTCAATTAACTTAATACCTTTCACTTGTTTTTTACACCAACTTACTTTGTTCATAAAGGCCTCCAAAAAATCTGACAACCTGTTCGGTATTATTAAAAATAATGTGTTTTTTGTATATTTCTTTAATTAAAGCTAAAGTCAGATTTTCTATGTTCGTTATCTGTATCTTATGTATTTTTTTATTATAGATATTTTCAAAATCTTCCAATTCATTTGATATATTTTGTTTACCGATAACTAATAAATCGATGTCACTTCCTTTCTGAATCTTATCTACAGCTGAACCGAAAATAACAAATACATTCTTTCCAAAGAAGGGTGAAAGTTTTTCAAATAAAACTCTTAAAAGTGTGTCCACTTTCAATCTTTCCATTAATTTTTCTTTTTCAGCGATTATCAGATGATCATACACCGCTTTATTTTTAAAATTGAGACTGTATTCAGTAAGATTTTTTCTTTCATTTTTTATCAAAACCCCTTCTTTAACCAACGACTCTACATATGGTTTTATTGTTTGGTGAGGTTTTCCCAATAAAGACGCTGATTCTCTTAGATAAAGCATTCTGCCATAATCGTTTAGATACAAACCAGTAATCTGAACATTGGTAATTTTTTTTACCATATGGTAAATTTAATTACTCTACTTATATATCTTTGTTTTTCCTCAAAGGAACCTTCAGATATATTAGTCGCAAACCCAGTTTAAAGCTTTTCCTCCGATGGACGAAAAACAAGCATCAATAGCCCTGCAACAGCCGAAACAGCGCCGATTACAAAAATTACTGTTGACGATGAGACTCGGAAATTCGGCAAAAGATGTATGTTGAATGTGGCGGACACAAATCCTGTTATGCTGGAAATCAAAGGCAATTGTATTGCCAGAATGCCAAAGACTAGAAACAACCAACCGATTATTTTCAATAGCTCCATACTCTAAGATGCACGCGGGTACAAAAATAGAGATTTAAAATTATGAAGATAATATTAAAGCAGAGAGAATGATGTATACCAAGTTTCTTTTGATTCCGGTTGTGCTTGTTTTGATTGTTATCGGATACAGCAGTTTCATGAACTCGCTTGCATACAAAGCTGAGACTACGGTAAGGGGGGATTCTAACGCAGAAAAATCTGCAAGCGGTGAAGTTATAGGAGTGGGACAAGCTATATCTGTTAAGATCACAAGAGCTAAACTATCGTACTTTTTCGGACTCGTTCAATTGCCTTCTTATATTGAAGGTGCAGGCAACATTTCCGCATTGCATACAGTATTTTTCATTCTGTTGGCCGTAGGGGTAATCATTTTAAGTACTGTTTTCGTTATAATTGAAAGGGGAAATATGCAAATATTGAACATACTTGGATCGAGACAGAGTTCCAAAGCCACATGGCAAGGTTCTTCCAAACCGAACGTCTGGATAAAACTCGCAAAATCTATAGGAATAGGCATTTTGTTTGCCTTGGGTGCTTTCATATTGTCAAATGACACATCCAGCTTGGCGTTGGGAGTGCTTGTAGCATATTTGGAATTCAGGCTCTTTCAGTAAAGTATATAAATGAGGAATCCAAATTACTTTTAAGGAAACATGAACACAATATATATTTTACCTTTGATTGCTGTCACAGCACTGATTGCATTCGGACTTGGAACAATGGTTTTTACTCCGACAACAGCAATAATGTCCTCAAATGAAGAAGGAACGACAATAACTTATCATGCAGTAGTATGCAAAAAAGTAACTAGAGCCGATGGTACAATAGAAGATCTTGGATGTTCTAAAAACTTGTTTACTCATGCTGGAATGAACTTTACAAGAAATCAACTAGGAGGAACAATTGTTGGCGCAACAAACGGTACTTTGGCAAATACGTCAGTTGACGTCATAGCATTAGGAGTCAGAGGGGTGTCAACTCCTCCATGTGGAGCTGCACAAAACGCTACGGAATTATATATGTGTGGCGAATTTAATAGCTCTGTCACAGGATTGACAAGGGCCAGAGCAGACGCGGTCAGGATAAATGACACAGATGCACCAACAGCAGGAAACTGGACGATAACAAAAGAGTTCACAGCCTCTGTAGGAGTTGATGTCAATGAAACAGGTCTGTTCAATGGAACAACAGCGAACCAAACAGGACAGGATGTGTTCTTTGCCCAAAATACATTCACAACAGCCAGTCTGGCAGCAAATGACAAGATAAACATAACTTGGTTTATCTGGGTGACTTGATTTCCTTTTTTATTTTTAAAAACCGCTGTTCTTTATGTTTTTGTTCCTCTGAGCTTAAATATTGTTAAGGACGGTGTTATACGAAATGATTTATTTTCTATCAGCACATTTTTTATCACAATAAACTCTTTAAGCATGAAAACTATCTTAGTCTATAGGTTGAGATATGGAACCGTCATCTAAAAGAATCTTTGTGATTTTACTAGCTCTAGGACTTTCTGGAATGACTGCCTTGATTTATGAAGTTACATGGACAAGATTATTGGTTTTGGTATTTGGCTCTACTGTATATGCTCTATCTACTATGTTAGCGGCTTTTATGGCGGGTTTAGCTTTGGGTAGTTTTTTCGTAGCGAAGCGCATCGATAGAATAAGAGATTTTTATTTATATTTAGCCATAGCAGAAATAGGAATAGGTGTATTTGCGTTAATCTTTCCTTTGATTTTTCCTTACGTGCAATATCTCTATTTATTTATGTTCAAGGTATTTGGAAATTCTTTTGTTTTATTCCAGATAGTTCAGGGTATTGTTTTCTTGATCCTTCTTCTAATTCCAACATTTCTTTTTGGAATGACCTTCCCTTTAGCCAGTAAAATTATTATATCCGATGTCGAAACCGCAGGTAAAAAAATAAGCTATTTGTATTCTTCAAACTCTCTAGGTTCTGTGATAGGACCTATTTTAGCAGGTTTTATCTTGATTCCGCTAATAGGAGTCCGCTATACCTCTTTTGTTGCAGCTTTTTTGAACATTTTAATAGGAATTATAATTCTGTACTATAGTTCACAAAGAAAGAAAATGATTTTCATCTTGCCTCTTATAATTGTTTTATTGTTTATTAGCTATACTAACTTTAACAAACCTTTAGATACAATAAATTCCTATTACATACACTTTATATCAGATATAAATGATTTGGATTTTTTTAAAAAAAACACGCAAGTTCTTTTCTATAAAGAAGGAGCATACAGCACTATAGAAGTTGTAGATATACAGGATGTACGTTTTTTAAAAATTGATGGGAGGATAGATGCAAGTACTTCGCCTGTTGATGTCCCAACACAAATTCTTCTAGCGGATATACCGTTACTCATCAATAGGAATGCCTCCGAAGTTTTATTAATTGGTTTAGGTGGGGGGTTCACCTTAGGTCAATTAAAAAATTTCGATGTTAATGTAGATGTGGTTGAAATAGAGCCAGCCGTAATCGAAGCTGAAAAGTTTTTTTCTGATGACAATAAACAAGCTTTGGATAATGATAAATCAGATGTAATTGTCAATGATGCTAGAAACTTTCTACTTTCCACAGATAAAAAATATGATATTATAATTTCGGGACCGTCACACCCAATTACTTCTAGTGTGAATCACCTTTTTACCAAAGATTTCTTCAATTCGGCTAAAAGTCATTTGAATGACAATGGTATTTTTGCTCAGTGGCTACCCACCAATAGAATGCGTGAAGTTGACTATAAAATAGCTGTTAACACTTTATTATCAGAATTCTCTTATGTAACGATCTGGAAAACCGCAACGTTATCGGGAGAAGGTGATACTATAATATTAGCTACTATAATATTAGCGTCAAATGAACCTTACAATTTTACAATACCTCCTATAGAAAATGAAGATGTGATTGATGAGCTGAAATCAATTAACCTAAACTCTAATGATGATGTTAATTCGCTTCTTCTTTTGGATTTCAACAACTCGAAAAATTTCGTTTCCGGTATAGCTTCTTTAAATACAGACCAGTTTCCACTATTAGAATTTCAGTTGCCAAAGGCGTCTTTTGACGAAAGAGAAGATTAAATAAAGTTTTCTGTTCTACAAAATATGTTTCTCAATTCTAAATAAAGGATTTCTATAAGTCCCTAATCGTCATTAGGGACGAACAATAAGGTGGACTTAATGATGAATACTAATGGCGACATCTTAAAAAGAAAACTTGTTGATATTTTAGGGGGGCATCCTGAAGGACTCACTATACAAGACCTTTCTAGGTTAACGGGTGCCCATAGACAAACTGTGCGTGCTTATCTCCAATGGTTGCAAGGCGCTGGTATAGTCCATCAGAGAAGAATTGGAGCTGTCACTCTAAACTATCATAAAAAAAACTGGAAGCGATTTAATGTATAAAACAAGTCTTTGCATAGCAGTATTTCTGTTTTTTGTAGCGTTATTAATTTTTCCGGCGAATATCTACGCCATAACAAATACATCGGTTCTAACGAACCCCAACTTTACAACTTCTGCGGGTGATACTTCAGGAGCAGATGAGTGGCAGAATATAACGGAGGGAGCATGTGACACAGCACGTATAAGCAAATGGGTCTCTGGAGAAGCAAGGCTTAACTCGACATGTCTAGGTAAAAATGATGCAATGAGTGCCAAATGGACACAGAAATTTGCGGTTAATAGCTCAATGACCAATCCGTCGTCAGTCTCGCTTGACTTCAACCATTCCTTCTGGGTGTGCACTACATGCGCTACCTCCACTTACACTGTAAATTTAACTTATCCAAATGGAAGTGTTGGTGTTTTATTTTCGAATACAACCGGAACAACAGCTTATAGAATATATTCGCATTTAGATATAAATGTCAGCAATTTTACTGATTCAGGAGATTATAACATAAGTGTAGGAATAATAGCAAAAACGGGCAATGCCAATACTGCTAGAATAAGCTTTACCTGGGATGATGTCCAATTCACATATACGTACCCAGCAATAACATCTGTCTCTGTAACTCAAGAATTGTCAATGACAGGTACTGTAACTTCATCAGTCACGCTAGCACCATCTGTAACAACATATAGACCAAACGTTACAGAACCGTTGACATTAACCCCGAACATCATAAATATTTTATCTGCTTCCCGAGGAATAACAAATGTTTTAGACATATTTGATTTATACAGCTCACTGCAGTCTTTGATCAAAAGCTCTACTAACGCTGTTGACTTGACAGATGCCCCCAATCGTTTCCAAAGATTCCAGAAAACCACTACAGAAGCCCTGACTTCTGCAGATAGGATTTCATTCATATTGTCTCGTGTAAGGACTATAACCGATGCGTTGGACATAACAGATAATATCCAGATACTACTCACGAGAGTAAGACAGATAACAGACTCTATATCATTTACGGATCGGATTCAAACACTATTCAACAGAGTGAGATTTTTGACAAATGCACTTTCATTAGGAAATGTTATAACAACTCAAGTAACCATACCTGTAGTCAACAGGGCAGTCACTTTGGCAATCACTACCGCGGACAATCTGCAAAGAATATTCTCCACCATCAAACTAACAACTAATGCAATAAGCTTGACTAATGTTGTGACTGCTACCTTAACCCGCCTGGTCCAATTAACTCAGGCATTAGATATAACCGACACCGTTCAAGTGTTGTTCACAAGGGTTAGATTATTGACAGATGCTATAGATTTGACAGAATCCGCATCGCGATTGGCGTCTTTCTTGCGAAGTTTGACCAGCCCTGTGGATCTGGCTGACAGCATAACATCTCCGCTGGCTCGCCTCAGAAGTCTGACAGATGCCTTGGATGTGACAGATAATGTTCAAATTTTATTTACTCGTGTTAGGCTAATCACTAATGCGATTGACTTGACTGAAAGCATGACTCGCCTGGTTTCGTTTACCCGTTCATTGACGAATGCTGTGGATTTGTCAGAAGTTGCAGAAAGATTTAGGATTTTGTTGAAAAATGTGACGGATTCATTCACTCTGGCCGAGAGGATTACAACTGCTGTATTCAAGCTGTTTCCGAGAACTGTGACAGCTGCCTTGGATGTAACTGACAATATTCAAATTCTCTTAACAAGAGTCAGGTCAGTAACGAATGCGATGGATATTAATGAGAATATCACAGTAATTCTAACTCATATTAAATTAATTACTAACTCTATAGATCTGGCAGAAAGTACAAAGGCTGTCATAACTCTATTGAGACAAGTCACAGGTGCCGTAGATGTAACGGAAGGCATGCAAGCTATATTGACGAGGATGAAATTATTAACTAATGCAATGGACTTGACAGAGACTGTCCAAAATATATTCACAAGAGTGAGGCTTGTATCTGATGCATTGGACATCAACGAACTTACAACTAGAATATTTACAGCAATAAAGCAGTTAACCAATTCTATAACATTTGTGGAAAGAATAACAACTACTGTATTCAAGCTGTTTCCGAGAACTGTGACAGCTGCCTTGGATGTGACAGAAAATCTTGCAACTGCATTGACTAGAGTGAGGCTATTGACTGAAGCTGTGGATTTAAGCGAGAGTATGAACAGGCTTACGTCTTTAATTAGGTTTTTCACAAATGCGCTTGACTTGACAGAACTGACAGGAAGATTCAGGACTATGTCCCTGCAGGTGACTGGTGCGTTGGATATAACCGATAATATCCAGGCACTATTAACGAGGGTTCGATCAATCAATAATACGATAGGTGTTGCGGACAATATTAAAATCTTGTTTACGCGTGTAAGATTGCCAACTAACGTCATTGGTTTGGCAGATGGTATATCACGTTTAATATCATTTACACTGTCATTGACGAATGCTGCAGATTTGTCAGAAACGATAACATCTAGTCTAGGAAGGTTGCGAAAAGTTACGCAGGCGTTTGATCTGGCAGAGAATATACAAGCTTTGTTAACCCGTGTAAGGCTAGTAACCGATGCCTTGGATGTGACAGATACTACAGCAAAGTTGCTTCGATTCACTAGAACATTCACAAACGCTCTAGGTGTGACCGATATTGCGGAAAGGTTTAGAACTCTAACAAAAAGTGTGACTGATTCGTTTGCGTTTACTGAAAGAATAAGAGCTGTTGCACTTAAGGCCTTTTCCAGGACAGTGACAGAGACATTGGGTCTATCAGACGGCATACAAAATCTATTCACACGGGTCAGACTGGTGACGAATGCTGTTGATTTGGCAGAAATTGCATCAAGACTATTTTCTTTCGTGAGGAACTTGACGAATGCTGCAGATTTGGCAGACAGCATAACATCTCCGCTGGCTCGCCTCAGAAGTCTGACAGATGCCTTGGATGTGACAGATAATGTTCAAAACTTGTTCGCGAGAGTCAGATTAATAACGAATGCTATAGACGTGACAGAACTGACAGGAAGAATGTTCTCGCTCACAAGATCGTTGACAAATGCGATAGATTTGAGTGAAATAGCAAACAGATTCAGAATAATACCGAGACAATTGAGCGATGCTTTGAGCATAGCCGACAGCATCAGAACTAATCTTGGAAGGCTAAGACAAGTCACAGTTCCGATAGACCTGACAGAGTTTACATCGAGGATTGTTGATTTCAGAAGAGCTGTATCACTGCAATTCCTTGTGACAGCAGTCACAGCCACTCCATTCAAGACGGTAAGTGCATCGTTCACAATACCAGTAACATCATTATCACAAGGGCAGTTTGCTGAATTCGACATTAATGTCCAGAACACAGGAAACGAGAAGATGAATGTCACCACTGGCGTAGATGTTTACAACTCAAGCCATTTGGTTACGACAGTTAATTCCACAAACGTGACGCTTTCTGCAGGACAGTCCAAAACAATTATAACATTCATGAACACAGCCAACATGACAGCAGGCAACTATAGGACAGAAGGGAGTGTATTCTTTGACGGAAGGTCGACCATAAACATGACGAAATACTTCAATTTGACTAATGTAGGGAATGTGCAGACAGGAGCCTATACAAACACATCAATCAACTTTACAGCCAACACCCCGATACTGATAATCGCCAACACGACTACAACTACAATAGTCAACATAAGCATTATTCTGAATTCAACGCAAGAAAACGCGTTTTCGGTTTCAGAATTTTCTACGGTTCCGAACAAGACAGTAAGCAATCTAAAAGAGTTGAACAAATTCATTGACATTACAGTGAATGAAAACATAACAAACAGCCTGAAATGGTTCTGGTTGAATGTGTCTTACACGGATTCTGAGATTTCAGCTGCAGGCTTGAGCGAATCCAACTTGAGAATATGGTTCTACAATACGACATCAACAACATGGCAACAGGAATCTGACAGCGGAGTAGATACTTCAGCCAACTATGTGTGGGCGAATGTCTCCCACTTTAGCTTGTTCGGAATATATGCAACAGTACCGTCACAACCTTCAACTACAACGCCGTCGACAACAACAGGCGGAGGCGGTGGAGGAACACTCTCGACGTTGCCTACTGTAAAAACAGAATTTGTCAAATGGCCCATATTAAGGGAAGTGAAAGCAGGACAGAGCATAGTCGAAGGGATAAAAGTCAAAAACAAAGGAACAGATATTCTCAAAAATCTGCAGATACAAGTTTCGGGCGTGCCTCCAGGCTGGATAAGCATTGTTCCAAACTCGATTGATCTGCAGCCTAACGAATACAAGACGTTCAACCTAGCTGTCAGCGTGCCGAAAGATACCGACAGAGGCGACTACAAACTATTGATTACTCTCAAAGGTTCGAATATAGAAGACTCCAGTTTCATCATCCTGAGGGTCAAGGACTATGCTCCAAGCTACGACAGGCCGATAGTGGAAAGGATTGTTGAACTGGATTACGAACATGAGAAAACAAAGGTCACATTGAATGTCAATAATCCTCTCAAATATTACGAACTTGTTCAGGTAAAGGAAGAGATACCAAAGTCAATTTCCCAGTCTGCAAAAGAAGTGGAATTCAATCCGTATCCAGACGAGATAATCAGGGAAGATCCACTAGTCCAGTGGGACATCAAGGAATTCGCAGTCAATGAAACAAAAACACTTTCTTATGCAACAAAAGGAATCTTGGACGAGTTCACAGATTACATATACTTCCCGCTCAAGGAGATGAACATAATCGAGACGAAACTGCCCACTGGACTGAAGCTGGTGGATGTCAGCGTAGGAACCATGTACGCCGGCAAGTCCACAGCGGGAAAGATAATTGTTGAAAATATCGGAGATGAAGAAAAGAAACTGGAATTCTCAATGCAACTGCCGCCAAGCTGGAGGATGGTTCCTGAAAGAATAGAGGCTAATGTAGCCGCACATGAAAGGAAAGAGTTCAAGTTCTCGATTGTAGTCCCAGAGGATACCTCACCGGGAGATTACATAGCAACAAGCATTATCTTGTGGGATACAGATACCCACATAAAAGAACATGTCCTCCAAGTAGCATCAACCTCTTTAGTGACTGGACTTGCCCTGTTTGGCGGTATAGCTACAACATCATTGGTAGGCTACTTCATTTGGTCATTCTACCGAACAAGAATTCCGCCCATGAGCAACATGGAGAAGCTCAGAAAAATAAGAACAAGCATTCTCTCGCAACAATTGCAAATTCAACAGTCGGCAGAATTTTCTGATGTGATTGGATTGAAGGACGAACTAGTGGAGGATGTCAGAAGCAAGTTAAGGCATGAAGTCATGAAAAGGCTCAACGAGGAAGAGGAATTCAAAATAAGGAAAAGAGAATAGTATGAAAAACCAAAATATAAATATGTGGTTTGCATTTGGGATGATACTGTCGTTACTATTATTAACCTCACCTATAACAGCTCAAGAAAATGGGAAAATATATCATGTTGCATATTCACCTGAAGAGCCTATAGTTTCGGAAGATATCGCACTATCCGCCGGCGTAGAAAATCCTGGAATTAAAGCACAACAATATTCCCTGCAACTTCAAATAATCAAAGACGGAAAATCAGTTCATGAGGAAAAATTCACTTTCTCTTTGGAAAAAACAAAAGGCATAAGTTTCACGCCTAAATACGCGCCGCAAGACATAGGCGAATATGAAGTTATATTCCAGCTTTATGACAAGGCTGAGCTTGATTTGTTCGACACCAAGATAATGAAACTTAATGTCGTCAGCAACATAGGACCGTTCGACATAACGATAGACCCATTGACTTCCAGGGTAAGACCTGGTTTCAATCTGCCGGCAGATTTGGTTTTGGAAAACATGGGTAAAAAAAGCCTGGATGTGGAAGTGAAGGTGTCTATAGACTGCCAAAATCAGACATTGACCCAGAGTTTCACATTCTTCGTGCCTGCAGGCAACCAAACCAAAAAGCTGATAAGTATGCCCGCCTGCAGGAATGATGGTCTTTACAACATTATAGCCAGCATCGTCCTGTTCAACAAAACATGGGTATCGTCGTCCAGCCAGTTCTTTGTAAACACATCCTACATACAGCTTTATTTCGACGTTCCGGAAAAGGTGACATTAAATCCAGGCGGAAGCTACTCCCTTCCTATTGAAGTGACCAATCTTGGAAATCAGAAAATCACGGATTTGAAATTTGTGCTGCAAAGGATTCCGTTGGAATGGCAGAAAGTCTCGCCTTCTTCTGTAATTGAAGTGTATCCAGACGAGACAGCAGTCTTCATCGTCAACATAACAGTGCCTAATGATGCCGAAGCGAGGTCTTATGAGATGAGATGGACGGCTATAGCTGAGGAAACTCTTGAAAGGAAAGTTGCATCATTAGAAGTAGTTCCTTTGGCAGCCCTGTCGGCAACACCTTCGGCTGAAATTTCATTGTCCAGATATATCGTAATCTTCGCCTCATCCGCAATAGGGCTAGTGATAATAATCCTTCTGAGAAAATACCTTAAACGACCGCCAGAAGAAGGAAGAGCCGATGTTTTGAAGAGGCTTAAAGAAGGCACCAAGTCGAAATAATTATATCTACTTTTATTAGTGCGACCAAATAATATTAGAAAGAAATGTCGCGAGTTGTTGGGGTTTTTTCAGGCAAAGGAGGCGTAGGCAAGACTACACTTGTCGCAAACTTGGGCGCTGCGATGACAAATGTTTTCAACAAAAATGCGGTAATCTTCGACATGAATGTGCACACTTCGCATTTGGGACTGTATTTTGGGTTATATGAAGACATGCCTGTAACATTGAGGGACGTAATGAAAAAGAGGGTTCCACTAACAAACGCTCTTTACATCCACCCGACAACAGGAGTAAGGATAATACCCGCACCATTAAACGGCACTGATTTGGTTCTGACGAAAAATCTATGCTGCAATATGGTGGACAAGATAAAGGACAATTATGATATGGTGCTTCTTGATTGCGCGCCTGGTCTGGGCAGGGAAGTACTCGCACCGATGTGCACGGTAGACGAAGCCATTGTGATCAGCACTCCTGACATCATATCCCTGGCGGACGCTATAAAGACGATTGAGATTCTGAAGAAACTGGACAAGAAAGTTTTGGGAATAGTGCTGAACAGATACAGGAATGAGAGATATGAATTGACGCCCCAAGAAGTGCAGTCGACAACGAATACCAATGTGATTTCCATCATACCTGAAGACGGAAATGTCCCGAACAGCATCTCAAAAGGAATGCCGACCGTTCTGTCGTATCCTTATTCAAAATCGAGCATAGCCTTCAAGAAGCTGGCTGCGATGATGTCTAATGAAAGATACGAAGAAGAAACCATCATAGACAAGTTGATGAGAATTTTGAATTTAAGGCAAAAGAAGACTGAGCGACCGATTGTCCAGCAACAAGTTATCAAAAGCGAAGCATCGGACTTGACCAGCATGAAAACCGAATTGCTTGCAAACATCAAAGACGAGTTGAAAGCCGAATTGAAGAAGAAGGTCAAAAAAAGATTGATGGAGAGATTGAATGGAAAAATCGCATGAGCTGGAAATAGACGATGAGATGGTAGATGAAATCGTTGATGAAATCTTAGAAGAAGGCACAATATCCAACACGACAAAAAAATCCACTGCTAAAATCGCAAGACCCGAAATAGAGACAAATGAAGATGGTTCTTCTGATATGGCGGCCAGATTGGACGAATTGGAGAATAGAATAGACGATCTGCATGAAGTAATCATGAAGCTGAACAATGAGATTAAAAGATTGAAGGAAAGCACTTCAGTTCAAAAATACGTAAAAGCGAATCTAGAATGAATCTTTTTAACATATTGAAACTCAACAATTTTGAAATAGCATATGCAGTTGTATTCATCCTCTCTATAATAATCGGCATAGGATACGGCTTGATTGACAAAGAATATTACAAATGTTGCGAAGATTTTATAGGCGTCCCGGAAGAAGGCACTAGCCCGATGAAGATATTCTCGAGCAATTATCTGATATCCATGACTGAATTGGCTACGGCAGGATTGTCCAGCCTTTATTTCAATTTCAAGACGTTTTCAGTGACTTCAAGCTACCTGAATTCGCAGGGAGAATTGTTTGTTTTGCCTGTAATTATGATTATCGGGATTTTCGAACTGGTTGGAAGTTTATGTCTTGCACTTGCTGGATTCAGCTTTGTCGAGAGAATGGTCAAAATAAAATCACGATTGAAATTTGCCCAATTGTTTCTTTTGGGCACAGCACTTATCTTCATAGGAGCAGTCGTAGAATATTTGTTAATAACCATTTAAATTGTTTTTAAATATACGAAGGGTGGAATTATTAGCATGAAAGAACTTTTGGTATTTCTCATAATTTCAATAATTCTGTTGTCGGGGTGTATACAAAGTGAAGACAAACGAAGCGAAGTATCTTCAACCGGATCAGAGGCTCAAATAAAAACAGGCACATCAGTTGAAGTGAAGAAGACGAGTCCAACAGAACCGACATCATACCAAGTCAATGTCATAGAAGGAATAGGTGTTGTGACGAAATAATTTTACTCGTCACTCACCCGAGGCGCCAATACAAAATTCAGGCTAGCCTTATCACCAGATTTAAACTCCAACTTCATCGGAT
This sequence comes from Candidatus Aenigmatarchaeota archaeon, assembly GCA_016187385.1. Lineage (GTDB taxonomy): Archaea > Aenigmatarchaeota > Aenigmatarchaeia > CG10238-14 > SCSR01 > JACOWB01. The sequence continues at coordinate 57,453 of JACPJU010000002.1, forward strand.
AGTCCTGTCCTAATCTAATAGTCGTGCTTTCTGCAATCTTTGCCGCCTTTATCATCTTCTTCATATAGTCTATCGGAAACTTTGATTTTACATTGTTGTCGGCTTCCAATACCAATAAATTTTCATCGCCACGTTCAAGTTCAAGCTCAGTCCTGCTCACATCGCCTTCCGACCTCATTGTAAACTTGTCTTTCGACATCTCAAGCAGGACGGAATCAGAAATTATATCGGCGTCCTCAATCCCAGACTCTAGTATATGGGGTTTGACTTCAGCTCTTCCCACAAATTCCAGTTGATGGATTGGCGGGATTTCTTCCTGGCTTATGTCCAGCAAGGGAATTACAAATCTTCTTTTTGAAGATCCTTCGAGTCTAAATTCTAGTTTCGAGTCCGCAAGATTCAACGACAACTTGTCATTAGGACCAACCCTTTTCAGTACCGACAACAAATTGGTGATGTTCAACCCTATTTTCTCTTCATTCTCAACTTGGAACTCGTCAAATGCATTGGAATTAATCTTGAAATCAACAACAGCAACCATCGCCCTGTCCGCAGCCACCAGACTTATTCCGCTATTGTCAATCTTGAAAATCCCTTCGTCTATCAGCTCGCCTATAGTTGAAATCGCATTGATGAAAATTTTGGGCTCGGACAATTTAGCTTTGAACAATCACACACCTGTTTTAATATATGTTCATTAACTTTAAGTATGTTAAATTCTTCATCGGATGAAAATAAAGGATGTTTCATATACTTAGATGTTTGAACTGAAAATTTTAGCTAGTAACCTTCAACGTGCATTTCTCTCAAAGCTTTGTGAAGTCTTTGGATAATTTCTTTTCTATGAGGACTTTTCCTTGTTGTTTCTGCAGCTCTTTTCCAAGACCCTTCAAACGTTTCTTCTCTCATACATTTTATTTAGTTAGGACACTTATAAAGATTATGCGTGAATATCATCAGATCGACTCTTCAGTCTATCTTAGAGGAATTTCGGATGAGGCAGAACATCATGACCCAAATTTATTTTCGACTTACATTGGAAAATTAGGAAGAACTTTCAAATGTGATATCTCCGTGATAGTTCTAGGAGAAATAACAAAACGTATATGCGAGATCTTTTTCAACAATAAAAAGGAAAGAGATTACTGGTTGGAAACGTTAGGTGATTTTCTTGTTAAACAAGACGTCAAAGCGCTTACCATTCTAGAAGATGACGTTAAATTATTTCATGAATTAAGAGGGGTAGAAACAAGAGCACATGAACCGGAATTATTAGCGTTAGCAATAGCTATAAACCATAAAGCTGACGTGTTCATGACATTTGACGGGGATTTGCTGCATTCAGCGCCTCTATTCAAACAGAAATATGGAATTAAGGTAAGAAAACCTGTTTAAACACCTGTTTTATAATATAGTTCCTTAACCTTTTTAAATAGAACCATATCCAATCCTTCCATATCCTGCATGACATCAGATTTTAGAGTTTCGTTATTAATAGAACAAAACACTCTTACCTTTTTATTTTCTTCAACTTGAAAATCAGAAACAATTTCTATCTTACCAGTACCATCGTCTAGAATAAATGAATTATCATTGGTCTTTATTACCTTGCCAACAAGAGAGACCAGTGAATCATTCGAACTGACTTCAGAAATTTGTTTCGGCTTGTAATGCATAAGATTTAGTTGTAATAAAAAATTTAAATAGGGCTAACCGTATGAACGCCACGAATAGCTGCACTTGGTGCATCTATAGAATGTAGTTGGCGGTTCGTCAGCCGAACGAGTCTGCTGCATCCACCAGTACGCTTCCATATGGTCGCATTTCGGACAGATGATTTTTGTTTTCGGCAACTCGGAAAACTGGTCCTTTTCGCTCATCACGACAATTTTTTTCTTGTCATCGTGCATGATTTCGGAAATTCTCAGCTTTTCTCCTGGACTCTTGTAAACCCGTTTGCATTTCCTGCATACAAGATACGTGTTCTTTCTTTTCTTTTCAACAACCAGCAGATTACCGCATTTTTCGCAGAACTTCATTTATACACCAAACAACTTGTTGGTTAACACCTTAAAATAACCGATTTTTGGGATTATAAAGATTACTTTTCCTTTTATCTGATCTGACTTTACTTTGAATTCGTAATCCCACTGTCCCAGATTGTTGTCGCCTTTTGTCTGGTATGTTCCGTCGTCGTTGATTTTGATGATACGATGAATTATAGGCGCACTTACACCCGAAACTGAATATACAATAACATCGCCCACTTCGTATTTCACTTCTTCTTTACCATTCACCAATGAGAAAAATCCTGTTAGAGGCAGTCCCCCGCTGACAACAGGCATGTCACCGACAAGAAAACCGTTTGAAGCCGGCCATGAATCTATGTAACTTCTGTCATATCCTAAACTTTCTTCCAGCCATCGATAGTACGTAATTTCTGGATTCGCATGTTCCATAGAACCGCTGACAACAGCGACTATCGGTGTGTCTGTAGCCAATACCCCAGATAAGATAACATAATAGAAAATCACAGCCGCTAAGAAACCAAGCAGAATATTTCCCCACCAACTATCCTTTAAAATCTTCGGTATTATTTTCATGCTCTTCCGTTGCTCTCTCCTTTTATCATAGCTGTCCCGATCAGATGCGCGACTCTCAATGGCTCTGGTATGTCGCTGTGTGTCGAACTCAGTAAACCTATTGTTTGGTAGTGAACCTTTTTAAGGTTTCTCAATTCACATACTTTTATTTTTCCCGCATTTAAAATCATCTTCCAGCGTTTTTTGAAATCTGCGAAATTGTTTTCCAACGCTTTTCTGACAGCATCCAAATCAGGATACTTTCTGTTTATCACGATTATCGGCAAATGAATTTTTTTATTCAATTGTTTTATGTCGATTATATTGAAGCCGCCGAATGCTATTCCGTCGAACATCAGAACTTTCAATTGCGGTTTGTGGCGGGAAGAATTGATCAACTCAACCAATTTTTCAGTGGCATCCAAACCATCCACAGCTACATCAGTCTTCAGTACAACATCCAAGAAACTTCCACCGCGATAGATAACACCAACAACAAGAACCTTTTCATCATTTCTTTTGAACGGAGAATCGTCAAAACCGAGTATCCTTATCTCAGATTTGAACATGTTCTAACTATCTTAATAACAGGCAAGTATATTTAAAGCTAATACCAAAATTATAACTCATGGCGAAGAAACTTTTCCCGGAAGCGATGGCTCGACTGTACGCAAGAATGTTTGTCTGCAAGGTGTGCAAGTCGAAGATAAGGGCAGATCCTGCTAAAGTCAGGCTGGGAAAGGTGAAATGCAGGAAATGCAAGTCAAAGGCTCTGAGATTGAAGAGAAAGCCCGCAGTGTGATTTCATGGAGAGCAAGCTGATAAAGAAATGGCTCGATACCGGATTGAAACCGAGCAGTTTTGAATTCTTTACCAACAGGCCAGATTTGATTGTAGGAAAACAACCTAATCAAGATGCCGAAATAGAATATGTGTGCCCTCACTGCAAGTTTTATGAAATAAAAAGCGTGCCGATGGAAAAGAAAACAACAAAATTGGGAAAGACGAGCAGAAAATATGAAAGGCCTGAATTTTCATGTTCCAAGTGCAACAAAGTTATTAAAGTAACTGCCCTGAAAGGTAAATAACAACTAAAAAAAGAGTGATAACCGTATATAAAAACCAAAGGTTTTTATGTATATTTTGCGTAACAATTTTATGGCGCTTATAGAATATCACCAAGGATGTAATGTACAACCAGTGGGATGTTTTGGTCCTTGGGACAATTTTTATACTGTTTTCGGAACTGAATTACAATTATTAATGCCATACATTATAGTTTCAATAATTCTGGGAATAGCTGTATTCGGGATGCTAAGTTTCAAGACTAAAAAGAGAAAATTACTCCCGCTTTATCTAAGAATTTTAATCCCTGCTATTGTGACAATATTGTCATTTTTTGCGTTGGCTTATTTCTTTGGTTCTCTTGTAAGAGTGATCTATTAAAAATTTAGAGTAAATCCAAATTATTAGACAAGATAAAATATACCAGTAAATCAATATTCCGAATAGGTTAACATTCGAACTATAAAAAGTTAGAGAACTCTCAAACCTAAGTATAGGAATCATGCCTGTCAATGAAGAAGAATCGAGAGATACGACTATTTCAAGTGGCCAAAGTATAGGATTTAATTGAAATGAATATGGCCTATCTTCAGGACATACACTTTGTGATGGTATAGAAAGAAGTTGCATGCAAGGAACCTTCTCCCCTTTATAAGTCCCGATATATGGTATATTTGCTAATAGAATAATCAGTAGGAAAATTAAAATTTTTTTCTTATCTAGCTTGAAAAAGCCTTTCCAATTCATATAATAAACAATAGTTCTGATTTCTTAAATGTTATGATTATATTTGGTCTTTACCTAAACAAGACAGTGAGCTTAGGTAATGGCTAATATGAAATAAATCAGTCAGCAAGATTCTTCCCGATTTTCAACGCCTGGTCCCAATCGGCAACGAACTCCCACCAGTTTCTCATTTTCTTACCGTTATATGTCAATGTGTTATTATATCCTGGCATGTTCTGCATCCACCAGATTTTGAATCTTGAATTACCGTCCTCTAGCTCATATGGACTTGAACAAGCGTCAGCCTGCGTCCATGTCTTGCAGCTTACCATTTTTTTCTGACCAGTTCCATCAGGATTCCAATCTTCGCAGTCGGAAAGAACTTCGTCATAACGTGCCCAATTGTACTGTTCAACAGGACATGTGTTGTAGACATTAGGAGGCGAGTGGCTCCACCCGCATCTGTAAAAAGATGCCGTACTGCAAATACTGCCAGGATTGCCTACAAATTTGTTCCAGAACAAATCATAATCCAAATAGTTGAACATAGCCTCAAGCTGGTGACCGTGATCTTCTAGAGCCTCGCCAAGTCCTCGTCCATAATTGTATTCATAAACAAAATAAGTATTGTTGCATATGGGCAAATCATTAATTCTTGCGCTGTTGCTGACATCACCGTAAGTCCCATAATTCCAATACGATTGTGAATTTTTACCCATGACCATGTTCGACTCTATAGGAGCGACTTTAGAATTGTGAACCATCCAGACCCACACTTGTTTTACGCTTTTGTTGTCGACATAGTCGCATATGTTGATGTCGCCAAGTTCTTTTATCTGGTCTGCCTTGTTGGGACTTGTAATCGTTATCTGTCTGAGAAATTCCTTTTCATCTATTATCCGATAGTCTAGGAAAGCTTTGGCGCTAAGGTCTTTGTATCCGTGATACTTGCTGCCATTTTCCAGAGACTCCATTATCCATGCATTCACTTGTGTCACCCTGTTTCTCAGCGCATCAAGGCTCGGGTTCTGCCAGTCTCCTGTTTCATTCAAGTCCAATGTATCGTTCGATAGCGTGGGGAAGTACTTCATTACCAGTACAGGCATATCGTATATTCCTTCGGTGAAGTTGGACGGCGGTACGAAAGAAAGGACTGCCTGTAATGTATGATTCTGGTTCATGGTTATTTTGATGACTGTAGAATTTCCTTGGTTTTGATTGTCCACCAACCAGTAATTGAATAAATATCCTGAGGAAGGCGTCAGACTAATTGTGATGTTTTCTCTGTCTGTAAAATTACGAGTTCCAGTCGAAAGATTTGCGACTGCGCTATTGAATGGGGATATTGTAAATGTGAGCGTATAATTAACCTGAAGAATGGTTTGATTAGCTAGTTGAGTCTGATTCGTAGTTGTTTGGTTTGTCTGGTTATATGTCTCATTCTGGATTGGTGTCGGCTCAAGTATTCTTTTGATTTTAACTTCGGTATAATAATCTCCAATCTCGACTTTCACTGTTTCATTTTCTTTCACTCGATTATCGATTTGAATTTTGTATGTTGAATTAGGTTTTATGTCTTCAAGGCTGATTCCAAGAAGAGAATTGCCCAAATAGATCTTGATTGATTGTTTGTCTATAGTTGTATTTCCGGAATTTCTTAAAAACAACCCGCTTTGATTCTGTATGACGGAAAAGTTGTAGATTTTTACAGGGGTTTCTTCTATTGGAGGCTGTATGCCTGTGTACACAAGAACAGATGTTAATGCTGCAATTAGCAAACCGGCAAGTATAAAAGCTATTAAATAATCCATTTTATCTAAATTCATATATCTAAAGCAATATTAATTACACGCCC